>JAVEQI010000042.1:0-19370 GCA_034007745.1 Desulfobacterium sp.
ATAAAGCTGGTAAAATATCATATGGATGGCCGATAAGTCAACTTGCAATGGAACTGGCCAGCAGTTCTAATTTTGACTTCCTTCTTTAGCGTCAGCCAGTATCACCTTGCTGAACGAAGAAAGTCGGGGGATTTTCAGCCAGGACAAACCCAAACCGCAAAAACTCGGTCGTGTCTCCCTCAGACAATTTGCGGTTATTAGGGTTTGTCCTGTCCGAAAATCTGATCCCCTTTGTTTCTTGATGTTCAGCAAGGCGATACTGGCCGTCGCCCCCAACGCTGACATTGCATAATTAGAATTGCTGAGAACTGGCTTTCAGTATCTGGCAGGGTCGGGCATAAACCACGGAAAATATAGGAACCACGAAAGGCACGAAGACCACGAAAAAAGAGAATTTTTCCATAAGTTTTGTTTTTCGTGACTTTCGTGATTAAGATTCTTGTATCCTGCGGTTTTTAAAAGTTGTATTCTCCTCGCTTGACAATCGAAAGGTATGTGATTAAACTATTTGAACCAGCGATTATTTCTGGCAATTAATAATCTTCTGGAATTTTAATAAACGAACTAAGGAGAGTATAACAATGATTGAAATCACAGATGCTGCAAAAACGCAGGTTCTAGAATATTTTAATGGGAAAGAGCCTACTCCCATAAGGATCTTTTTAAATTCGGGTGGCTGAGGCGGCCCTTCCCTAGCAATGGCTCTGGATGAGCCTAAAGACAGCGACAACACCTACGATGTTAAAGGATTAAAATTTGTTGCTGATAAAAAATTCATGCAAGATGCAAAGCTTATTAAAATTGATTTTACTGGTATGGGATTCCACCTGGACTCAAAGCTTGAAATGAGCGATTCAGGGTGTGGAAGTTGCGGTACAAAGGGCTCCTGCTGTTCATGAGTCTTGTGTTTAAATTATAAAATCCATGAAAAGTGCTCCCCCGTGGGGCACTTTTTGTTTTTACTCCCTTTGTGACCACCTCACCCTCTTGTTGGCCGGGTCACAGATTGAACGAGTTTTCTATCTGTGGTTTTCAGGTACCGCTACCAAATTAACACCATCACCTTGGAGTTTATCATGGAAAGAAAGTTCACACTGTTTGAAGATTAACCATGTGGTCGTTACTTTGAGAATGGACAGGGTGCCTTTTAAAACATGACCCAAAATCCCAGGGAGCACCCCGGGAGACCTCCATTGATTAGGACCAGAATAAGTAAACAAGGAGATGCCCAATGGGAAAAACCATTGCCGAAAAAATTTTTGATGCCCACATTGTGGACCAACCCGGTGGGGATGTTGTGGTTCTGGCCCTCGATGCTGTGTTCTGTCACGAAATTACCACCCCCATTGCCATTGAGGATCTTGTTGCAAGGGGCAAGGACCGGGTGTTTGATCCGTCAAAGATCAAGGCTGTCATTGACCATGTGACACCGGCCAAGGATTCCAAGACTGCCCTTCAGGGCAAGATATTGAGGGACTGGGCCAGGCGCCATGGAATCAAGGATTTTTTCGATATCGGCAGAAACGGGGTCTGCCATGCGATTTTCCCGGAAAAAGGTTTTGTCCGCCCGGGTTACACCATTATAATGGGTGACTCCCACACCTGCACCCATGGTGCCTTTGGCGCATTTGCAGCAGGGGTCGGCACCACGGATCTTGAGGTGGGAATATTGAAAGGCGTGTGTGCCTTTAAGCGACCGCTTTCCATGAAGGTTTCCATTGCAGGTACCCTTCAACCGGGGGTTTATGCAAAGGATGTGATCCTGTGGATAATCAAGACCCTGGGTGTTAACGGTGCAACCGACCGTGTCATCGAATTCTCGGGACAAGCTGTGGCAACCATGTCCATGGAAGAGCGCATGACCCTTTGCAACATGGCTGTGGAGGCCGGTGCAACGAGCGGGATCTGCCCCCCGGACATGGTCACTGTGGACTATCTCTGGAAGTTTATCCAGGAGGATTATCCTTCAAAAGAGGCGGCCTTGAATGCCTTTATGGCCTTTGCCCCGGATGGGGATGCCGTTTACAGTGACACCCTTGAAATCGACGTAACAACCCTTGTTCCCCAGGTGACCTTCGGGTACAAGCCGGACCAGGTTCGCCCGGTTTCCGAATTGGAGGGAACTCCCATTGACCAAGTTTACATCGGATCTTGCACCAATGGAAGGCTCGAAGACCTGAGGGTTGCGGCCGGCATTATCAAGGGCAGGACCATCAGCCCGACTCTCAGGGCCATTGTTTCTCCGGCCACCCCTGAAATTTTTTCTGCGGCCCTTGAAGAGGGAATTATCAAGGTCTTCATGGATGCCGGATTCTGTGTAACGAATCCAACCTGCGGTGCCTGCCTTGGCATGAGCAACGGCATCCTGGCACCGGGTGAAGCCTGTGCATCAACGACCAATCGTAACTTTAACGGGCGCATGGGCAAGGGCGGCATGGTTCACCTGATGAGCCCTGCCACGGCTGCTGCATCGGCGATTGCCGGCAGGATAATCAACTCTGAACTTTTTTCCGGCAACGGCCAGGATAGGGGGTGATACAGATGAAAAACTTCAGCGGAAGGGTCCTTTTCCTCGACAGGGATGACATCAATACCGACGAGATTATTCCTGCAAAGTACCTGACGGAAAGCACCAAAGAGGCCTTGAAGCCATATATCCTCGAGGATCTCAACCTGGATGGGTTTGATCCCGGGATCGATTGTGAAGATAAGGCAGTTGTGGTCACACGGAACAACTTTGGATGCGGCTCTTCAAGGGAGCATGCGCCCTGGGTGTTTGAGATGAACAACATCAACATGGTGATTGCCTCGGGGTTTGCCAGGATATTCAGGCAGAACATGTTCAACTGCGGCATGATGGCCCTGACGCTCCATGCCGACACAATTGACAACATATTTAAGAGGTATAAGGGTACGGATACCATTATCAACGCTGATCTCGATGAAATGCTCCTTACTATCCACAACGGTGTTGATTCAGATGAGATTCCCTTTGAGGTCGGCGAGTTTGATCTTGCCCTTGTCAGGGCAGGGGGGTGGGTCAATTACGCAGATGTCAACTACTAGTAAATTTGAATTCGGAAACTGGAATTAGAGGATGGATTTAGGAGACTGGAATCATGAAGATAGTTGAACCTTCTTTTGAGATACTTCACATGGCTGACGGGGACGAGGTTTTAAGGCTTTTGGAGCTCGCGGCCCGCACCTGCTATAAATCTGAGGATAAGATTGAGCAAGGCACGGCTGCCCCTTTTTTAAGAAGGATACTGAAAACGGGCCATGAGAGCGTTATAGAGCATGTCTCAGCCACGGTAAGGCTTGTGTGCGACCGGGGCGTCACCCATGAGATTGTGCGCCACAGGCTCTGCTCGTTCAGCCAGGAGAGCACAAGGTATGCCAACTACTCAAAGGAAAAGTTCGGCAACGAAATCACCGTGATACGGCCGTTCTTCTGGGAGGAAGGGTCCGATCAGTTTGAGGAGTGGAAAAGGGCCATGGAAATGTGCGAAAAGGCCTATCTCAATCTCCTTGCGGCAGGAGCCAGGGCCCAGGAGGCGAGGAGCGTGCTGCCCAACAGCCTCAAGACCGATATTGTGATGACGGCCAACATGAGAGAATGGCGGCATATCTTTAAGCTCAGATGCTCCAAGGCGTCCCATCCTCAGATGCGCCAGAGCATGCTGCCTCTTCTTGCCGAGTTCAACAGGCGTGTTCCAGTTCTTTTTGAGCAGCTTTACGAAGCCCACAAGCAGGAATTGAGCTGTTAGCTAAGAGCTAAAAGTCTTTTGATTTTGTAACGATGGCCATGCCGTTTTTTATGGAGATATGGGCTGTTTCGCCTGTGAAACGGTTGCTGATCCCAAGGGAGGACCCCATGGGAAGTCTGTGGTTTTTAAGGGGGAAATCAACCCCGGTAATGGTCACTCCCTCGATCGATCGGGTAAGGGGGATGAGCGACAAAAATTCACCGGGTTCGCCTGAAAGTTCGATTTTGTCGATTAACAGATAAATCTCGTTGTTGTCATCCACGATTTTACAGTCGATACCGGCCCTGGTGATTTTTTCAAGCAGAAAAATGTTTGCCAGGGTGTGGTCAATCCTTGTGCCGGTTACCCCCAGGAGTGTTATAGAGCTGGCGTTGTTTTCCATGGCCCATTGAACGGCAAGGTCCGTGTCTGTCGCATCCTTGTCAACGGGATGGGTGATCAGGGGGATCTTGTTTTGTGTAAGAAATATGTGAGTCTCTTTGTCCATTGAATCAAGATCCCCAATAACAATGTCAGGAACTATGTTCATTTTTCTCAGATGCCCTGCACCGCCATCGGCCGCAACAACCTTATCTGCAAGTCTTATGAGGCGCACAAAGTAGTCGTATTCCTTTATGGCTCCGCTGGCTATTACAATGTAGTTCATGGGTGGGAAATATAACCTGGATCACAGGTTCCGTCCATTAAAATTTGATTTTGGTCAGGGTGGGTTGACAGAAAAAGTTTGACTCTTAGGTCTATTACCTATATTTTTCACCCTAAATTATGACAACAATAAACCGATACATTTTCAGGGAGCTGATCCCGCCCTTTGTCATCAGCTCTGTTTTTCTCACATCCATCTTTCTCATGACTAGAATTCCTGAGATCACCAACATGGCTGTGAATTATAACACCGGAGTTGTTTCCCTTCTTCTTCTCATCTTGTATACACTTCCAAGGTTCATGGAATTCACCATTCCCATGTCTGTGATGATTTCGGTGCTCTTGACCTTCATGCGCATGTCAGCAGATAATGAGATTATCGCCCTCAAGGGGGGTGGGGTGACCATTTACCGGCTCCTGCCGCCAGTCCTTATCTTCTGCCTTATGGGCACTCTGCTGACCCTGTGGGTGACCCTGTTCGGAGTTCCCCAGTCAAAACTTTTGTTTAAAACAACCGGTATTGCCATGGCCCGGTCCAACTTGAATCTTGCTCTTTCAGATCGAAAGTTTAACTCAAGCTTTAAGGATGTCATGATCTATGTCAGCGCCATGGATGTGAAGACCAAGACTCTCAAGGATCTTTTCATTGAAGACAGAAGAACCAAGGACAGGGTGACAATCTCGGTGGCCCCTGAAGGAGTTCTAGCCAGGGGTGCCACGAGCGGCTCCTACACCCTGCGCCTCTATGGAGGATCGGTCAACCAGGTGGATTTGAAATCAAAGTCAGTGAACAATGTTGCCTTTGACACCTATGACATCAATCTTGATTTTAATGACCTGCCGGTCAAGTCAGCCTCAGCGTCTGTGGATCTCGATGAGATGAGCCTTACTGCCCTGCTTGGGGAGATAAAGAAAAGTTCCGCAGATAACGATAAGATTTTGCTGAACACCGCCCGCATGCTACTCCATGAAAAGTTTTCCCTTCCCGCTGCCTGCATGGCCCTGGGGCTGCTTGCCATGGCCCTGGGGTTGCAGTCTGCTTCCAATCGAAAAACCCAGGGATTTGGCCTTGCCATGTTCTGCTTTATTCTTTATTACCTTTTACTTGCCGCAGGCTGGTCCGCTGGCGAGTCCGGCGGATACCCCCCGGTCCTTGGCATGTGGCTGCCCAATGTCGTGCTGGGTGGAGGCGGGATTTATCTCTTGATTCAAATTGGGAATGAGCAGCCATTGGTTATGCCCAGATTTTTTGCAGGAGTGCTCCTTGCCGTTAAAAAGCGCCTCACACCTCCAGGTGGAGGATCGATATAATGACCACTCTCCATCGATACTGGCTCAAGGAGTTTGTAAGGTTTTTTGTCATCATACACCTTGTGATTCTGGCCATTTTTGTTGCGGTTGATTATCTGTCCAACCTGGACAAGTTCCTCGAAAGCGATATCACTCTTGTGGGTGCTCTGGGCTACGTTTTTCTTAAACTGCCGTTCATGTTTGTCCAGCTTACCCCTGCGGCCATTGTCCTTGCCGTCATTGTCACCTTCGGGCTCATGAACAGGAAAAATGAGCTGCTGGCCCTCAGGGCTGGCGGCATCTCGGTTTATTACCTGGTTAAACCCGCCGTTCTTGCCGGCATTGTCGGTGCCGCCATGATGTTCTTCCTCGGCGAGACCCTGGTGCCGTGGACCATGTCCCGAGCAAATCATATTAAATATTCCGTGATAAAGAACGACCAGCGGGTATATGCGGTAAGGCAAGATCTCTGGATCAGGGCCGACCGGACCATTGCCCACTTTAACTTTTTTGACCCTGTTGACCGGACCGTTCAGGGAGTCACTCTGACTTTCTTTGACGACAATTTTACCCTGATTAGACGGTTGGACGCCGAGAAAGGACACTTTACAGGGGGCGAATGGATCCTTGACAATGTTCTCGAACAGACCTTTAAATCAAGAGAATCAAGTTCCGGTGAGGCGAATGTCCTCGTCCATGACATCCTGTCAATCGAGCTTGATATCCTGCCCGAAGACCTCAAGGCGGTTATGAAAAAATCAGATGAGATGAGCTTTGCCGAGCTTGGAATCCATGTGCATAAGATCGAATCAGAGGGGTATGATGCCACAACCTATCGGGTGGATCTGTTCGGCAAGACCGCCTTTCCCTTTATCTGTCTTATCATGGCCATCACCGGTGCCATCACAGGAATGCACGCAGTTGTGAGGCAGCGGCTGCCCCTGGGGATTGCCATTGGCCTGGGGGTATCGTTTCTTTACTGGATATTGTATGGATTCTGCACATCACTTGGGTATGGGGGAATGCTCCCCCCTCTTGTGGCAGCCTGGGCCGCCAATCTCCTGTTCATCTGTTTTGCCCTTATCCTTCTTGTGAACACCGACTAGGCCCATGAAACTCTTCATACTCATATACAATTTGATCCTGTCCGGTGCGCTTTTCCTGGCTTTGCCCTTTCTTCCTGTTCTGGCCATTTTTTCTCGAAAACGACGGGCTACACTGGTTCAACGCTTTGGCCTCTGTACGGGTATCCGGAGAAAAAAGCCCCATGAACAAAGGATCTGGGTCCATGCTCTTTCTGTGGGCGAGGTGATCTCTGCCAAACCCCTCTTAAAGGGCCTTCAGGACAAAGGGGTTACTGTTATCTTTACCGCCTCGACCCTGACCGGATTCAACATGGCCAGGACCCTTTTTCTGAACGGCAAAACTGCCCTGGTTGACCAGGTCGCCCTTTTCCCGTTTGACTTTTTTCTTTCGGTCAACCGGGTCTGTTCAAGGATCGATCCGGACAGGGTAATTCTTGTAGAGACGGATCTATGGCCAAATTTCCTCTGGAGTTTGAACAGGCGAAAGGTGCCGGTTTTTCTCGTTAATGCAAGGCTTTCAATTTCATCTTTCAGGGGATATCTTCGATTTAAAAGGATCTTTGGCCCGGTTTTTTCACTGTTTTCCATGGTTCTTGTTCAGACCGGGGTAGATGCCCGCCGTTTCAGGGAACTTGGGGTGGATCACAAAAAAATCAAGGTGTGCGGCAACCTCAAGTTTGACCAGGAACCTCCCCGGGTAGACCCTGACCAGATAGCTCAATTCAGGCACTGCCTTGGGAGGGACAATGATCTTACCCTTTTTCTGGCAGGAAGTACCCACCCTGGAGAAGAACAGCTGCTGGCCGATCTTTTTTTAAGTATAAAACCTGTATGCCCACCTTTTGTCATGGTCGTTGCGCCAAGGGACCCAAACAGGGCGGAGCAGATTCAGGAGCTGTTTTCCAGACAGGGGCTTGAGATTAGAATGCTCTCAACATTAAAAAATAGGGAGAGGCGGGAGAAGGTAGACATTGTTATAGTCGATGCCATGGGCCTTCTATCCCGGCTCTACGCCGCCTGTGACATCGCCTTTATCGGTGGTTCCCTTGCTCCCTTTGGCGGGCACAATCCCCTTGAGGCGGCTGCTTTTTCAAGGCCGATTCTGTTTGGGCCCCACATGGAGGACTTTTTGCTGGTGGCCCAGATGCTGGTAGACCATGGCGGAGCTTTCACAGTTTCAGACAGGGACGACCTGATCCGCAGGACCGTTCAGCTGATCCATGACCCGGTTCTGGCACAGAGTATGGGCGCTCGGGCTGCCGATTTGTTCTTGAAGAACAGGGGTGCGGTCGATCTGACCCTATCCTTGATTGGTTGTAAGGGGGATGTTTCGAGTGCCTGAATCCTTTAAACAGCGACTCACCCTGAGAATCGAACAGATCTCCGCCACGGACTTCAAGGTCAGCCCCTTTTCCTTCCAACACCTTCTGGTGATTCTCTCAAAAATTTACGGGTGGGTGGTGGACACCAGGTCTCTTTTATACGCAAGGGGCATTTTAAAATCAAAAAAGCTTGCCTGCCCGGTGATCTCCATCGGCAATATTGTTGCAGGGGGCAGCGGCAAAACACCCATGGCCATTTATGTTGCCGAACTTGTAAAGGAGATGGGGTATAAGCCCGTTGTGGTGAGCAGGGGATATGGTGGCACCCTGGAATCTGACACCGCAATTGTGGGCAACGGGGACGAGGTTTTTCTTCGACCGGGCCTGGCCGGTGACGAGCCCTTTATGATGGCAATGCGGCGTTCTTTTCCCGTGGTCGTGGGCAAAGATCGTTATCGGGCGGGCCTGAGAGCCATTGCTGCTTTTGCCCCCGATGTGATAGTCTTGGACGATGGTTTCCAGCATTTAAAGCTGCAGCGGGATCTTGATATTGTTCTGCTGGATGCAGCACGACCCTTTGGCAACGGGCGGCTCCTTCCTGCAGGCAGGTTAAGGGAACTGCCCGGAGTTATAGGTCAGCGGGCAGGACTTGTTGTCTTTACCCGGTGCGAGAAGATCTGGGAATTTTCGGGCGATTTCAGGTGTGAAGGTGATGACAGACTGCAATGCAGCCCATCCGCTTTAAAACAGCGGTTAAAAGAATGTCTGACTGGCCTTGGAGTTGAAAAAGCTTTATTCATGACCTGTCACAGGCCTTTTCTTCACTGCTTGAAACCCGCCCACACCAGGGTTGAAAATCGTTCAGTCGGCCTGAATCTGATAGCCGGCAAACAGGTCCTGCTCTTTTCCGGGATCTCAGACAATCCCGGGTTCAAGAAAAGCGTGGAACAACTGGGTGCAGGGGTAAAAGGCCATCTTGAGTTTTCTGACCATCACAGGTATAACCGCCTTGATATTGAGACTATCAAGGCGGTCGGGATTGATCTGACTGTTGATCTTTTCATCACAACGGAGAAGGATTATGCCCGGCTTGACAGGGACCTTGTATGGCCTCTGGATCTGGTTGTAATCGGCATAGGGATTGAGTTTGTGGAGCATGTTGAATTGTTAAAAGATAGGGTCAAAAAGGTGGTAAGGTGAAAGATGATACCATTTACAGACTGATAAAGTTTTGCATACGAATAATCGGCACGATTCCAAGGCCCGTGGCAAGGAGGATATCCAATTTTATCGGTCGCCTCTGGTATGCCATTGATCAACGCCATAGAACCGTTGTCCTTGAAAACATAGGCCATGCCTATGGAAGCACCATGACCAATCTTGAGATCAAAAAAATGGCCCGGCAGATTTTTAAAAATATAGCCGGAATGCTCTTTGAGGTCAGCTGGGCCTATAATCTTAAGCCGGATCAACTTGCTGAACATATTTCTTTCAAGGGGTGGGAACACCTGGAAGCGGCCATTTCAAAAAATAGGGGAGTCCTTACCCTTACCTGCCACATGGGCAACTGGGAGCTGCTCTGCTGGGGTGTGTCCATGCGCCTGAAAGACACGGGTGTCATTTACCGGAAGCTTGATTATCCCCCCCTGGATAGATTCATGCTGGAATATAGAGAGCGCTTCGGCGCAAAGCTAATCCCGCTGAAGAGGGCTAGCCGCAAAGTGGACGAACTCTTTGCTGAAAAATACGTGGTCGGCACCCTGTTCGATCAGAGTGTAGACTGGTACCAGGGGTGTTATGTGGATTTTTTTGGCCGACTTGCCTGCACAAACAGGGGCGTGGCATCCCTTGTAATGCGGACTGGTGTGCCTGTGGTTCCTATGTTCATAATCAGGGATAAGGAGAACTTCATCATCGAATTTTTACCCGAAGTTCCCACGGTGGTAACCGATGACAGGACTAAAGATCTGGAGGTGAACACACAGAATTACACATCTGCCGTTGAAACCATGATAAGGCGCTGTCCTGAGCAGTGGTTCTGGGTTCATAACCGTTGGAAAACCAAGGCCTTTTGCCCTTGGCCAAGGGCAGTAGGTATTAGGTATTAGGTACCCAACACCTAAAACCCAGTACCTTCTTTTTCAGAAAAAAAAAGGATTAGATGAAAGACGATACCATTTACAGGCTGATAAAGCTTTTAGTACAGGCAATCGGGATCATTCCAAGGCCCGTTGCAAGAAAAATTTCCAATTTTCTAGGCAGACTGTGGTTTGTCATTGACCAGCGCCATCGAATAGTTGTCCTTGATAATATCACCCATGCCTATGGGGCAACCATGACCAAGCTGGAAATTAAAAAAATGGCCCGCCAGGTCTTTAAAAACATAATAGGTATGATCTTTGAAGTCGGCTGGGCCTATAACCTCAAGCAGGACGAATTTTCCAGCTATTTTTCCTTCAAGGGGTATGAACACCTGGAAGCGGCCCTTGAACAGAAAAAGGGGGTTCTTGCCCTTACCTGCCACATGGGCAACTGGGAGCTTCTCTGCGAGGCCGTGGCAATGCTGGGGCTTAACACGGCCATCTTGTACAGGAAACTCGACTACCTGCCCCTTGAGAGATTTTTGCTGGAAATGAGGGAACGGTTCGGCACAAGGCTCATTCCGTTGAAGGGTGCTGGCCGTAAGGTGGACGAACTCCTTGCCGCAGGATACGTGGTTGGTACTTTGCTCGACCAGAACGTGGACTGGTACCAGGGATGTTATGTGGATTTTTTCGGCAGACTTGCCTGCACAAACAAGGGTGTGGCATCCATTGTCATGCGAACAGGGGTGCCTGTTGTTCCCATGTTCATCATCAGGGAGAAGGGGCGCTATGTTATCGAGTTTTTGCCGGAAATTTCCCCTGTGATAACCGATGACAGAACCAAAGATCTGGAGATCAACACCCAAAACTACACCTCTGCCATTGAAACCATGGTAAGGCGTTCTCCTGACCAGTGGTTCTGGGTTCACAATCGATGGAAGACTAAGGTCTATTGCGATTGGCCCAACTAGTAGGTGTTGGGTTTTGGGTGTCGGGTAGTAGAACTGTTGATTGTTAACAGCTATTAAGATAGTGCGGGTAATGAAGCACAGAGGGAAATACATAGAGTTAATTTAATTTGGCTATCGAGTTAAAATAGATGAAAAAAATTGAACTGAGCGCTTCAGATCGCCCCAGGATATTGATCCGGGGTGCCAACTGGGTTGGGGACGCCATCATGACTACACCGGTAGTGCGGGCGGTTAAGAAGAACTTTCCCCAAGGCCATGTGACCATGCTTGTCAAACCCTGGGTGGCGCCGGTGTTTCAAAACAACCCCTATGTGGATGAGGTCCTTATTTACGATGACAAGGGTCGTCATACAAAGGGGTGGGGGACCATCAGGCTTGCAAGGGATTTGAGGCAGCATAAATTTGATCTGGCGGTTTTGATGCAGAACGCCTTTGAGGCGGCCCTGATCTCCTGGCTTGCCGGGATACCCCACCGTTTGGGATATGACACCGACGCTAGGGGCTTACTTTTGAATCCCTGCATCGCCCTTGACCCAAACCTTAAAAAAGTCCATCTCATTGATTACTACCGGGGAATCTTAAGGGGAACAGGGATTGTGGATGACGGCAGGACCCTCGATCTTTTCATCGATCAAGGTGCAAGGGCTGAGGCGGATAAGATTCTTCAAAATCATGGGCTGATCCAGGAGAAGGACCGAGATAATGACGATACCACTGCTCTGTCCCATGAAGGATTCCATACTCCATTCCATGGATTTGCTCGGTCAAATCCCATAATAGCAATTAACCCGGGTGCCACCGGTGGAACGGCCAAACGCTGGTTCTCGGAACGGTTTGCAGCCCTTGCCAAAAGACTTTCAGACCGCTTCAAAGTCAAGGTTCTCATATTAGGCGGCCCTGGGGACCATGGCCTGGGACAGGAAATTTCGGCCATGTCAGGGGAGTGCTGCATCAATCTGGCTGGTTTGACAACCCTTTCAACAGCCTTTGCCCTGATAGATCGCTGTTCGCTTTTTATCACCAATGATTCAGGGCTGATGCATGCCGCAGCAGCCCTTGGCGTCAACCAGGTAGCCATAATTGGTTCCACCAATCCGGTTACCACGCCTCCTTCTAACACTAATTCAAAGGTAGTCCGGATACCTGTTCCCTGCAGCCCCTGCATGAAGCCTGAATGCCGCTATGATCACCACGAATGCATGGATAAGATTTCCGTTGATATGGTGTATGGGGCGGCCATGGGTATGGATAGGGATATAACCATGGATCGGGAAGGATGGTTTGCCTGATGAATATTCTGATCGTAAAGATGAGCGCCATTGGAGACGTGATCCACACCCTTCCGGCCCTTAACTCCCTTCGGAATCATTTTCCAGAGGCCCACATCACCTGGCTCGTGGAAGAGGCTGCGGCTGATCTCGTGATCGGCCACGAAGCCCTTGACCGTGTAATTGTCTCAAGGCGCAAGCAACTGGTAAAGCAACTTTTTTCCAGATCGTTCCTAATCGGTGCCGTAAAAATTTTGGCCTTTGTACAGGAACTCAGGGATACCCGATATGATTTGATCATAGATTTTCAGGGTCTTTTAAAGAGTGGTGTCATGGTCATGCTCGCAAGGGGAAGGGTAAAGGCAGGATTTGACAGGGGCATGGACCATGCCGAGCAGAGCCATATCTTCTACAACCGGAGAATTCCCCCCATCAGCATGGAGATCCATGCCCTGAAGCGGGGATTGATGATGATCGAAGCCCTTGGTATCCCAACGAAAAGGGTCGAGTACAGGCTTCCTTTTTCTTCTGACGATCATGAAACCATGGTGGCTCTGCTCAAAGAAAGGGGAATTGATCCTGAACAACGCCTGGTCTGCATCAATCCCCAGGCCACCTGGGCTACAAAATTGTGGGACAACCGTCGTTTTGCAGAGTTGAGCGATGCCCTTCAGGAGAGATACGGGATTCATATTGTCTTTACGGGCGGCCCTGGCGACAGGGATGTGATCGAGGCTATCTTTGCCATGACTGTGCGCCCCTGTGTCAACCTGGCGGGTCTCACCACCCTTAAAACCCTGGCAGCTCTCTACCGGCGAGCAGATCTTCTGATCACTACGGATACCGGTCCCATGCACCTTGGGGCGGCAGTGGGAACAAGGGTGGTCGCCATCTTCGGATCAACCGCTCCCTGGCGCACAGGACCCTACGGCCTAAACCATGGGATTGTCCGGTCAAACCTAGTCTGTTCCCCCTGTTTTAAGCGCCATTGCTCCCATTGCAGCTGCATGCAGGGTATTACCGTTGAAAGTGTCCTTTTATCTGTAAAAAATCAGTTGGAGCCGACCCTATGAAATTATCTGTTATTGTGGCCACTTATAACCGGCCGGATGCCTTGAAACGTGTGCTTGAGGGGCTTTTAAATCAGTCGAGCGTTCCCCATGAGATCATTGTGGCCGATGACGGTTCCCGTGGGGAAACCACAAATCTTGTCAATCAGATTGTCTCTTTGTCACCCCGCTGTCCTGTTTTGCATGTATGGCATGAAGATCTTGGGTTTCGTCTGGCTGAGATAAGGAACAGAGCAATCCTGAAATCATCGGGCGACTATATTGTCTCCATTGACGGAGACTGCATTCCAGGCCGGCATTTTATTAAAGATCATATGCGACTGGCAAAACCGGGTTTCTTTTTCCAGGGAAAGCGGGTGATTGTGGAACAAGAACTTGAAGCCTCCTTTGACTTTGATAAGACCAATAGAATATTGGAACTTTTTATGGATGCATTGAAGGGAAGGATTTCCAATGCCCACCACCTGCTTCGAATGCCTCTGTTCCCCGCCTTGACAACCACCAGGCTGTCGGGAGTCAGGGGGTGCAACATGGGATTCTTCAGGGAGGACCTCTTTGCCGTAAACGGATTTAACCAAAATTTCAAGGGTTGGGGCCGGGAGGATTCCGAGCTTGTGGCAAGGCTTTACAACTATGGATTAAGAAGAAGGGAACATCCTTTCATGGCAGTCTGTTTCCATCTCTGGCACCGGGAAAATGACAGGGGTAATTTTATGAAAAACGATGCTATGTTAAAGGAGACCCTTTTGTCCGGCAATTTCTGGTGTACAAATGGGTTGACTCGCTGTTCTCGTTGATCTTCCATAGGATTGTAGCCATTCCTAGTATCGTATGAAAGATAACTTCACAAAAATGGGTTGAAACAGGTTCAACCAGTCCTTTGAAAAAAAACATGGTAAAGGCTGCCAGGATGTACCTTGCCCAGGTTTTTATCTCCTCATCCCGCCCATGGCAGATTAATTTGATCAAAACAACCGTTGTTGCTCCAAGTATCCATAAATAAAGTCCGAGTCCCACAAGACCCAGGCGAACAGCTATGCTCAGCAACATGCTGTGGGGAAGTATATACTCCTGGGTCTTAAAAATTTTTCTGTAAGGTTCTGAAATTCTTGGCAGGTATATATTGGGATCTATGAGACTCTTGTTCTTGAGTGTGTCGGTATCAAAACCTGTACCAAAGACCGGGTGGTCCTTTATTATTTCAAAGGAAAACAGGGTGATAGCCATTCTGACATTGTTGCTGTTCTCTGGAAGGTTAAGTTCAAAAAGTCTGTTTTTTAAAGGAATCAGCGCAAGAAATATAAGAACAAAGGCAAGGATGGTTGTTCTGAAGTTTATTTTGTGAATAAAGATCAGGGGCAGTGAGGCTGCAATCGACAATATAGTTCCCCTGGACTGGGTTAAAACAGATGCCGCAAACAAAATCAGGGCACAGGCAAAGAAGGGGATACCTATCTTTGGGTCAGGTTTTTTTTGAACCATGAAAAGGGATAGCAACATTGCAAAAACAGTGTTGAAACCCATTACGTTAGTAGCGCAATTTTTAAAGGTTATTCCAAATCGTGTGTTCAGTGGAAAATTATTGACTCCATAAAAAAATATCAGGCTGACAACTGAAAAAAGGGTGGCGGAAACGATAATTGCAACAGAGAGCTGGTAGAGGTGATCTTTTGTCTTAAAGTAGTTTATAAGGATGTAATAGAACAGCATATATTTGATTAGGTGGGAGTAAAAAGCATGAAGGCTGTTGGTTCTATCTAGGGAGAAAAAAAGCCCAACCATGGTCCATGCAGTAAAGAATAAAAAAGGAGACGTCAAAAAAGATCGAAACGAGATTTTTACTTTATGTTTAACAATGGATATAATTACAAGTAAAACAGCGGTGTAAAAAACAATCTCTTTAATCGCTGTTATTCTTGGAAAAGGGTTCAAAAAAATAAAGGTTGTTAATAAAAGGTAGATGCAGGTGGGATAGGAAAGGTTTAAATGTCTCAGGCCCAACCGGTTTAAACTGATGTTTTGTGTTGGTTTCATTTTTTAATTCATTAAGTATATATTATTAAATACCCTGGTATGGATCAAACCTGAAATCATGTTAAAATGATGACAGCCTATCTAAAAATTTATTTTGAAGAGTGGGAGGAATATTGTAGAATATATCTTTTTTAAGACCGCGGATATCTCTGTTTTTAGTGCGTTGTGCTTTATACCAGCTTCTTTTTCGTATATCATCGAAATCCAGCAACCAGAGTTTATTGTCTTTAAAAATCAAATTGGACATCCTTATGTCACCATGGATGAGGCCCAGGTCTTTGATTTTAAGAACAAGTGAAACTACCATATCCATTCCCTGGTCTATCTTTTCAGGGCAATCAAGATGCTGTTTAAAATAGGACTCTCCTGTAATTCCTTCCACATACTCATAAATAAAGTGGGACATGCCCCTTAATAAACCGATTCTTTGTTCGACAAAACCAACAGGCGCTGGCACTAAAACCCCTTTGGATTGCAGCAAGTTTGAATAGTGCCAGTTTCGACAGGCCCGTGTTGGTCTGAAATAGCGCCTGAATTTATGCCATTGGGATTTGTAGTTATGGCGTTTGATAACGAGTTTTTTGTCATCTACGTTAACAATACCGACCTTGCTTTTAAAGTTGTTCTGGATGATTTGAGTGCTGCTGTGGTTCAGAATAAAATCTGGATTATTAAGGAGTTCCAGCATGGTGTCAGATAAAAATGATCTTTTACACCCCATGACCATAGAAAAGGTTTTTTTAAAATACACATCATCCATCATTTTGTCCATGTAAATCTAACCTGCCATTTTATTAGCTAGTTCTTCCGATAAAATTTTTTCATATAGAATCTCGTGGGAGCGTCCAACCCTTGCCCAGCCATATTGCTCCGCCGTTTTTCTGGCACGATTACCAATCTTTTGCCTTTCCTTTGCAGACCGCATTAGATCTAATAAACCCGGAAGTTCCGAATTTTTTTGCATTAAAAAACCATTGTCTCCGTGCTGGATCAGATCTGCAATTCCAGAGTTGTGGCTTACAATCACGGGCAATCCACAGGCCATGCCCTCCAGAACACTCATGCCAAAGGCCTCCGATCTGGAGGGGAGGACCACAACATCGGCAAGGGCATAATATTTTTTAATCTCATCTGTTATTCCTTCAAAGCTGATATTTTTTTCAAGACCGTAATTCTTGACCATCTGCTTAAATTTTACAATTCTATCCCCCTTTCCGACCACAAACAACCGCATATCCTTGGCAATGGCAGGAATTAAGCGGTCAAGACCCTTGCGCTGAAAGGCAGAGCCGACAAAGAGAACTGCAAGATCATGCTCCCCAAGATTTCTCTCTTTTCTTTCTTTTTCTCGCATCAACTCCAAACCATCCCTGGAAAACATATCTAAATCCACACCCGGAGGGATCTCAACGACATTGGCCGACCGATGATAGTGTGTGTTCACATCCCTTGATATGGCAGTTGAAACCGAAACAAGCCAGGGGGTCTTCATCTGCCTTTTTTCAAGCCAGAGATAAAGCCAACTGCGCAGGCTCAAATACTTTTGATCAATTTTTCTCAGCCGGGAGTATCTCTCAAGACCATCATAGTAGGAAAAACTGTGCAAGGTTAGAATTCGCTGGGTATAGTTACGCTCATGGGAGTGAACAATATCATAGCTGTGATGCATGAGCATCTTTGCTGTTTCCCTGACAAAGGAGATGGTGTTTAATACGCTTGAAAATGTAAAACGATTTTCAACACGGAAAAACCCCATTCCCTCCAGAAGACGATCATCGGCTTTGCAGGCGAATACATCGACACTGTGGCCGAGGCGGCATAAAGAGCGGGCAAGCTCCACAACATAACGTTCCTTGCCGCCGGACAGGGTGAACCGTTTTACCAGGATGGCTATTTTCAAGGTTTACACCTCATTTTGTTACAGAATCGTTGATCGTTCAGAAAATACATCCCAGAACACTCCAACCTGATGCCTGTTTAAATATTTCAAAAAACGGGAATTCAAAGATGTTATAATCTTATGGGTCAGTTTCTTTTTATTACTGATTTTTTTTAAATCAGTGTCCAGCCAAGCTAGTTTAGTTTCTTCTGTCTTGTACATAATGTTTCCCAGCCCCAGGTCCTTGGGGATTAACATTTCATTTGTAATAATGGCAAGATCCCGGGCAAAGCTGCGAATAATATCAAGGGAGTCGTGTCTGTGAATGAAATGTTTGTTCAAGCCTTCAAAACCATCTAAAAAATCCATTTCATGCATAGATTCAACCAAACCCTTAGTAAAGGGGGATATTGAAAATGCTGAAAAATAAGATTTGGGTGTTAGAATTCCCATTTTAGATAAAATGTCTGCACTTTTAAATTCCCGTTCAGCCTGGGATTCTAATACATACTTGCGTAAAACATCTTTAGGAAATGATTGCCCGTAACACACTTTCAAAAGAAGATTGTCTGATCTATAAAGATTGGCATATAGTTGTCTTTTAAATAAAAAAGGCTTTTCCAACTGTTCTGAATCCACAATCTGGGAATAACCTCGGCAAACAAACAGGTGGGACGTGCCTTCAATTTTTATTTTTTTTAAATAATAGTCAGTCAAACTTTAATAGTCCCAGGGATCGTTTAAACTCATCAAGGTGTTTTTTTAGTCGTTGCACCTGATTTTTTGGTTGGTCAAGTCTTGCCCAGTTTGACTGGATGCAGATGCCGAGATAATCCTTTGCTAGAGAATATTCACATTCTCCCACTGTTTGTGAATGATAAAAATTTTCGGCATGGTAAAAACATTTGAACATATGGTTTATGGGAACAATGGGTATAACTTTGCTGTAATGTAAATATTCTCCATAGAGCTGGGTTTCACAGGGAAAATCATGGAGTAGTTCATAAATGTTTTTTTGATGTTGTTTCAAGTAGTTATCATTGAGGTGTTTTAAAACTTTGCAGGACCATATTACTGGTGAAGGTGCAAAGTAATAGCAGGGACCCTGATTGTTAAAAAGATCACGAGATTTTATTATCACAGCCTCAAGGCCTGTGATCCATTTGATTCTCTTTTTTTTAGGAATATAATGAAATTTTTCTAATCTGTCCTTAACAATAAACTCCTCCTGAACCGTATAGGGGTCTATTGCATTGGGATTTGGGAAAAAATCTGCCATACGAAAAGGGCGTATAAAGTAGGAATCAGAATCTATCCATAAGTAGTTTTTGCAAAAGTTATTTCGCCAGAACTCAAGTTTAATAAGCTGCTGAATCAAGTGGGGGGGAAAAAGTTCGGGAAGAGGTCCATTGGTCTGTGAGCTGACTTTAAGCGTTTCTTCGTCTGTTATAAATATACAGGGAATACCGTTAAAACAATGTTTAAAATCTTCCACATCTCTCTCTGGAACAGATATGTACATCAGGATGTTCTCTATGTTGAAACGCTGAACGCTTTGAGCCATTCGTCTTGCCCTTAGCATGTCAGCTCCATAGGATTTACAAAAAAGCACAAGTTTTTCCATTGTTATATTCCTGAAACTTTTGTTCTAAATGTTTTACTGTGGTCGTTTTTAACAAAACAAGCTTGATCATACACTGGATGTTTTGGTTGATTTATTAGCTGTTTAACTTTGTAGGAGATCGTTTCGTATTTCCATCAGTTGGCGGACAGCACCCTCAACCGTCAGGGGGGATGCCTGGGTGAGATCCGGTAGCCCTGTCTCTTCCCATTGTTCTATCAGTTTGTAGATTTTTGTTTTTATTTCCTGGAAATTTTGGCAGTCTGCAGAAAGAAAGCCGTTTTGCTCGAGCATATGTTGAAGTTCGGAACCTGGATGGGTTAAGCCCAGGACA
>JAVEQI010000012.1:0-79252 GCA_034007745.1 Desulfobacterium sp.
AAGCCCGACTGACCAAGACTAATGGAATGGAGAGAACTATGAAATCACTAGGTTTAACAAGTTACCTCTCTTTATTGCTGCTCCTTTTCTCCTGCAGCACCAATGCCGAGCCCGTTGATCGAGTAATTCACGGCAATGCAGGTTCAAGGCTCTCCGTTGAGAGCTTTGGAACATTCAATGAACCCTGGGCCATGACCTTTCTACCCGGCGGTGATCTCCTGATAACTGAAAAAAAAGGTACCTTGCTCCTGTTCCGCCCAGGAGGTCGAACGTTTTGCCATGGGAAAACGTATACGAGAGATTGAACAGGGACCTGAGGGTAGACTCACTCCACACAAGTAAATTATGAACTGCTAACTAATGTTTGAACGAAAACTCATCCACCTGCTGCGTTGCTTCACAAAGCTAAAATCCTCACGTACAACAGTACGCTCCGGTTTCAGCTTTGCTCGCGCCTTGCATCTGGGCAAGTTTTCATCCAAACACGGGTTTTCGGTCACCCACTAACTATAAGGAATAAACGATGAAAAAAACCATTATCACCACATTATTGATATCATCCATTGCTGTCCATGGAAACGCAGCAGATGGATTGGTTAACGTTCAAAGTACCTTCAATGTAAAAGAAACGGCAAATCGTTTGGAGAGTATCCTGAATGAGAAAGGGATGACCGTAATGAACAGGATAAAACATTCTGAATCTGCCGGCAAAGTCGACATTGAACTGCGGGATACAGAACTGATAATATTCGGCAATCCAGAGGTGGGAAGCCTCCTCATGCAATGTCAGCAAAGTGTCGCTATTGATTTACCGCTGAAGGCATTAATCTGGCAGGATGATAAGGGAACGGTCTGGATATCTTACAACGATCCAAGATACTTAGAAAAAAGACATAAAATTACAGGATGCGAAAAAGTCCTGGCAAAAATAGAAAAGGCTCTGGCCGAGATAGCAAAATCAGCATCAGCGGAATAAGCGATTCCCTATCTTTAAAATCGTATTTCACTACTGTTGGGAGAGTCTGCCCAAAAACTTCACCCGGCCGAAACTCACGTCCGGATAAAAGTGTCATTCCGCCCAGCCTAGTGCCATAACCTACAAAAATTAGAGCAGAACGCCGCCGAATTGCAACAGGCCCTGTCTCTCATTAAAAAGACGGCACACCCCTGCCCTGGCAACGGATATGGGCCCAGGTCTGGTGGATATCATGGGATCATCTGATGATAAGGTTGTGAAGTTCATCAATGTCGTCTTGCTCTAGGGGAAAAGCACTGCTTAAAATATCTCCAATGCGGGTGATAGCTTCACAGATGGCTTCACATTGGCGATTGGCCTTTATCCCGTCGGTCACGATATCTACCAGTTTTGACCATTGTTCCTGGGGAATTTTTTCATTAATCCCGGAATCTGCAAGTATCCACACACGCCTCTCAAATACAGAGATGTAAAGAAGGATGCCGTTTTCGTCTTTAGTTTTATAGAGCTCCTCAGTATAAAAGGCAGTCAATGCGGCATCTCGGACTTCTTCATCTGCTCTTTTGGGCAGCAGAAAAAGTCGTTTCAACCAGGAAATCCGTTTGATCAGCTGAAAAGCCGGAATAAAGATTACAATAAAGCCAGCAAGGAAAAGCCACATGTTATCAGGACCGATCCACAGGGATTTGCCGACGATGCGGGCGGCAAGTAAGGCACCGGGCAGTGCGAAAAATGTCCCGCCGATTATGGGTGACAGTGGATAGGTATGGCTTTCCGATGACACCATGGGGACAATTTCCCCGGATGTCTGTTTTTCAGCCCTGTGAACGCACTGGGTAATGCGCTGCTGCTCTTCTGGTGTGAGAAATTGTTGCGCCAGTGTCTTCATAATTCTACCATCCTCCAGATGCACCGCCTCCGCCAAAACCGCCTCCGCCGCCGCCAAATCCACCGGAAGATCCACCGAACCCGCCACCGCCTCGGGGAAAGCCGCCACCCATTCTTCCTGGGTGTGAGCCTGTACCAGAAGAAGAGGCCATGGCGCTGGCGGCCAGTCCGCCAATCATTCCTGCAACAGCAAGGCCCACCAGGGCCAATCCGGTGAGTCTAAGGAACAGGAATCCTATAAAAGGCATAACCACGCCCCCAACACCTGCGGCAAGGAGCTTGTTTCTTCTGAATGCTGTGCCTATAAATGAACTGAAAAAAATTACCAGGATGATCAGCGCTTCAAAATCAAAACCTTTGTCTGATTTGCCGGAGGCTGGACCTGTCTCCTGCTGGAACTCACCTTTCACCGCTGCGATAATGGCATCAACACCGTCAATGACTCCCTGGTTAAAAGAACCCTGCCTGAATTGAGGGGCTATAACCTTTCGGATAATCTGCCCGGCGACTAAATCGGTGAGGGTTCCCTCGAGTCCATAACCGACCTCTATGCGAAGCTTTCTATCATCCCTGGATATGACGAGCAAAGCACCATTGTCCTTGCCTCGCTGGCCAATGCCCCATTTTTCTGCGGCATCCAGGGAAAATCGTTCCAGACTGTCACCCTTCAACGATGGAATCGTCAAGACCACAATCTGTGTTGAATCGCTGGCCTCAAACTCTTTCAGAATAAAATCAAGCTGGGAAATTGTTGCAGAAGACAGAATACCGCCATAGTCATTAACCCTGCCCTTAAGCGGGGGAACGTCAAGGGCCGCTGCAATATCCACAGCCGGGGAAAACAGCAGAATGGCGATTACGAGACAGACAAACCGATTAGATAAAAGGGTCAATGACATATTATTTACCCTTTGTTGAAATCAACCTGCGGAACACTTCTGGCAGCTTCATCTGCCTTATAGTACTCTTTTCTATCCAGGTTCAGCAAAAAGTTATTTGTCAGGCTGGCTGGAAATTTTCTTATGGATCCGTTGAAATCTTCGACACTTGTGTTGTAGCGCTGTCGTGCAACGTTAATTCTGTTCTCCGTGCCTTCCAACTGGTTCTGCAAATCCAAAAAATTCTGACTGGCCTTGAGGTCCGGGTAACGTTCCACCACAAGCATCAGTTTGGAAAGTGCCGAAGTCAGACCGCCCTGGGCCGCTGAAAGCTGCTGCATTGCTTCAGGGTTACTTAAATCTTTTGCGGACAGGGTGACCGAGGTTGCTTTTGATCGGGCATTGATAACCCCCTCAAGGGTTTCTTTTTCGTGGGCTGCATACCCCTTAACAGTTGACACCAGATTCGGTATCAGGTCGGCACGCCGCTGCAGGGTTGATTCGACATCACCCCAGGCTTTGAATACCGCCTCCTCCTTCATCTGAAGGGTATTATAACCACAACCGACCAAAAGGGCAGCGCATGCAAACACGATGAAAGTACGTATTGTTTGTTTCATATTTCCTCCCCAAGGGATAGATTTACCAAATGCCCGTTGTGATATCCTGACATATTAAAAACGCTTAATCTGGGTACTATATAAAAACTAATTTCTTTTTTCAATATTTTAAAATACAAACAAACTAAATGGGAAACGGGTATCGCTTTACCAGATAGGTGAAACTCGCAAAATGATGTTTCTATGGAAATTTTATTTTTAATAGTGGCCGGAGCTGCGACTCGCTCCGGCCGTGCCGGTTATAAAAAATTTTGATTAAGATGAGGGTGTCATGGATGAACTGAAACAATTTGCCATTGGCGGAGCGAACGGAACCCTGGTTGAGCAGCTTTGTAAAATGAGTAATCGCCACGGCCTTATTGCCGGTGCAACAGGTACAGGCAAAACAGTTACCTTACAGATCCTGGCGGAAAGTTTTTCCCGTTCAGGCGTACCGGTTTTTGCCGCTGATATTAAAGGAGACCTTTCAGGCCTGGGCAGCGCCGGTTCTCCCCATCCTAAGATCGATGAACGCCTGGAGCAGATCTCTCTGAAAGATTATCACCAGCGTCCATATCCCGTGGTTTTCTGGGATATATTTGGCAAAAAGGGCCATCCCATACGATCAACCATTTCAGAAATGGGGCCACTGCTCCTGTCAAATCTGCTTGACTTGAATGACACGCAGTCTGGTGTTCTGTACGGCTGTTTCAAGATTGCCGATGATCAGGGGATGCTACTTTTAGATTTAAAAGATCTCAGATCCATGCTGATGTGGATGGGCGACAACGCAAAAGAACTGCGAAGTGAATACGGTAATATTTCAAGTTCCAGCATTGGCGCTATTCAGCGGCGACTGCTCGTTCTGGAAGAACAGGGGGCTGAACATTTTTTTGGTGAGCCTGCAGTAAAACTCACAGATCTCATGCAGGTTGACTTCTCGGGTAATGGGGTTATCAGCATTTTCGATGCCACAGCACTGATGGCTCAATCACCGAGGATTTATTCATCTTTTCTTCTCTGGCTCCTGTCTGAGCTGTTTGAACAGCTTCCAGAAATCGGCGACCCTGAAAAGCCAAAGCTTGTGTTTTTCTTTGATGAGGCCCACCTGCTGTTTGACCAGGCCCCCAAAGTACTTGTCGACAAAATAAAGCAGGTGGTTCGACTGATTCGTTCTAAGGGTGTGGGCATCTATTTCATCACCCAGAGCCCCCTTGATATTCCCGACGAAATTCTGGGACAGTTAGGGCTTAAAATCCAGCATGCACTAAGGGCTTTTACTCCGAACGACAGAAAAGTTATAAGGAGCGTTGCTCAATCTTTTCCTGCCAACCCGGACTTTGATACTGAGACGGTTATTACTTCCCTGGGCATTGGTGAAGCTCTTGTTTCTGTATTGGACAACAAGGGCAGACCGCTTCCTGTCCAGCAAACCATTATCCGCCCGCCTGAATCCCGTATCGGAGCACTTGATGAAGATGAGCGTCAGGCTCGTATTGACCGATCACCATTAAGGGGTCGCTATGAGGAAGCAATAGACCGTGTATCTGCCTACGAAATATTAAACGACCGGGCACGAGAGGCACAGATTAAACAGGATATAGCTGAAACAGAAAAAACCAGAAATAAAACCAAAACCGGAAGGACAAGACAGAGTACTGGTGAAGCCTTTATAAAAAGTGCGGTCCGAACTATCGGCAGTCAGGTTGGCAGGCAGATTGTCCGTGGTATCATGGGGTCTTTGTTTGGCGGCCGCCGGTAACCCCCGTCAAATACCAAACAGCAGTAAGGTATCTGCCGCCAATCAATAACTTCTTAAAAAGGATCAGCGGTTTTTTTCCTCCAATGCCTGTTCAATCTCCTGGCGGGTCTGTTCAATAATTTCCAGAAGCGGAGAATGGATCTTTTCTGCGGTGTCAACCCCAGTCTGAATAACTGTCAGGGCCTGGGCAAGGTCGCCTTGCCGTGCCAATGCTTCGGCAAGGTTGTTGGCCCCAGCCACATGATCAGGATCAGCCGCCAGCAGGGTCCGGTAAAGGGCCTCGGCCCGGGTCGGACGGTTTTGCCCCAGATGATTGTTGGCCAGGGCGAACAGAACCGTGGGATTGTCGGGCCAGGCTGCCAGCCCGGCCTGGTAAGCCGCTGTGGCAGCAGCACCATTACCGGCGGACTCAAACCCAGCCACAGCAGTCATATAGGTCAAAGGATCAACGGTTTGTGGAAGATCGCCGGGACAAAGGGCGATCAGCCCCCATGATCCGGCACGCCGCCAGGTCCGGTTGAAATCCCCAGCCGCCATCTCCACCCTTTCTTTAACTCCGGAACGCAGTATCAACCTGTCCGGGGGCAGCACACCGATCACCACTGCATAGTGATACACCGGCCATTTTTCAAAGCCCAGGTTCTGCAGCACCAGCACCGGCCGCCCGGATTGAATCTCAGCTGTCAGCCCGGCCAGGTCTGAAGGAATCGGATAAGCGATCCGCCCCCATTGCCGACATGCACCAGTCAGGTCTATCTGAAGGCTTCCCTTCCGGCACGGAAGATACACGGCCGGGGCAAGGTCGTCCGGATGAACGTCAACTCCGGATGCTCCCAATACCATGGCCAGAGCCGCAGGACCGCACTGATACTTTTCCTGGGCAAAAAAGGGAGTAGCCGTGAGTTCCAGCCCCTGATGAGGCCCCACAAGCCAGACATTGTTGTTGCTGGCACATCCGATCCCTACAATCACCAGCATAGCGGTGAGGAAAAAGGTTTTCCAAGTCATAGAACCAAGTTACAACCTATTGAAAACATTAATAACACCCACCAGTTCAAGAACGATCAGCACCACCAGGACAACACCCAGCACCGCCAGCACCCCTGAACCGGCCGGCAGCTCATCGATTTGATTCTGGAGCTCGGACACTTCCTGGTCGGTCAAAGCCGCAACACGGTTTACAGCATCGTCAGGGCTCACGCCCAGGGCCGCCATTTTTTCCCTCACATCTTCCCGGGCCAGAAATGATAACAGATCACCCCGGGCCGCATCAACCTCCTGGTTCAGATATGCAGTGGTATTGATCATTTTGGCCTCCAGGGACGGAACAACAGCGCTGGAAATCAAAAAAATGCCTATCATCAAAAAAATACAGGATCTGCTGAGTAGACAAGTCATGATTATTTCCTCCATCTAAATAATTTATAATCAAGCCACAATATTATTTTTACTTACTAACGTCAAGGTTTGTAGGCCGGAGCCTAATCCGCTGCGCTGCTTTTTGCGTCGGTTCAATTTGCATGGTTAGGATACCTCACAATTTCAATCAATAAATTCTTTAATAACGCTATGCGTTAGCTTAATCTGATGAATAAGTCGATCATGATGCCGCATCCGAATTATTGAACGAACAATCAAAAAAACGCCCAAAATGATTAAGGCAAGATTAAGTATACCCAGCGGAACGAGAAAATGTATAACATTAAGGGGGTTATAATATTTTGAAGTAGCTATCAACACGCTCATAACCGACAGGGGTAAAGCTAACACAGCTATTCCTGTCCTCATCACGGCTAAAGATGTGCGCTTTTCTGCTAAAAGAAGTTGAACCTCATTGATAGCTATAGAAATATTTATAGTTTTGTCATTAGCCAATTCATACACCATTTGGACAGGCACCTAATAATAAATATATGGGGTCAAACTTTAATTCGTATAGTATAAATCCGAACAGACCAAATGAACAGGTAAATTGTGGTTTGTGATTAGAAAGGATATAGTGATAGAATCAAATTTAAAATGCTTCCAGCGAAAATTATAATGATTCCAGCGAAAACCGCTGAAAGCCTTTATATTCGATGGTGCCGGAGGAGAGACTTGAACTCTCAAGGGCCGAAGCCCGGAGGATTTTGAGTTCGTTTTGTATAAAACTTGATTGCTCAGCTTTTTTAAACCCTTAACTGACGCGGCTCTCGGAACCTTACTTTTGGTTTCGTTTGGAAATGTTTGGGAACTTTTGACCTTGACGGGCACAAATTAGGCACAGCAGTCAGAGATAATAATCGGGAAAATGAATGTAAGGGTTGCAGCATCTTTTTACTGTTTTGACGATGTATACGCCTGCCTCGGGTCATTGGGTGTAGTCGGGAAAGCCCTGCGTAGACGGCCCTGTTCAACCAATGGATTGAGCTGGCTTTGGCGTAAATAGTTTTCAGACCTGTCAAGCAGGGCAGCAAGTACCTTAAGTCCCAGATAGTGCCCATTACAAAGGCTGCAAATCAAGTCAGACATCTCTTGTTTCTGTAATTTACGAGAGGCCTTTGCTGGCCCTGCTATTTCTTCAAGCTCATTTCGCAATTGAGTTTTCAATCCATCTAACACATGAATAATGCGACACTCCAAGCCTTCATACTGCAAACCTTCGGAGCTCTCTGGCAAACCTTCGGAGCTTTTTACCAAACCTTCGGAGCTCTCTGGCAAACCTTCGGAGTTCAGGTCCGAAGGTTTCAACGTCTCAACCATTGCATCACCCGCAAACACTTCATCCGGGGTTGGCAACTCGACCCCTGGAATATGGTAAACAGTGCCCCTACCATGACCGCTGGAATCCAGATAACCCGTCTTAACCAGTTTTTGCAACGCCAATGTCAGATCGTGGGGATGATCGATGGATATTTCCATCAGGCGGGGATGGGATACCACGCCTTCAATGGCAGCTGTAGCAAGAATAAGACGTTCCTGGCGATTCAGTGAATTAAAGTTCTCATCCTTAAATCGTTTTTTGAGAGTATCCATCACATCAGGTGGTAACAGATCAAGCATCCGCAGTTCTAACAGAGTCTGTTCCGGTTCATCCTTTTCATACAGAGCGGGCGGTCGCCAGTCTTGACTTTCCCAGCCACTATATATTTTGGGCACTCCGGAACCGGCACGTTCTCCAAGGCCAATCATGAGAAACATTTGATGAATCAATCGATTACGACAGTCACTCTCACCACCATGAATGGCCTGTAAGACAGGGATACGCATATTTCCAGGATTACGGAAACCGAACATATCCGGCCGTTTCACCACCAATACTGACAATCTACCACTGTAATCAGCGTGGACCAAAGCATTCACTAAGGCTTCACGAATGGCTTCATGAACCGGAGTGTCCTCCCGACGTTGACCATCCTTAAGTGCGAAAGGCACCTTTAGGTCAGTGATCAATTTCCGATAAACTCGCCGGTAAAAATCAAACACGTTCCCCGACCAAGTCCCGTCTGGAATCAACCGATCCATCCAACGCAACCCTGCCCTGGCTTCTGGTCTCTCCTGATAATCAACAAAATAATGAGGAACCCCGTCCTGAATGGCATCCCAGTGGCCAAACATTAAAAGCCCTGCCATGGTCAACCCCTCCTCGCCACTCTGTCTATCCTGCCGCCAACCCTTGAGACGTTTTAAAAAGTCTTTATCCTCCAGCTCCAACCATGGATGACCTGGCTTCGCATCCCGCAGCATCTGACGGTAGACCAGCAAACTTTCAGTATTAACATCCTCCATACCAAATCCAGAAAGGATACGAGTGTCGCGTTCATCTTCCACCTGTTCTGCCAGCATTCGCTTAACTGTTTCATCGTCACAGGGGCGGTCTCCTTCATGCAGGCGGCGATAGGTATTCTTTTGAAATGGATTGCCGTTGAGAAATACCGGCTTCTGCTTTCGGTTCGCTGCAGGCACTTCCACCTGAACAAACGTTTTTCCATCAAGGGTAATTATTGAGATATGCTGGTCAGTCAACAAATTTACACTGACCTTCTGCGGATTATTGATAACATTGAAAAGATCGGTTGTGATGCGCTGGGGATCGGTTATGCCATGCAATGAGAACCGACCTTGTTTTTCTTTTATTCCCAGGAGAATGATACCACCATGTGTATTGGCAAAGGCGCTGTAAGTAGGCCAGAAATCTTTAGGTAACTGTCCTCGTCCATCCCTTCCAACGGCAAGCTTACACTCTAAATTAACAGTTTCAGACAGGATTTCAATATCTGCTATGGAGCGGATTTTTATCATACTGTCTCCTTCCTTCATGGATTGAATCTTCCCGAGGGAAATTTTGCCGGAGAGGTGTTGGATTTCCGAGAGGTCTCTCCCCTATTAATGTATCCGGATGGACCAATCATTGAGCCAGAAGCCCCCAAATTAAAAACAACTAGTATATAATTGCTTACTATATGGTTATTTTTAAAATTGGGCAATAAAAAAGGCCTCCAGCAAAAACCGCTGAAAGCCTTTATATTCGGTGGTGCCGGAGGAGAGACTTGAACTCTCAAGGGCATAAAGCCCGGAGGATTTTGAGTCCTCTGCGTCTACCTATTTCACCACTCCGGCAATGCGGTGTTATATAAAGGATCGGAGATCGTTTGTCAATGACGTTTTTAGATCATGCTGACAGGGCCCCACAGTTAAAAACCAGCACATGTTTCAACGGCAAGCTCAGGTGTACCAAGAGTCTTTCCATCTGAGAATACGGAAGTTTCATATTTATTATCAGCGTAGCTGTAAAAGGCAAGTCCCCACTTCTTTTCATCCCCGAAATAGAGAAGTCGACATAAATGTATCGGAGTTTTTCTCATACGGTCGATATGCTCTTCCCTTGTCTCTGGGAAACCAGCAGGCCAATCTTCAATGACATTCGGTTCGGCATAGGCATCAACATAGCAGAACTTATCGTGAAACCGAACATCAAGCGTTGTGTATCGACCGGCAAGCTTTGTTTCAGCGTGTTTGATGATGCGTTGTTTAATCCGACTCTTTACGCTGTCGGGAATTTTCAGCCCGTCTTTATCCGGGTCCTGTTGCCGGGTGTCTGTCATTTTCAATCTTTTCCTTGTCTTAGAACTGCAGATTTATGATTGTCCAAGGCGGCGTGAATCTTAGCTCCTGGGATCTCGCCCTCCCGCAAAATCCGCACCTGGGAACCGGTTACATCGACCACTGTGGAACCACTCCCCCCCTTTAGTTCGCCTGCGTCAAGGACGAGGTCTACCCGGTCTACAAGGGCCGGGGGCAGATCCTGGATGCGGCTCGTTCCCATTTTCCCCGAAAAATTTGCACTGGTGCCGGTAACTGGCCGCCCCAAACGCCGTACCAATGCCCTGGCAACTGGATGCTGGGGCATTCTGATACCTATCTTGCCGGTATGGCCCGTGATGGTCCCTGGCAGACGGTCAGAGGCTTCAAACACAATAGTCACGTCACCCGGCCAGAAACGATCCATAAGAACAACCGCCTCCGGGGGTATCCCCTTGACAAGGCTCTCAAGATCATCCCTTTCATTGATCAGCAAAAGAATAGGGTTGGTCCCGGGCCTTATCTTTATTTCAAAGACCCGTTCCACTGCCCTGAAATTAAAGGGATCAGCCGCAATTCCGTAGAGGCATTTTGCAGGAAAGATCACGGTCCCGCCTTGATCGATGATCGTGCAGGCCCTTGCCATAGGCTCCTCCCAGGAATCTCCAGGGCAAGGGGCAAGGGTCACTATTTTCTGATCACAGGATAAGCTCATCTGCCGATCGATCCACCTTGACTGCCATTTTCCGTTTGTACTCTTCTAATTTCAGGGCGATTTCAGGATCTGACACACCTAGTATCTGGGCTGCAAGAACGCCTGCATTTACAGCCCCCGGCTTCCCAACGGCAAGGGTTGCAACGGGAACTCCAGGAGGCATCTGCACGGTTGAAAGAAGGGCATCAAGCCCCTGAAGGGCTGAAGAGTCAATGGGAACCCCGAGAACTGGAAGGGTTGTATGGGCTGCCATGGCCCCTGCCAGGTGGGCTGCATGGCCCGCCCCTGCAATGATGACCGAGATCCCCCTTTCCCTTGCCGTTGCGGCAAAGGTTTCGGCCCTTGAAGGCGTTCGGTGGGCTGAAGCAATGGTCACCTCGTAGGGGATCTCAAAATCTTTCAAGACTTTCAGGGCGCCCTCCATCACGGGAAGGTCCGAGGCGCTGCCCATGATTACCCCCACCCTGGGTTTAACGGCTAGGCGGGCAATGGCCCTGGCTCCGATATCCTTTCGATAAAAGGAGTTATCCCAACCGATTTTTGCACAGGCGGCATAGGCCCGATCCCTTGCCTCATCAACCGTAGCACCAAGGGAAGTGACGCCGAGCACCCTGCCCCCAGATGCAACAACATCCCCCTCATTTAAAGCGGTTCCGGCGTGGAAAACCTTGGTGTCGGCCGTCTCAGCCTCTTGGATACCGGTGATCACACTTCCCTTTTCATATGATCCGGGGTAACCGCCGGCCGCCATGACAACGCAAAGCGTGCTCCTGGAATCAATATCTACCCTGCAGCGGTCAAGACCGCCATCAACGCAAGCCTCCATCAGGGGCACCAGATCGTTCTTAAGGCGCATGAGGATAGGCTGGGTTTCAGGGTCGCCCATTCTTGCATTGAATTCCAGCACCTTGATCTGGTCCTTGTGGATCATGAGCCCGGCATAGAGGACTCCCTTGAACAGACAGCCTTCAGCAGCCATTCCCCTTACCGCCGGGATCATCACCTCGTCCATGACTCTCCTTCGGAGCATGAAATCAAGCACCGGTGCCGGAGAATAGGCACCCATTCCACCGGTGTTGGGTCCCTCATCATTGTCAAAGACCCGCTTATGGTCCTGGGAGGTGGGAAGGGCAAGTACGGTCTTTCCATCGGTGAGGGCTATAAAAGAGGCCTCTTCGCCCTCCAGGCACTCTTCCACAACCACGAGGGTTCCGGCATCCCCAAACACATTGTCCTTGATCAGGGAATCCAGGGCCTGGTTTGCCTCCTCTTCTGTGGTGCAGACAAACACCCCCTTGCCTGCGGCAAGACCGTCGGCCTTTACCACCAGGGGAGCGCCGATCATCTTGACATAGTTTTTTGCCCTGTCAATGTCGTTGAACGATCGGCCCTGGGCTGTGGGGATGCTGTATTTGTTCATGAGGTTCTTGGCAAAAATCTTGCTCGCCTCGAGCTGGGCCGCCTTTTTATTGGGTCCAAATGCCCTGAGCCCCCTGGATTCAAAATGGTCAACCAGGCCCATGGAAAGTGGAACTTCCGGCCCTACAACGGTCAGGTCTATTCCCCTTTCCTCTGCAAACAGGGCCAGACCCTCAATATCGTCGGCCTGGATGGAAACATTCTCTGAATACTGTTTTGTTCCGGCATTTCCGGGAGCGCAATAGATTTTAGCGACCATGGGGCTCTGGGAAATTTTCCAGACCAGGGCATGCTCCCTACCGCCGCCGCCTACAACAAGAATTTTCATTATCCTTTATCTCCATTTGTAATTTTATATATGAAACTCCTACCGAAAGCTCTTAGCTCTTAGCTCTTAGCTTTTAGCTCTTAGCTTTTAGCTAACCGCTAACTGCTAACAGCTATTTACTATTTTCCATGGCAAGTTCTATCAGGCGGTCAAGGAGCAGGGTGAACGAATATCCCCCGGCCTTTGCTGCCTGGGGAAGGAGACTCGTTTTGGTCATCCCCGGAATGGTGTTGGTCTCCAGGACCGTCACCCCATTCTCTGAAAGTATCATGTCAGTACGGCTGTACCCCCTCAGGAAAAGGGCCTTGTGGGCCTCAACGGCAAGGGCCTGAACCGTTTTTCGAACAGAATCATCGATCCTTGCCGGGCAGATCTCCTCGGTACGGCCTGCAACGTACTTGGCATCATAGTCAAAAAATTCATGTCCCTCTCCAGGAAGGATCTCAATAACAGGCAGAGCCTCAAGATCTTTATTGCCCATAACGGCACAGGTGAGCTCAAGCCCCTTCACATAGGCCTCCAGCAAAACGGCCGTGTCCTGTTCAAAGGCCTTTTCCAGGGCGGGTCCAAGATCCCCGGCCTGCTTGACGATGCTCATGCCTACGCTTGATCCGGCTGACACGGGCTTGACCACTATGGGAAGCCCGAGCTGCTCCACACAGAAGGCCAGGTCCACCTTTTCTTCCCTTGAAAAACTCAGGAACTCAGGGGTTGGAATGCCTGCCTGGCGATAGAGCCGTTTTGATACAAGTTTATTCATGGCAACGCTGCTCCCAAGCACTCCCGCCCCCTGGTAAGGAATACCAAGCAGATCCAGAAGCCCCTGAACCGTACCGTCCTCACCATAGGGACCGTGGAGAATCAAAAGGGCCACATCAATTGTTCCAGCGTCGTTGACGAGGTCGGCCAGGTCTGTGGCAGGATCGTATCGAACAATATCATACCGTTCCTTGTCCAGAGCCTCATAAACCTGGGCTCCGCCATTCAAGGAGACCTCACGTTCCGATGAAATACCTCCAGACAACAGCGCCAGTTTTATTTTTCCCATATCTATCCCCCAGGGATTTAATTAAAAATCCTAATCAAAAAGAATTCGCTGTTTGGCCCTGTCAAACTCTTCCTCGGTTATAACTCCCCGTTCATAGAGCCTGGCGAGCTCGGCGAGCCTCTGTTCCAGCCCATGGGCCGGGGCGGCAAGCTTCAATTGCCCGCCATTGTCGTTAAAACCATCCTCGAGTAAAAGGGTTGTATTGTTTTCTCTGCCCTCCCCGATGCTGAAGGTGGCCAGGCCTCCCAGAAGCTTCACCTCAACGGCCCTGCCCCTGAACTCGGGAAAGGAAAGAACATCCTTTATATCCCGGCTGCTATTTTTCATCCTGGTGTAAAAGAGCCAGAACAACGCAAGAACAAGAACAGCAAGACCACCCATGATCCAGGGGAGATAGTTATATACCCCCCGGAACAGGATGACTGTAAGACCCGTTCCCGCAAGAAGAAACACGTGGAGGAGGATGACAAAATAAGCGGCAAAGAGGCTCTTGAATATCCCGTCTTTGTCTTTAATTTTGTCTTTGATTTTATTTTTCTTCTTGGCTTCATTTTTATCTTTCATCTAATTCACGATATCCTGTTTATAAGGGAATTACGGTATTGCTCAGGTATGAAAATTGTTCGTCTGGTGTTCTGCATCATCCCCATCCGGGTCAGGAGAAGGTTTAACTTCTTTCTGACACGTTCCTGTTCTGCGCTGCCTGGCTCAACCGCGTCAAGGAGCTGCTCCATGGCGGAAATATCCTTTCTAAGCTCCACCTCCGGAGGTAGAAAACCTGCATTTTTCAATATTTTATAGGCGAGCCTGAACTCGTTTGAGAAATCTATATCCTCCCGGGGCAGCGGCTTACCCTGTCCGGGCAGATTGTCCATCTCCCCCCTTTGCTGGGCCTGTTTGATTCTTTCCTCAACTATGGCTTCAAACCCTGGAATCATGGGTCAACCAACCTCCTCTGGCATTTTTAGTTAATCTGCCAATATTATTAGACACACATTGGATTTGCAAGACAAAATTTTCAAGGTTTTAACACCAGAAAAAACAGCCGTCCCGGGTGCTTCATGTGGCCTGCACCAAATTCGGCATATTCTCCATTACCGTAGAAGAGGTCACCGCGACCGGCCCCGAGGATGGCCCCGCCCGTATCCTGGTTCATCACAAACCCGGAAAAAGGCTTCCATGAATCGGGAGGTTCAAAGGCTCCGGTATCAGAGTTTAGATCCGGATCAGGAATTCTTGTCTCAATGAAACAGAGGGCACCCCTTGGGAAAAGTCTGTAATCCGTTGCCAGGGAACGCAGGGGAGTCAGCTGTACATTGATGCTGCCAAACGGGCCTCCCTGCTCCTCTTGGAAAAAGACAAAGCTCGGATTGTAATTAAAAAGCTCGTCCTGGCGTGAAGGGTTGTTCCTAAGCCACTCTCTGATGGCCTGCATGGACATATCTTCCCTGGCGACCTCGCCATGGTCAATGAGGTAGCGTCCAACGGCCTTATAAGGGTGACCGTTCTTGGTGCTGTAGTGAACGTTCATCTGACCGCCCTGGGCGAGGTAAAGCCGGCCCGATCCCTGGATCTCCAGGAAGAACCGATCGGTGCGGTCCCTCAACCAGGCAAGGGGCTTTGCCCGCAATTCAAAATCAGCTATCCCGTTGATCTCCTCCCGGGTATAGTAAGGAACCACCCGGTTCCTGTTGTCAACCCTTGCCATGAGTCTGGGAAGGTCCTTGAAGCGATCGGAAAAGCCCCCGAGGTCAACGGTCAGCAGGTCATCGGGCACGCTGAAAAGCGGATATTGATACTCCCCATCCCTGACAAGGCTTGCCTCCATGGAAGGCTCGTAATAGCCGGTAAAAAGGACCCCGTTATTCCTGTTTGCCGTTGACCCGTAGACAAGATAGCGTTCCCGGATGAATCGGTTAAGGGCCTCGGTGTCCGGGTGGGTTTGAAGGAACTCAAGAAATTCCAGAACCGACCGCCGGAGATGGACCACATCAAAGACATCCGGTCCAAATTGGAAGGTGCTGGAATTGGGAATCCGGTTAAAATAAACAAGACTCGCCCCAAGCGAACGTTCAAGACCCGCTTTCCCCCCCGTTTGTTCAAGGGAATCGGAGAAATCAGGATATCGGCTTTCATCCAGGAGTTCAAGGCTGGTAAATCGCGTGACCGGCGGCACAGGTGGTTTTTTTCCACACCCCGCAAAAAAAACAAGGGTCATGATAAGCAGAACAGCCGAAGCAGCCCAGATAAATGGATAAACCGATCCGATTCTCTTCTGTCCCGGCCCTTTTAAAGTCACAGCCACAATTCTCCTTTGCCCGGGTTTTTCCACGGACACACCTCCTGTTATTGAATGATCAAAAAATATTTTTATTGTTTCTCCCCGGAATCCATTGTTCGAGTTGTCCCGGCAACCTTGGGAATGTCCGGGATATTTCGATCTTCAGCAATACCAAGATCGGAGAGTTTCCTTGCAGAGACCATCACCCGCCGTTCCATGGACCCCACGGTTTTATTGTAGGTTGAGGCGGCCCGTTCAATGTCTTTACCCAGGAGATTCATGGTCTCGGCCATGGAGGATATCCGCTGGAAAAGCTCACTGCCGAGCCGGGTGATCTCCTTTGCATTTTCATGGCTCTTCTCCTGGCTCCACCCGTAGGAGACGGATTTCAAAAGGGAGATAAGGGTGGCTGGCGTTGCCAGGATCACCCCCCTTTGAATGGCAGCTTCAATAAGATCCGGTTTCATGGCCAAGGCTGCGCTGAAGAAATTTTCCCCCGGTATAAAGAGTACTACAAACTCGGGCGTGGGTGTAAACTGACGCCAGTACTCCTTGGCAGAAAGGGCGTTGATATGGGCCTGGACCTGGCGGGCATGGTTGATCATCCCTGCCCTGCGCTCCTCTTTTGTGGTGGCTTCAAGGGCGTCAAGATAGGCGGCCAGGGGAACCTTGGAATCCACCACAATGTTTCTATCCCCTGGAAGATGAACCACCATATCGGGTCTTAAGGCACCCTTGCCCGATCCTTGCTGGGGCTGCTCGGTAAAATCGCACCGGTCGACCATGCCGGCCATTTCAGCCACTCTTCTGAGGGTAATCTCCCCCCACCTGCCCCTTACGTGGGGAAGGCGCAGGGATTTAACAAGGTTTCCCGTCTCCCGCTCAAGGTTCTGCTGGGTTGTTGCCATTTCAACGAGCTGGGCCGTAAGCGAACCAAAGGCCCTTTCCCTTTCAAGCTCCATCTGACCGAGGCGGTTTTCATACCGGTCAAGGGCTTGGCGCACGGGATCCACGCTGCGTATGATCTCGTCGCCCTTGATGTCCATCTCTTTTCTGGCCTCTTTAACATACCCTACAAAATAGCGGTCTGCAAGATCAAGGAAATGGCTGGAGTTAGCCTGAAGTGCCTGGGCTGAAATACTCGCAAGGCGCTGGGTCACCATGGAGAATCCAAGCCTCTGTAAAATCATACATACCAGGACTCCCACAATAAAACCGCCGCCGAGAAAGATCAAATTCTCATGGGTGATCATCATACCGATTTGCCACAAAAGTGCCGCTTTTGCCCCCTGTCTTGAGCTTGAGGTGAATGTCGGAGATGGTCATGCCCTTGTCGTAGGATTTACACATGTCATAGATTGTCAGGGCGGCAACGGACACTGCGGTCAGAGCCTCCATCTCCACCCCGGTCCTTCCGGCAAGGGAAGCCTCAGCCTCTATTTCGATGCCGCCGTGTTCAGGGTCAGGCGAAAAGTCCACCCGCACATGGGTAAGGTTGAGGGGGTGGCACATGGGGATGAGATCCGCCGTTTTTTTGGCGGCCATGACCCCGGCTATTCTTGCCGCCTCGAGCACGTTTCCCTTTTTCACGTTTTGGCCGAATATTCGATCCAGGGTGTCTGCGGTCATGTCGATCCTGCCCCTTGCAACGGCAACCCTGTGCGTCACATCCTTTGCCGCCACATCAACCATCCTGACCCTGCCCTGGTCATCCAAATGGGTAAATTCCGTCATTAATTTTCCTCTGGATCCTTAAAGAACTGCTGTTTGGTCGTGATCTTTGTCTTGACCTGTTCAAGGGTGTCAGTCAGGGTTTCGATCACCCGCTCTCTAATGTCACCTGCCACAACTATGGCCATGACATCCTGGCCCACGGCAAGGTCCTGGTCAGCTCGAATCTCGACCAGCACCTCGACAATTCCGGGGCGCTTTTTTTGTTCTTTTATAAGGCGATCAAGCCCCTCCTGATCAACGCTGACCCTTAATCCCGTAACCTCCCGGCCCTCACGGGTGGTCGATCGAACCACCCCATTGTGGGAGAGGATCATGCCCACCTTGGGGTAGTCGGGCAGGGATTTTACCTGCTCAATCATTCTATTGATGTCCATCAAATTCTTCCTTTGTTGCGGCAATGGCCCTTGCCCTTTCAAGGTCTTCGGGCGTGTTTATGTTAAAAAACGAATTGATTTCAGGATCAACTGCCTGGATCTTGTTCATGGTAATTTTTCTGACCCTGCGCTGTTTAAAAAAACGATTGATCTTAAAAATATTATCTTCAAGATTTTTTTCGATCAGCGGCAGGCAATGCTTTGAATACATTGCGCACAGGGGCTCTAGACCGGCATCGGTCTCGGGAATCACGACGTCTATTCCAGGACCTGCCTGGGACAAGATGTACTCGGCCAGGCGCCTTTCAAGAAAGGGAGTATCGCAGGCCGAGACAAAGACCCATGGGGTTGATGCATAATACAGTGCTGCATGAATTCCGGCAAGGGGACACCTGCTGGGATAGATATCCGACACAATGGTGCCGTCCCAATCCCCAAAGGCGGCAGGATCATTTGTCACAATGATCACCCGGTCAAACAGGTCTGTAAACAGGGAATGGATCACCTCCATGATCATGCGCCCCCTGATTTCCCGAAAGGTTTTTTTTATTCCCGGGAGCCTCGTGTTCTTCCCCCCGGCCAGGATAACCCCTGTACAATCATAGTTCATGGCAACTGTTCCAATCAGTGAGGTTAATCTATTGCTCTATAAAAAAAAAGATGATAACAGTTTACCGATAAATTTAAAATCAAAATCCGGCACAGAACATACAGCTGAAGATCAGGAGGCTTGATCAGGGCAGAAACTAGGCTGGAACAAAGACTGAAAACCAGAGTACAAGAACAGCACACCAGGGGTGAAGCATGGAAAAACAACGAACTATTCTTAATGCCCAGGACATGGAAAGGGTCATCACCCGAATGGCCTATGAGATCATCGAGACCCACAGAGGGGTATCAGACCTGGCCCTGGCCGGAATAATGACCCGGGGTGACTTTCTTGCCCAGAGGCTCCAGGAAAAGATCTTCAATATAGAGGGAATCAAGGTGCCGGTCGGAGCCATGGACATCAACCTCTACCGGGACGACTGGACCCAGATAAGCCACTACCCAATAGTAAGGGCCTCAAAAATTGGTTTTTCCGTTGAGAATCAAAACATCATCCTCGTGGACGATGTGCTGTTTACGGGCCGAACCATACGGGCCGCCATGGACGCCATCATGGATTTCGGCAGACCTGCAAGGATAGAACTTGCCGTGCTGGTGGACCGGGGGCACAGGGAGCTTCCCCTCCAGGCCGATTATTGCGGCACCATCGTTGCAACTCTTCACTCGGACAGGGTCAACGTCTGTCTCAAGGAGTATGACGGCAGGGATGGTGTGTTTCTAGAGCAGGAGTCATAAAATGGGGATTTTGGAGCACAAACAAAAAACAACCGGCAAACTTAGGGTGGCGATCATCTCAGTATCCACCACAAGAAAACTCAGCGAGGACAAAAGCGGGGCCTGGATAAAGAAGCAGGCAAAGGCTGAGGGCCATGAGGTTGTTGTCCACCACGTGGTCACCGACGAGATCACGGCAATAAGGGAAATGATCGATCATGTTGTCACCCAGATCGCCCCCAACGCCATTCTTGTAACCGGAGGAACAGGCGTAAGTCCAAGGGATGTAACCATCGAGGCTGTTGCCCCCCTTTTCACCAAAGAGCTCACGGCCTTTGCCACTCTGTTTACCATGCTCAGCTTTGAAGAGATCGATTCTGCGGCCCTGCTATCAAGGGCCAGGGCGGGCATAGTCAATTCGGTGATCGTCTTTTGCATGCCCGGCAGCTTAAAGGCGTGCAAGCTTGCCTGCAACCAGCTGATATTCCCGGAATTAGGGCACATTGTCACCCACGTGTCCGAGACACCGTGACCTGGGGCCCATAAAATAAGCCGAGGCCATTCATTCTAGGGGAGATCCCTTGCGGTCGCCCTTTTGTGGCTCGATAGGCGTTAGCTGCTAGCCGTTAGCGATTAGCTGTTAGCTAAAAGCTGTTTCTTATAAAAACCCACAAAGGAGAATCATGCAGGAACTAAACGCTTTTCTTGACAACTGGAAGGATAACGACACAAAAACCAAACAGGCCTTTTTGGAAATTAAAGACCATATCATGGCAATGGAAGGTGTAACCGTTGAATTCATAGCAAGACCGGGGGTGAGCTACTCCCTTCGTCCCTGCCACAAAAACCAGACGGACCGCACCCTTTTTGCCATGGCCGACGTGATCGATGATGATCCTTCCGAACGCTGGCTCTCGGTCTGTTTTTATGGTGACATGGTCACCGATCCCGACGAGGTGGGAGATCTCATCCCGGAGGGGCTTCTGGGGGACGATGGATACTGCTTTGACCTTGACGAATATGACAAAGACTCGGTCAACTACATCAAAGAGCGCCTCAACGACGCCTACAGGGCCGCAAAGTAATCTGCGGCCCTAAAGCTAAAGCCTTCTGATTATTCAGAGTCCGGTCTGAAATTCAGGCAACGGACTGGACCTGGCTGATCAGACCGGCGAATATAAATTATTGTCCTGGCCGAGCATCCCCATGTTTTTCTGATTCAGCAAGGGGATACCGGCTGTCTTCTATGGGTAAACCCAAAGTCATAATAGCTGCTAGACCTTGAACCTTATGTTCAAAATGTCGCCGTCGACCACGGGATAATCCTTGCCCTGGACGTAAAGTTTACCCGCCTTTTTAAGAGCCTCCTCAGACCCCAGTTCCATGAGATCGTCGTACTTGATAACCTCGGCCCGGATGAATCCGCGCTCAAGGTCCGAATGAATCACACCCGCAGCCCGGGGAGCCTTTGAACCTTTGCGCACAAGCCACTGCCTCACCTCATCCTGGCCGACGGTGAAAAACGATATCAGGCCCAGGGCTTTTAGGCAGAGCCGTGTCAACCCTCCAAGAGCGGTCTCTTCAATCCCTAGGTCTTCAAGAAAGGCAGCCTTTTCATCATCGCTGTCAAGCAGGGCAATCTCGGATTCAACCTTTGCCGAAACAATCATGGCCTCCATGCTCTGGGATGCGCAAAGATCCTTAAACCGATCCAGCAGAGAATCCTGGCCAAGATCATCCTCACCCACATTAACCACAAGGATCATCTGCTTGCGGGTTATGAAGGGATAGCTTCTGATCAGGGCCTCATCGTCCGGGGAAATTTCCATGAGGCGCAGGGGTTTTTCTTCGTCCAGGTGGCTGAGCATCCTCTCCATCAGGGCAAGTTCCTTTACCTGGTCCTCGTCCTTAATTTTTTTGATCATCTCCCGGATACGTTCGATCCTCTTTTCAACAAAGAGCTGATCGTGGAGAAGAAGCTCCTGATTCACCGTTTCAGCATCCCTCAGGGGGTCCACCGAACCCTCGCCATGGTAGACAGCCTCGTCCTCAAACGCCCTGACCACATGGCAAATGGCGTCCATGTCCATAATGTCCCGGAACAGATCGCCCTTTGCAATGGTCTCCTTTTCGATCCTTGGAAGCAGCACAAGGTCCACCCTTGCCCTGGCCTCCTTTTTAGGCGCGTACATGGCAACCAGGCGGTCGAATCGCAGGTCAAGGATTTCCGCCGTGCCCGGCACGGGCTTTGGCGGACCTGACCGCTCTTTTACCTCACTGCCCGTAAGAATCTGAAACAGGGTCTTTTTTCCTGTCTGGGCAAGTCCGATCACTCCTACCTTCATATTGATTTATCCTTTTTTTGATTTTTATATGAAACTCCCGTCGAAACGTCACTATAGAAGTCTCGATTTTAGAGCCCTCTTTGGTTACCCTGACCGGAACATGGTGAACCAAAGGGTTTAGGATTTTTGCCCTTTCAGGCGTTAAGAAGCGCAGGCTGTTTGAGGACTTTAGCCCGCAGTTCCTGCGCTTTAGACTGGAAGGGCAAAAATCCTCCCGACGTTTACCGTCCGGTCAGGGTAAACAAAGGGTGCGGAATGGTACTATTTCCCTTCTGCTTCTTTCATGTTTGATCGTTCGTTGTGTCCGCAGGACGTATGGTTTTTTTTGGAAACAACCCTGGAAAACCTAATGCTGAGTAATAGCAACCTTCATCTCAAAGGTCAAGAAAGGTACAGACGGTGGAGGTATTCTAATTCTAATTTTAATTTTACTTTGGAGGCGGTAGCAGATATTCTCCTGGTAAACAAGGAAAGCCGGAGTATTATTGACGAGGTAGGAGTGCAGGGACAATTCACGAATTACCCAGGGTGTCGGCCGCGCTGTCGAAAAGGGAGAACCACATGCCACCCCATAGACTGAACCAATATTTGCTTGAGTCTAAAAACGATATAAACCATAAACCCATAGACTGTCTTGTGATGGGCGGTGAGGCCGCAGATCTCGACTCCATGGCATCTTCCATTGCCTATGCCTGCTTTATTAATGCCGTGGAAAATGATCGGGTCGTTGTACCGATCATACCCATTGTGCGGGCTGACTTTAAACTTCGGGGTGAGGCAGTCCATGTGTTTGACAGGGCGGGTATTGATCTTAAGAATCTTATATTTCTGGATGATATTGATCTTGAAACGCTTGTAAAGAGGGCGGCTGGTCTGGTTCTGGTGGATCACAATCAATTGCCGGATCCGCTGTCCCATTTGGAGGACAAGGTTGCCATTATTCTGGATCACCACAGGGACAAGCGTCTATACCCCCACGCCGTCAAACGGATAGTAGAACCCGTGGGGTCCACAGCGACCCTTGTGGGAGAAGAATTCATCGCCCATTGCCCCAATATTATTGACAGACATTTGGCGTTGCTGTTATGGGGCACCATACTCCTGGACACGGTGAACCTCGATCATGGAGCCGGGCGGGTCACATCCAGGGATGAACAAACAGCCTCAGTTCTCATGGGCTTCTGCCCCGTTGACCAGACAGAATATTTTGACGGGATTCAAGCAGCCAAGTTCAACACTTCCCCTCTTAGCACCTTTGATCTGCTGCGTAAGGATTATAAAGAGTTTAAATCCGGCAGAATCTCCTGGGGCATTGCCTCCATCCTTTTGTCCCTGACCCAGTGGGGTAAAAGGGATACCGAGCTGTGCCTCGAATTTGAGGCCTGCCTTGACAGGCGCAGTCTTGACATGCTTATTTCCATGAATGCCAGCAGATCCCCCCGGTTCAGCCGGGACCTTGCTGTTTACTCCACGACCGAAGTCCTTCATGACAATTTGATTGATTTTTTCCAGAAAAAAGGGCTTGGCCTGACACCCATCACCTTAACGAATCAAAAACCCTGCCAGCGAGGCAAAATTTCCTTTTACAAACAGGGTAATCTGGAAATATCCAGAAAAAAACTAGCCCCACTGCTGGACGATTATTTTGGTAAGGTAATAGCAGGTCAATCAAGATAATCAAGAAAACGCTGCATGGCTGTCACCTCATCAAAGTTTGAGAGTTCCCTTCTGATGCGAATTATCTCTTCCTGCTCCTGATCATCAAGGAGAAGATCCTCCTTGCGGGTACCTGACTGATTTATGTTGATGGCGGGCCACACCCGCTGCTCTGCACATTCCCTTGAAAGAACCAGATCCATGTTGCCGGTTCCCTTAAACTCCTGAAATATGATATCGTCCATGCGACTTCCGGTATCAACGAGAATTGTGGCCAGAATTGTCAGAGAACCGCCGTTTTCCAAGTTCCTTGCCGCACCAAAGATCTTCCTTGGAAAGGCCATGGCATTCGCCCCAAGCCCGCCGGTCATGGTCTTGCCGTGACTGTTGGTCTCGATGTTAAAGGCCCGGGTCATGCGGGTCAAAGAATCTATGAACACCACCGCATCGTGACCTGTCTCGGCACACCGGATGGCCGTGTGCATGGCAAGCCTTGTCATGCGCATGTGGTGGGCAATCTGCTGATCAGCCGATGAATAGAACACCTGGGCATCCTTGAGCCCCCGCCTGAAATCGGTCACCTCTTCGGGCCGTTCGTCCACCAGCAGGACAAAGACTTTGGATTCAGGATGGTTCAGAATTATGGAATTTGCCATGTGTTTCAAAACGGTGGTCTTGCCCGATTTTGGCGGCGAAATAATCAATCCCCTCTGACCCTTGCCAATGGGAACAATCAAGTCAAGGGCCCTGCCCATGAGGTCATCTGCTCCCTGGGCCATGGTGTAGCGCTCCAGGGGATTTATGCTGGTCTGGTCCTGAAGCAGGGATATTCCGGTGTACTCATCAAGGGAAAGGTCGTTTACTGTATGGATTCTCAAGAGTGCAAGATTTTTGTTCCTAGGCCCCTTGCTTTCCCCTTCCCCCACAATAAAACTTCCCTCCCTTAAATTGAATCGATTGATCAACGGAATAGAGACATAGGGATCCTCGGGCTCCGGCTGATAATTATTTTCAATGGAGCGCAAAAACCCAAAGCCCCTGTCCATGATCTCTAAATATCCATGTATTGGTTCCAACATCAAACTCCCAGATAAATGATTTGGTAAATAAGCTTACAATTACTATATATACAGTCATACCAGCAACTTGCTTTTACGTGTGTCTCCCCAGCCTTTACCGATCAAAGCTCGAAACAAAGGACAAGTTGAGATGACAAAATGTTATGATCTTAGGATGGCAGTTCATAATCTATTTTGACCAAACATGACTATGAATGACAGATAATTAGATCAAGGATAACTGATAAATTTTTACTTTACGCAATAATCAATCGGATTACAAGAGACAAGTGCAGAAAATCCTCATTTTATGTGTCAGCCTGGAGGGGCCGCAGCCCCTGTATAATTAATCCCCCAGGGCAATTCCTGCCGATCCGGCAAGGAAAAGAGATACCAGGGAACAACCCCTCAATACCACCGCCCTCGAATGCGCTCCACCGTTGCAAAATCTGCGGAAAAAGGAAGCTCGGGCCGCCGGGGTAGGTCGATGCAATGGGTCTCTGCAAAGGGAGTCTGAGCCAACTTCAGGTTATAGGCCTTGACCATGAGGGTCTCAAGGTTTACAACGTCCTCAATATTATAGACAAGGAGGGTTTCAAGGGCCCGGCGATCCCTGTTCCTGGCATAGTCGTTCCAGAGCAGGATGGCAAAATATCCGTCCACCCCGTCAAGCCCTCCGCGGTCAAGGCCAAGGGCCCGTTCACACCGCTTCAGGCCGCCGCTGAACCCGAGACTCTTGAGTATATAGCGAAGATCGATATGAACCTGGTCCAGGCGAATGCCAAATTCATGCTCGATAAAGGGCAGATCAAAACACTTGCCATTGTAGGTTACAATGGTCTTGTACCGGGCGATATCCCGGGGGAAAAGATCCAGGTTCTCGCCTTTTACATAGTAGAGGATGGCGGTGCCGTCGTACAGGGCAATTGTCGTGATGGTCTCACACCAGGGTTCAAGGCCCGTGGTCTCAATGTCAAGAAAGACCATGGAATTTCGAAATTCGGGGAAAAAGCGCCAGTGAAGGGCCGGAGGAAGCCTCTCTGCAAAATAAGCGTAGTTGCCCGCCTCCATCTCCTGTCTGGATTGATCCACATGGCGGGCCAGGGTTTCGATGCGCCGGGGGGAAAGACTGAACCCGGTTGAATCATTGAGCCGGTCCCAGTGGTCAAGCCCGGCAGCCCAAAGGCTCTGTTCGGTCTTGAGGCCGATGCCAGGGATGTGGTGAAAGGTGCTGTTAAGCATAGATCTCCTGTTGGTCCGGGTCAGAATGGCAATGACCGGTGCCCGGTTGAGGCTTATGAAAATGGGCAATTTCCTGCCCTTCAAGCTCTACCTGATACTGGCGGATCAGCTCCAGGGCCTGGTCCCTGGTTTCAATTCCCGTAAGTGCGCACCTGAAGGCTGAGGCACCGGTAAACCCCTTGACAAACCAGGCGAGCCTGCTTCGCATCATCCTGCAGGCAGCTCGTTCTCCGATCAGGGCAACATGGGCTGTCACCATCTCCTCCATGATTCGAAAGGTCTCTCCAAGTGATGGTTCACTCCATTGTTCCCCCCGGAGAAGGGCCTCAATGCCGCTGAAGATAAAGGGATTACCCATAGCACCCCGACCAACCATTACAGCGTCACACCCGGTCTGCTCAACCATGGCTGCCCCCTGGTAAGGGGTTAAGATATCTCCGTTACCTATAACAGGAATTGTAAGCATCTCTTTTAACCTTGCTATCACCGACCAGTCTGCCCTGCCCTTGAATCCCTGGAGTGCGGTCCTGGGATGAACGGCAATGGCATCGACTCCGCTGTCTTCGGCCATGCGGGCAATGTCAAAAGCCTGGGAAGCAGAACTGTCCCAGCCCGAGCGGATCTTGATGGTAAGGGGCATGGACACGGCCCTTCGAACTCTTTGGACTATGGCCCTGGCATTGTCCAAATCCTTCATGAGTGCGACCCCTGCACCGGTCCTGGCCACCTTTTTAACGCTACACCCAAAGTTGATATCAATGATATCGGCCATACCCTGATCTTGAATCCACCGGGCCGCATGGGCCATGGACGAGGCATCTGCACCAAAGATCTGAACGGACACGGGGCGTTCACAGGGATCTGTCCTTAAAAGGTGAATCGTTTTTTCCGAGTTAAACTCAAGCCCCTTGGCGCTGACCATTTCAGAACATACCAGTGCGCATCCGCAATCCTTTACAATGGTTCTAAAGGCAAGATTTGTAATCCCTGCAAGGGGGGCGAGCACCGTTCTGCCCTTGATCTCAAGATCGCCTATTTTCATGGAAAAACTTCCTTTACTACGGACTCATTTTTTCTTTCGGGCACGCACATCAGCAAGGGATATCACATTTCCACCGCTATTCGAGGGTCTCTCTTTTTTAAGGTATTCCTTTTGGTCAGCCCCTTCTTGCCCCCCATTAGTCCCTTCCCCGGAATCTTTGACTTCCCCCTCCAGGGGCAGAGGCGACTCAACCACCTCAATCCTCATGGCCTTCCCCCCCATGAAAAATTCCTCGCCGTTGATATAGAGATCCTTCAACGTCCAGGTCACAGTCTCAAGGGGAAGCTGAAGCATCAGAAGGGTAATATGATACCAGTCCTTTTTCACGTCAGGTTCTATATTCTCGACCCTGGCAAACGAGACAGGGGTATTTTCAAGATAGATCAAAACAACATCGTTTTCCTTGGCCATATTTTTTCCTTTTATGTATTCACTATATGCATTTCAAACAATCAACTTACCACAATCTTCCTTTTTCTTAAAGATAAAGTAACCTTGACCAGCAATTCTAATCCTGGTAATACAAACATGCCCTTTCGGGTAGAATCATCAGTTGTCTGTAAAAAAAGGTGAACGACAAAATGAACCTGTTGTTTGATCTGGACGGAACCCTCACAGATCCCTATGAGGGTATCACAAAATCCATTGCCCATGCCTTAACTTCCCTGGGAAGACCTTCACCATCCCGTATGGATTTACGCTGGTGCATAGGTCCGCCCCTGAAGAAAAGCTTTTCCATCCTGCTTGAAACCGAGGATGAGATTCTTGTGGAAAAAGCCCTGACAATCTATCGGGAACGGTTCGGTTCAATTGGTCTTTTTGAAAACAAGGTCTATCCCGGCATCCCCGGAGCATTAAAAAACCTTGGGGAGATGGGGCACACCATCCACCTTGCCACATCAAAGCCCAGGATCTTTGCCCGGCGGATTGTCGAGCACTTTAACCTTGACCAATATTTCAACAGCATCCATGGAAGCGAGCTTGATGGCACCCGAACGGACAAAACAAGTTTAATCGCCTACATCCTCCACCATGAGTCCTTAGATTCGTCGGCAACGGCAATGGTCGGGGATAGAAAGCATGACATGATCGGCGCAAGGGCCAACGGAGTATGGGGAGTTGGGGTGCTCTGGGGCTTTGGGAGCAAAAAAGAACTAACCGATTCAGGCGCAGGGGCCTGTATTCAAAACCCGTCAGACCTGGCCGCTTCCTTCATATAAACCGGCAGCCTTACTCCTTGTTCATCTGCAGCACGATTACTACCGCTATCACCAGAAGAGCCCCGAGTATCTGCAAGGGTGCCAGAGTTTCACCGAGGAAAAGATAGGCGATAATGCCCGCGGCAATGGGCTCAAGGGTCGCAGTTATGCCGGCACGGGCGGCCCGGATAATGTTAATTCCCTTAAAGTAAAAGGTAAAAGCCACCACCGTTGCCGGAATGGCTATAAAGAGAATCAACAGCCACTGGGAAAAAGTATAGTCCGCCTCAAAGGCAGCCAAAGGCGGCTGCAAAACATTCCACACCAGGGCCGCAATCAAGGTGGAGTAAAAGATTATGGTGACGGCATGATATTTCTGCATCCAATGTTCGCCATACATGGAATAAAAGGCAAAGGCAAAGGCCGACAAAATACCTGCGACTGTTCCAGCCCGATTCATGGCAAAAACGGTAAGATCATAACCGCCCACGACCAGGTAGCACCCCAGAGTTGAAACAAATACCGCACCAATGGTAAGCGGCCTGACTTTTTCCTTGAGCACAAAGATGGAAAAAACAACCATCAGAACCGGGGCCTGGTACTGGAGAAGTATTGCCGAGGCCACGTTGATTTTGCTTATGGCGACAAGGTAGGTGTATTGAACCGCTGCAATGCCGAAGGTTCCCAGAAGGATCATATAGGGCAGATCCCGGATGGAAATCTTTAACCGTTCCGGACAAACGACCCTGATCCACAGGAAAAAGGCTGCGCTTGCAATGGTCACGCGAATCTGAACGAGGTGTTCAGGCGAGACACCTGCGTGGAACATCGCCTTAGATGCAGATCCGCCCGATGCCCACAACACTGCGGCACTTACTACATAGAGGTATCCCAGGGCAGGGGTGTTGACAGGTTTTAATTTGGGCATTATTCAGAAGAATCCGGCCTGAGTCTGATCTGGTTAAAGCTATGGACCACAGATCATGTGCAGGCCGGATTCCGTTCCTTAATTCATGGCAAGCAGCCCCTGCCGCTGCTCGGCAAGGATTTTAAAAAATTTTTCAGGAATGTTCTTTTCCTTTGAATAGGCCTCAACCTGGAGGTCGATTCGTGCAACGATCTTATCAACGTCAAGGGTAAACTGGCGCTTATAAAGCTCCTCTGAATACTCCTTGTCGATCAAGATCGAAAAAAGAATCTCTAAATCCTCGTAAAGGGGAAGATTACCCATGGGAGTTACGACATAATCCATCTCTCCATGGGCATAACGTTCAAGCCAGGCAAGCCACACCTTGACATCCCTTTTTTCGCCCAGAAGTTTTTTTAGGGTGCCGCCCCTTGCCTCATCGGTTAAAAAATAGTTGAGCCCCGCCATGACCGGTTGTTTATCCCTGGCAATGGCCGGGTTGCCAAAAAATTCAAACTGGGCCGCCATGTAGTCCCCAAGAGCCCCGGGTATAAAAGGAGCATTGGCCCAGGGAGCACGCTTTACCCCTTTTGCCCCGACTTCGGTTGCCGTTGCTGCAGATACAATACAGGCTCCGATCACAACACCGGCATCGGAGTCATTTGCCACCCACACCGGAGGCATTGTGTCGCTGTCCCTGCCGCTGTAGGTGAAGATTCTTGTCTCTACACCGGCCGGATTTTCCGCCTCAGGGGAATAATTTGCAAGGGCAGTCGAGGCAAGGGTACACCGGGAGTTGGGATGGGAGATGGGAACAGGTTCCCCCTTATCATTGGTCATTCCCCGCTGCCAGGCACCCTGGAAATTTATCCCAGATTCCGGCGGGTCTTCACCGTTGCCCTCCCAGTGGGGGATGCCGTGCTCGTCCACCAGCACGTTGGACCAGATCACCTCTGTACCTGGTTTTCTTAAATTCTCCATGAGCATGGGATCACCCTCCCAGTTCACATCCTCCACTATGCCGAAGATTCCGCACTCTGGATTGATGGATCTGATGGTACCGTCGGAGGCTATCCACATCTGGGCGAGATCATCGCCAACAAACTGATCTCCAGCCATGGCAGTCGTGGTCTTTCCGCACCCAGAAGGGGCGGCACCAACACACCAGGTGACCCTGTTGCCAGGCCCGTTGATGCCCGTGATAAACATGTGCTCGGACATCTCAAAGCCCCGGTTTTTATAAACCGCCTTGTCCACGGCAAATCTGTGGTTCCCCTTTTTGAGCATCAAGGTGTTGCCCGCATAGGTACACTTGTAGGAGTAGGTGGTAAGATAGCTTCGATCCATAAAAACCCTTGCCTGGGGAAGATCTTCGGTTCGATTCAAACCCTGGCTGTGGAGATTTGTAAAAAAATAGCCCAGGCGTTCCACCTCGGCGTTAAAATGATCAAAGGCGTTTCTATAAAGAATCTCGGCACTGTGGGCAACATATGCAGAGCTTGTAATCTCAAGGGCCGGGTTGGACATGGGCGCCCCCACCGGCCCCCGTATATAGAACCCTACGATCATGGTCATGTCGGCCATGATACCTTCCATATTGGCAGCAATATCCTTTAAAGCGGTCTCCCTGTCCATGCGCTGGGCAAGGGAAGAGATGTCCTCCCACTCGTCTGCGATATAAAATGTTCGGTCAAGGATTCTGCCCTGTTCCTTCTCAAGATCAAAGTGAATGGTATGATTTGCCATGGCAAGGGGACTTTCCTCCCCCCTTTCAAGGGCTAATTTTCGAATGAACGTACGATCCTCGGGTGTACCCGTGTTGATAAAAACCGCCTTTGGCTTGCAAATGGCAATGGCGTTGGCGATCTTCTTTCGAACATCGAAGTTGACCTGGCGATCCATTCTTGACAGATGCTTGTCGTCCAGATACTGTTCAAATACTGCATCGATCTTCTCAATAGAATCAACCTTACCAAGTTCACACGAAATATCGGATCCGACCTGTTTATTAGCCATCTATCCTCTTTGACTCCTCATTCATATTTTTATGGAAACTTCCAACCGTCTCGCTATCCAATCCCTCTTAGAACCGCAGATTAAACAAATGGGGCAACAGGCAAATTGTTTCGTTCAAATCATTTAATCTGCGGTTCTTAATAAGTCAATCATCGTAATTTCTTTTAACACTTTAAGACTAAAAATCAAACAGTTTCAAAAAAAAGAGAAAACTCCATCAAAAAAATTAAAATGATCATGGATCCGGGGATATGTTATTCTAGGTTGTTTTTTTAAAAAAATACACAATTTGGCAGCGACACAAGTCCATTTTTGAACGAATGATTTCAGGAGAGACACCTCCATACGTATCTTTGTCCATTATGCCTTTGCAGCAGTGGCACTGGGGTTTTACGGCGGTGAAGCCTGACCTATGTTAGAAGCCATGCCCTCCGTGGTGCTGGGGGGCGACCATAATACTCTCCCTTGCTCTTGTCCTTGTATTGCAAAAATCTCTCCTGGAGCGCTATGTTGAGGCAGTCCCCCCGCTTGATCAGACTAAACGCCAGTTCATCAGGCCCCGCCCCCCAGCCCGGGAGTTAACATTGCAGGTGAAATTGTCTTTTGCCAGGAGGTTGGGGGAGACGGTTTTGACTATTTACCCCTTCCTGGGAAAAAACTCGGCATTGTGGTTGCCGACGCAACAGGCCACGGGGTGGGGGCAACCCTTTACATGACAACGGCCAGGGCCTTTATAACGTAAAATCATAAAACAGGGTGCGGAATGTGAGCCAAAAAAGAATTTTTGAAGTTTTTAGCTAATTCTTGACAAAAGGCAAAAAAGCAATAATTTGTTTTAATATAATCTTAGAAGAATGTTGGGAAAATGGGCATTTTCAATAACACCCATGGGAAGAGGCGCAAAATTATGAAAAACTACAAAATTGCAGTTATCGTAGGAAGCCTTCGTAAAGAATCTTTTAACCTGAAAACAGCCAAAGCATTGATAGAGAATGCACCGGGATCATTATCTCTTAAAATATTAAACATAGCTGATCTTCCGATGTTTAATGAGGACCTGGAAGCAACTCCACCAAATGAATGGGTAGAATTCCGGGAGCAAATCATCGCTGCTGATGGACTTCTCTTTTTGACGCCTGAATATAACCGCTCGGTACCCGGTGTTTTAAAAAATGCGATTGATGTAGGCTCCCGTCCTTATGGTCAAAATTGCTGGGACGGTAAACCTGGAGCTATTATTAGTGTTTCTATTGGAAACATCAGTGGTTTTGGTGCCAATCATCATTTGCGTCAATCACTGGTTTTTGTCAATGTGCCCACCATGGCGCAGCCTGAAGCTTACATTGGAGGAGCTGCAGCACTTTTTGACGATAAGGGAAAGCTGACGAACGACTCTACCAAAGCCTTCCTGAATAGCTTTATGGCAGCCTTTGAAAAATGGGTTGATACAAATGCGCAGCAATAGCGAGAGCATTGTTTTTTATGTTTATGCGCACCGATCTTTCCCCTGGTTTATCGATGACTGTGGTTGCTGCCGATGATCAGAATGCACCTAAAGTCGGATTGCCTATCAGGATAATATCTTTCTTATTCTGAATGAACCCAATAGCCATAAGGTTTAAATCAATTTATTTTGACATTTTGCTCTAAAAGATCAGCAATTCTAATTTTGAATTTCAGATTGCCGCATCTATTGTAAAATCAAAATTAAAATTGCTGCTAAAAGATCTGACAGGTTCAGTGCACAACTTTAACTGCTTCTTGAAAACGAACAAAAGTCCTGTACGATATGCGTATATTGTTTTCTGAAAGCACCCTTACTTATCCTTCTAAAAGACAATTTACAAATTATATGGGGATAGCGAAATGAAACATACATATCACATACACGGAATGACCTGTAACGGTTGCCGCAGTCACGTAGAAGAAACGCTTTCTAAAATAAAAAACGTTTCTAACGTATCTGTTAGTTTAGAAAAGGCAGAAGCAACCATTGAAATGGAATCACATATTCCTATAGATACCTTTCAAGAGGTCTTAAAAAATGATGGTGGAAATTACAGCATCCATAATATAGGAGAGCACCCCTATCATTCTGAAGCTGAAAAAGAAGAAAAACCCAAAGGTAAAGGTACTGGGACATTCTATTGCCCAATGCATTGCGAGGGTGATAAAACCTATGACAAACCAGGTGATTGTCCTGTCTGCGGAATGGATTTAGTTGAACAACAAAATCTATCAACTACCTCATCAGAACAATGGACTTGTCCGATGCACCCGGAAATCATAAAGGACGAATTTGGTGCGTGTCCTATATGCGGAATGGATTTAGTACCAATGCAGCCAGACATTTCAGCAGAAGAAAAAACCTATAAAAAGCTGTTAAAGAAATTTTGGATGGCGGCGGTGTTTACTTTACCCATTTTTATAATTGCAATGAGCGAAATGCTTACCAGCAACCCATTATATGAGGTAATAGAGCAAAAACATTGGAATTGGGTTCAGTTTGTATTATCCATTCCTGTTGTGTTTTATGCCACCTGGATGTTTTTTGAACGTGCCTATAAAAGTATAAAAACGTGGAATCTCAACATGTTCACGCTTATTGGTATTGGGGCAGGAGTGGCTTGGCTATTTAGCCTTGTTGGTATACTTTTCCCAGACATTTTCCCAAGTCAATTCAGGTCCGAATCTGGAGCGGTGCATGTTTATTTTGAAGCAGCAACTGTTATACTTACCCTTGTGCTTCTAGGGCAGCTTCTAGAGGCTCGCGCACATGGTAAAACCAACACTGCGGTAAAAGAGCTGCTGAAATTAACACCCAGCAAAGCCATAAAAATAGTGGATGGCCAAGATGTTGAGGTAAGTATTGATAAAATAAAATTAAACGATATTTTAAAAGTAAAACCTGGTGATAAAATTCCTGTCGATGGAGTGATAACAGAAGGTGAAACCACTATTGATGAGTCTATGATTACTGGAGAACCTATTCCCGTTAACAAAGCTGTAGATGATAAGGTAACTAGCGGGACAATTAACGGTAATCAATCCTTTTTAATGAAAGCTGAAAAGGTAGGCAGCGACACCTTGCTTGCTCAAATTATCCGCATGGTGAATGATGCGAGCAGAAGTCGTGCACCAATTCAAAATTTAGCAGATAAGGTGTCTGGTTATTTTGTACCGGCAGTTGTTCTAATCTCACTGACAACCTTTGCTGTGTGGGCAATTTGGGGGCCGGAACCAGTTTATGTTTATGCCTTTGTTAATGCCATTGCAGTTTTAATAATTGCGTGTCCCTGTGCTTTAGGATTGGCAACACCCATGTCGGTTATGGTTGGTGTGGGTAAAGGTGCTCAAAATGGCGTGTTGATTAAAAATGCTGAAGCCCTTGAAAAAATGGACAAGGTAGACACATTAATCATTGATAAGACAGGAACGATTACCGAGGGAAAGCCAACAGTTGAAAAAGTTGGTGCATTTAACGGCAATTTAAATGAAAGCAAAGTGCTGCAATACATCGTGTCTTTAAACTATAATAGTGAACATCCACTGGCCGAAGCTACTATAATATACGGTAAAGAGCAAAATGTTGAAATAATAAAATCAGAGGCATTTAGTGCAGTTACCGGTAAAGGTGTTGAAGCTGTTATTAACGATCAAAAAGTAGCATTAGGTAATCCAAGAATGATGGAATATGCCAATGCGGAAGTAACCTCGCAAATGCAGGAAGAAGCTGAGACCTATCAAAAACAGGGTAAAACAGTTTCCTATTTATCAATAGACAAGGCAGTTGTTGGTTATGTAGTCCTAGGCGATAAAATCAAAACAACAAGTGCGAAAGCCATCAAAGTCCTTCAGGAAAAAGGTATTGATGTAATCATGTTAACAGGCGATAATCACGATACAGCACAAGCTGTAGCTTCAGAACTAAACCTTGCGAACTTTAAAGCAAGTATGCTGCCCGCAGATAAACTCAAAGAGGTAGAGAAACTACAAGAAAAAGGTAAGGTGGTTGCTATGGCGGGAGATGGCATTAATGATGCCCCGGCATTGGCAAAAAGTGATGTTGGTATTGCTATGGGCACAGGTACAGATGTGGCAATTGAAAGTGCAATGATAACTTTGGTTAAAGGTGATTTACACGGTATCGTTAAAGCCAAAAACCTAAGTCACGCTGTAATGACAAACATAAAGCAAAATCTCTTTTTTGCACTTGTCTATAATGCATTAGGTGTACCTATTGCAGCAGGTGTTTTGTTTCCGTTTTTTGGGATTTTATTATCGCCTATGATTGCTGCGTTAGCCATGAGCTTCAGCTCGGTTTCTGTGATTGCAAATGCATTACGATTAAGAACAGGCAAAGTTTAACCTTTAAAATCAGACAATAACAGCTTGATGAACTTGATTTTTTTAGTAGATCAATCCATGGGTGGACAGGGCCAACCGAAATGAAAAGAGCTGGCTATGACCTGATTATTACAGCAAAACGACCAGTTTAGCAGTTTAGGAAAAGGCAGGAAGTTGGTAATAATATTTTTTAAAAAAAGGAGTTTAACCATGAGAAAAACAATCTTTAGTTGTCTGGCAATATCGCTTTTGCTGGCTACCTCCCTGTGGGCGGCTGAAAACCAACCAATGCATACACAAAATCCTTCCTCTTCAGGTTCTGAATATGGAGCTGGAGGAGGCATGGGACCTGGAATGATGGTACCGGGGTCGGGTTACCACGGACGAGGGCCTGGAATGATGGATTATGATCACCACATGGGCCGCGGAATGCGCGGGTATGGCCATGGGATGGCCCCTGACTCACAAGGATGGCAGCATATGTCCCCTGAGCAGCGTGAGCAGTGGCGACAGGCTCGCTCCCAGTTTATGCAGGATACATTGCCGCTACGGCAAGAGTTGAGTGCCAAACAGATGGAACTTGAGGTGGTTTGGGACCAGAAAAACCCAGATCCTGAGAAGGTAAAAGCGTTATCAGACCGAATAGCTGAGCTGCGCTCCAAGTTGGATCAAAAACACGACAAATACCTGACCCAGTGCCGACAGGAGTTTGGAGATCGTGGCTGGGCTTGTCCCGGTGGCGGCCGAAGGGGTTATTAAGGCTTATTTTAAGAACAAGGATTGAACTTCTGCCCGGCATCTTGCATATCCGGCCAACTAACGCTTGCCAGTTTTAGACACCAAATAGCTACAATCTTATTTTGTGGCATAAAATGAAACAAACCAGCACTGTTCAAATATTGTATTTGCAAGATTTAAGAAGAAAAACGGAGGCTGAGGACAAGCCATGAAACATTCATATATACCACCGGCACAGTCGGAGCGAAAGAGACGTCCGGTCATAGCGAACGATGAGACTCCCCCTGTTGCAGCGTCTCCATGGGGGTTTCTTATAAAATCATTCCGGCAAAGAATTCGATTCCCGTATGCACCACCCACAATATACAGGGTTGTTTGTGATTGTATTCGGTGAAGAAATAGTGCACTGGCCCACCATCGTATCACTAGCAGCATTCCCGATTATAGTACTCGCTTATACGCTGCTCGCACGCAAAGAAGAGCGTTAGATGGTGGCAAAATTCGGCGATCAGTACCAAGATTACCAAAGGCATGTACCCATATTTATTCCAAGGCGCAACAATGGCCGGAAAGAGGAGGTATAAACGGATGCACAAACCTTGACGATTGTCAGCGGCATTGTCCTGCTGATTGTCTTCGCCCTGGTGGGTGGAATATAAGGCGTCGTAATGCCCGACTAATGCCCAAAGAACAGCGGCGGAATAAGAACACATGATGTTTTAACGGAATATATGTGTTTCGCCTTTATGTGTTAAATCGGTTTAAATAAGGGAAAGGACTATGGCGAAAGACCCGGTTTGCGGTATGGAGACAAACAACGGACAGGCTCGGTCAAGAACCCTGTATATGGGGGAAGAGTATCTTTTTTGTAGCGAGGACTGCAAGGTGAAAATTGAAAAAAATCCCGAAAAACACTCGAATGTACTGGAAAATGATGTCTCGAAAACACGCAAGGTGGTTGTGGTAGGGGCAGGCCAGGTTGGGGCGACCATCTGTTTTGCGCTTACGATGAGTAGTCTTGCTTCGACCATAGTCCTTGTCGATTTGGATTCCGACTTGGCCGAGGGTCATGCCATGGATCTGAATCACGGCCTTTCATTTGTTCAACCGACAAGAATTTTTGCGGGGAGTTATTCGGATTGCAGAGGTGCGGAGATTGTTATCATTACCGCAGGTGCAGCTCAAAAGCCGGGTGAGACACGGCTGGATCTTGTTCGCAAAAACACGGAGATTTTCAGGGAGATCATTCCCAAAATCACGGCACATGAACCAAAAACGTTGCTGATCGTATCCAACCCCGTTGATATTTTAACGTATGTGGCCCTCAAAATTTCCAACTATCCCATGAACCGGGTCATCGGGTCAGGGACCGTTCTCGACACGGCGCGCTTTAGATTCCTGCTCAGCAGGCATTGTGGTGTCGACCCCCGCAACGTGCACGCTTACATTATTGGCGAGCACGGTGACAGCGAGGTTCCCGTCTGGAGTCAGGCCAATATTGCCGGTCTGGCCTTGAAAAAACATTGTCCTGTTTGTGAAAGAAACTGTTCACCTGAGCAAAGGGATGAGATTTTCGGTCAGGTAAGAAATGCAGCATACGAGATTATCAGTCGTAAGGGGCATACCAATTTCGCCATCGCACTTGCCGTCGATCGAATTGTTGGCACCATACTGCGAAATGAGAACAGTGTCCTGACAGTTTCCACCTTGATCAATGATTTCTATGGTATCTCTGATATCTGTCTGAGTGTACCCACCATCTTGAACATGAACGGCATTTCAAAACACATTCATATAAACCTGGATGAAAGTGAGCGTCACAATCTACAAATCTCCGCAGAAACCTTAAAAAAAACGATCCGGGAACTCAATATCTGAGAGGAGGAAAGAGGAGAAGTCAGGATGTGCCTACCGATCCTATACAAAATCTTGGAAGATCGAAAAAATGGGAAGATCAAAGGGCTGGCTGGAGCTCAACTTGGGTTGTAAAAGCATGCTCAGAGAACATGGGTTTTTGTTTTCAATTAAATCACTGTTTTTATCTTGACATACATTTCTGTAATTGGGTACCATGCATTCGCATGATGCATCGGTAAGTATAAAAGAACCCTTTAAAAAAATTGATCTACTCAGACGTGAATTGGATGAGCGTTCACTGTGAATTTGGACTATGACTGAGGCATTAGCAGTCGGGTATGAGAGATGGAGAAGAAGCAACCGAGTAATTCGGCTTGTAAATTTCAGGCAAACGGGTATATGAATTTGAAGAGGTGAATCATGGCATGCAAGATTTTGGTGGCAATAGATGAATCCAAGAGCTCTTTAAAGGCGATCCGCTACGTGGCTGAGACCATGAAATGCGAGGTGGAAATCACCCTTCTGAGTATCCTGCCTGATGCCATAGGAGCCTGTGGCCTTGAGGGACCTTCCTTAATACCGCTATTCAAGGAGAATCGGAAAGCCTTTTGTTCAATTGAGGACGCCAAGCGGGAAAACGTGCAGACGTTTATAAACCAGGCGAAAGAAGCGCTTGTTATGGCGGGTTTCTCCCCAGAGAACGTTAAGTTGAAAATCCGCAAAAAGGAAAAGGGCATCGCACAGGACATCATGAAGGAGGCAAGAGATGGCGGATACGACAGCATTGTCGTGGGAAGAAGGGGTCTTTCCGGCCTAAAGGAGTTCTTCATGGGAAGCGTTTCGAACAAGGTGGTCCATTCAGCAGATGACATGGCCGTGATTGTGGTGGACTGACGATAAAAAGGGATTTTAATCACAGGGGCTATTGGAGGATTATCATGAATAATATATTTAAGATATTGTTGCTTTCTTTCTTATTTGTTGGGCTTGCCCTGCCCGCATATGCGGCAGAAGCTAAAACGGATGATAAAATCGTTGAAGACTATATGCCAAGCCTGATTACCAAAACCCCTTTTGAAGGCCGCATGCTCGCCATTAAAATGATAAGAAAAACCATAGGAACTATTCAACAAGATCCAGAAATCAAAAAAGCCGTTAGAAAAAAATATGAAGATGATCCTCAACTATTAATGTATGCGGCAGAGCTGGTTGCAATAGAGTTTAAAACCATTGCCATTGCAAACAACTATTGGCGATAAATCTAACGTAATATAGCTGGATTGAACTGCACTAGCGAGGGAGCTGGAAACCGACGCAGCTCCCACACAGAAAGGTCGAGTCAGAAGGGACAGGTCTTCCAAGATCACTAGGGAGTGTATTTGATTTTTGCAAACACTTCGGGTGTGGGTTTAGGCAGTCCTGCGATCTTCCATGCAACAATGGGATCTGGAAATTGTTTGTAGTTGCAGTCTTTTGGCTGATGAACATTTTTACACACAGCCCTGAGTATGGGAAATGCATTGAATTTCTTCCAATAGTCCCGCATGAATCTTACAATTTCCAGTCTCTCCTCGCTCAGCGGACATTCGGCTGAAGCCATTTCCTTTTCAGCCATGGCGCAGGCAAACGCTTCGTTCCAGTTTTCAAAATCCTTGAGATACCCCTCTTCATCCAGGAGAACGGTTAAATCTATATTTTCGTATGTTTCCATGATTGACCTCCAAACGAGTAAATGAATAGATTAAGTCAGTGGTGTGCCATTGCGGCATACCAGTCAAGAACAGGATTGTAAATGGTGGTGGATCAAATACTTGCCACACTGTTCTTTTGAACATATTTCAAATCGTCCCAGCTTGTCAAGAAAAAACAGCCAGGGCAGGACCTGCCATGGCCAGGGTCCAGATGGTCGTCCGTCTTGACCTGGAAAAAGAGGGATCAATCGTTCTCTCCCGGGCAAAAAAGGCCATCAGCACCAGAACAATGGTGATGGCAATGCCGCCAAGACTTATGATGTTGGTGTTCACCCCAAAGGGATACATGATGAGAAAAGAGATCAGTATGCCCACGGGAAGGGTGAAAATCGCAACAAAGGCAGATCGAAAATGGAGCAGAAAGATGATGCAGACAAGGGTGACAACGATCGTCTCTTCGACAAGCTTGGATTTCAGGTTCGCAACCGCCCGCTCAATAAGAGAAGAGCGGTCGTAGCCTGCAACAATCTCGACCCCGTCGGGCAGGCCTTTCTCCAGATCCTTTAATTTTTCCTTGACCCGTTGAATCACCTCAAGGGCATTTTCGCCGTACCGCATGATGACCACGCCGCCGACACACTCCCCCTGCCCGTTTCATTCCAGGATGCCCCGACGAAGTTCAGGACCAATGCCGATATCGGCAATATCCTTTAAAAGAATCGGGGTCCCTTTCTCGCTGACCGTTCGCTTATTTTTTAACGGCATTTGAATTAACGGGTGTCGTTTGCACTGAAAAACTTAGGCCAGCCGTGTCATGGTCATCATAAAACCAATTACCCTGGAGGTTTATGATGGCCCCAAAAGTTGAAAGGATAGACACGATACCGCTTATCATTGCAACCCTTGAGAAGATGAGTGTTCAGAAAACAATTGACAGCATTTATCTTGCACATGGCAACTGGAGCGGTCTCAGCTATGGCCAGTTGACAGTTTTATTCGTAACCTATGTGATACATTCCTTGACCCATCATTTTTCCGGGATGGAATCTTGGACCAATCAACACAAAACAGTTATCGAACGTGTCACAGGCTGGACCGTGGGTGAAAAGGACGCCCAGGGCCGAACACCCCTTTTAAAATGGTGGAGGTGTTGAATCTTGCCTTGGTGGTAAATCGTAATGAAAGTACACGCTACTACAGGGGCGAGTGGTTGGTGGAAAGAGGATTTCATCGTCTAAAGAAAGGGTGCATCCCCGCACTACCTTTGTTTTTGCGTTTGCCGAAAAGGATCAAAGGCTTGATGGTGATGTTGACCATAGCCCTTCAGGCATTGACCCTGATGGAATTTGTCGTTCGCAGAGAATTGTCCAAAACTGATGAACCTATTGCAGGGCTTGTTCCCGGCAATCCTAAAAGGAAGACGAAACGCCCCACTGCGGAACGACTTCTTTCACAATTCGGCAGTCTTCATCTTTTAATCGAAGAGAAGGGAGGAAAAATTTCTGCTGTAGTGGTTGAAGAGTTGACGACTCTACAGAAAAAAATCCTGGCACTCCTGGAATTGCCAGAAAAAATTTAAGTTGCTTTTGAGTGCCAAAGACGTATTGATAAAGGATTTGGCGTTTTCGGTCAGACACTAACTAAATATGTCGTATTTCCCGACCTAGGAGATGGCCACCATTCATTCGGTGATGTTGGGGAAAAAACCCTTTGCAAATGGCAAGGAAAATTTCCATGCAAACGAAAAAACCGTAGATCGCATTATAGAACAATTCTTTTTGCATTACCAGGCAACAAATTGCCAGTTGACAACGGCCCCTGCCAGAAGTAACAGACCAACCGCCACCAATGATGATGATGAACAAACAAAACCAATATGAGAGTTGCTGAACATCAAGCCCATTGTTTTTTATCGATTTACGTGTATAGTTAATTGAAAAAAATTTAGGTTGGTTGTAAACATCCTTGCAAAAAAATCCGGCAATGACAGGAAAAGAGCGATGCTGAGAATAAAAAATTTAAAGTGCAGCTACGGTAGTATAGTGGCTGTCCACGGGGTAAGCCTTTCTGTTAAAAAAGGGGAGTTGATCTCCATCATAGGAGCCAATGGCGCCGGAAAAAGCTCGCTTCTTCTTGCTGTTTGCGGTCTTTTAAAAACCTGGGAAGGTGAAATTATCTTCCAGGATAAAACCATCAGGGGCATGTCGCCGCCGGCCATTGTACGGGCAGGCATGGGCATGGTTCCCGAAGGCCGACAGATTTTTTCACCGTTAAGCGTCATGGACAATCTTAAAATGGGAGCCTACACCCGATACCATCGGGGAGATAACCATGGGATACAAAAGGACCTTGAAATGGTGATGGAGATGTTTCCCATCCTCAAGGATCGTTCCAAGCAGCTGGCAGGCACCCTTTCAGGCGGCGAACAGCAGATGCTGGCCATTGGCAGAGCATTGATGGCAAGACCCGAACTTCTTGTTCTGGACGAGCCGTCCATGGGACTTGCCCCTAAAATTGTAAGCATGATTTTCAAGGTCATCGTGGATTTAAGGGCTCAGGGGGTTACAATTCTTCTGGTTGAGCAGAATGCCCGGGCAGCCTTGAAAATTGCCGACCGGGGTTATGTACTTGAAACCGGGAAAATGGTACTCCAGGGCAGTGCCGAAGAGCTTCTTGTGGATGACGATGTAAAACGTGCCTACCTTGGTCAAGATTATGGTGATTTTTATGACGGGAGGGAAGGATGATGGTTGATGGCATGACCGTTGAAGATAAGAACCAACTCAAACTGGAGCGTCTCCAGACCACCCTGAACCGGGCGTTTAAAAATGTCCCGTTCCATCGCAACCGATTCCTGGAACGAAACATTCTCCCCGAACATATCACCTCTTTAGAGGATCTTGCAAAACTTCCTATGATGAACCGCACCCACCTCGGGACCCACTACCCCTATGGATTGTTTGCCGTTCCCCTGCGGGACATTGTAAGAATTCATACGGCACCGGGAACGACGGCCAGCCCTTCAATCAGCGGCTATACCAAAACAGACCTTATACTCTGGAAAAACCTCGTGAACCGAAGCCTCGTGGCCGCCGGAGTCACTGATCTTGACATCATCCAGATCCATCTTCCCCCGGGGCTTGCCAACTGGGGACGAGACTACAAGGATGGCGGCGAAACCCTTGGATCGAGTGTAATTCCCAATTCGCCTTTATCCCTTGCCAAGACCCTTATGGTTCTTAAAGATTACAAGACCACCACCCTTATAACCACACCCGCCTTTGCAGAGCAGCTTGTAGACCACATGTTTGACAGGGGGAACAACCCCAACGAACTGACCCTTAAACGGATAATTTTAGTTGGAGAACCAATTGATGAGGCTAATATCTCCGACCTTGAACAGAGCCTCCATGTGGATGCCTGGAACCACTACGGCCTGAGCGAAATCCCGGGGCCTGCCATTGCCTTTGGCTGCAAGACCCTTGGCGGGCTTCACATCAATGACGACCATATCCTGCCGGAAATCATAGATCCTGAAACTGAAAAACCTGTTCCCATGGGTGAAAGGGGCGAGCTTGTTTTGACGACCCTGTCTGCAAGGGCCTTTCCCCTGATCCGATTTCGCACGGGGGACACGGCGCGCTTCCTGACCCACGCCTGCGGCTGCCGATCTCCTTTAATGGGAATCCAATGGTTTAAGGAGCGGACGGACAACATGATCATCATATCGGGTATCAAGGTTTCCCTGGACCAGGTAAAGAAGTACCTGCAAAAGGCCCTTGGGATGGAGAACCCCGGCTGCACGATTGACCGACTCCGCAAAGATGGCACCGAAACCCTGGTAATTTGCCTGACCATGGACGACGCTCTTTTTTCAGACGAGATAAAAGAACTTGAAAAACTGATTATCGAAACTGGTACTGCCCTGGCCGAACAGGCTGGGGTACCGGTTAAAATTCGTCTGGTGCAGTAGTCTGGCTATAATAAAATGAAATGGGCTATAGTGAAATAAATCATCAATCCAGTAATGTCAACGATAGTTGTCAGGGCCGGGCTTGCCACCACCGCAGGATCCCATTTCATTTTAGCCGCTCCCATGGGAAGCAGTGCGCCGATCAAGGTCGACGTGACCACCTGCAGCCCCAGGGCAAGGGAGATGGCAAAGGCAATTCGAATCAATGAAACATTTTCTGGAGTGGTCGATCCGCCGCCAAAGAAGAAAACCCGTCCAAAGGCAATTGCCCCGAGCAGTAAAGCCAGCAAGAGGGAAACCCTGAATTCCTTGGTCAGAATAGGTAAAATATCTTTTGGGGTAACTTCCTTAAGGGCCAGGGCCCGTACCACCAATGTGGCGGACTGACTACCTGTGTTGCCTCCGGTGTCAGCCAGCATGGGCATGAACATGGCCAGAACTGCAAACTGCATCAACAGCCCTTCAAAGCGCTGAACGATGAATCCGGATAACAGGCCCAGGATCGCCAGGGCTATTACCCAGGGATACCGGTTTTTGAAATGTCCCCACACCGTGGTTTTGATGTAAGCTGCATCCTCATGGGACCCGGTAATAGCCATGAGTTTTTCCATATCCTCGGTATGTTCCTGGGTAATGATGTCAAAGGCATCGTCATGGGTGACAATTCCCACAAGAACATTCTGGTCATTGACAATGGGCAGGGCAAGTAAACTGTACTTTTGAATTTCCAGTGCCACATCTTCCTGGTCATCCTCAACCCTTGCAAAAATGACATCCTCATGCATGATTTCATCAACACGAGCCTGACGCTGGGCCACGATCAGGTTTTTCAAGGAGACAAAGCCCACAAGTTGCCGACCCTCATTCAAAACATAGGCATAATAAATTGTCTCACGGTCAGGAGCCACTTTCCTGAGGTGTTCGATGGCCTGAGCCGTGGTGAGTTCAGGGGGCAATGTTGCATAATCGGAGGTCATGACCGCTCCGGCCGTGCCTTCTTCGTAGGCAGACAGACGCCGTATGTCCTCGCGCTCAGCCTGGGCTAGAACCGGAAGGATGGATTCCTGCAGAGTCTCGGGCAGATACTTGAACAGGTCAGTGCGCTCATCCGGCGCCATGTCAGTCATGAGGCTCGCAACATCCCCACGATTCAACCTTCCAAGAATTTCCACCTGAAGATCTTCATCTAAATGGCTGAAAATCTCAGATCGAAGAGGTTGATCCGCATGCCGGAGCACTGCCCAGGTGTCTTTGCTGGACAGGGCAGAGATCGCCTCCGAAACAATTGCAGGATGCCTTGAGCTGCAGAACTCCCTGAGGGCTGTTGAATTTCCGGTCGTGAGCAGTTCAGGGTCAACGTATAAATCCTTGTTGTTCATGGTTACTCCTCGTTTCTGCCAAAACAGATGGATATGACATTTTTAGAAACTCCACCACGGCCGGTAATCCCAAAAATGAAGGTTGCTGAATGTTGGCCAGAATGTTCACAAAACAAAGGGCACAACCATGCACAAAGCTCAATAGCCTAAGGCTGGCAGCACCCAGTGTTACGGATTGGAGTGAACTTATGGCAAATGTCCAGGGAGGTTAACATAAAACTGACAAAACCCAAAAGAAATTTTACACTGCCCAGTTCCATCATCAAGATTGGAACAGGGGAACAACTCAAGTCCATGGAGAAAAATCATTGCGATGATATCCAAGGCAACTTTTTCAGTCCCCCTGTTCCGGCAGATCAATTCCTGACACTACTGCTTGAACAAGATTCAAAAAAACTGGTGTAATCAGGCAAGTTTTTTCCCAGCCCCAGGTCCGGGAGCCAGGCCAAAGATTTCATCAATATGAATGACAACAGCCCCTTTGGACTTGAGGGGAAATCCAGCCTTGGAGCTTCGCTCCTCCATCCACCGGGCCGTCTCCTCAAACCTCTCACCTGTGGTTTCAACTGCGGCCGTACCCTTGATCTGATATCCCTCATGCCCCTCCCAGAAGCTTACGGCAACACTTGGGTTGGCAAGAAGATTCTCCAGTGTCTTGTTAAAGAACTGGTCTGATATAAGGATGGTGGAATCATTTAAAACCCTTTTGGCGCCCACGGGAACGGCATTGGGGACCCCTTCTGTGGTTGCAGTTGCAAAAATTGCCGTGGGCACCTTTTCAAAAAGCTCCCTGATCCGTTTAGTCATCTGAGCCATGAGAATCTCCTTTTTGGTTTAATCTCGGTTTAACCTCTAGGGCATTATACCTTTCTTCCATGGTCAAAAGAGTATAAAACATCCATTACAATGTCAATCCTAACAACCATACTGGAGGTCTCGCTTTAACTTTGGTTAAAGCAGGGAGGTCCCGCACCAGGGACAGAATTCAAATTCCATTCCTGCCACGGGCTTTCCACATCCCGGACATCTTTTGGGTATATCGACAAGCTCAATGATCAACTCTCCTTCCCGAACGGGAATCATTTTCTTGTCCTCTTTATAGTTGGCCTCTTTGATCACGCGCTTGACCATGCCGTCCACCGGCGATAAAACAGCCCTCTCCTGTTTCATGATCGTGATATTAAAAAGCTCCTCGCCCTTTTCAACGATATCCCCCGGAGCGACATAGACAATCCACAGGTCTCCATTGCTGGGAGATGCAACGTGGAAGGGGTTGTTTTTATCCGCATTCTCTTCAGTATTGGTTTTATGTGCGGCTTTTTTGTCCATTTTTACAGGGTATGTAAAGGATTCAGCATCACAGGTGTAACGGACAAGACTGTTTCCCTCTTCATCCGGCCTGGCTATGTCCAGAATAACCAGGTCATGGGGCTTTCCATTGCTGTCTGTAAAGGTGAGCTCCTCACCGACCTCCATGCCTTCAAACCATATGGAAAGGGGCAGCCTGTGGGGATTGCCAAACTCCTCACGGTATCCCATGGTCTTCAGGGCATCCGTGGGATGATTCAGATACATGATCAGCTCTTTCCTGGAGGGGTTCCGGTTGATAAGAGCGGCAAGTTCTTCTCTCTCCCTGTCAATATCCACTGGAGCAAGGAACTTTAACGGAGACTCTTCGGTCCTGAGCGCTATTACCTCGCCATAGTCCGCGCCAAATGCGCTCTCATAAACCCAATCCGCAGGAAACCCGAGGGGCAGAGGTCCAAACTCTCCCTTTAAAAGATTTTTAAAGGCATCGTTGCTTTCCCTGTAGAGCATCAACCGCTCTTTTTTCAGCATTTCATTTAATTCCGCCTCTGGAGTACCGGCAACCCCTTCCAATACATGAAGGAGGTGCTGGACTTCGTTTTCACCCCCCCTATTAAAGGCGGCGGTAACGGCCAGGAATGCCGTGTTCCAGGTGATCTGGGAGCCTGGCGTGACATCGTGGTAACGAACGATCTTCCGGGTTCCCGCAAGGAACCTGAGCATATAGGGCAGCAGGTTAATATACCCCTGTTTCAGGGCGCCCTCCTGGGAAGAAGAGGTTGCACCGCCGGGCATGGCATGGGAAACCACCTGGTGGTCGATCCCCTGGAAATAGGGGGCCGTGTACCGGTCGTAAAAGGGCATGATCTGCTTTAAGACAAATCCGGCGGAGTAAATCATCTGCCGGTTAATATTTGTCTCAAGTCCCATTTCATCCTCCAGAAAGGCTGCCATGGACAGAACATCCCCCTGGCCATACCATCGCACGGCCTCTCCCAAGCCGGTATCAACTATGTTTGCCCCGGCCATGGCGGCCGCACCCACGGCAGGAACAAACAATCCATCAGTATAGTGCCGGTGATAATGAATTAAAAGTTCAGGGTATTTTTTTCGAATCTCTGAGACCAGATGCTTTATAAACCTGGGCGGACATACCCCTGCCATATCCTTTAGCCCGAGGATAATGGTTTTTTCAGCGCTTTTTTCCCCGAGACCTGTCACCTCCCTTACCATTGCAAGGATCTGATCTACAACGCCGAGATAGTGGGGGACATCAAACCCCTCGGCCCAGGAGAGGGAGATTGCCGGTTCAAATACATTGCTATGGGAGTTTAAAACCACCTCGGCAAAGGGTCGCATGTTCTCAATATGGTTTAAAAAATCAAAGCAGCGCACAATATCATAATCTTCACAGATTAACTCTCCTGTGAGCTGCATGAGATTTTTGGGCTGGGGTTTGTATCCCAGAAGATTGGTGGAGCGAACCAGTATCTGTTTGGGTGTTCTAGGGGCAAACCTGTTCCACTCCCGGGACTCATGGAAGGGATAGGTCATATTGGCCAGCATGGCCACATGGAAATGGGCACCACCGCCGTTCTCAAGGGAGAAAAACCCGCATTCGTCAAGATAGGGCCCCACAAGGGCATCTTCGGCCAGGCGAAACCGGTTCCCGCTGTTGGACTGGGTGATATCCCGGGTTGTCGTGTCCGTAAAATGGACCTGGTTGGAATCCCTAATAAAGGAAAGAAGTGCGTCGCGATCCCCCCGGGGATAGGCTTTAGATGTCTGATTCTTCACAATAGGAGGTAAAACCGGTTCAAAATTACCCAGGCGCTTGTCCTCCGGTCCGCGGTACTCTCCAAGGCCCAGAAATGGATTGTACCCCCTGGCTGAGATCTCAGCCACAAGGCGGCACAACCGGACCGCCTCTAGTTCGTTATCCTTATACCTGAGCAATTCCGGTGCATTGGCAACAAAATTGGTGTCACAATTGCCCGTTTTAAACCGGGGATGGGTGATGATCTGCCGGTGAAAGGGGATAGTGGTTTTCAGACCGCCTACGATATATTCCTTTAAGGCACGCTTCATAATTCCCAGCACTTTGGACCAGGTTGTACCATAGGCCACAAGAAGGGAAGCTGCAGAATCATACTGGGCAGGAAAATCATACCCTCCGGAAATGCAGGAATCCAGGCGGACTCCCGGACCTCCCGGTGAAATATACCGGGTGATCTTCCCAGCATTGGGCTTAAAATCGTTCTGGGGATCTTCGCAGTTGATCCTCACCTGCATGGCATGGTTAAAGGGCCGGGTCTGCTCCTCGTTGAACCGCAGCCGGGAACCAAAGGCAATGGCGATCTGTTCTTCCACAAGATCAATTCCATAACGGCACTCGGTGACGCCATGCTCCACCTGAAGCCGGGTGTTGACCTCGATGAGATAGGGGCGGCCGTTGTCATCCACCAGAAACTCCACCGTTGCCAGGGAGTGATACCCCACCGCCCGGACCAGTTTTCTGGCATAGGACTTTAACTCTTCCCTTAATTCAGGAGTGATTCCAGGCCAGGGAGACGGGGTAATCTCCACCAGTTTCTGATGGTTACGCTGAATGGTGCAGTCCCTTTCGTCAAAGGCAAAGACATTTCCATGCTGATCCGCCACCACCTGGATTTCTATATGCCGGACCGATGTGAGCAGCTTTTCCACAAAGAGCCTGGGGTTGCCAAACGAAGCATGGGCCAGGGCACTGGCCTTGTCAAAGGCTGTCTCAAGCTGCTCTTCGTGAAAGATCTCATAGATGCCCCTGCCGCCGCCGCCCCCTTCGGCCTTGAGCATCACGGGAAATCCCAGCTCTTTGGCAATCTCCCTTGCCTCAGATATGGTGACAGCGCCGGAGGAACCTGGAACCACCGGAACACCCTGCTCAATGGCAAGGTTTCTTACCGCAACCTTATTCCCCAGAAGACGCATGGGCTCGGTTTCAGGGCCGATAAAAATAATGCCTGCCTGTTTACATTTCTGGGGAAAGGAGAAATCTTCCGAGGCAAACCCCCACCCCGGGTGAATGGCGGCAATGTTCCGGGCTTTGGCAAGGGAGATGATTCTGTCAATATCCAGGTATGCCCTGGTATTTTCTCCCAGGAGCAGCAGCTCCTGGGCACTGGAGGTGAAGGGGGCAGTTTTATCCACATCCGTTGTGGTGACAACGGGAATCCCGTCAAACATCTCCCTTATGGATCTTACAATCCGCCGGGCAGTGATACCCCTGTTGGCAACCAGTATGCGTTTGCCCTTGATATGTTCAACCACCTGTTCAAAGGTTTTTTCTTGCATTTTCAACTCCTGTTCATGGCAGATCCATCCCCAGGAGAGATACTTCCCGATTGAATGATCTGAATTTTATCGTTCATCAATAGTTTCAGTCCCCCATTTTCCGCAACCCCCATGAGGATGGCAGTGCTGGTTTTGTTTTCACGGTCGGTCAGATGGACGTTTTCGTTTTTAAATGCCAGATAGTCATGGATCTCTGTGATAAATCCTGACGGGATTTTTGTCTCAACGATCCGGGTGAAATCATCCCGGCATTGACCCAATAGATCCTGCCACAGATCAAGCGGGGTAAACTCATATCCAAAGTCCATAAGGGATGCGGCAGGTATTACACGGGGGGTGGGGAGCAGTTCCCTGCCCGGACTTGACAGGAGATTTATTCCCACTCCCACCACGGCTGAATCCCCCTTTATTTCAGTAAGAATCCCCCCAACCTTTTTACCTCCCAGGATGAGATCATTGGGCCACTTGATGGTCATTTGAACATTGAGCCCGGCAAAACTCTTTGCCAGGGAATATCCCACAATCAAAGACAATAAATTCTCCCAGGGCGGAGGCGGCAGGGGAAATCGGGTGGCACTGTAAATATTGCCCCCAGGTGACAACCAGCTCCTTCCTAACTGCCCCCGGCCGCACCATTGATTCAAGGCCAGGACCGACCCCCATTCCGGCAAGCTTTTTTTGGCAATAAACTGCCATGCCACGTCCATGGCCGAAGAACAGGACCCTGTTACCCAAATAAAACAACTATTCATGAGGTTCTCAGCCTGTTTTCCATAACCGTCCCTATCCTGACACTCAAAAGGTATAGGGTATAGGATAAGAACTTCCTTTTTGTCAAGAAGAGTATGGAAAAAGCAGCTATTCTCATTTTGACTTCCTTGTTTAGGCGTCAGCCAGTATCACCTTGCTGAACGAAGAAAGTCGGGGGAATCACCCTGAATGTGCCTAATTGATTTTTTTTGCCTTTTCTATGAGATCATACAAGGTGGCAACCTTGTCCTTTGAACCTGCCAGAATTTCTTTTATTTGAGACGGGGTGTAGTGGGATTCCATGAATTCCCGGACATCAAACCGCTCGTACCAGCAATCAAAAATCTTAAAGCAGGCAATGCCCCGGGTGCCCATGCGGCAGTAAGAAAAATCAACATCATGGCCCAGACGTCGACAATACCCCCGCTGTGTATCAAACTTATCTTCACTCATTTAAAGTCACCATGAATCCCTGGCCTGGACGAACCAGGCCAGGAATGGAAAAGAGAGGTTAAAGTATGGGAACGGGATTTCCCTTGATGCTGCGCTCCAGGGTGGCTTCCAGCTCCTCCTGGGAGAGCTCAAGATTGACAAGATCCCCTGCCAGATACCGGGTGTAGCCGTTTAGATCCATCAATCCATGGCCGCTTAGGTTAAAGATGATAACGCGTTCCTTGCCCTCTTGTTTTGCCTCATTTGCCTTTCTGATGGTGGCGGCAATGGCATGACTTGTCTCCGGCGCCACGATCATCCCTTCTGTTCGGGCAAAAATCATGGCGGCCTCGTAGCACTCCAGCTGCTTGATGGACATGGGGCTCATGAGCCCATGGGCCACGGCCTGGGAGACCAGAGGCGCCATGCCATGGTATCTCAAGCCACCTGCGTGGATGGGGGCCGGAACAAAATCATGGCCCAGGGAATACATGGGCAGCATGGGGGTCATCTTGGCCACATCCCCGTGGTCATAGGCAAAGGGGCCCCGGGTCAAAGTGGGACAGGAGGCCGGTTCCACCGGGATGATCTCAATGTCCTGACCGTTGATCTTGTCCTGGGTAAAGGGAAAGGCAAGGCCTGCAAAGTTACTTCCGCCACCGGCACAGCCAATGACCGTATCCACTTTTTTAATCCCGGCTATTTTCAGCTGTTTCTGGGCCTCAAGGCCGATTATGGTCTGGTGCAGCATAACATGGTTCATGACGCTGCCAAGGGTGTAACGGGTCTGGCCGGTTGTGTCGGTGACAGCTGCCTCCACAGCCTCACTAATGGCCATGCCCAGGCTGCCCGGGGTATCAGGCAATCTTGCCAGAATATTCCTTCCGGCACTGGTTTCCATGGAGGGGCTGGCAATGCACTTTCCGCCCCAGGTCTCCATCATGGCTTTTCTCAAGGGTTTCTGATCAAAGCTGATGCGTACCATGAACACCTTGCACTCAAGACCCAGCAATGCACAGGCATGGGCCAGGGCACAGCCCCACTGGCCGGCACCGGTCTCGGTGGTCAGCTTTTTGATGCCAAACTCCTTATTGTACCACGCCTGGGCCACGGCGGTATTGGGCTTGTGACTGCCCGAAGGCGAAACGCTCTCATCCTTGAAAAATATTTTGGCCGGGGTGTTGAGATATTTTTCCAGGTAAACGGCCCGTCTCAGGGGCGAGGGACGCCATCGATAAAGGAGATCCAGCACGCCTTCGGGGATATCTATCCACCGCTCCTGGCTCACCTCCTGCTCTATGAGGTTCATGGGAAAAATAGGTGCCAGCATGTCCGGGCTGATGGGGTTGCCATCGGGGCCTAGGGGCGGGTTGAAGGTACCGGGCAGATCAGCTGCAATGTTGTACCACTGTTTCGGAATGTCTGTTTCATCTAAAAATATTTTTACTGCCATGGGTCTCTCCTTTTGGCTCAACCCGTTGAGCCTGCACTTTCAATGTTAGAACTTCCAAACAATACAGCCCATTTCCAACGTTATTTTTCAAATGCTAAATTATTTCCACACACCATAGTTTCTATTGATAGAAACAAAATCTCAATTTTTACATTTTTTGTCAAGATAATTTATTACTTATAAACCCCATGTCCTGACGGACACAATGAAGCAAAATACGATACCAGCAGGCAGGCGGGTACGGGTGCTGCCCTGAACGAGTTCAGATTGAACAAATATTAAACATTTCAAAACAGATGAAAACAAAAAGCCTGGATTTTATTCCCAAGGGACAGTATGAAGGTTTAAAAGAGGTTGCCTAACTTTATGAGAGAGATTTTGGTCTGTTCAGAAAAGATCAGGAGCGAACAGGTCCTTCTGGTTGACAAGGATACCTTTCCATTTAACCATGTCATGGCAGCCTTTAATTGACTATCACCCGGGGTCGGGGGCAGAGGAGACAAGATGAGCAAACGTATTGTGGTTATTGGAGCAGGCCCAGGGGGCTATATTGCAGCCTTGAGGGCAGCTGCCCTTGGGGCCGAGGTAACAATCATCGAACAGGAAAATATCGGGGGAACCTGTCTCAACTGGGGATGCATCCCTTCAAAGATAATGAAAACCACGGCGGACATGTACCTGAAGTTCCACGAATCTCCGGAATACGGGATTGCCCATAACGGTGATTTCAGTGTGGATATGGCGGCCCTCATGGCCCGGAAAAGAAGGATTATTACAACACAGCAGCAGGGGATTCATGCCCTGTTGAAGAAGGGCAAGGTCGCCTTTGAAAAGGGCCGGGGTGTGGTGGATGGTCCAAACCTTGCCGCTGTGATCACCGATGATGGCCAGAAACGAGGGATTCCCTTTGACGCCCTTATCCTTGCAACAGGCACTGCACCGATGTTGATTCCCGCATTTCCCTTTGACGGAAAGACCATCCTTTCTTCCAATCACCTTCTGGAACTTGAATCGGTCCCGGAATCCATCGTGATTGCAGGAGGCGGGGTCATCGGGTGCGAGTTTGCCTTTATTCTTTCGGCCCTTGGTGCAAAGGTTACCCTGGTCGAGGCCATGGACCGGATTCTTCCCCTTGATGCCGTAGATGAATCCTGCTCCAAGATCATTCATCGGGAGATGAAAAAACAAAAAATCAAGGTGATCATTGACCGGGCAGTCTCGTCGATAGCCAGAAAAGAGGGAGGCGTAATCGTGTCCATCGGTGCAAGTCCGTTCTCAGATAAAGACAGGGCAGCCGGGGTAAAAGAGCAGGTTGTCGAGGCTCAAACCATGGCCGTATGCATTGGCCGCACACCGCTTTCCAGGGATCTGGGCCTTGAAACCATTGGTCTTAGCCTTGATGAACGGGGCTGGATTCCCGTTAACAACCGCATGGAAACGCAAGTAAAAGACGTGTACGCCATCGGTGACATACTGGGACCCTCCAGGATAATGCTTGCCCATGCGGCCTCCCATGAAGGAATGGTGGCCGCTGAAAACATCATGGGTATGGATTCGGCCATGGACTATACTGCGGTGCCCGGGGCGATTTTCACCATGCCCGAGGTGGGTAATGTGGGGCTGTCCGAGAGGATGGCCGTGAAAAAGGGGCTTGATGTAGAATGTACGAGCGTTAATTTCAGAACCCTTGGAAAGGCCCAGGTCATGGGAGAAATTGCAGGCGAGGTAAAGATCGTTGCAGACAAAAAAACCGGCAAGGTTCTTGGGGTTCACATTACAGGCCCCCACGCCACGGATCTCATCGCCGAAGGCACCCTGGCCGTTCAAAACGGACTCTATGTAGAGGATCTTGCCCGCACAATCCATGCCCATCCCACCCTTGCCGAAATCATGGGAGAAGTTTCCTTAAAAGCCAGGGGTTGTGCCATTCACGCATAAGACGCATAAAACACCATCGATTTTTTTCATGGAAAAATTTCAAATAACCCTTGACCAAAACCGATGATTCCTTAAAGGTTACAAAATCGTATTTTAAAATAGGCATCCCTAAAACTGAACTTCAGGAGAAAATTATGAGTGCTGATGACCTTAAAACCACCCCCCTCAACGCCTGGCACCGGGCAAACAATGCCAACATGGCAGGATTTGGCGGGTATGATATGCCCCTGTGGTATGGGAGCGGAGTAAAAAAAGAACACCTGGCAGTGTTGGAGTCTGCGGGTCTTTTTGACACAAGTCACATGGCCTGTGTCATGGTTAAAGGGACCGACGCCCTTGAGCTTTTGCAGTTCTGCATCACCAGGGAACTTTCCGATCTCAAAAACGGTAGATGCGCCTACGGAGCGATCCTCAACGACAAGGGTCATGTTGTCGACGACGCCATTGTCTATCGTTTCGGTCAAGGAAGTTTCATGGTATGCGTCAATGCAGGCATGGGCGATAAGGTTTCCGACCACCTTGGGGCCAACAAAGGCAGAATGAACCTTGAAATAGAGAATCTCAGCGACCGCCTTGCAAAGATCGACATCCAGGGGAGAAACAGCGCCAGGATTCTTTCAAAGCTGCTTAAAACCCCTGACTCAGTGTTTACGGCCATGCCCTATTTTTCGTTTAAGGGCAGCCTTCACCATGGTGGGGCCGACCCGGTCCTCTTAAAGGACGGAACAAACATCCTCCTGTCCCGTTCCGGGTACACAGGAGAATTCGGGTTTGAAATCTTTGCCGATTCAGGGGCTGGGGTGTCCATATGGGAACAGCTCCTTAACGCCGGCAGGGAATACAATCTCACCCCCTGTGGTCTTGCTGCCCGGGATTCTTTGAGGGTCGGCTCAGTACTCCCCCTTTCCCACCAGGACATCGGGAACATGCCCTACATAAACCATCCCTGGATGGTTGCCCTGCCCCTGGACCAGGACGGCAAAACATTTACCAAGGACTTTCTGGGAAGGGATGCCCTTGAGGCAGCAAACGATGCGGACTTTACCCATGCATTTGTAGGCGAGGATCTAAGGAAGGTGGGATCAGGGCCGGACACCCAGGTGATCGACGCCAAGGGCAAGATGATCGGCTCTGTTTTGACCTGCGTCACAGACATGGGGATCGGCTGGCACGATGGCAAGATCTACAGCATTACCTCACCGGACCTTCCCGTTGACTTCAAGGCAAAAGGCATAAGCTGCGGCTTTATCCTTGCAGATCACAAGCTTGAAGAGGGGGAGAAACTGACCCTCCAGGAGGGGAAACGAAAGATCAAGGTAACCGTTGTCAAGGATATAAGACCCCACAGAACGGCCAAACTAAAACTAACCAATTTCATTTAACCCACATGTCCTGGCAGACACAACGAGAAATGAAACATGATAATTGTTAGCTAAGAGCTAATGGCTAACAGCTAAAAGCTAAAAACTGTTTCATATAAAAAAAAAGGAGCGATTCAAATGAAAGAGATCAATGAGCTTAATTTCCCCGAAAATCTGAAATACACCGAAGGCCATGAATGGATAAAAAGAGACGGGGAGACCTTTACCGTGGGCATCAGCGATTATGCCCAGGATCAGCTTGGGGAAGTTGTCTTTGTGGAGATGCCCGAAACAGGGGAAACCTTTGCCAGGAGCGATGAATTCGGCACTGTGGAATCGGTCAAGGCTGTTTCCGAGATATACATGCCGATTTCCGGAGAGGTAGTCGAGATCAACCAAGGGCTTGAGGATGCTCCGGAGCTTGTGAACACATCCTGCTACAAAGAGGGTTGGATCATTAAAATAAAACCAGAAGACCCCGCCGAGTACGAGACCCTCATGGACAGGTCAGCCTACCTTGATACTTTAAAAGGATAAACATCATGCGTTACCTACCCCACACCCCGGACGAGGTAGAGGAAATGCTCCAGATAACCGGGCACACCTCTCTTACCGATCTTTTTTCCACTGTTCCAGCGACCTATCGCCTGTCTGAGGATTTGGACCTTGCCCCGGCCCTCACGGAATGGGAGCTCGATGCCTACATGGAAGAACTCTCCTCAAACATGGCCGCAGCACCCTCCCATAAAATTTTCCTGGGGGCCGGCAGTTACACCCACTATATTCCTTCGGCCCTGAAGTATCTTCTCAGCCGATCGGAATTCGCCACGGCCTACACCCCCTACCAGCCTGAAATCAGCCAGGGAACCCTCCAGGGGATTTACGAATTCCAGACAATGATCACCTCGTTACTCGGCATGGACATTGCCACGGCATCCCACTATGACTGTGGAACAGCCCTTGCAGAGGCTATGCTCATCGCCCTGAGAAAGAACAAACAAACAACCAGGGTTGCAGTATCAGCCCTTGTCCATCCCCACCACAGGGAGATCATCAAGACCTATCTTACCCCGTCCAACTTTGAAATAGTTGAAATCCCCTCAAACCAGGACGGTACAACAGATCTTTACGCCCTGGATGCCATGGGCGATGTTGCGGCCGTTGCCGTACAGAGTCCCAACTTCCTAGGCTGCATCGAGGACCTCGCAAAGGTGAGGGAGGCGGCAGATGCAAAAAACGCCCTCATGCTGGTGTCGTTCACCGAGGCCATGGCCTATGGGCTCTTGAAAAACCCGGGTTCTTCAGGGGCGGATATCGTGTGCGGTGAGGGCCAGAGCTTCGGCATCCCCCAGTCTTTTGGCGGTCCCGGCCTCGGCATTCTGACGAGCACTAAAAAATTCATGCGGGACCTTCCCGGACGATTTGTCGGAAGGACAAAAGACGCAGACGGAAAGGACGGTTTTGTCCTGACCCTCTCCACCAGGGAACAGCACATCCGCCGGGAAAAAGCTTCGTCCAACATCTGCTCCAACAACGGGCTGAACGCCATGGCAGCCGGAATGTACCTTGCCTTTTCCGGCCGCCAGGGCTTGAGCAAAATCGCTCAGATCAACCATGACAAGGCCGTGTTTTTGAAAGGAATACTCATGACTGCGGGTTTTACAGGGGCGTTTGAAACCCCTTTTTTCAATGAATTTGTCCTGAAGGCTCCCAGAGGTTTTGCGGCCACACACCGAAAGCTTGAGCTTGAAAAAGGCATAGTTGCAGGTCTTGCCCTGGAGTGTTACTACCCTGAAATGGAGGATCATTACCTGTTCTGCGCAACCGAAGTGTTTTCCCGCCAGGACATGGAAAACCTGGCAAAGGAGGTGGGTGCATGAGCCCCAAGATCGGAACAAGCGGACTTATTTTCAACGAGCCCCTGCTGTGGGAAAAAAGCCGAGAGGGACGTTGCGGCATCTCCATCCCGACAAGGGACGTACCAGAAGTGACCATGGATGCGGCCCTTATAAATGAGGGTCCTGACCTTCCCCAGGTAAACGAACTCGACGTTGTCCGCCACTATACCAGACTTTCCCAGTGGAACTTCGGTGTAGACTCGGGCATGTATCCCCTGGGATCGTGCACCATGAAGTACAACCCTAAGACCAACGAGGTCCAGGCAGCACGGCCAGGGTTTACAGGTGCCCATCCCATGGTCTCCCAGGAGCTCTCCCAGGGAGCCATGGAGCTTATGTACAACCTGGAAAGGGAACTTGCAGAAATAACCGGCATGGATGCGGTAGCGCTTCAGCCTGCCGCAGGTGCCCACGGCGAACTTACCGGCATGCTTGTGATCCACGCATTCCACGCAAAAAACGGAAAACAGAGATCCAAGATCATCATCCCGGACACGGCCCACGGGACAAATCCTGCGAGTGCTTCCCTCTGCGGCTATAAATCCATCAACATAAAATCCAACGAAAATGGAATCCTGACTCCAGAGGCGGTTGCCGCAGTCATGGACGAGGATACCGCAGGCATCATGATCACCAACCCAAACACCCTGGGGCTCTTTGAGGAAAATGTCAAAGAAATTGCCGACATCGTCCATGCCAGGGGCGGGCTTGTTTATGGTGACGGGGCAAATCTCAACGCCATCATGGGAATTGTCAAACTTGGAAAGATCGGCATTGACGTTGTTCACTTCAACATGCACAAAACTTTTGCAACCCCCCACGGCGGCGGTGGTCCCGGATCAGGTCCCATTGCCGTTGTCAAAAAACTGGAACCATTTCTTCCCTCACCGAGAATCAAAAAGAGTGACAAGGGGTTTTCCTGGGTATTTGACTGCCCAGATACCATTGGACGCATGGTCACCTTCCACGGCCATTTCGGCGTCATGGTAAAGGCCTACTCCTATCTACGCTCCATGGGGCCGGACGGCCTTAAAAATGCCAGCAGTTATGCGGTTCTCAACGCCAACTACATCAAGGAGAAGCTGAGGGACACCCTGGAGCTGGCCTATGACCGGCCCTGCATGCACGAGTGCGTGTTCTCGGACAAAAAACAGCAGGCCCACCATGTCTCAACCCTGGATATGGCCAAACGGCTCATGGACTACGGGTTCCACCCACCAACTGTCTATTTCCCCTTGGTAGTCCCCGGAGCCATCATGATCGAGCCCACTGAAACCGAATCAAAGGAAACCATTGACGAGTTTATAGCTGCTTTCAAGGCCATTGCGCGAGAGGCCGAGGAGAATCCAGATCTTGTGCGCTCTGCCCCGTACACCCCCAAAGTAAAACGGCTTGATGAGGTTTCAGCGGCAAGAAAACCCTGTTTGCGAGGATAAGGCGGCAGTGCCTGGAACATCCATCAATGCCGCAGCCAGAACGGACAGGTCGTTACCGAAAAGATGGATAGCTGACCTTAAGGTGATTGATTTCCAGGAGGCCTACAACCTTCAGCAGCAGATCTCAGAGGCAAAGACGGCCAGGTTCTTCAACCCGGATGTGATCCTGGTACTCGAGCACCTGCCCGTCTTTACCCTGGGGAAAAGGGGCGGATCTGAAAATCTCAAGGTAGACACCAGCTTCCTCCAGGCCAGGGGCATTCCCATCGTTCCCACCCGCAGGGGCGGAAACATAACCTACCACGGCCCTGGCCAGGTTATCATATACCCCATCGTGGACCTTGCCAGGGCCAGAATGGGTGTTGCAGATTTTGTAAGCCTTCTGGAGGAGACCATGATAACGACCTGCCGGGCCTTTGACATAAACGCAGGGCGCAATCCAAAGAACCACGGCATCTGGGTGGGAGAGAACAAGATAGGAAGCATCGGGCTCAGCGTCAAACACGGGGTGTGCCACCACGGTCTTGCCCTGAACGTAAACCTCGACATGGAACCCTTTACCTGGATAAACCCCTGCGGTCTTGCCGGGGTTTCCATGACGTCCATGGCCCGGGAGCTTGAAAACAGGAATCAGGAGCCGCCCCACGACATGGTTGGCACCGTCAGGCAGACCCTGGTAAAGAGCCTTGCTGAAGCCACCGGGTTTAAACTCGAGCCCGTACCAATATAAGAAAAGGAACAAGGAGAACTCATGAAGAGAGAACCAAAACCCGGCTGGCTGAAAAGAAAGCTGCCCACAGGGCCCGAGTACGAACATGTACGAGCCCTTCTGGCAAGTTCCGGGCTTACAACTGTGTGCCAGGAGGCAAAATGCCCGAACATGTGGGAGTGCTTCTCAAAAAAGACATCCACCTTCATGATCCTTGGCTCCGAATGTACCAGGAACTGCCGCTTCTGCAACGTCACCCCGGGAACGCCGGGCCTTCCCGATCCCACCGAACCTGAACGGGTTGCCGATGCAGCAAAGACCCTTGGTCTAAGGTATGTGGTGGTCACATCCGTCACAAGGGACGACCTTGAAGATGGGGGCAGCGCCCACTTTGCCGCAACCATAAGGGCCATCCGGCGAGGGGTTGAAAGGGCTAAAATCGAGGTTTTAATACCAGACTTCCAGGGGAGAAACGAGGACCTTGAAACGGTGCTTCAGGCAAGACCCGACGTTCTAAACCACAACATCGAAACCGTGCCGTCCCTTTATTCCACGGCCCGGCCCCAGGCAAAATATCAGCAATCCCTGGACCTTCTGAAACGAGCCTTTGAAATAGCACCCGACATTCCCACAAAATCGGGCATCATGGTGGGCCTTGGTGAAACAGACCAGCAGCTGATCCAGACCATGAACGATCTTTACGCCCATGGCTGCCGGATCTTAACCCTTGGTCAATACCTCCAGCCCTCCCGCAGCCATCTTCCAGTTCACCGGTATTGCACACCCGAGGAATTTGACCGACTAAAAACAACAGCCCTTGAAATGGGTTTTAAAAACGTGGCGGCAGCACCATTTGTGCGGAGTTCCTACCGGGCAGAGGAACTGTCGTGCAACTGTTAAAATTTGATCGTCAAGGGAAAGAGGAGAAACGGTTGAAAAAAAACCTGACCCTGATCGGCATGCCCGGTGTGGGCAAGAGCACGGTGGGGATCATCCTGGCTAAAATCATGGGGCTTTCATTTATCGATACAGATATCCTTATCCAGATCAACAGCCAGAAAACCCTCCAGGAGATTATGGATGAAAGCGGCTACTTAAACCTGAGGGCCATTGAGCAGGAAGAGATCCTAAAGATAAACATTGAAAACCACGTGATTTCAACGGGCGGCAGTGTGGTTTACAGTCCATTATCCATGGAACATTTAAGCGTTCTTTCAACTATCGTCCATCTGGATGCAGGCTTTGAAACCATAAAAAAGCGGATCACTAATTTTGAAACAAGGGGCATTGCCAAGGATAAAGACCAGACCTTTGAACAGCTTTACGAGGAACGCCAGCTTCTCTATCGAAAGTATGCCGATCTCAGTGTCACCACGGACAGGATCACCCAGGATGAGGTGGCCATGGAGATTGCAGCGAAGCTTGCCTAATTGCGCAGGCTAAAAAACGCAAATTAAACAAATTGAGGTCCTAAACCCTTGTAAACACCCAATCTTCCTGGGTGGAAAGAGTTGAGTTGAACTCATATCCGTTTAAATCAAACGGCTTCAACTCTTCCACTCTGTTGATTCGATTCTTTATTATAAAATCGGCCATCACCCCCCTGGCTCGTTTGGCGTGGATGCCGATGATCTTAAAACCATCGTCTTTTTTTTCCTTGAAATGAACGTTCACCAGATCAGACTTTAATCCCCTGGGTCGAACCGCCTTGAAATACTCATTTGAGGCAAGGTTTACCAGAACCCTGTCTCCCTCTGACTCCAAAACCTCCTCATTTATCCTGTCTGTTATCCTGTCTTCCCAAAACTGGTAGATGTTTTTCCCCCAGGGACCTGACAAACGCAGTCCCATTTCAAGGCGATAGGGCTGAATCAGATCCAGGGGACGGAGAAGACCATAAAGCCCCGATAGGATCCTCAAGTGGTCTTGGGCAAAATCAAAATCCCCATCGAGATAATCGTCCACAGCAATCCCCTGGTAGACATCCCCCTTAAAGGCCAGCAGGGCCTGGTGGGAATTTTCCCGGACAAACGGGAAATTAAAATTCTGATACCTCTCATAGTTAAGGGCTGCAAGTTTGGGGCTGATCTTCATCAGCTCCTCAAGGTCTTCCCCGGACAGGGTTTTCATGTGATCTACAATTTCCTGAATATGGGTCGAAAAAAACGGAGTGGTGTGGGAAGGGTATGACCTGGATTTAAAATCAAGGGTTTTTGATGGTGAAATAACTGTCAGCATTGTTGAATTCTCCTTTTTGGAGACCTTAACTCACCATTGCTGAAAAAACAATAGCGGCGATTCTCTATTTTTTATAACCTGGAATGGGAGGCAAAAAAATTGACAACAGGGATAAATTTCATTAGGGTAAAGCCCTAATAAACCATCATATAAACCAACCGAATTGACAAAACAAAGGAACAGAGGAAAATTCATATGACTGCTACCGTTTATTTTACAGATTTCAAGGCAAACTCCAGGGAAAATCTTTTGGAAAAACTTACAAGGCTTTTGGTCACAGCCGGCCTCGATGAAATCCTTGACAAAAACGACCTCACAGCAATCAAGCTTCATTTTGGAGAAATGGGCAATACCGCCTTTATCCGCCCGCCATATGTCAGGCAAATTGCCGGGGCCATAAGAGAGAGGGGAGCCCTGCCCTTTCTCACCGACGCCAATACCCTCTATGCCGGGACAAGGAGCGACTCGGTCTCCCACATCACGACGGCCATTGCAAACGGATTCAGCTTTTCAAGCATGGGCAACACACCCCTTATAATTGCCGACGGACTGAGGGGCAAAAGTGAAGCCAGGATCGAGGTTAATCTAAAACATTGCAAAGAGGTCTTTATCGGACATGAAATCGTTGCGGCCGACGCACTTGTCTCCGTTGCCCACTTCAAGGGTCACGAACTCTCAGGCTTTGGCGGTACCCTCAAAAATCTCGGCATGGGATGCGCATCGAGAAGGGGTAAGCTTGAGCAGCACTCAAACGTGAGCCCGAAAGTAAAGAAAAAAACCTGCATTGGATGCGGTGAGTGCGCCGAGAACTGTCCTGCCGATGCTATAACCCTCGAAGAAGGAAAGGCGACCATTGACCAGGAGTTGTGCATTGGATGCGGCGAATGCATAATCCGCTGTCCCACCAAATCGGTGAACATACTATGGAACCAGGCCGTGCCGGTGTTTCTTGAAAAGATGATGGAGTACACAAAGGGGGTTGTTACTGGCAAGGAAAACAAGACTCTTTTTATCAACTTTATAGCAGACATCTCCCCTGCCTGCGACTGCCTGCCATACAACGATTCCCCGATTGTCAGGGACATCGGCATTGTCGCCTCGACAGATCCCGTTGCCGTTGACCAGGCTTCGGTTGATCTTGTCAATAGGGAACAGGGTTTCACCAACACCTGCCTCAAACACAACCGAGCACCTGGTGAGGATAAGTTTAAGGGACTCTACCCGGATGTAAACTGGGAGATCCAGCTTGATTACGCAGAAACAATCGGTCTTGGCACAAGAGAGTATGAACTTGTAAAACTCAAAACCCTGACCTGGAAAAAAGATACAACAGACTCTTGATTCCAGGTCAGTGTCCCGCCGTTTTTGAAAACAAATTTACAACAAGGATACCTGCGACGATAAGCCCCAAACCCACGACAGCTGCAGAATCAAGGCTCTCCTTGTAGTAGACCACCCCAATCACGGCCAGGCTCACGATACCAACCCCGGACCAGATGGCGTAGGCAATACCAAGGGGAATTACCCTGAGCACCAGGGCCAGGAAATAAAAGGAAAGGGCGTAGCCAAAGGTAACCCCAAGGACAGATCCAAGATTAGGATGACCCGCAGCAGCCTTGAGGGCCGAGGTGGCCAGGATTTCAAATAGAACTGCAATCATAAGATAGAGGTATGCCATACTGAGTTGTACTTCTCCTTAAAGAAAAATTAACGATTTTGGGCCTGAAGCCTGAACCGGCCGGGGATGGGAAAAATTCTCGGCAGATTACCAAGGGGGTTTAAATCCACCAGGAACGGGCAGCCAAAAATCTCTTCAAGAATAGACTCATCAAGGACGGTTGCAGGCGCTCCCTCTTTGACCAGCCTGCCGCCGGAAAGGAGCACCATGCGATCCGAATACATGGCCGCAAGGTTGATGTCGTGGGAAACCATAACAATGGTGGTACCCGTCTCGCATTTGAGCCGTTCCAGAAGATCCATTAACATCACCTGGTGGGCAAGGTCAAGGGCCGAGGCCGGTTCGTCCAGAAGCATGATCTCCGGCTCCTGACAGATGGCCCGGGCTATGAACACCCGCTGGCGCTCACCGCCGCTGATCTGGTCAAGGGTCCTCCTGGCAAGGTGATCGACATTGGTAAACCCCATGGCCCGGCGGGCCGCATCGTAATCTTTTCCGGTGTTGATCCCGAGCAATCCCTGGTGGGGAGAGCGGCCCAACAGCACCAGCTCTTCCACGGTAAAGGGAAAAGCCTGGGATACGATCTGGGGCACATAGGCTATTTTTTTTGCAAGCTCACGACCGGAAAAGCGTTTCAACGATCTGCCGACAATTTTTATCTCCCCATGTCCAGGGGCCAACACCCCTGAGATAAGACGCATAAGTGTGGATTTACCCGACCCGTTGGGCCCGATTATGGTAAAAAATGCCCCCTCTTCAACGTCAAAAGAAAGATCATCAAGAACTTTGACCCTTGCATAGACGTGGGTGAGGTGCCGAATGGATATGACAGCCGCCATGGTCAATTTTTTCCCCGTTTCAGAAGCATTATAAAGAGCGGGGCACCGATCATTGCCGTGATCACCCCTACCGGGATTTCACCCTGGCGGGGAATCCACCGGGCAAGAAGATCGCAGATCACCATATATGATCCGCCGCCGAGGATACAGGCAGGCACCAGGACTCGATGATCAGGGCCAATGGCAAGGCGGAAAAGATGGGGAACCACAAGGCCCACAAAGCCCATGAGGCCGCAGTGGCTGACGGTGGCGCTCACCATAAACGAAGAGGTGATAAGCAGAATCCCCGTTATAAGGGGCACGTTGACCCCCATGGAGTGGGCCATCTCCCGGCCCATGAGCAGGAGATTCATGGAGTGGGAAAGAACAAAGATAACAACAAAACAGGGAAGAACGCAAAGGGCCAGGATGGCGGCCTGGTCAAGGTCCGACGAGGAAAAATCCCCCATGAGCCAGAACATGATGGTGTGGATCTTGTTATTCTGAGTGAGTGAGATAAGAAACATGATCACGGCCGAGCAAAAGGCATTGACCACCACCCCGGAAAGAAGCATGGCGTCTTTTTTCAGCGCGGCATTGCCCGTTGACATGACAACCACAAGCACCAGGGTTGCCATGGCCCCGGCAAAGGCGGTGATGCTCACCCCGGGAAACCTTGAAAATCCCAGGATGATGCCGATGATTGCCCCGATGGCAGAACCGCCTGAAATGCCGAGGATATAAGGCTCGGCCAGGGGGTTTCTCAAAAGTGCCTGAAAAACAAGCCCGCCGGTTGAAAGAACTGCACCGGCCATCATTGCCATGAGCACCCTTGGAAACCTTATACGCCAGATGATGGCTGACATGGTTGAATCTCCGCCATCACCTGAAAAAATCAAATTCCACAGGCCGATCATCCCCTGCTGGGAGGTGGAGCCGAAACCAAGGCCAACTAACATGGAAACCCCAAGCAGGAGAACCAGCACAAGGCAGACCCAGAAAATGCGCAGGGCTATTGATCTGTTCGAAGAAAGATTTGTCATATTCAACCTAAAACAACTCGGGATGGATCAGGCGAACCAGAAGTTCAAGCCCGTCAACCATCCTGGGGGTGGGCCTGTCCAGGATATTCGAATCCACAATATGCACCTGGTCGTTCCTTACGGCAGGAAGGTCCGGCCAGCTTTGCCACTCTTTTTTTACCTTTTGAAACACCTCACCCCTTGCCATGGATGTGATAATAACAACATCTGGAGACAGCGCCAGGAACTGCTCCTTTGAGAATCTGGGATAGGAGACAGAGGCGGCGGCAAGATTAATCCCCCCTGCCCGCTCGATCAGTTCATGGATAAAGGTGTCATTTCCCACCGATACAATGGGGTTGATTCCGATCTGAAAAAATACTCTTGGTCTTGTTGCTGCGGTTGACACAAGGTGTTCAACCCGCCTGATCCTCTGTTCCATGTCGTTAACCACCCGGGCCGCACTGGCATCTGCATTCAAAAGTGAACCGATCAACCCGACGGTGGAGATAACCGAATCAAGGTCAATCGGGTTGACGGCATAAACGGAAATGCCAAGGCTTACGAGTCTGTCCGCCGTCTCTTTGGGGTTCCCGTCCTTTACTGCAATACATAAATCCGGCTTCAGGGCCACGATTTTTTCAAGGTCAAGATGAACATAGGAACCCACCTTTGGAAGTGCCAGGGCGGCTTCAGGATAGTCGCTGTAAATGGTTGCCCCTTTAAGACACTCTCCCCGGCCAATGGCAAAGACTATCTCGGTGATGCTAGGGGCAAGGGAGATGACCCGCTGGGGATGGACCGGAAAGGTGACCGATCTGCCCATCTGGTCAACCACGGTTCTGGTTTCTGTCCCCCCTCCCGGATCAGGGTTCAAAAGCGTAATCCCAACCGCCACAACCAGCGCAGCCAGGCACCTGGGAATCCCCAGGTTGACCTTCAAAGAGGACTCAATCACCTTAAATATGCCATGGGGGGAACGAAGACGACGACTGAACGGCCAGGGCATCTGGACTATTTTACTTTGATCTTTTATTTTGATCATGGGCTTTAAACTTCGTCGGACACCAGGGCATCCACCCTGGAGACAAAGGCACGAAATACCCGTTCCCGGGTTGTGTTGATCCTGATCTGAAACGGGATGCCGAAGAACCCGTGTTGTTCCTCCTGAAGCGCTTTGATCACAAGGTGGCCCCGAACCGACTGTGAGCAGGCATGGGTGCAGCTTTCACACCTAAGACAGCCCCACAGGGAGGCTTTTGCAGGAGCAATTCCAAGAGCATAGCACCGAATGAAATAAAGGGGATCAAATTCAGCACGGTCACATTCAGCGTTGGGAACGGTAAGTGGGCAGGCGCTTGAGCACTCCCTGCAGGTCATACAGAGGGTATGATTCATGGGATTGGCAAGGGAGCGTTTAGGGGACTTGATCCGCAAGGGTTCAGAAGGGATTGACGATACCCTGTGGGGAGTGGCCCACCGCTCCCAGCCCTCAGAAATCTCATCAAACCCGGGAGCAGAATCCCTTGCCAGTGTGTTGGCAAGAACCGTCACCAACTCCCGCTTGAGCTGTTCAATCTTCTCCATGGTCTGAATTGAAATTCTCTCCTCGGCCAGGGCCTTCTGCTGTAAGTTGGAAATAAGCAACCAGGGCTTCACATGGTTGGGGCAAAGATTGCCGCATCGCCGGCAGTCAAGGCAGTGCCAGATGGAGGGATCGGTCAGAATCATGGAAAGGTTTCCAATGTTTGCCAGATGGACGATCCTTCTTGGATCAAGCCCCCCCGGGCCCTGGGAAACAGGGCAGGATGAGGTGCAGATCCCGCAGGCGTAACATTGGGTGGAAAAAGAGCGGGGATCGGACGGGGATATTAAATTTTTCACATCCATTGCCAGATATTGCACCCCAGGTTTTATTGTATTAGTCCTTTTCATAAAATCCTTTGTAAAGTTAGATGTTTTAAGATAGCTTATCCGTGTGTGTTTTGCAACTTTCGGGTTAGGGATTGGCCCAATAAAACTTTTACCCCTAATGATCCCAATTATAGGAAAAGCCGGAAAAGAAAGCCAATGATATTGACATTTGCAAAGGGATTTGGCGTGGGTGCAGGGCTGATCATTGCGATCGGAGCCCAGAATGCCTTTGTGCTGAGCCAGGGAATCAAACGCAGCCACGAGTTCATCATACCCCTCATATGCAGCCTGTGTGACGCCATCTTAATCATCTGCGGAATCTGCGGTATGGGGGCAATTGTTGCTGCAAACCCCGGTTTTGCAAGGATGGCCGCCTGGGGAGGTGCTCTGTTTCTCTTCTGGTACGGATTCAATGCCTTCAGGTCCGCCCTTAATCCGGGAAGCCTTGAAGCCGGTGATGGAACTTCCATAAGCCTCGGTGCAGCTGTTGCAACCACCCTTGGCCTGACGCTTCTCAACCCCCATGTCTACCTTGACACCGTGGTTCTCATCGGCGGTATCGGAAGTCAGTTCCATGGGCTTGATCGGCAGATGTTCGCCCTGGGCGCAGTTCTTGCCTCCTTTGTCTGGTTCTTTGCCTTAAGCCTTGGCGGAAGGATTCTTGCCCCCCTTTTCAAGCGGCCCGTATCCTGGCGAATCCTTGACTCCCTGGTCTGCGCCACCATGTGGACCATTGCGGTCTCCCTTGTGTTCCAGGCTTCCCAATAACACCAATGTTGGGTTTCATTCCTCAGCCCAACTTAAAACAAGCTGTCGATCTACCAATATCTACTGCCCAGCAACCCCAGAAGTTTTGATTGTAAATATCAAAAAGGGGGGGGCAACAGCCGGTATCCCCTTGCTGAACATAAAAAACAAAGGGGATCAGATTTTCGGACAGGACAAACCCACTTAACCGCAAATTGTCTGAGGGAGGCACGACCGAGTTTTTGCGGTTTGGGTTTGCCTGTTCGAAAATCCCCCGACTTTTTTGGTTCAGCAAGGGGATACCGACTGTTGCCTCTAGTGTAAAACCATAATTAGAACTGCTGCTGCAACCCACTATCTTTTGACACCTGCATGTTTTCATTATATAAGATACTCTTTTATTCTAATTAAGGAGACAGGAACGACAATGGAAAAAGGTAAGGTAAGCCGACGCATCCGCTACTTCATGGAAAAACGGGAGATTGACCTTGCAGCCCTTGCAGGCCTGACAGGCCTCAAGCAGGACTTTCTCGACACCATGCTCAATGAAAATGTCTACCCCCCCCTGGGGCCGCTCATGAAAATTGCTAGAGCCCTCGGGGTCAGGCTCGGAACATTTCTGGACGATCAGGAGAGCGACGACCCCTTTATCGTGAGAAGATCAGAACGTGAGGCGGCCTTCAGCGTTCTCGGGGGCAAGGGCAAACCCGCAGCGCTGAACTTTTATTCCCTTGGCAGGGGCAAGACCGACCGTCACATGGAACCTTTTTTTGTGGAAATTCTTCCCGAATCGGCCAAGACTAAAGAGCTCTCCTCCCACGAGGGCGAAGAGTTCATAGCCGTTGTCAAGGGAAGCATAGAGATAATCTACGGCAAGGAAACCCATGTGCTCAACCCCGGAGACAGCGTGTACTACAACTCCATAGTGCCCCATTATGTGAGCTGTGCCGGTGAGGAAAAAGCCGAAATCCATGCGGTCATATATATACCGGAATAAGGGACAAGAGACTGAATACGGGCTGAAATCCTGCGCCACATTTGTGCAATTATTAATTTCCAAGCCCTCAAAGGAAAAACACCATGACTGACATCAAACCTCTCCAGGAGCTTACCCTGGGACAGATACTCGACAAAACCGTTGAACGCTACCCGGACAACGAGGTCCTTGTCTATATTGACAGGGATTTCAGGCTCACCTATTCCGAGTTTTCAAAGCTTGTGGACGAGGTGGCCAGGGGCCTCATGGCCCTGGGCGTTAAAAGGGGGGAAAAGGTTGCCGTGTGGGCCACAAACATTCCCTTCTGGGTAACCTTGCAGTTTGCAACGGCAAAAATCGGGGCCGTGCTCCTGACCGTCAACACAAACTACAAACTTGCCGAGCTTGACTACCTGCTGAAACAGTCTGAAACAGAAAACCTCTTCATTATTGACGGGTTTCAGGACACCGATTATGTCAACACCGTGTACGAGCTTGTGCCAGAACTTAAGACCCAGCAACGGGGCCATCTGTCATCCCCAACCTACCCCCATCTCAGGCGGGTCTGTTTCCTTGGCCAGGAAAAACACCGGGGCATGTATTCCATACCCGAAATCCGGGCCATGGCCGCCATGGTTGACATGGACCAATACCGGGCAAGGCAGGATTCCCTCAATTGCCACGACGTGGTGAACATGCAGTACACCTCTGGAACCACGGGCTTCCCCAAGGGGGTTATGCTCACCCACTACAACATCGGGAACAACGGATTCTGGATCGGCGAGAACCAGCAGTTTACAGAAAAGGACCGGGTCTGCCTTCCAGTACCGCTGTTCCACTGCTTCGGCTGCGTACTAGGCGTCCTTGCAGCAGTGACCCACGGCACGACCATGGTTATTCTTGAAGGGTTTGACCCCCTCTTGATCATGGGTTCCGTTGAACAGGAACGATGCACAGCACTTTACGGGGTGCCCACTATGTTCATTGCCGTTCTTGACCATCCCATGTTCAAAAAATTCGACTTCTCCACCCTGAGAACCGGGATCATGGCAGGCTCCAACTGCCCGGTTCACGTTATGGAGCAGGTGATCGAGAAGATGAACATGAAGGATATCACCATCTGCTACGGCCTTACCGAGGCAAGCCCCGTGATGACCTACACCAGGATCGACGACGATCTAAAGAAAAGGGTGGAAACGGTGGGCAGGGCCCTGCCCCACATGGAGGTAAAGGTCATCGACATCGACACGGGCGAGACCCTTGCCCCGGGCCTCCAGGGGGAGGTGTGCTGCAGGGGGTACAACGTGATGAAGGGATATTACAACAATCCTGACGCCACGGCTGAAGCCATTGACAAGGACGGCTGGCTCCACTCGGGGGATTTAGGCGTGATGGACAAGGACGGGTATCTATCGATCACAGGCCGCCACAAGGACATGATCATCCGGGGCGGAGAAAACATTTATCCAAGGGAGATCGAAGAGTTCCTCTACCGCATGGACGATATCAAGGATGTCCAGGTGGCAGCCGTTCCCAGTGAAAAATACGGAGAGGAGGTCGGGGCATTTATAGTCCTGAAGGAGGGCAGTTCCCTTGAGGAGAGCGATGTCAAGGATTTTTGCAGGGGTAAAATCAGCCGGTATAAAATCCCCCGCTACGTAGCAATGGTCGATGGCTATCCCATGACGGCCAGCGGCAAGATCCAGAAATTCAAGCTCACAGATCTTGCCGACGAAATCTGGCCGGACCGGATTTGAAACAGGGTTCATCTATAAACTGTTACTCGATGATCAAATCCCTGACGGGTTCAGGCTTGCGTTATTGACACTTTTGCTTGTTTTTATGTTTTCCAGCAGGAAGTCGTCAAAAGCATGGAGCCTGATAAAAGATTCAGACTCCAATAACACAAGCCTGACCCCATCATCCCGAATATAGACCAAAAAAACTTGATCATCGAGTGTAAGAGTTAGTTGGCCGGGCATGCACCTGTAAGGGAACTTCCAAAAAACAATCTACGCATCCTGCTTGCCCTTTTGCCCGTTTTCTCTCGTTGTGATAACAGGCACATAGTTCAATATGTGCCCATTGGTGCAACGAAGAAGATGGGTAAAAAGACAAGTCATGTGGTAAATTTTATTGTTTCCATGGCCCTTACGCTTTGCCGTAGAGCCTGAGTTTTTTGAGAAGGGTTTTCCGGGTGATGCCCAGACGCCTTGCAGCCTCGCTCCGATTGTTGTCGGCCGAGGCAAGGGTTTTGAGCACGGCCTCCTGTTCGATCTCGGCCAGGGGCCGGTCAACCGGATCATACCCCTGGCTACTGCCTGCTCCCCCATTCCTGAGTTCTTGATCCTGCCTGATGAACGGCAGGTCAACAAGACTCAGGTAGTCCGATCTTGACAGGACAACCCCCCGTTCGACGGAATTCATAAGTTCCCTTACATTGCCCGGCCATGGGTAGCGGATCATGGCGTCCATGGCATCGGGGGTAAAGCCCTTGACGTCCCGGCTGTTCTTTGCGGCAAAATGGCTTAAAAAATGAAGGGCAAGCTCGGGGATATCCTGGTTGCGAAACCGCAGGGGCGGGATCTCCAGATTGACCACGTTAAGCCTGAAAAACAGGTCCTGTCTGAATTTACCCTGGTCGATCATCTCCGTTAAATCCCGGTTGGTCGCTGCGATCACCCTCACATCAACGGGCACCGGTGTTTCGCTGCCAACCGGGGTCACCTCCCGTTCCTGGAGAACGCGCAGGAGCTTGGCCTGCATGGCAGAGTTCATCTCTCCGATCTCATCCAGGAGAATGCTCCCCCTGTGGGCGGCAAGGAAGCTGCCCTTTCTTCGTCGGTCCGCCCCGGTAAAGGCACCCCGCTCGTGGCCGAAGAGTTCAGACTCGAGAAGGGTTTCGGTTATGGCGGCGCAGTTTATCTTGACAAAGGGAAAATCTTTTCTTGCCGAATTGTGGTGAAGGGCTCCGGCGATGAGCTCCTTGCCCGTGCCTGATTCACCGAAGATAAGAACATTGGCCTCAGACGGCGCTACCATCTCAACGGTTTCAAGCAGTGCAAGCATGGCAGGGCTGTTGCCGATGAGGTTCTCCCGGTTAAACCGTTTGCCAAGGCTCTGCTTCAGGTTAAGATTCTCCTGTTTAAGTCCCAGGGTTTCGACCATGCGGGCCAGGGTCAGCTTGAGCTTTTCAAAATCAAGGGGCTTGGTAAGATAATCAACAGCTCCCCTTTTTAATGCGGTAACAGCCGTTTCCACGGAAGAATATGCGGTCATTATGATCACGGGAAGCGAGGGGTTGAACCCATGGATCTCCTCAAGGGCCTCCATGCCGGACATGGTGATCATCTTCATGTCCATGAGCACAATATCAAACGGGGCTTTTTTCACCGCTTCAACCCCGGTTATCCCGTCATCGGCCACGGTCACCTCATACCCCCACCCGGTCATGAGTGTCTTGAGCATGGTTCTGTGACCGGCATCGTCGTCCACAACCAGTATCCTGTTTGTACCTTCCATTTAATCGTTCTCCCCAGAGTTCCCACAGGCGATATTGATAAAAAAGGTGGTCCCCTTGCCCTCCTGGCTCTCCACCCTTATATCTCCCCCCATGGCCTCGAGATTCCGGTGTACCATGGCAAGGCCCAGTCCGGTGCCCTTGGCCCTCGTGGTATAATAGGGGTCAAATATTTTTTCCATGTCAGCCCGGGCAATGCCTGAGCCGGTATCTTTCACCGCAACGGACAAGCAACCCCTTTCAACGATCGCCCTGACCTCAAGAATTCCGCCTTTGTCCATGGCCTGGATGGCGTTGAGATAGAGGTTCAAGAGAACTTGGTTGAGGCGGTCGGGGTCTGTAATCACACGGGTTTGATCCGTTTGAACGATCTTTTCGATTTTTATTGATCTGTCGGCAAGGTCCTTTTCCACAAGCTTTAACGAATGGTCCACAAGATTCTTGACATCCACCCGTCTTGCAACCACGGGCAGGGGAGTTGCGAACTCCAGAAGCTGGGTAACTGCCCGGTTGAGCCGTTCGACCTCATGGATCATTATGTCCGCCGTTGTTTTATCCTCCACAACATCCCTGTACCTCTCCCTGAAATAGGTGGCAAATCCCTTGATGGAGCTCAGGGGGTTTCGAATCTCATGGGCTACTCCTGCGGCAAGTTTGCCAACGGCTGCAAGGCGCCGGCTCCTTTCCAGTTCGTGCTTTAAAGCGGCAAGCTCGGTCAAATCCCTGAACAGGAAAAGATACCCAGACCTGCCCTGTCCGTCATCGGGTATGGGGGAAACAACTACGTCCAGAACAAGAATTCTGCCGGACAGGGATGACAGGGCGACTTCCCTTGAAATTTTTTGATCGTTTTCACGTATGGTCCCAGCCATTTGAACAAGAACCGGGGGCAGGACGGGTTTGCCCCATTCCCCAAGAATTACCATGGCCTCTCTGTTACACGAGGTGATCCCAAAATCGTGATCCACCGCAATAAGACCTGCGGGCATGGTTTCAACAAGATTGTTGGAAAAAGCCCTGACCCTGGAGAGGGAAGACCGGGTGGACCGATATCCCTGGAGCATAAAAAGACCGACAATACCGGAACCTGCGATGAGAAAAAGAACAATACCGTTGACCACAATATGGTTGACATACTCTTTTTTCCCGAACTCAGCTTCCTCCATGTCAAGGCCTGCAATGATGATCTGGGGCCCCTGTTCCAGGCAATCGTCAGGGCACCTGGAGAAATGGGCGCTGAACCAGTCTGACCCTGGAGAATTATGGGAGGGATGCCTGGCGGCTTGATCACCTGGCGATGTTTTCAGATCCTGCAGTTCAGGCGCTGGCAGTTCAGGCCCAGGGGATTCAAGCCCCGGCAATTCCGGGTCGTTCGTTCTTTCAGAAGGTTCTCCCATGGCCCTGGAAATGCCCTGAACTTTACCGGCAGCCATCTTTCTGCCCATGGGCATGCCCCGTCCCGGACCGTGAAACCGCCTTGCCGGAGTGAACACCTTGAACACCTCAAAGGTCTTTACCCTATTTTCAGCGATGACCCTCCGATGGGAAACTGCCGTGCCGTCCCCCAGGGCATCTGTTTCGGGCATCCCGGCATAAACAGTTCCGATTTTTTCAGGATCACTGTGGGCCAGGATCTTTCCGCCCAGAGTCGTTATCATCAGATAGCTCACCTCGGGCAGGAAGGCCGTTTCAGAGAGCAGACTCTGCACCTTTGGAGCACGCCACTTCATTGTCATCATCCCGGTTCGGGTGCCTGCCTCAAAGGCCCTGATCAAAAAGGTCCCCTTTGCCGTAAGCTTTTCAACCACCCTTGCGTCATGTTCCTTGATGTTGTCCATGGCCATGAGCACGAAAATGGACATGAGCACAAGAAGTACACCAGATATGATAAACGGAGAAATTCCGATGGTTCTTTTTTTGGGGTCTGATATTTTTTTAAAATCTGGCATTGGCTAACCTTTATTCATATTAACTGAAAACTTAAAATCAAAAGCAATTATAGTGCCAGGTTCCTATATAATCCCCACGAAGATTGAAACTCGAACAAATTCGCATCTTGTTTCTTGTCTCAAGTTTCAAGTTTCTTGACAAAGCTGGGTAATTTATACCCATAAATACCTTGTCATGGATACAAAATACCCACTTCCATATATCATAACCAATTCACGGCGGGAAGACAAAACAACATTTAACATTGAATTACAACGACTTAATTGTTTCCACCACTCCATGGCACACCCCTTGCAAAGAACTATATCCAACTTCACAGGGCGTGGAGCCAGACAGCAAAACATAAACAGAATAAAATGTGGGAAAAAGGTCCTGGGACCACCACAAAGGAGAGTACCATGAAAAAACAGATTGTTATAGTTACAGCGCTCGTATTTGCAATAGTTGGATTTTCCGCAGCGGCATTTGCCTGGAACCACCATGGACAGGGGCAAGGACAGGGCCAGGGTAAAAGAGGAGGTGGAGCGGGATATAACTGCGGCGCAGCTCCCATGGCAAACCTTACGGAGGCACAGCAAACCCAGCTTAAAGCGCTTCACCAGAAATTCATTGATGAAACAGCAGAGACAAGGGCTGCCATGCATGGAAAACAAGAGGAGATGAGAATCCTCATGCAGACTTCAAACCCGGATCAAAAAAGAGTTACAGACCTTGCCAATGAGACCGGTGATCTTAAAAAGGCTCTGATGGAAAAACGAATCAACCTTGCCCTTGAGGCAAAGAAAATTGCTCCAGAAATTAATTTTCCTGGATTCGGCAGGGGTTTTGAGGGAAGAGGAGCCATGGATTGCCCAAGGAGCGGCATGGGGTCAATGAATTAGATAACAAGTATAGATCAAGCAGCTATAAATCAAGGTCTTCCAGCTCAACCTGGAGGACCTTGTTTGTTTATAGGCAGACCCATTGACACACAATCATGGGGCATCTTATTTTAGCTGATTTTATATTTGATTTTGTCGATGAATGGGGTTATGGTCTGGCATGATTTTTAAATATTTTTCCAGAAAACCTGCAAGAAAAACACTATTGGCAGCCATCCTCTTTTTTATCATGGTTTCCAATTGCCAAGGGGTGGAGATAATCGTCAATGCATCCGTACCCGACCGATTATATACGGTGCAGGATCTACGATCTATCTTTGCCATGCAGCGCCCCATCTGGTCCAACGGGGGAAAAATACAGGTTTTTGTACTTGCAGATAACAATCCTCTCCACCGTGAATTCACCAAAACAAAACTCAACATGTTTCCCCACCAATTCAGAAGAATATGGGACAGGCTGCTCTTTTCCGGAACCGGTCAGCCCCCGAGGCAGGTTGGTTCCCCCGAGGAGATGATCGAAAAAATCAGCACCACCCCTAACAGTATCGGCTATGCCGAGGCTGCACCCGACAATAAGAATATCAGGATATTAATATATGAATAAATACAGCTTCACCAGGCTTGCCCTGATACTCGTTATTTTGATCTCTGCCCCATGGGCAAACGCCTATAACCTGTCAGACAAGGCTCAGATCCATGGTTTTTTTACCCAGAACGCCATCCACACAACGGCCAATCAAGCCTATGGCAATAGTGAAGACAGCGTTTCCTACAAACTCACCGAGGCGGGACTCAACCTGGGTTATCAGCCCATGGAAAGGATCAGCTTCGCAGCCCAGGGCCTCTTCCGCCAGGCAGGAGAGCTTGACAGCGGAAGCCTTTCCCTTGATTACGGCCTGATCGACCTGGCCCTGTTTCAAAACCCCCTGGGCAGCCTCGGGGTCAGACTGGGCAGGGTCAAAAACCCCCTGGGATTATACAACGAAACAAGGGATGTGGCCTTTACCACCCCCACAATTATCCTGCCCCCGGGCATTTATTTCGATCGTTCCAGATCCCTTTTCCTATCCTCCGACGGAGGGCAGTTCTACATGGATTTTCAACTGGGAACAGGACGCTTGTCCGGAAAGTTAAACTATGGAGAGATAAGAAACGACAACGATGAAATGCGGGATGCCGTTCTTCCCCTGAACGCCACAGGGGATCTGAGCACCCAGGCAGATTTTGCGGGACAGCTGACCTATGATATCAATTCCGGGAAATATGTAGCGGCCATAAGCTACGCCGATGTCACCCTTGACTATGACCAGGGCTCCATGGATAGATACACCAATGGAACCATCCACTTTTATCCCATGGTATTGTCAGCCCAATATAACGGCGACCGGATCAGCCTGACAGGCGAATACCTGTATCAAAAGAATGAATTTTCAAACCTCGGCCCCTTGAGCCCTGATGGGAAATCTGTCAGCGAAAGCTGGTACGTCCAGACTGCCTATCGTTTTAATTACAACTGGCAGCTCCTAGGCCGCTATGGCGAACACTACCTTGACCAAGATGACAGAAGTGGAAGTTTTTTCAAACAGATAGGCCTGCCTACCCACATGGGGTTTACCAAAGATGTTACCCTCTCCCTTCGCTGGGATATTAAGCCGTGGATGATGATGCGAGGTGAATACCATTGGATCAATGGAACATCATGGCTGACAACCGCCGACAACCCTGACAGAAGCATTACAGAAAAGCACCATGACCTTTTTGCATTGCAGGTCGCCTTTAAGTTCTAACTGGGGGGTACATGTTAAAAAAAAACTTTTTCAGCCTCAAGTGGAAATTTATTTTTTTAATCAGCGCCGCCCTTGTGCTCCTCCAGGGTTACCAGACCTTTCTCTTTTATTTTGATACCACAAGGGCCTTTCTCGAACAGGGGGGAAAAGCGCAGAGTCGTTATTTTCATATTGCAACGACCGTCATCAGCAACTCTTCAAAGGTTTTGGAGATGTTTGCCGAGTCAATTTTTCTGACCCAGGCACCCGTCAGTACAGCCAGGTTATCCTGGAAACAGACCATCTCCCTGATCGAAAAAAACTGGTCAAACTGGCAATTCATCTGGGGTCTTAACAGGGCAGTCCTAACCGACCACCAGGGGCTGACAGTCAAGAGCTGGGGCATTAACCTAAAGGGCCTGAACACCCAGATAAAAAAGGTGTTAACCGAAGAAGAGCCCGTGCATACCATGTCCTGTGACAATGAGTGCTACACCATCATGACTATTCCCATAGTTTCGGCCTTTAAATCCGTTGGCACCCTCACCCTTGGCAGATCCCTGGCAGACGGGATGATCGAATTTCAAAAGGCCACCCATGCTGATATGGCGATTCTGACAAAAACCGGGGAGGCCCAGCATCCGACCAGGGACAATTATCAACTATCAGCTATGACCCGCACAGCCCAGACCACCCCCCTGATCCATGCACTTAGAGAACACCACTCCCTGGACGAGCTTATCAAGGGGAACATCATATTCCCCCATAATAAGGCTGTTTACAACGTTCAGGCCCATGCCATGGACGAGTCCAACGACCCCCAGTCCCTCGTACTCATCATTGACGAGATCACCTACGAATATAACGAGATGAGAACACACCTTGCCCGCATGGTCACAACCAGCATTGCCGGCCTGCTGACAATTCTTCTAGTTCTATTTTTACTCGCCCATGCCCTGTTAAAACGGATGGCTGACCTTGCCTCGGTACTCCCGCTGTTTACCCAGCATGAGTATCAACAGATTCGCCAGATCCTGAACAGGCAAAGGGGCTTTCGCCTTGGGTATGATGATGAGGTCGACAATTTAGCTGCCATTGCCAGGGAGGTGGCAGATCAACTGGAAGCTTTAGAAAACGAGACCCAGGAAAAGACCCTTCTTTTAACAAAAAAAAGCCTGGATCTTGAAAGCGAAAAGAACTTTATCGAAAAACTTGTTCAGTCCGCCCCGATTCTGATCATAACTCAAACCTACAAGGGTGAAATATTATTTATCAACAATGAAGCCCTTGTCCTTTACGGAGCGGAAGAAGATGCCCTTGTTGGAAAATTGTTTGATGATTTTTTCGGTGAAAAAAATAATCAGCACCAGGATGAACTCATTGCCCTGCGGGAGGGAAAAGAGATAAAATCCATTAAATACGACGCAAAGATGATATCCTCCTCGGGGACCTCACATTCTATCTCCTGGTTCCATTCCACGCTTTATCCCCAGGGAAAAAGGTTCCCTGTGGTTCTGACCATCGGCCTTGACATCACAGACCGGGAAAAAGCCGAGGAGCAGATGATGTGGCTTGCCACCCACGATCACCTGACCAAACTGAGCAACCTGAGGCACTTTAATAGCGAGTTCGAACGAATCCTTGACCAGGCACGACGGTATGACGAGCAGTTAGCCCTGTTCTATCTTGATATCGACCAGTTTAAAATCATCAACGATACCAAGGGCCATCCCATGGGAGATGCTATACTCAAAACCGTGGCTCAGACCCTTCAACAGATGACGCGTAAGTCCGATCTGATCTGCCGCATCGGCGGGGATGAATTTACGCTGCTCATACCCAATGCAACGGGCAAGGCGGTTTTAGCCCTGGCAAAAAAAATAAATCAGGCTCTGATCAAGATACCGGTTGACGACATGGAGCACAATTTTAAAATAACTGCTAGCATAGGCATTGCCCTTTTCCCCCAGCATGGAAACTCCATTCATGATCTTCTGTCCAACGCAGATATTGCCATGTATCATGCCAAAAAGTCAGGGTTTGGTCAATTTCACGTCTATTCCCTCAAACAGCAGTACCAGGTGCATTCAACTCAAAAAATGTATTGGAAAAATGTCATTGAAGATGCCATTGAAAACGATCGGTTTGTTCTCTATTTTCAGCCTATTCAGGATTTAAAAACCGGGTTGACCAGCCATTATGAATGCCTGGTTCGACTGATTTTAGAAAAAGGGAGGGTTGTCTCACCTGGAGAATTTATCGAATATGCAGAAACACTTGGGCTTATC
>JAVEQI010000013.1:0-29000 GCA_034007745.1 Desulfobacterium sp.
AGTGCCTCGGCACCCTGCCCGAAGAGTTCCTGCAGAACAGGGACGACCTTTTAAAGGACAGGGTGGCGGTGGAGATGAAGCGTTATTTCCACACCGATTTCAAACGCATCGGCCACGCCTTAAGGGTGGCACGCTATGCCGAAGCCATTGGCAAGGCCGAGCTCGGCAACATGGCTGTGATCCTCTGCGCCGCCTATCTCCACGAAATCGGCATCAAAAAGGCCGAGGAAAAGCACAATTCGACGGCCCCCGAATTCCAGGAGCTTGAGGGTCCGCCCGTTGCACGGCAGATCCTTGAAAAACTCGATGCCAAGGCGGATCTCATCGACGAAGTTTGCGACATTGTCAGCCGCCTCCACCATCCAGGGGAGGATGAGAGCCTCAACTTCAAGGTGCTCTACGATGCAAATCTTGTAACAAACCTAGAAGAGACGCAAAAGAAAGAACCCATGGAAAGGGGCAGGCTTGAAACAATAATTGAAAAATCATTTTTAACCAAAAGCGGCAGAGAAAAAGCAGCGGTGGTCCTCTTGAACCAGGACGCTTAGGCAGGGAGAATATACCATGAAAATCATGCGGAAAATTATAGAGATAGACGAAGAAAAATGTGATGGATGCGGAAACTGTGTCCCCTCCTGTGCCGAAGGTGCCATTGAAATCATCGATGGAAAGGCCAAGGTAATAAAGGAGATGTATTGCGACGGCCTCGGGGCCTGCCTTGGAGAATGCCCCCAGGACGCCCTGCACCTTGTGGAAAGGGAGGCAGATCCCTTTGACGAAGAGGCTGTAGAGGCATTTTTGAAATCCAAGGAAAAGGACAAAGCACCCGAATCACTGGGATGCGGATGTTCGTCTGAAAACCTGCAGACCTTCGCCCCGGCAAAGGACATGGGCTCCTGCCAGGCGGCCAACAAACCAGTCTCCATGAAAGGCGCAGCATCGGCACTTGGGCACTGGCCCGTTCAGATCCGGCTTGTCCCGCCAAATGCACCCTTTCTGGAAAATGCCGACCTTCTTGTCACTGCCGACTGCGTCCCCATTGCCTACGGCTCGTACCACCAGGATTTCCTCAAGGACAAGGTCGTGATGATGGGGTGCCCCAAGTTTGACGATAAGGAGTCCTATGTTGAAAAATTTGCCCAGATATTTGCCACAAACACCATCAAAAGCGTAACCACCCTTATCATGGAGGTTCCCTGCTGTTCGGGTCTTCCCGGCATAATAAAAAAGGCCATGGCCCTTGCCGACAAGGAGATCCCGATGGTCACAACGGTAATCAGCACCAGGGGGGAGATCGTTGAGGCGAACCGGCCAGTCAGCCCGGCAATTACCCGGAAAATCTCCTGAACTGAAGCGACAACCAAAACTTTTACAAGAAACAGCCATTAGCTGTTAGCTTTTAGCCATTAGCCATTAGCTTTTAGCCATTGGCTTTTAGCTAAAAGCTAACGGCTATCGAGCCGCAAAGGGCGACCGCAAGGGATCGCCCCTACAGTGAATTCAGCTTATTTTATCGAGTTGCAAGCTTCGTTGTGACAGAATAACCTGTCATGAGGGGGGGAGATGCAACCCGCATTCTTCCTATCCTTCTTCGGCAATCACTGCCACCCCGTCAGGGTCGACAATGGTTATTAGCCGGTTATCCACCTTGATCAAGCCTTCATTTGTCAAACGGGCAAGGACCCTTGATATGGTTTCCGGGGTGGTTCCAAGAATACCCGCCAGCTGGGTTTTCGACACTGGAAGATTTACCGGGCCTGGGGTGTCCTGGTCCCGGAATGACGCCAGGAGATAGGAGGCAAGCCGGGCAGGAACTTCTTTTAACGCCAGGTTCTCCACCATCACGGTAAATTCCTTAAGGCGCATGGAAAGGACGGCCAGCATGTTAAGGGCAAGACCAGGATGGGATGAAATGAGGTCGACGAATCTTTTCCGCGGGAAAAAAATCAAAGAGGCTTTGGTAACGGCAACCGATGATGCGGGAAAGCTTCTCCCGGTAAAAACCGGGACCTCGCCAAAGGGCTTTCCATGTCCATAGATATGGAGAATTTGTTCCTTGCCGCCAAACGATAGTTTGAACACCTTGATTTTACCGGATTCCACCACATAGAACCCGTTACACAGATCCCCCTCTGTAAAGATCATCTCACCCTTTTGAACGGTTCTTCGTTCGCCGATGGCGATGATTTCCCGGAAATTGTCAGGATCAAGACCCTGGAATAATGGTACAGAACCTATTGTCTCTGCTATTGATTTCATAATCCTCCCCCTATATCATACCGGGAACAAACACAAGCCCTTTACAGAATCCCCCAGCAGTTCTAATTTTGACTTCCTTCTTTAGGCGTCAGCCAGTATCACCTTGCTGAACGAAGAAAGTCGGGGGATTTTCAGCCAGGACAAACCCAAACCGCAAAAACTCGGTCGTGCCTCCCTCAGACAATTTGCGGTTATTAGGGTTTGTCCTGTCCGAAAATCTGATCCCCTTTGTTTCTTGATGTTCAGCAAGGCGATACTGGCCGCCACCCCAACGCTGACATTGCATAATTAGAACTGCTGCAGGATCACCGGAATGGATCGGCCCATGGCGATCCGTGTGGTATCAAGGACGGTATCCCTTGCAATGACCTCCACCCCTGCATCCACCGCCTGTTTAAGTGCATGGGCATAGGCCAGGTCGATATCTGCGGCAGGGGAAAACGAGACGGCATCCATGCGCTGGATCAAATAAAAGATCACGGCCCGCTTTCCTTCCTGGACGAGGCGCTCTAATTCAGCCAGGTGCTTCTGACCTCTCAGGGTCACGGCATCTGGAAACCTTGCAAGCCCGTTTTCCACAAGGGTGCAATTCTTCACCTCAACAAAGCACTCGCCGCCCTGGTCGTTGGTCAGCAGCAGATCAAGCCTTGTGTGGTCTCCTGTTTTCACCTCGGGCCTTATGGATGTGTAGCCCAGGAGTTCATCCACAAGACCGGCTTCGATCGAATGGTGCACAAGTTTGTTGGGAATCTGCGTGTTGATGCCGATAAGAGTTTCGGGAAGCTCCATGAGTTCCCAGGTGTAGGCAAGCTTGCGCCGGGGATTGTCACTTTCAGACAGGTAGACTCTTTTACCCGGCTCGCTGCACCCCCGCATGGAACCGGTGTTGGGACAATGGGCAATTACAAGCTCCCCTGACTCCAGAACAACATCGGCCAGAAATCTTTTATAGCGCCGCACCAGGGTACCCGGAATCAACTGCGGTAAAACATATCCACTATAGGTCATTTGATAGAATCGCCTTTAAGTCATCGTGGTTCATCTCCCCCCGGATGCCAAACCTTGTCAGGCAAAAATCATATTTCACGGGATCATTGGGGATTAGATCTCTGAAGCCCCGGGTTATTTCAAGGGCTGTTTTCAGATTGGCCTGTTTTTGCCGGGTAAAGCCAAGCAGGGTTCCAATTCGGAACATGTGTGTGTCCAGGGGGACTACGAGGGCTGAACTGGGAACCTCCGCCCACCCTCCAGGATCAACCTGATCCTTTCTGACCATCCATCGCAAAAAGAGGTTGTTGCGTTTGCATGCGCTTCGTCGCTCCGGGTCTGCCGCAAGGATCCCCATTTTTCCCCCCCGGGTGAGCTCCTTTATAAAATGAGACATTGCCGGAATAACGGTCTCATCCTCCGAGGAAAAACCGGATAAGAAGCAGGCCTCAAGGGATCCAAACCTGTGGAGCACCTTGCCGGCTCCCACGAGCAGATCGGTCATGTGCCCATCTGTTGTGAACCGGTGTTTGAATCCCTTTAAATCCTGGACAATGTCCGCCTCTGTCCGGGTCAAAAGATACTCATGGGGTGAAGGCCCTAAAAGATCGAGCACCCGGGCTACGCTCTTTAAAATCTGGGCCACGCGGCCATAGGCAAGCAGGGCGGCAACAAGCCCTGCAATTTCCCGATCCCGGACCTGGGGGTAGGCATAGAGAAACTCAAGGGGATCTGGAGAGACAAACTCCCGCTGGTTGTACTCCTGATGTATGAGGTCAAGCTTGTGTTTGAGGGTCAAATATCAATCTCCTTAAAATATAGTTGCTTACACAGGTCCGGAACTAATAGCATATTTTATCTTGACTTAAAAGAAGTCCTGCCCTCTAATATCAGGCTGACACAGCAACAGACAGGAGTTGTTAAATATTTTTTAAGGAGCAATCAACATGCTTAGTGACCATAAAATAGGATTTATTGGCTCCGGCAACATGGGTGAGGCCCTGATAAGCGGCCTTGTCCTTTCCAAGGCGTCATTGCCGGAAAATATCATCTGCTCGGATGTTAGGCAGGATCAGCTTGATTCAGTAAAGGACAAATACGGTATTGCCACCACCACGAACAACCTTGAGGTGATCGAACGATCAAGCATTATTATATATGCGACAAAACCCCAGATTCTTCATACTGTGTTCAAGGAGACGGCAAAGGCCCTTGACATGTCCAAGCTCATCATCTCCATTGCGGCAGGGGTTCCCCTTGCCGCCATTGAAGCCTGCGTTCACAAGAAGCTGCGGCTCATCCGGGTCATGCCCAACATCTGCGCCTTTGTAAAGGAGAGCGCCACTGCTATTGCGGCCGGGAAAAACGTTCTCAAGGGGGATGTTGAGCTTGCAAAGGCCGTGTTTGATTCGGTGGGGAAAAGTGTATTTATCCAGGAGAATGTCCTGATGGACGCATTTACTGGATTAAGCGGCAGCGGGCCTGCCTATATTTTCATGATCATTGATGCCATGGCCGATGCGGGTGTTAAAATGGGGCTGTCCAGAAAAGACTCCCTGTTTTTATCCACCCAGACCGTTCTGGGCGCAGCCAAGCTCCTGCTTGAATCAAAAGAACACCCGGGACAGTTAAAGGACAGGGTAACCTCTCCCGGCGGAACGGCCATCGCAGGCATTCACACCCTGGAGCAGGGGGGGTTGAGGACCACCATGATCAATGCCGTTGAAGCTGCATCTAATCGTTCCACAGAACTTGGCAAACTTATGATCAAAAACTTTTCAGAAAACAACGAAGAGGATTAAATCCGGCCGCCATGGGGGCTACTCAAGCGTGGGAATCAGATGAACGTAAGGTTCCATGATCTGGGGCTGTGCCTCAAACAGGCGTTTTAGCCCCTTGACCGCCTGTTGGCGCAGGGGCTCGTACTCCAGATAGTTACCGTCGGAATTCACATAGGAGAGAAGGATCCTGTGGAATTCCCGGGCAAGTCCTCCATGGGCAGCCATGATTTCGCCCATGGCTTCGGGCGCTCCCCATCCAATGCCGCCGGACTCATCGTTTAGACTCCACATGAGGCGGCGCATAATGACCCTTGCAGACTCCATGTTCTCGTTGGCAAGGGCCGCCACAACCTGGCCCATGGAGGCAATTGCCCTTGACCGGACAGCCCCATCAACGCTCTGAATATAGGTGAACAGTGGATTGACCACTTTTCTCAAATTAAACCCAAGGATCTCTTCAGGAAAAGGTCTGCCGTCATCCCTGGCAAGAAGCGAGTAGACAGTTTTTTTAAGTTTTCTCATTTTTTATGCTTCCTCAACCCATTCAATACAACTTCCCCTGCAGCTTTTAATGACATCATTCAAATCCTCTTCAGGGTATGTGTCACACTCAATCAGCTCAATATAGTCTGCATCATTTTTTTTAAACACCTGGGGGCAAAGATCAACGCAAATGTCGCAAAGAATACATTCGCCCAAATCAACCTCAAGTTTTTTTCCAGGTTTAATCTCCTCCCCGGACCTTTTCTCATTTTTTTTCGTCATTGTGCTCATACTCCTTCCACCATCCCTTGCTCTTGTGGACAATCATCTCCTTGACCGCAAGAGCCCTTAATTTAAATCCTGAATCCAGCAGAACACCGTACAAGATGCCGCATCCCGAATCCTCCCGCTCCCCATCGCCCTTTTGAGCCAGAAGAATCATCTGGTCGGCAAGCTCAAGGGCCTTTACAATATTATTATCGCATGGCTTCTGCAGCATCTGAAAGACCTCTCCCACAAATTTTACCCACAACATCGTTGCATAACAGTATCTACCCCGTAAATGCATCAACCATGCCAAGCTGTAACTCACTGGATCATCCACCCGGGCCCTCACCTTGGGGTAACCCAAAACGATTTACAAAAAAACAGCTGTTAGCTTTTAGCTGTTAGCTAATGGCTAGTGGCTAACGGCTAACGTATTTCATGCTTCTTTGTGTCCACCAGGACATGTGGGTCTTGATAAGAAACAAAGTTCAGTTCTAATTCATGTATCATTGCACAGAAACCGTACGAGACACTTATGACTGCATGATACACTATGAAACACCCAGAATTCCAAACTGACAAGGAACAATTTTCTTGCCTTCCAGGGGTGTAAAGATCATAATAAGCATCTGAAACAGATATAGCAAAATGGCACGATAGTTGCTATTAATCCCTTGCGGAACCTGAAACAGCCTGTCTGTTTGCCTTGAAAAAACAATAAAAAAGGATATTGTTTTTGCAGCCTGTGCCGGACCTTACGGACCAGATCAAGACAATGTATAAACAAAAACCATAACCCCTAGGAGAAACCGATGGATCCAGTTTTTCTTTCAAGGCTTCAATTTGCCGTTGCGACAATGTTCCATTTCCTGTTTGTTCCCCTGACCCTGGGACTTTCCGTCATCATTGCCTACATGGAAACAAAGTATGCCAGGACAGGCGACAAAATATATCTGAGAATGACCAAATTCTGGGGCAAACTTTTCCTCCTCAACTTTGCCCTCGGCATTGTAACGGGAATCACCCTGGAATTTCAGTTCGGGACCAACTGGTCCAGATATTCAGAGTATGTGGGTGATGTATTTGGATCCCTTCTGGCCATTGAAGCAACTGCGGCTTTTTTCCTTGAATCAACATTTATTGGTATCTGGGTCTTTGGATGGAAGAAACTCTCGGCCAAGGCCCATGCAGGCGTGATGTGGCTGATTGCCATTGCAGGCAACCTTTCGGCCGTATGGATTCTGATGGCCAATGGGTTCATGCAGCATCCTGTTGGCTACACAATTCGAAATGGCCGGGCTGAGATGACCGACTTCATGGCCATTATGCTCAACAAATTCGCCCTGCTTGAAATCATCCACGTGGTTCCATCTGCCCTGGTGCTCGGGGCATTTTTTGTCATGGGCATCTCCGCCTATCACCTGTTAAAGAGCCAGCATGTGGATCTGTTTACCAGATCCTTTAAAATAGCCCTGGTGTTCGGCCTTGTATCTTCCCTTACCGTTGCCTTTACAGGCGATCTCCACGGAATCCATGTGGCCGAGGTTCAGCCGGCAAAGCTTGCCGCCATGGAGGCCCACTGGGAAACACAGACCCGGGCACCCATAGTGCTCTTTGCCATCCCCGACGAAGAGACCGGTAAAAACACCTGGGAATTTGGCTCCATCCCGGGAATCCTGAGCTTCCTTGGTTTCCACGACTTTAACGCAGAGGTAAAGGGTCTTTCCGATTTTCCCAGGGACGAACGGCCCCCGGTTCTCATCACCTTTCTGGGCTTCAGAACCATGGTCGGCCTTGGTACGATCTTTATCCTTCTTACCCTGGTGGGGTTCATGCGACGAAACCGCCTTATGGAGTCTGCGGGATATCTCAAAATCATGCTCTGGAGCATACCGCTCCCCTACATTGCCATTGAAATGGGATGGGTTGTGGCAGAGGTGGGGCGTCAACCCTGGATTATATACGGTTTGATGCGAACCTCTGATGCGGCATCCCCCGTTGCAGGCTACCAGGTGATGATATCCCTTATAGCCTTCATCTTTGTTTACGGTCTTCTCGGTGCTGTTGGATTCTATCTGATGGCAAAAACAGCCAAGAAAGGTCCTGAACCGGCAACGGAAACCGAAACGGCAACAATAACAGAACCAAAAACCGTTTAACGCTCACACCTAAAAACTACGAACACAGGAGCTTATCATAATGGAACTGCAAACTACCTGGTTTATCCTATGGGGCCTTTTATGGGCAATCTTCTTTATGACAGATGGATTTGACTTTGGCATTGGCACCCTTTATCCCTTTCTTGGAAAATCCGACACTGATCGACGCATGATGATCAATTCCATCGGCCCCCTGTGGGATGGCAACGAGGTCTGGCTCATCACGGCAGGGGGTGTTACCTTTGCCGCTTTTCCCAAGGTTTATGCAGTCATGTTCTCCACCCTTTATGCACCTCTGCTTCTCATACTGTTCGCCCTGATCCTGAGGGGGGTAGCCTTTGAGTTCAGAGGACATATCCACTCCACCGGCTGGAAACGGATCTGGGATGCCTGCATTTTCATCGGAAGCGCTACACCTGCCCTGCTGTTCGGGGTGGCCTTTGCCAACATCTTCAGGGGTATCCCCTTTGATGCAAACGGTCTGTACCATGGGAATCTTCTCATGCTCCTAAACCCCTATGGTGCCCTTGGCGGGGCTCTTTTCCTGACACTTTTCATGCTCCACGGGGCCAACTGGCTTGCCATTAGAACAACGGGCGACCTCCATGCCCGCTCAGTTGCAACGGCCGGCAAACTCTGGCTGGTGGTCGTTCCCCTGGCGGTTCTCTTTCTTGGGGCAAGTTTTTATGCAACCTCCCTGTACGACAACTACTTCAGGTATCCAGCCCTTTTTTTGATTATCCTTGTCACGGTTGCAGCTCTTTTTGCCGTCAGGTATTTTATAGCAGAACAATCTTTCTTTAAAGCATGGTTTGCATCGGCCATCACCATTGCGGGAGCAACTTTTTTCGGTATTGCAGGTCTGTTTCCCACCCTTTACCCCTCAATTATTGATCCAGAAGCATCCCTTACAGCATTTAATGCATCCTCAAGCCCCCTGACCCTTAAGGTAATGCTCCTGGTAGTGGTTATTTTTCTTCCCCTGGTCATAGCCTACCAGACCTGGGCCTACAACATGTTCAAGGGAAAAATAACAGAGCATGAGCTTGAGTACTAAATCTAAAATAACACCACCCTTCAATCAACGGAGGAAAAGACAATGAACATTGATAAGATGGTTTTTGCAATTGCCGGAGCTTTGATATTACTGACAATTATTTTTGCCGTATCCCACAGCCTCTACTGGCTCTGGGCCACGGCCTTTATCGGGGCCAACCTCTGCCAGGCGGCATTTACAGGTTTTTGCCCCCTTGCCGTCTTTTTAAAGGCTGCGGGCGTTAAATCAGGCAACGCTTTTTAACAACAACCCATAACAAAAAAAGGAGAAAATTATGGACAAGTATGTATGCGATTTATGCGGTTATGTGTATGACCCGAAAGTTGGTGATCCAGACAATGGAGTCGATCCCGGAACAAGCTTTGACGATGTGCCCGAGGATTGGGTCTGCCCGATTTGCGGTGCTGGAAAAGAAGATTTTTCCAAGGAAGATTAAATAAGTACAAATAAACCCTGGAAGCCTGCTGTCTTCAGCGGCTTCCAGGGTTTATTATTTTAAAAATGGAACAATGAAAGGTACGAAAAACACGAAATTAGAAGCACTCTTTTAGAAATTTATTCTCTTTAAGAAAACCCCTGCAAATGAAAAAACAGTCTCATAAGGTTGAAGAGCGCCCTTTTTCGTGTCTTTCGTGTCTTTCGTGGTTAAAAAAACATTACTACCAAACCTCAGGATAGCCAATATCCACAAACATCTCTTCAAGCTGAAGCTTATGTCCGCGCTCCATGGCGGCAAGATCAAGGAACACTTTTTTTTGCGCCGCATCCTCACACTGTTCTGCAAGCCAGTTGTACTCTTTCATCGCCCTTTCCTCTTTTTTCATGGCAAGAGCAATGGCGTCGGCAGGCTTCATGTCCATGGACAGTCTTGGTTCATCAACGGTTTCAGCCACCTTGTAATCCGTTGTCTCCTTGAAATTGAGCGACATGGTCCCCCTGGACAAAAGATTCCTGAGCAGCAGCTCATGGCCCTTTTCCTCCCGGGCAAACCCCTGAAACATCTCCTTTAAATGGGGTTCCTTTATCTTTTCTGACGCTGCCTGGTAAAACTCCCATGCCTCGATTTCGTTGGCAATGGCCATGTCCACAATTTTTTTAAAGATAGCTGCATCCATACTCCGCCTCCGTGTGCTGTTTTTTTATAAGAAACAGATTTTAGCCGTTAGCGATTAGCTAACAGCTAATCGCTAACGGCTATCGTGTTTCATACTTCTTCTATCAATCTAATCAGGCTGGGGCCATTCAGAGACCCTGCGATCTTCCACATGGAAGCAGAAATGATCCCAATCAAACTCCTTTAACGAAAAGGGGCACCTGAGCCTGACTTTATTCTTTGTGGTATTGACGACCTCCCAATCTCCCCTTCTTGGACCCGAACTGATATGTATTTTCTGTCCCTGGTGAAAATCAAAAGGCGAAAAAACCGCCACTGTATGGGACTCTGTCATATCAACCTCCTGGGGTCAGGGTTTAAAACCACCATATCATTCTGCATTTTTCCGGCGGATAAAGATATTTAAAAACTTATAGAGACGCACAACCTGGCGTCTCTACAATTTGACCTAGGCGGCAAGCTCCTTTTTGAGCCAGTCCCTAATCTCTCCATCAACGGCATAAAGTCCCTTATTCTTTCCCTCAAAGCGCATCACCTTCTCTTCAAGTCCATGGGGAAGTCTGAAGGCTGCAAGTTCCTCTGAATCAAATCCCCTCCTTCTCACCAGAGTTATAACCGGTGGATTTTTCCAGGTGCTCATTACAAAATAAACTGTCTCATTATTGCTGTCCCGGGAGTTATAATAGGAAAGATCCCTCAACGGCCCCCATTCAAGATGAAGGGCTACTGCCTCTTCCGGGGTCATGTTCCAGTCGACTGCGTTAAGTATGTTAAGGTCATTTTTGATGTCGTTAAGATTCATTGATATACCTCCTTTAAATTTAATCCAACGACAACACAGTATGCAAATACCTTGCCAGACCCAAAAAGAATCATTCTATTTTCTTGCCCCCGTGCTTTTCTATCTGTTCGATGATCCAGGAGTCGATATCAATATCCAGGGGAAGATCCTTGGTGGCAATCTCCACCCTGGCCATGGTTTTATGCCCACCAGCCGACCCCACATCCCCAAATGCCTGTTTTGCGGCTGTGCCGGCACTTTTTCTCAGGCCGTCATTTCTGAGGATGATGATCAGGGTTTCATTGTAAACCCCGGACACGATGCTCCAGTTCACCGAAGAGATCCGCATGAAAAAATCGGCGGTGATCACGCACTCGTCCGGGTTGAGAACGTCTCCTGCATGGGCAAATATTCGATTGTTGATGATCTTTCGATTTTTGATGGCATAGGCCAGGGTTTCAAGGTGATCCTCTCCAAATTCCGCCTGCTCAATCCTGGTCAAAAGATAGGGATTGGCAAACTTGTAAAGATATTGAAAGGCCCTTATATCCTCCATGGTGGTCTGGCGCAAAAAATCCGAGGTGTCAGACTTGATGCCATAAATCAGGGCCGTAGCAAGCTTTGCCGAAGGCTTGATCCTCGCAGCTTTGATATATTCCGTGAGCATGGTTGCACAGGCCCCGTATCCTTCACGGATATCGTTGAACTTTGCCACATCACAGGAAAGGGGATGGTGATCAATGATGACGTCATACCTGAACATGCCGAAACATTCGTGGTGGTCAGGCTGGGAATCCACCACTACAAAGCGATTAAACCTTTGATCGTCCACCTTTGAAAGGTGAACAAGATCCGGTGCTAAAAGCCGAAGCATGGCAAGGTTATCCGGTCGGGTGATCTCGTTAAAATATGTAATCGTAACTTCGCTCACCTTTCGCCACAGGAGCCTCTTGACCGCCAGGGCGCTTGAAATGGCATCAGGATCGGCATTTATCACCACAAGCACCTTGCTGTCGGTTGAAAAACAGGCCCTGAACGCCTCAAGTCTCTTGATATTGCTCATAACACTCCTTCCTGGCCCTTAATGCTATTACTGCTGAAAAAAAGCGACCACACTATGAAGAGATATCCCAGAACGGCTAAAACTGCAACAACGGGATAGAAGGTGCCAAGGGGGGCAAGCACCAGGGCCGTGAGCCAGTGAATGGCTATGACCAATCTTGAATTTAGAACAATCGGAAAATCCCTGTACCTGCAAATCACGGCAAGGCCGCACAGGTTCCATCCGTACAGGGCGGCAAAGGTATGAAGGCGCAGTAGCCACTTGGATTGTTCAGAATCATACCCAGGAGCCATCTGAAGAAATATGTACGCAATACCGGTCACAGCAGTGACAATAAGAAACCCTATTCCAGACGAAAGAAAATGTTTTTGCTGTATTTTCTGACCAAACTTGAGGTAGAGCAGAAGCACCGTTACAACGGCGACAAAAAGGGCCAGGGTAACTGCTATCTGGGGGTAAAATCGTTCAAAAAGGATAAACCCAAAAAAAATGATCACTCCCAGGTTGATAACCCAGAAACATGCAGTGGCAATGAGCTTGACCACTGACTCCTGTCCGGTTTGTATCATCGAGAAAATAACCGCCAGGCTGATCAAGGAGATGGGAAACGAAAACCCGAGAAAAAAGGTGTTGAGCACCAGCTTTTCCATGTGAACCAGGTGGAGATACTCGTTGTTAACAATCACCAGGGACGAAAACACAAGCCCGATGGAGAGACAGAGAAGCGATGCATGGTGAAACTTTCCAGACACGCTCCGGGTAAGCGAAAAAAAATTACCAGGGAAAAAAGAGAACCGGTTAATCCGGACCGACTCTACTATACCAGCAAGGACCAGGGAGAGAAGAATAGTGACGGGATAAACCTCCAGAAAGGCTGACAGGGCGTAAACCAGGGAAAACCCCAGAAAGCTTCCCGTCCGCCCTGAAAAACCACCCCTGCCCTCCGTAAACAAAAGAAGAATGGTGCCCCCGGTGCAGAGATTGAACAAAAATATATGAAGCCGTTCAAAACCAAAGCGGCCAAGGGGGAAATAAATGTCGGCAAACCCAAAGCACAGGGCAGTTATCATGAGGGCCGAGAAAAAAAATTTTAAGGGGGTGGTCATAAAAAGTTATCCTCAGTTAGTTAGTACCTTATGAAAAAGGCCCAGGGCATCCCCGAGGGCGTCATTCAGTCCGGGATGGCGAAACCTGAACCCGGAGGCGAGCAGTTTTTCCGGCATGACCCTGGTACTTGCAAGCAGCACCTCCTTACCCCTCTTCCCCCACAATAGTTCAACGGCACCACCTGGAATCACAAACGGTGCGGAACGGCCAAGAACGGCTGCAAGGGTTTGGGTAAAGTCGTTGTTGGTCGCAGGGGCAGGGGCGACAAGGTTCAACGCACCTTCCAGGGTTGGTGTGTAGATAGTATGGTAAAGGGCATAGAGAATATCATCCATGGATATCCAGCTCATGTACTGGCCGCCATTGGCGATCCTGGCTCCAAGGCCAAGTTGAAAAGCGGGAAGAAGCTGGGCCAGGGCCCCGCCCCCGGGTGTCAGGGCCACACCGATCCTGGCAAATACCGTGCGTATCCCCGCAGCAGCGGCCGGAGCTGCTGCCCGTTCCCACTCTTGACACACCTTTGAGATAAAAAGGTTGCCCCGGGGCGACGCTTCAGTCACAACCCTGTCCCCGGTTTCTCCATAAAACCCGACTGCTGAAGCCGAGATAAACACCTCCGGCGGTGAGGCTAGGCCGGCAAGGGCAAGGGCAAGGGTTCTTGTGGAATTGGTCCTGCTCTGGATAATCTCAGCCCGCCGTTTTCGAGTCCACCACCTTGAAAAAATAGGGTTGCCGTTAAGATTCACCACGGCATCAATGGGTCCAGCAGCGCTCAAATCAAGCTGTCCCAGGGTCGGGTCCCAGAAGATTTCATCCCCGCCGGGCTGGGGCCTTCGGCGGACAAGGCGTATGACCCGATGACCGCCCGTGGTAAGGAAACAGCAGAGCTGGCGACCGATCACCCCGCCGGCCCCCGACACCAGAACGGTCAACGGCCCGGGACAGGCCCTGTGCCTATCAATATCCTCCCTGGTGACTCTGTGGCGGAATTCAAACATCCTTGCCACCTCCTGCTCTGCAAGTTTTTTCATCCACCCGGTAAAATAAAAGGGAAAGGAGTAACAAATACTGTCCTCAAGGGCTGAGGTATCGCCCTCTAAATCGGAGAACCCGTGGGTGTGGGTCCATTTTGAAAAGGGACTCTTGACGAGACGATCCTTAAACATATGGGGGGGCTGGTACTCCAGATGCTCGGCCTCCATGGCAAAGGGCAGCCCCACGACGGAAAAATTTACCCTGACCCTGGAACCGGGGTAGATTCCATTGGTGGCAGACACCGCCTTCAGTACCATCCAGGGCGGAGTCAAGCGTTCAAGGGCACCCGGACGTTCATGCCAGGCAAAAAGCGCCGGGGCAGAACAGTTTATTCTGGACTGTTTTTTATAGGTCGACAAGGCACCTCCATTTGAATGAAATAAACCATACCCTAACTACAATCTTGAGACTCTTTTTTCAAGTCCATTATCCGTTCCACAAAAAAAACTAAAAGCTGTTTCCTATTAAAAAAAGCTTTTAAAGCTGCTCAAAAGATATTAAAAGAGTATTAACAATACTTTCACCCTCAGGAGATTAAGATCAAGTTAAGTCAGGAAAAATACTCACCCCCCAGACCCCCAACCCCATGGGCCTGGTTTTGGGACATATTAAAATTTTCCATCACTGCGGCCATCTTCATTTTTTTGATATGTACCGGGGCCAGGGCTATTGACTATCACTGGCAATGGTATCGCATTCCCCGATACCTTGGCCTCTGGGGAGAGACAGGGTTTGTTCCGGGAGCGCTCATCCAGGGACTTGGTGTGACACTCAAGATTTCAGTTGCAGCCCTTTTCCTGTCAAGCCTGTTTGGCCTTGTTACTGCTCTGGCAAGGCTCTCTAACCTCCTCTCCCTCAGGGTACTTGCAAGGATCTACCTTGAAATGATACGCAACACCCCGCTCCTTGTGCAGCTTTTTTTCATCTATTTTGTTGTTTCCCCGGCCCTTGGCATCAGCCGGTTTGCCGCAGCTGTTCTAACCCTGGCCCTGTTTGAAGGGGCCTATGCATCCGAGATCATCCGGGCCGGAATCATCTCTGTTCCAGAGGGACAGTGGGAGGCAGCTCTTTCCCTGGGCCTCTCAAGATATCACACATTCCGCCACGTAATTCTTCCCCAGGCCATAAGGACAATGCTGCCGCCGCTCACAAGTCAGATGGTCTCACTTATCAAGGATTCAGCCCTTGTGAGCACCATAGCCGTGTACGATATCACCATGCGGGGACAGGAGATCATGGCCGAAACCTATCTTGTGTTTGAAATCTGGCTTGTCATTGCCATGATCTACCTTGGAGTGACCTCGACTTTTTCAATGGTCTCCCGATTCATGGAAAAAAGCTCTCAAACCCCATGAACTAAAACTTTATAAAAACTGAAATATATAAAAACTGAAATATATAAAAACCTCAAACAAAGGAGCGCAGCAGATGAGACCATTCATTAGAGTGACACCCTTTTTTACCACGATATTTTTCATCCTTTTATTTGTCCTGGCAACAATTGCCCCCCCGACTCCTGCCGCATCAGCCGACAATGAAAGCGCTGTGGAACGGGTTCTAAAACAGGGGGTTTTAAGGGTAGGCATGTCCACCTTTGTTCCCTGGGCCATGAAGGACAAGACCGGCGAACTCATGGGATTTGAAATTGACGTGGCCACAAGGCTTGCACAGGATATGGGGGTAAAAGTTCAATTCATCCCCACCAAATGGTCGGGTATCGTTCCTGCCCTTCTCACGGGGAAATTTGACATCATCATCGGCGGCATGGGAATCCTGCCCAGCCGCAATCTAAAGGTCAACTTCTCCATCCCCTATAACTACACGGGCATGTCCATGGCGGCCAGTACTTCACTTGCCAAAGGCTTTTCAGGGCTGGAAGCCTTTAACCGGGAGGATGTAACCATTTCGGCACGCCTTGGCTCAACCGCAGTTCCGGCCATCAAGAAACATCTTCCAAAAGCCAGTATCCGCATGTTTGACGACGAGGCCCAGGCATTTCAGGAGGCCATCAACGGCCGGGTCCACGCCGTTGTAGCGTCGGCTCCAACCCCTGCCTTCCAGGCAATCAAACATTCTGAAAAGCTCTTTTTGCCCCTGGAGGAAGATTTCACACGGGAGCCCATTGGATTTGCCGTTCAAAAAGGGGATTTTGACTTCATCAACTTTTTAAACAACTGGATCATCTATGTTGAGGCGGAGGGGTGGTTTAAGGAGAGAAAAACCTATTGGTTTGAGACAAGGGACTGGGAGAGCAGACTCAATTGATCCGGCAACAACCCGGGTTCAAACCCCTTGATTTCCTGATCCTTGCCCTGGCCTGTGCAGGCCTTGTCTGGCTCATGGCGGCCATCACTGCCCAGTCAAACTATAAGTGGCAGTGGGAGGTGATACCCCAGTATCTGCTGCGCCTTGACAATGAAACCGGGAAATGGGTCCCGGGCATGATCCTGACCGGTCTTTTGATCACGATCAGAATATCTGTATGGGCCACCCTTGGAGCCATTATCATTGGAATCGTCATGGGGTCCATGAAGAGCGGGAAGAGCCGTTATCTCAGGATGGTGGCAACGGTTTATGTGGAGACAATACGCAACATCCCCATAATCGTATGGATCTTCATCTTTTACTACTTTCTGGGAGATATCCTTGTTCCCCTGATAGGGCTTGACCGGGCAGCGACCATGGACGAGGGGCCTTTGAACCAATTCTTGACGACCTTTGTTTCGGCCCCTTCGCTTTTACCGGTCTTTTTTTCGGCAACCGCCTCCCTTGCCCTGTACGAGGGGGCCTACTTCACCGAGATCATCCGGGCAGGCATTGAATCCATTGAAAAAGGCCAGTGGGAGGCCTCTTCATCCATCGGTTTCAACCGGTTCCAGCAGCTGAGGCATGTGATCCTTCCCCAGGCCCTGCGGCGGATGCTCCCGCCCATGGCAGGCCAGATCATTTCCACAATCAAGGATTCGTCAATTGTGTCGGTGATTTCCATACAGGAATTAACCTTCCAGGGCATGGAGCTTATGTCCGCCACCTTTTTAACCTTTGAGGTGTGGATAACCATTCTGGTTTTCTACTTCAGCCTCTGCTTCTGCTGTTCCATGGGAGTTGCCGCCATCGAACGTAGAATGAGTCAAAACGTATAGTTATTCACACCCGGCGAATAGGCTGGATGGTGGGACAGGTCAGAGAGGCTGAGTCTGATGGGCTGGGTGCAGGTGCAGGTTGTGTCCGGCATCAAACTGGCCTGTTTTGCCTGCAGGGGTTTGCCATGGACCTGCTTGGGTGCTGGATTACCCCGGGTGAGCCAGCCGGATCGATGGGAGGTCACAAGGGCATAGGGTTTGATCCAGAAAAGCCCCAGGAACCCGTAAATCCCATACATATAAGCCCATAGAGCGCTGTAACGATTGTATTTCCACGCATAGATTCCAGCGGACAGGCTCTGAAGCACGAGGATTCCTGCCACAATGGAAGTCCCAAAAGTAATCCCCCCCCGGGGAACGATCATAACGAGGGTAACCAAGAACAGCGGGGATTTAATCAGGGAGAGCCATCCCGAGAGAAGGTTGATCCGTGCGCCGATCATAGAAGAGTTGCGGAAACGCTTAAAGGCAAATCTGCTCATGGCAATGGTCTCCCGTACATTGCTCCTGCCCCAGCGCAGATACATTTTGCAGAGCTTGGTGTAGGTAACGGGAATTTCCGTGTAAACCATTGCATTCTGCTGGAAGAGAACGTGCTTCCCCTGCCTGAGTATGAGGTTGGTCATGGCACGGTCTTCGCCGATATTGGCCGGACGGCCGCAGTATTTCTGGTGCAGCCATTCGGAAAGCACCTCCATGACAACGCTCCTTCGGTAGGCTGAAAGGGCGCCCGGGGTGCACATTACCGTATTGACCATGCTCTGGCTGGCCCTCATAAAGTCGAAACTGTACACAAAGGCTACATCCAGCATTCTGGGGATCACTCCCCTGTCCCGGTTAAGCACCCGGACATTTCCAGCAACGGCACCAACCCTGGAATCATGTACAAAAGGAGCCACCATATGCTTCAAGGTCAGGGGCTCAACCATGGAATCACTGTCCACGGTAATAAGAACGCCTCCAGTACTTTTCAGAAATCCAGCATGAAGGGCATGGCGCTTCCCCTGATTTCGAGGCAGACGGATGATCTTCAGGCCCTTACCCAGCTCCTGCCTGGCCTTTTGAATCCAGGCCCAGGTATCGTCCTGACTGCCGTCATCAACGGCAATGATCTGCAGCTTTTTCTTTGGGTAGTCACTTGCAGCAAGACTCTTCAAGGTCTTGTAGACCTGGACACCCTCGTTAAAAGCAGGAACGATGACGGTGCATTGGGGCAGAAGTGATGGTTCACAGTCTGGTATGGGCCGGTATTGAACTACCAGAACAATCCGCCAGGCGAGTTCAGCAATAACTATAGCTAAAAGGAAGGCTCCAAACCACAGGCCGGGCTGATTGGCAAACACCTGTATCCAGGATGTGGATGCCCATGGTAAACGTCCCCAGTGAAGTCCAATAACCAACCCTGAACATCCAATACAAACGATTAAAATCAACTTGAAAACTCTGTTCGATAGAGATTCCATTTTTGGCATGCCTCATATTTTATTATACAAATAGATAAAAACGATATGATCTGATTCTTGATTAGCGCTGGAATATACACCTGAAGTCTAATGTTTGCAAGCTATATTTTAAAGTCTTGTCCAGTCCAGGTAAAAATGCCATCAGACGCACAAAAGGGCGAGCCCAAAGGACCAAACCCTGGGCAAAGCTTATCAAACGTTAACCCAAGCTGGGGACTGACTGCATAAGCCATGCAGGGAAGGGGCTCCCCCTGGGGGGGGGGGGGAGCCCTTTGCTGAGAACCAACCCGGCCATCGCGAAAAACAGACCAAAGTAACTTGGTAGGCGAGTATTATTTTCGCCGGGCAAGGAAATGAAGGTTGAAGCTGTCGTGATCCATGGTCAAAACCTCCACCCGGTCAAAGCCCGCCTCATTGAGCATTGCAACAGCCTTCTGGCGACCCCACATCATTCCGAGGCCTGCACCTCCGCTGTTGAGCCCCACGGGCATGCAGTGCATAAGGCTGACAGTATAAAGAAACGGGGCCATGGGATGATCCATGTTCTCCCTGGGATCTGTTGACGCATCAATATCCACCATGGAAAAAACACCCCCGGGGGCAAGCATAGTGCGAACATTTTTTAATGCTTCAAGGGGCCGGGTCTGGTCGTGGATAGAATCAAAGGCCGTAACATAGTCGAACTGGCCCTTAAACCTCTGCCCCAGGTCTGAGCCTGCGGCATCCTCAGCAACATAGTCGACATTGTCAAGCCCAAGGTCTACTGCATCTGTTCTTGCCTTTTCCAGGGCGGTACCAAAATTATCCAGCCCCGTGAATCGGCTGTTGGGGAAAGCCTCTGCCATTAGATTCAGGGCTACCCCTTCACCGCACCCAAGGTCCAAAACTTTTATCCCCCTTTCAAGGCTTTTAACAACAAGACCATTGTCCACGGTGGGCAAAAAATGAGAAACCAGCACCTGGCGGTGTTTGGCATTGGACAGTTCCGACATAAACGCCTGGAAATCAGGATACTGGGAAAAGGGAACCCCCTGGCCCGTGATAAAACCGCCTGCCACGGCATTCATGGCGCAGGAGGTGAGAAGGGGGATCTCCTGGGTGTAAACCCCGAGATTTGAGCTGCCTGCGTCTTTTGTCAGGAATGCCCCATGCTCTGGCGGAAGCCGGTAAAGCATCTCACCCGTGGCCTGACCCGAAACTTCAACAATCCTGCCGGTGGTCATGATGGCCAGCCACTCAGTCAGATAACGGATGTTTACCCCTGCCCTCTCTGCAATGATTCGGGCGGTTACCGGTCGATCAAATTCAGCCATTGCATCAAAGATGGAGAGCCTGTAACCAATTGCCAGGGCAAGATTGAGGGATCCTGCATTGAGGATATCTATCATCCGCCGTTCAAATATGTTCTGTTTTTCCGTTAACTCTGCGGATTTCAATTTTTTGCCTTATTCAATTGCACCAAGGGCGTTGATTATCATACCAAGCTCCGGGCGAATGTTAATATCTGAAACGTGTATGAATCGAATAATTCCCTGTTTGTCTACAATGATGATGGCGCGCTCGGCCGTGCCGTCGCTCCTTAAAACCCCAAAGCTGTCGGCAACGGCTCCATGGGGCCAGAAATCCGACGCTACAGGAAACCACAGATCGTTCATGGCCCGAGTCCAGGAAAAAAGGGTGGCAAGACTGTCCACGCTGATGCCGAGAAGAACGGCATCAAAACCTTCAAACAGGGGGCGGGCAATGTTATATCCGGGCCACTGGTCCGAACATACCGGGGTCCAGGCTGCAGGAATAAACGAGATCACAAGGTTTTTTTCTCCTCTGAATTGACCGGGTCCGACCTGACTGCCGTCGATGGCCTGCAGATGAAAATCCGGCACAGGATCACCCACCTTTACCTTGAGCACGCTGTCCCTTGGTTTTAAGGAGCCAGGGTCGTACACAGATCCCTCAAAGGCGGACGAGAGGCAATACCCTGAAGCAGGAACCATCATAAGCAGCAGCACAAGATACAACCGAATGTTCTTCATAATCAGTTCTCCCCTTTGGTCAATTCAACAATGGTCGTTAAAAAAGCCTCTGGACTTTCAATTCCGCCGGGCCTTGACATTACCACCCTCCAAGAGCGATCCTCCTCCCTTGCAAGGACGATAAAGTAAGGCGTCCTAACCTCGCCCAGTGCCCTGTGAACAACAAAATCTCCATCGGCAAACAGCGGGAAAGGGACGTCGTAGGTTTTACGGAAATAGTCCACCTCAAACTGGGAATTGCCAACCCCAATACCTATAAGTTTAATGCTCGTTCCCGGGTTTTTGCGCTTGACCAGAAGATCATAAAATCGGTTGATCGAGGGTGCTTCCCGCTGACAGTGGGGACAGTACATGCTGAAAACCTCCACGACTGCCACATCGGCATCCAGGTCATCCATGGTAAACGACGGCTTTGCGGCGAGACCAAGATATTCCTGAACTTTCCCGGAGTCGGGTGTTTCAAGTCTTATCCCAAGGAGCTTTTCTCCTGGGTTGCGAGCATCCATGGCCATGGCTGGAAAAGCCATGGCAAGCAGTACAACAGGTAATATCCATTTCACGTTTTATGCCTCCTTAAGGATCGGGCCTTTGACCATCTGGAGAGTCAGTGACAAAGGCTCATTTCGATTATACGGTTAAAGTCTGAACAGACCTGCAAGGGCTTTAAATATTCTCCCCCAGAACCTCCTTGTGGCTCATCTCCTCCCTTCCACCTGATGCAACTGCGTTGATCGAGTTGAATCAAAACCCATGCATGGTCAGGTATATCACATACGGCAGATCCATATCAAAACAAAAACTGCTGTAACACCTCATCAAATTTGATAAAAGCGTCAAAAAAGAGGGCTCTAAAGTCGAGACTCCCATTAGGATGTTTCAACAGGTATTTTAATGACAGTGTAGGGGCGGTTTGCAAACCTCCCCTACATACTCACAGTCAGCACACACCAGATCGAAAGGAGATGTGTATGTTATTTTCTTCCAGTTAGCTTAAGCAAGTTCGCGCCTGTCAGACATATCCACAAGCACCCGTTCTCTTGCCTTGTCAATGCCAAGGGCCTTTCGCTTCTTGTCAATATGGGCGATCATGGTCCTTGCCATTTCAATGGGATCCTTTTCAAATCCCCATTTCCCAAGGCCCTGCTCCTCCAGCCCTTGAAAGAGATGTTTATGGAACTTTGTATTCTCCACAATGGGGAAGGTTACGCCAAACACGGTGTATACCCCTGACGCCACAAAGTACTGACCAATGGCAATGGCCTTTTCACTCATGTACTCGGGTGCGGCCCCTGCAACGGGCAGATCCGCAATGGAATCACCAAGACCGCCCTGGGTCACCATGGCCGAGGCTGCGATCAGGATTCTTGAGTTGTCCACGCAGGACCCAAGCCCTAGAACAGGCGGCATACCAACTGTTTCACATACCTCCCTCAAGCCTGGACCTGCATAATGGGCCGCCTCGGGAGAGGCAAGACCCGCCTTTGCAAGGGCGATCTGAGCACAGCCGGTCAAGAGCACCAGCACATCGTTCTTGATCAACTCCTTGACAAGCTTGACGTGGGAATCATCCTGCTTGGTTCTGGGGTTTGTACAGCCTACAACGCCTGCAACTCCCCGGATTCTGCCGTTGATTATATTCTCGTTAAGTGGTGCATATCCGCCCCTGAAGGTTCCGCCGAGCATGTACTGGATATACTCGTGGCTGAACCCCTGGATTCCTTTTTTAACATCCTTTGGAATTTCTATAGGATGCTTGCGATTCTTGAACCTTGTGATGGCTTTAATCACGATCTCGTCGGTACAAACCATGGGATCATGGTCATTAAACTCAACGTGAACTGCACCTTCGATGTGGGCCCTGGTGTTGGTGGTGATCAAAGGGGTGTTATAGCATTTTGCAACCTCTGAGAGTCCCTGCTTGATGCACTGGATATCCACTGCCATGGCGTCCACAGCCCCTGTGACCATGATCGCCTCGGTGGATGAAAAATTACCCGCATGGGGGATTCCGTGGCGGGACATCATCTCGGAGCCCGAGCAGCACATACCCACCAGATTAATGCCGTCGGCCCCTGCATCCTTTGCCGCCTGGACCAGGGTGGGACCTGCAACGGAAACCACCATGGATTCAAACAGGTTGGGCTCGTGGCCATGAATAATGATGTTGACCATGTTCTCCTTGAGAACCCCCATGTTCACTCCCGCCTCGATGGGCGAAGGGGTACCAAAAAGAATATCCGAAATCTCGGTGGAGACCATGGAGCCACCCCATCCGTCTGACAGGGCCGTTCTGCTTATCTGTTTTGTGATGTTCTTGTAGTGCTGGTCAACGCCCATGTGAGTTCGATGCATCATCTCCATGATCTCCCGCATGGCACCCCGGGGAACGATGCCAAGCTTGCGCCAGGTCTCAAGGGTTCCCTTGGGAACTCTTTTTACAAATGGAATCTCGCCCTCCACCTGGGTATAGGTACGTTCGAGCTGCTGATAGAGGTCGGTGGAGATATCTTCGTCGCTCCTTCCCTCAGTCTCGATATCCAGGGATTTGGCCACATTGTGAAGTTTTAAGGTGTCCTTGATCTTGTAATCCAGGATCTTACCGTTTACAACATCACGAAAAAGTTCCAGCATGGCCATACCGTGGTCCGTATGGGCAGCTGCACCGGCCGCAACAGCCCTGGCAAAATTCCTGGCCATGATTGTGTCAATGGTGGCGCCGCATACACCCACCTTTTTATAGGGATCCCGTGCATTCAACCGGCAGGGTCCCATAAAGCAATGTTTGCAGCAGGCAGAATCAGCCCCGATTGGACACGCCTTCATATCCTCGGCCCGGTCAAAGGCAAGCACCACTCCATCCTTTCTGGCTTTGGTGATCATCTGGGCGGTGGCCGGACAGGCAGTGCAATCCTGGGGGTCCATCAAGGTTTTTGTCTTTTTTTCTATTTTAGTAGTCATTGTTACTCCCTAATTTAAATGGCGGTTACGACGAAAGAAAAGTGTATCGCGATACATTAGTGTCTTGGACATATGGGCTTAAATGAGACATCAATCTCCTTTGTTCCATGAAAAGGCTTGAATCCCCTGCCATCACCTCCTTTTTTTAAAAAAAACCTCTTAGCATCTTCCCACGCGATGGTATAAACCCTTGGTACGATTAAATACAAGCAAGACCGATGCCACAAAGTAGTAGCGAATAATTAGTTCAACCTGAATATTGCTTAGGAATGCAGATTAAATAAGATGAGCAGAAATAGCGTAGAACTTGGACTCATCTACAAGGCACATTAAAGGTCCAATAGCAGCCCTATTGGGCCTTTGATGCAACACAGTAGATGGGTCAAAGGACAAGCAATTTCGTTCATGTTATTTAATTTGCGTTCCTTAGATATTGCAAATTATTTTTCAGCCTAGTATATAAGGATAAGTCCTTTAACAGTAAACAACCTCAAAAAGGAGAAAACAATGACTACACCACAGCATTGCCCAGGGTTTGAGCAGTTCAGGGATCTTAAATCGTTCATCTGCAAGTGCCAGAACTGCAACGCAGAGAATGAAATATTTTCAGACGAATTTGACAAGACCCATCTGTGCAAGGGTTGCGGCAAAGAAATTGACTTTAAAACCTGTACAACCGAACAGAAATGAATTAACTGACCTGAAAGGAGGTTCCAATGTCGTTCAGCTACATCGATGAAATCTTTGCCTTTGCAATTGAAAAGGAAGAGGAAGCTGTTGCATTTTATATGGATCTTAGCAAGAAAGAGAAGTTTGCATCGTTAAAAGAGACCTTTATATCCTTTGCCGAAGAGGAGAAAAAACACGCTAAAATGTTAACAGATCTCTCCAAAGATTCGTCAAAGGTAGACACCTATGAGGTGAAAGCCGTCCCAGATCTTAAGATCAGCGATTATCTCGTGGATATTGAGTATGAAGAGGGGATGCTCATGCCGGACATTCTCAGGATCGCCATGAAGCGTGAGGAGCAGGCAGTTCATCTTTACCGAGACCTTGGAGACAAATCAAACGACCCGGAGCTTAAAAAAATCTTTGAGATCCTTGTTCAGGAAGAATCTAAACACAAATTAGCCCTGGAGTCCATGTACGACGACTTCCTGGCTGACAACGAAAACTGATGGCAAGTGAGCAGGACTGTAAACAGTAGGTAGTAGGTAGTAGGTAGTAGGTAGTAGACAGTGGGTTGTTATTCGCACTTCAGGCTCTCCATCAGTCTACTGCCTACTATCTATCTACTACCTACTAAGCCGGTCACAAACAGCCCTTGCAAATGCAGAACATTTCACCTCCACGGCCCCGGGAATCTGACGGGCAAGGTCATAGGTAACAATTTTTTCCAATATAGTCCGCTCAAGGGCCCTGGTTATTTTTTCGGCGGCCCTATTCCACCCCAGATACTCTAGCATCATCACCCCGGATAGAATCAATGAACTGGGGTTTACCCGGTCAAGCCCAGCATACTTTGGAGCGGTTCCGTGGGTCGCCTCAAAAAAGGCAATTCCATCGCCCATGTTAGCCCCGGGAGAAAGGCCAATTCCTCCCACCTGGGCTGCCAGGGCGTCTGAGACATAGTCCCCGTTAAGGTTGGGGGCTGCGATCACGTCGTACTCATCGGGCCTCAACAGCAGCTGCTGAAACAGGTTGTCTGCAATTCTGTCCTTGATAACAATCCTTCCAGGGGGGATGTTTCCGTCAAAACGTTCAAACAGCTCTTCTTCGGTGATGGTTTGATCGGAAAAATGCTCCGCAGCCACCTCATACCCCCAGCGCTTAAAGGCACCTTCTGTGAACTTCATTATATTTCCCTTGTGCATGAGGGTGACACTGGTACGATTGTTCTGCACGGCAAACTCAATGGCCCTTGCAACAAGGCGCCGGGTATTGGACCGGCTCATGGGTTTAACACCAATCCCTGTATCCGGGGCAAGCTCTATCCCCCGTTTGGATAGAAAATCAATCATCTCCAGGGCATCCTTTGAACCTGCCTCCCACTCGATCCCCCGGTAAAGATCCTCCATGTTTTCCCGGAAAATAACCATGTCGATCAGTTCCGGCGATTTCACAGGACTTGGGACACCCGGGATATAACGTATGGGTCTTACCCCGCAAAAGAGCTCAAGCTCCTGGCGAAGGGCAACATTGATGCTTCGCTGCCCCTCGCCCACGGGAGTTGTCAGGGGACCCTTAATGGCGATCCCGTACTTTTTTACCGCATCCAGGGTCGCCTGGGGCAGCCATTGCCTGGAGCGCTTATAGGACTTTTCACCGGCAAACACCTCGACGAATTGAATCTTTTTTTTATCTCCATAGGCAGCCTCAATCCCGGTTTCCAGAACCATCCTTGCAGCATGCCATACATCGGGGCCGATGCCGTCCCCCTCAACAAAGGGAATTACTGGAAAATCAACCGTACCGGGAGCATCTTCGCCTCTTATTGTTCCGCCATTTCCATCGCTTGCCTGAACCATGGGCTCCTCCCCGTTGATTTTGCAACTTTTAGGTGTCATTTTCAAAATCCCGTTCCCCCATATCTGAAACCCGGGACTAATCCTTAAAAACCAGCTTGCCGCCAATAAAACCGGCAACACCGGCAGAGGCGAGCATCACCACGTTCAGCACAATAAAGATCAAGGCTTTGGACGAGAAAATAACATCCGGCTGCAAGAGAAACCAGATAACCGAGACCAGGCACAAAACCGTTGTAACAGTTGCGGCAGCGATCTTGATCTGAAACATGGTTGTAAGGGCGCTGTTATACTTTTTCTGCCACTCAACAACCCCTGCAGCAAGAACCACAGGAAGTGAAAGGAGAACAAACACAAGATTGTAAAATCCCGCCTTTGCCATGGTTGCGCTGCCCGACAAAAATGCGAGGATAAAAAGTACCGCAACTACGGGCAGTATACCGTTGGGGAAATGAACCGAGACCGGATGAAGGTGGTGCTTGAGCGTCAAAGACTTTATCAGCTCAAGGCCTTTGGCAGGTTTTTCCACGGCAGCTGCAGAAGAAGAGGCTGAAGCTGGGGGGCTGTCAGATTTGGCTTGATCCGATTTGGTTTCATCTGGTGCCGGCTCTATCTCTACAAACCTTGAGGCAGGTACGTTGCAGATGGGACATCTTTCAGGGGGGGCATCTCCCTCGTGAATATAGTTGCAGACAGTACATCTCCATCGTTTCATCGACTGATTTTCTCCTTATTAATATGGGTAATAGTATGGGCAGCAGTTTATCGCTTTTCCATCTCAACAAACGAGCACTCTTCAGGTCCGCAATAGTCTCCCACATAGGCCGCTCCCGGCCGGTAAAGGGCAGGGGCAGGGGCCGCAGTGGCAAACTTTTCCTCGATTACATGGGCGGCCCATCCCGGAACCCTTGCAAGGGCAAACACAGGGGTAAACAGATCCATTGGAATGCCCATGGCATAGAAAAGCGAGGCACTGTAAAAATCCACGTTCACAAAGATATCCCTTCCCTTTTTCTCCCTAAACCGTTGTTTCGCAACCTGTTCAAGCCTGGTGGAAAGCTCGAACCACAGGGGCTGGTCCACCATTTCACCCATTTTTTTCGCCATGGGTGCTAAAACGGCGGCCCTGGGATCATCCACCTGATACACGGCATGGCCGAGCCCCATGATCTTTTTGCCCGAATCAAGGGCCTCGTTAACATAGGCGTCTATGTTGTCAACGGTTTTAATAACCTTGAGCATCTCCATGACTCTGACATTGGCGCCTCCATGGAGTTCTCCAGACAGGGATCCAACGGCCGCCGACACCGCAGCATAGATGTGGGCACGGGAGGATACCACCTGCCGGGCAGTAAAGGTCGAGGCGTTAAAGGAGTGCTCGGCATGGAGCACCAGGGCCGTGTCAAAAAAATCAACGACAGAAGCCTGGGGACGTTTGCCCGTGAGCATGTAGAGAAAATTTTCTGCATGCCCCAGGCTGTTGTCCGGTTCCACCGCCTCCTGCCCTTTTCTAATGCGATGCCAGGCCGCTATCAATGAAGCTGTTTTGGCCACCAGGGACTCGGCACTTGCAAGGGTGGACTCCATCGTGTTTGCTCCTGCATCTGCATCCTCCTGAACCAGAAGAGAAACCCCCGCCTGGAGGACATCCATGGGATTTGCATCCGGTTGAAGGCTCTGTAAAACACCCAGAATGGCCGGTGAAAGCCGGCGCTTATTTTTCAACCTTCCGGAAAAAACCTCAAGCTCCTTTTTTTTCGGAAGTCTCTCATGGAGAAGGAGAAACACAACCTCTTCAAACGAGGCATTTCGGGCAAGTTCCGTGGCAAGATACCCCCGATAAATCAGCTTGCCGGCCTTAGCGTCCACCTGGCTGATCCTTGTACTTGCGACCTCGATCCCCCTCAAACCTGTATTTAATGTGGGTGTGCACTCAAACTCATCCATTATTGATCTCCCTGTTAAGCCATTTTATCCGGATCCCTGCGTTCAGGCACATATTTGGGCTCTATCTCGCCTTGATTATATGCCTTGGACACATAAAGACCGCAATAGCAGGAACCATACTCAGCAACATCAGGTTCCCGATAATCGCAGGGGCAGAAAATGTCTCGGTCTTTTTCCCGGTCTCCTGAGGCAAGCCTGCACGGGCAAGCCATGTATCCATAGGTTTCCTTGTTCTGGAGAAGGGCCTCGAGGAGTTCATACACGAGGCTCTTGTCCTGGTTAAAGAAATAACCCCTGGGTTCGTGTATCTTTTTAAGATTTTCGTATAGATCCTTAATCTCCATCCTTTATTCCCAGAGCCTCCCTGATTTTATCCTCTTTGAATCCCACAATAACGGTGTCCCCGATTTTAATGGTGGGAAACGAACATCGAGGGTTCAACTCTTTGACGTCTGCGATAATCGCCTTTCTGTCCTCGCCTGTAAGCTTATCCACGTTCACAAACTCGTAGCTGACATTGCACTCATCAAGAAATCGTTTGGCAGCCTTGCAATGACTACATGTGCTCAACGCATACAGTTTTGTCTTGTCATGTTCCATCATAGATCCTTTGCTCTACATTCCTTGTCCCACTCAGGGCATGCCTCTTCCATCGGCGTTTTGTAGTGTTCCAGACACTCGGTGCACTCCATCTCCACATTGGGAACATCGCCGAACCTCTCCTTTATCTCTTCCGGGCTAAGGTTTGAAACTGCGCTGCAGCCGCACTGGGGACAGGATGTCTTGATTCTGTATTTTTTGCTCATAACAATCTCCTCTATTTTTAACTTTTAACAAT
>JAVEQI010000013.1:29100-78193 GCA_034007745.1 Desulfobacterium sp.
CCGAACCTCTCCTTTATCTCTTCCGGGCTAAGGTTTGAAACTGCGCTGCAGCCGCACTGGGGACAGGATGTCTTGATTCTGTATTTTTTGCTCATAACAATCTCCTCTATTTTTAACTTTTAACAATACAAGGCGTTAGGATTGCAGATTAAATTAAGGCAAACCAAAGTTCGACGCTATTTCTGCTCGTCTTAATTTAATCTGCAATCCTAACGCCAACCATAAACGATTAAATCTGATTCGTGCTCTTTCAATACAACACCACATTTTAAACAAAATGAAAATACTTTTGTATTCCAGATAAAAAAATTATACAATTTCCGTACCATTAATTTGCGTAATCTGCTGCACTACTGACAATAAACATCGAAACTCTGTACGAGTGGAAAAAACCGCCTGTTTTATCCTAATGGAGGGAAAACTAATGACAGACTGGTACTGCACACTGTGCGACACAAACAGCAATCTCCCTGAAAAACCCGACACCTGCCCCAATTGCGGAGCCGACGAAATCATGATCTTAGACCCAGATCAGGGGATTCCAGCCACCCCCGAGGATGTCAGGGACATTGCCAGAAAACGTCTCAAGGGCATATGCGCAGCCTATCCGGCCTGTGACGGCAACTTTGATAAGATATGCCAGAAGGAGGCCTATGGCAAGCCCATCGGTTTTGGCGGGGCAGGCCAGGGAGCAGGCTTCCGGGCCAACGCCCTTGCCCTTTTAAATATCCGGTTCAAGACCCGGGTTGTTGGCGAACATGCAGAACCTGAAACCCGGACAAGTTTTCTTGGCATCAATCTCGATTTTCCCGTAATGCCGGCATCCACAGCCGGTATTGAGCGGTACAACAACGTGGTCAGGGAGGTGGATTTCTGCCGGGCAGTGGTAAGGGGAGCAAGCCAGGCAGGCACCATTGGCTGGCGGGGCGACACCTGGTTTTACACCCCAGAAGAGAACCCAGCCCTCCAGGCCCTTAAACAGGAAAAGGGGTATGGTATTCCCATTTTCAAACCAAGGGCCCAGGATGTGCTCAAACGACTGATCTCCATGGCCGAAGAAACGGGCTGCCCTGCGGTTGGCATCGACCTTGACGGATGCGGCTCCACAATCATGGCAAAACACGGCCAGCCAGTATTCAGGAAAAGCGCTGCCGAAATAAGAGAACTTGTTGAATTTTCGTCCCTGCCGTTTATTGCCAAGGGAATCATGGATCCAGATGATGCCGAAGGATGCGCCGAAGCGGGGGTAAAAGTGGTTTCCGTGTCCAACCACGGGGGAAGGGTCCTTGACTCGGTTCCGGGTACGGCAGAGGTGCTGCCCCTCATCGTTGACCGCCTGGACAAACGAGTCCTGATCACGGCCGACGGAGGAGTCAGGACAGGGTATGACGTGTTAAAGATGCTTGCCCTGGGGGCAGATGCGGTTCTCCTGGGAAGGGACATCATCCGGGCCGCTGTGGGCGGAGGAAGCCTTGGGGTAAAAATCCATCTTGACCACATCCACAAAATACTCAAGAAAGCCCTTTTCATGACAGGCCTTAAAAACGTAAAAGACGCCGATGGCAAAATCCTGTTCCCCTAGGGGCTGCCCCCTGCCATTGACAATCTGTCACAATGTGGTATTTTTATTTTTATGATGCACCAACGAAGGGGCCAAACAAAAATTTAAGGAGTTAACCATGTGGGAATATACGGATAAGGTAAAGGATCATTTTTTAAACCCAAGAAACGTTGGGGCAATGGAAAACCCGGATGCAGTTGGAGAGACAGGGTCTCTTTCCTGCGGAGACGCCCTGAAACTGTTCCTGAAGATAAACAAGAATGACAGAATAACCGACGCAAGCTTCATGACCTTTGGATGTGCCAGTGCCGTTGCCTCCTCATCGGCCCTAACCGAGATGGTGAAAGGGATCACCCTGGATGATGCTTTGAAGATAACCAACGACGACATCGCAGACTACCTTGACGGGCTTCCCAAGGCTAAGATGCACTGCTCAGTCATGGGCCAGGATGCCCTGAGAAAGGCCATTAACAACTACAGGGGCATTCAGATAATGGAGAAGCCGGGCAATGTTGTTTGCGAATGTTTTGGTGTCACAGACATTGAGATCATCAACGCAGTAAAGGCAAACCACCTGGAATCGGCCGAAGACGTCACAGGTTACCTAAAGGCCGGCGGCGGCTGCGGGAACTGCCTGGAAAGAATTGAAGAAATTGTTGAAGCGGCAAAAGCTGAGGCATGAAAAACCAGGGGAGGAACGGGATGAACATCGTATACACGGACAACAATGCCACCACAAGGGTTGCACCAGAGGTGCTTGAAGAGATGCTGCCCTACTTGAGCGAATACTACGGCAATCCCTCCAGCATGCACTCGTTTGGCGGGAATGTGGGTAGAAAAATTACCGAGGCCAGGGCAAAGGTGGCCGATCTCATCAACGCAGATCCAGATGAAATCGTCTTTACAAGCTGCGGAACTGAGAGCGACAATGCAGCCATCCACGCAGCCCTTGAGGCCAATCCCGAAAAGCGTCATATCGTCACCTCAAACGTGGAGCACCCGGCAGTAAAGAACACCCTTGAACGCCTTGCAAAAAAAGGATACACCGTCACCTTTGTTCCGGTTGACACAAAAGGAAGACTTGACATAGACCTTTTATATAAAAGCATGTCAGAGAATACGGCCCTAGTTACACTGATGTGGGCTAACAACGAGACAGGCGTCATCTTTCCCATCAAAGAAATTGCAAAAAAGGCAAACGAACGGGGAATTCTCTTGCACACGGACGCTGTCCAGGCAGCGGGCAAGATTCCCATTGATGTCAAAGATTCAGGCGTTGATATGCTCTCCCTTTCCGGTCATAAAATCCATGCACCCAAGGGAGTTGGGGTCCTTTACGTCAAAAAGGGATTGAAATTTACCTCCTTCATGACCGGAGGTCACCAGGAAAAAGGACGAAGGGGAGGCACGGAAAACACGGCATCGATCATCGGCCTTGGCAGGGCGTGCGAGCTTGCAAAAGACCACCTCGGAGAAATGGATAAACGGGTCAGGCAGATGAGAGACTATCTTGAACGACAACTTCTTGAAAAGATCCCCTCATCCTCGATCAACGGAGGAATAAAAGACCGTCTGCCCAACACCCTGAGCATCGGGTTTGACGCCGTGGAAGGCGAATCCATTCTCCTTCTCATGGACCAGGCGGGAATCTGCGCCTCATCTGGATCTGCCTGCACCTCGGGCTCCCTTGACCCCTCCCACGTGCTGATGGCCATGAAGGTTCCCTTTGAATCGGCCCACGGCACTATTCGTTTTTCCCTATCTATCTACAATACCATGGAGGAGATGGACCATATCGGAACCGTGCTGCCCCAGGTTATCAAACGCCTCAGGGATATGTCACCCTTCTGGAAAAATAAAGACTGATACACCACCGTCCAGGGGCTTGACAATACCCCCCTGGTCAGGTTATGACCCCGGATCTATGCAGCCAAAAATTATCCAGCCTGTAACGGCACTGATCCTGGGTGCCGTTCTCATCAGTTTTTCGAGCGTGTTTGTCCGGGCGGCCCAGGTGCCGTCTTCGGTGTCTGCCTTTTACCGGGTGGCCTTTGGTTCAGTTTTCCTTATATTAGCATGTGTGATTAAAAAGGAATTTAAACCACGAAGCCTTAAAAACAACCTCCTCGCGGTTTTGTGCGGTCTTGTGTTTGCCATGGACCTCCTGGCCTGGCATTTGAGCATCCATTATATAGGACCTGGGGTTGCCACCATCCTTGCCAACTGTCAGGTGTTTGTCCTGACCCTTGCTGGTTTTTTTCTGTTCAAGGAAAAAATAAGGTGGATCTTTGTGATCTCCCTGCCCATGGCTTTTTTCGGGCTCTTTCTCATCGTGGGTGTTGACATGGATCGCTTAACCCCTAACCAGATTATGGGGGTTTGGTTCGGCCTGGCCACTGCTTTTTTTTACAGCATCTTCCTGCTTTTATTAAGACGCATCCAATCGGACAAAGATGACTTCTCGCTTTTTTACTATCTCATGGTGGTGTCGGTTGTCACATCACTTTTCCTGGGTGGTAAAATCCATCTAAGCGGCGAATCATTTGCAATTCCCAATCTGCCAAGCCTGACCTGGCTTGTCTGCCTCGGGCTCTTCAATCAGACAATTGCGTGGGTGATGATCTCCAATGCCCTGCCCAGGGTAAATGCGTCCTACGCCGGTCTAATCCTGCTCCTCCAACCAACCCTTTCATTTGTGTGGGATGTAATCTTCTTTGCCCGCCCCACCGGGGTTGCCGGATGGATCGGGGCAGCTATTGTCGTATTGGCCATCTATTTTGGTGTGACCGGAAAAAAATGATACCGTGTCAGCATAGTTTACAAGGTGTAAAGTAAAGGCCCGCTCCGGGGCCGAACGGATAATTTTATTCTCTTAAAAACAGGGACTTGCCCTGATAAAGCAGCTAACAAACCGCCGTAGAAAGGGACGAACATGGCATATGGCCTAGAGACGAGCCAACGGGCATGTTTTTTGCTCAAATCATGGAAAAAGACTTTTATGACCAACCTGGAAAGCAGACATGCCATTGATGAAACAACCAATCCATATCCTTGTAACCGATACCAATCTCCATGTGAGGACCCTTTTGAAGCGAGAGCTTGAACAGGACGGGCATATCATCTATCTGGCAAAAAATAAAAAAGAGGCCCAGGTTTATATCTATGGAGACAATCTGCTTGACATCGTTATCCTTGACCCTGAACTACCTGACTGCTATGGACAACCCCTCCTTGCCCAAATCCTGGGCAGAGTTCCTCCGGTAAAGATTATTATCCACACCTTTGCTGAATTCTTTAATGGGATGATCGTTCATGACAACGTCCATTTTGTGGAAAAAAGTGCGGTAAGCATCGCTCCGTTAAAAAGCAGAATCCAATCGTTTGAAAAGACTTAGCCTGCTATTTTCTTATGCTGAAAACAGGAATGGGCGAATGCCTGAAAAGTTTTTCAGCGGTTGTACCAAAGAGAAATTCAGGAAGGTTGGTCCTCCCCCTCTGGCCGACAACGAGAATATCTCCATCCTCCCCATCAACGGCCATGAGAATCTCCTCAAAGGGGGTGCCGTAACGAATAATGATCTTTGCATCTGCAACCGTACCTCCACAGGCTATCAGCAGCTCTTCAAGATCTCTTTTTCTTCTTTCCTTATCATCACTTATATATTTTTCAGCTAAAAAGCTATTGGGATGCTCAACATTAAAGGCCCGCCTGGCAAGCTCAACTGTCTTTTGATTGATGACATTGACAAGCACCAGCCGGGCTGATAACCCCTTTGAAAGAGAAACTGAATGTTCGAGGATATCCCTTGAGTAATCGGAAAAATCAATGGCTGCCACAACACTTTTTATACGTTTCATCTATTCTTCTCCTTAAAATATGTACCCATTGATGCAACACTGAAGGCAACTGAAGAAACAGGCTAAATGGGCAATTTTATTTTGATCACAGGTCTTATTTTTTCTGAAGGAACAAATCCGGCTCCCTGACACTTAACACCGGCACCTTGGCATGCCTGAAGACCTTTTCGGCGTTGGATCCGAAAAGGGTCCTTGCAATATTACTCCTGCCCTTGTTGCCAATTACAATAATATCAACATTTTCCTGCTGGGCAAAGCTGAGAATCTCCTCAAAGGGAATTCCCACAGAGATATGAATGGACATGGACGACTTCATATCAAAAAATCTCTCAGTTACAACCGATCGGATCTCGTTATAGCGCTCAGTCCTCATTTCAGATATGTAACGATCAATGTCAATACCGTTTGGATAGTAGGCTCCAGCCATTTTCAAACCGTTGATATCCCTCTGGTTGACCACGTTAAAAAGGAAGATCTCCGCATCGGAGACCACTGCAATTTCAACGGCATACTCGAGGGCAAGGGTTGAATATTCGGAGAGGTCCATACCCACGAGGATTTTTTTTATTCTTTTCATTGCTGCCTCCTTTGGCCTTTATTTCTTACTTAAAAACGATTCTTTTACCGGTTATCTGGTCTGCGGCATAGGTGACTTCGCCAATATTTCCAAGATCGATGATTGTCTCGTCAAAAAGATCCTGGGCAAGATCAAATGTATAAATAATGATTCTTCTCGATTCATTGTCCGTGCCCTCATAGGACGTCATAATGCTGTTAATCCGTCCCTTGTGTTTATGAAAGATAGCCGTAAGATCCTGTACGATTCCAGGCCTGTCCTTGAGCGTGACTGCAAACATCTGCCCCTTGTGATCCCCACCCACAAACGAAACAAGGGATCTGAAAACATCGCTCTTGGTGATGATCCCCACCATGGTGCCGTCTTCGCCTATCACAGGCATGCCTGTAATGTTGTTGCGGAGCATTTGGGCTGCTGCCTCATCAACGGTAAAATTATAGGGAATGGTTTTCACCGGACTTGACATGAGTGATTTGACCTTGATCTTATTAACCAGGGAGGTGAGCTCATAAATATCAAGGGTGGTTGCCTCGGACGGCGACGCCTTTTTGATATCTCCATCAGTCACGATTCCAACGATACTTCCCTTGTCCATAACCGGAACCATGGAAATTATCTTGGTTTTAAAGAGCTTTGACAAATCCACAAGTGATGCATCCTTATCAACTGTGATAACGGGTCTGCTCATCCATTTGTTTATCAGCATCGTACACACTCCCTATAATTTTTTTTGACTTCCAAAATATAACCCATGCCTTCATAATTCTCTAAACTGTCAACATTGTCAACATTCATGCATAGCAATTTTTATGCCGAATTCTTTATAATCGGCACGGCCGGAGCGAGAGAGGCATCCGGCCACAACGAATATTGAAACACCGCCAATAACAACGCTTCGGCGGGAGTTTCTTATAAACCCACATGTCCTTACGGACACGACGAACGATGAAACACGATAGATGTTAGCGTTTAGCCGTTAGCTAAGAGCTAATGGCTAACAGCTAAAAGCTGTTTCTTATAAAAAACCCCCATGTCCTGCGGGCACAACCAGGCATAAAGAACAATAATCAAGCCGAAAACAGTGAAGCTTATCGGCAAAGGCCTGGGTCTCCCCAGGTTAAAATGCAAGGGTTCCCAATTCATGCCATCAATTATTTTAAAGAACCATTGACTTGGGAATACAAAAAAGGATAATACCATCATACGCATGAACAGTTGCTCATACGTAATATTGCTGAGAGGATATTTATGACAGGCAAACGTTGTTGTGATCTGGAGGAGCATGAGGGCCTGGAGGAGATAAAAAAAAAGATGCCTGAGGATGACATCTTTTTTTATCTGGCGGATTTTTTTAAAGTATTTGGAGACAGGACCCGTATTAAAATTATCTGCGCCCTGTTCAATGGGGATATGTGCGTTGGAAGTATCGCAGAACTGCTTAACATGACGCAATCATCCATTTCACATCAATTGAGAATTTTGAAGGCAAGTCGGCTGGTTAAGGTTCGAAAACAAGGAAAATATGCATTTTACTCTTTGGATGACATTCATGTGGTGGAAATTTACAAAATGGGTTTGGAACACATCAAGGAGACAATATAAAATATGTGCCTGACAATAATTTGGGAAAACCAAACAAATGCGGATACAATATCTGCAAGGACAATGGAGTGATTGACATGCTTAAACCGACTCATACCCATGATCATTCCTGTGTCAGCGGCGGTCTGACAGCTTTAAACGATATTGGTTGCAACTGTGGTAGTTCAGCTTGCAGCACCCCGGAAACAGATAACCTGGCCTTTGAAGATACAAGGCCGGGCCCTATTGAAAAGTTTATACATTATGGTAAAGAAAACTGGCAGTTGGGATTATCATTTGTTGTGTTTTTCTATGGATTGATCTCGGGCCTGGAAAACCAGCAAAATTTTTTTGTGTTTGCCATTGCCTATGGTCTGGTTGCCAGGAACGTTCTGGCAGATGCCGTCAGAGGTGTTTTTAAAGGCAGAATGCTGGATGAAAACTTCCTGATGGGAATCGCATCAATTGTTGCCTTTGCCATTGGTCAATATGCCGAAGGTGTCGCCGTAATGCTGTTTTACCAGGTGGGACTGATGGCTGAGCATTATGCACTGAATCGATCCAAAAATTCAATTTCAGCCCTCCTGGACATAAAACCCGTGTTTGCAAATATAAAGACACCCTTTGGGGTAAAAAAAGTAACTCCAGGGGATGTCAATATCGGCGACATTATTGTGGTAAAAGCGGGTGAAAAAATACCCCTGGATGGAACCGTGGTGTCGGGAGACAGCAGTCTGGACACGTCGGCGATTACAGGGGAATCCATGCCTGCAGCAGTTGAGATGGATTCTCTAGTATACAGCGGTTCCATCAATCTTTCGGCCGTAATTGAGATCAGGGTAGAAAAAAGTCATGAAAACTCCACGGTATCAAAGATACTTGAATTGGTGGGAAAGGCGAATCAAAACAAAGCAAAAACCGAAAAATTCATCACCAGGTTTGCTAAGGTCTACACACCCGTTGTGGTCGCTGCAGCTGTCCTGATAGCGGTTTTTCCCCCGCTTCTAATGGCTGAACCCTTTTCCAAATGGATCTACCGCGCAGCTATTTTTCTGGTGGTGTCCTGCCCGTGTGCCCTGGTCATATCCATACCCCTTGGGTATTTTGGCGGTATTGGTGGTGCCGCCAGAGCTGGAATCCTGATCAAGGGCGGCAATTATCTGGAAGTTCTGAAGAATGTGGGAGCGGTTGTTTTTGATAAGACCGGAACTCTGACCAAGGGTAATTTTACGATAAACCACATTGAAGCCCTGAACGGATATACAAAAGATGAAATATTATGTATCAGTGCTCACATGGAACGATTCTCGAATCATCCCATTGCAAGGGCGATTTCAGATAAATATTCCGGAACAATTGATGAATCTGATGTTCAGGACATAAAAGAGCTGCCCGGAAAAGGTGTTGATGGAATATACCGGGGCAGGCATGTTCTCATCGGGAACGAAGCCATGATGGCCGAATACGGGATACAAGTTCCCGATCACGACCACCAGGGAACGATTTTATTTGTCGCTGAAAACAAGATTATTACCGGAATCCTTTCGATCACGGATGAGATAAAGGAAGGGGCGGCCAGGGGGATTCAGGAGCTCAAGGACGCCGGAATTGACCAGGTGGTCATGCTCACCGGGGACAGGGACAAAATTGCACGAAACATAGCCGAAAAACTCGGAATCACCCGGGTCTATTCCCAATTGCTTCCCCATGAAAAGGTGGATAAGCTCGAAGAGGTCATGCAGAACACAGGGAAAAAACATGTGGTGTTTGTGGGTGACGGCATCAATGACGCTCCGGTACTGAGCAGAGCCGATGTCGGCATTGCCATGGGCGCCCTGGGGTCCGACATTGCCATTGAGGCGGCAGATGTTGTTCTGATGACCGATGAAATCACGAAGGTCGCCGAAGTTATCCGGATATCGAAATTTACAAGCCGGATCATCTGGCAAAATATTGTGCTGGCCCTTGGTGTAAAAGCAGTGATTATGATTCTTGGCGTCATGGGCATTGCCAATCTTTGGTTAGCGGTGTTCGGTGATGTGGGGGTCGCCTTTCTCGCCATTCTCAACGCAGGAAGAGCCATATATTTTTCAAGGAACAAGTCTCCGATTTTCTGAGGCCGGCTGTACACCCTGTAAAAATATTTCATCCAGCCGAAACCATTCTAATGCCCTGCCCAGATTGCCAGCTTACCTGGACAATTTTAGCTGGGGACTTGTTCATCCGCAATTGGGTGAAAGCGCCTCTGCCATGGCAAGACCTTATAACCCACACGTCTTTACGGACACAACGAACGATAAAACACGATAGCCGTTAGCTCTTAGCTAAGAGCTAACAGCTAACAGCTAATCGCTGTTTCTCATAAAAAAAGGGATAAAGACAGCAGCAATTACGAATCATTCCCTTGCATTTGCACCTATTTTGATGCTGTACCTGTCAAGCTTCGAGTGAAAGGTGGGTCGTGATATGCCCAGCAGTTTGGCAGCCCTGGAACGATTCCCCTCGGTAAAATCCAGGGCCTCCTCCATTAGAAGGGAGGCAACATAGTCCAGGCAGGTATCAAAAATCTTTTCCTCTTTTTCCGATTTAAGACATTCGCGCACCCACTGCCGTACACCGTCAATGGGAGTTCCTTCGCCGACATCCGTCCGGTTCCGGTTGTCAAGTTCGGTCAGGGTAATCTCTTCGGCCTGGACCGGAGCACCCCTGTTAAAGATCAAGACCTTTTTCAGCACATTGGCAAGCTCCCGGATGTTGCCGGGCCAGTCATACTGCTCGATCTTGTGCACTGCATCGGGGGAGATGCCGGGATTTACCATGGACATTTCAGAGCTGAGCCTTGCCAGCAGGTAGTCGGCAAGAATGACACTGTCCCCCTTTCGTTCCCGCAGGGGGGGCATGGTGATGGTGATCACCTGGAGGCGATAGTAGAGATCCTCCCTGAACAGCCCGTCAGCCACGGCCCGTTCAAGATCCCTGTTGGTTGCGGCAATTATCCTTACATCCACGCTGATCGGCTCCTTGCCTCCCAGACGTTCGATGCTGTTCTCCTGGAGAAGGCGCAGGAACTTTGCCTGGATGCTCATGGGCATGTCCCCGATCTCGTCGAGGAAAACGGTGCCTCCCATTGCCTGCTCAATTTTCCCAACCCGGCGGTGGGCCGCCCCGGTAAAAGATCCCTTTTCATACCCGAAGAGCTCGCTCTCAAGCAGGGTCTCAGGAATTGCAACACAGTTGATGACCATGAAAGGTTTTTCAGCCCTCAGGGAGTGGTTGTAAACGGCCCTTGCTGCCAGCTCCTTGCCTGTCCCGGATTCTCCCCGGATAAGAACGGTGGCGTCGGTTGACGACACCCGGCCAATGGCCTTGTACACCTCAAGCATCTGGCTGCTGGTTCCCACAAGGGCTTCACGATTGGAAAAATCGTCCACCCCTGGATTCACATCCACTGGGGAAGACATGCACCTGCCTGCCAAAAGGGCTTTTTTTATCAAGTCAAGCATCTCAGGCACGTCAAAGGGTTTGTATATATAATCGTAGGCACCCTGTTTGATAGCCTCTATGGCCGTTTCTGTCGTTCCAAACGCCGTTATGATAATCACGGGAAGTTTTGGATTAACGGCGTGAATCGCCTCAAACACCTCCATTCCGCTCATATCGGGCAAACGGATATCAAGGATCACAAGATCCGGATTTAAGTCTGCGGCCATGGCGATCCCATCCTGACCGTTATAGGCAACCTCTGTGCGATAGCCTTCCTGAACGAGGATCTTGGTAAAACTGAGGCTCAGCTGCTGATCATCGTCAATAAGAAGTATCAGTCCCATGGGCGCTCTCCTTGACCGGTATTTTAATTATAAATTCGGCTCCTTCCAACCTGCCAGATCGAACAAAAAAAATGCCCCCATGCTCCCGGACAATTCTTTCGACAATGCTCAGTCCAAGACCGGAGCCATCCTCCTTGGTGGTGAAAAACGGATTTGTAATATCCTTGATTATAGGTTCTGGAATCCCAGGACCATTATCAACGATGGAGATAACAACAGCGTTACCCATCTCTGGGACAAATTCTCTTGTTTCAGTTATCACGACCCTGCCTCCCTGGTCCATGGCTTCACAGGCATTGGTCAAAAGATTCACCAGGGCCTCCTTTAACCGGTCTTTGTCCACCAATACCTGACTAAGATCAAGATCAGGTTCAAACGCCAGCTCCACATTGTACTCCTTGATCCGATATTCCAAAAGGGTGATTGCCGAATCAATGATAGTACGTACGTTGGAAAGCTTGAGCCTCAACTTCGGAGGCCTTGCAAACTCGATGAAATTCTGAACAATCCTGTCAATTCTGGCAATCTCGTCTGAGATCACCTGGAGATCCTCGTTTTGAATGTCCGTGAGATCAAGGGATCGGCTCAGAGAAAACATGCGCATTTTGATCGAGGTAAAGGGGTTTCTGATGGTGTGGGCAACCCCTGCCGCCATTTCACCGACCACCACCATTCTTTCTGCCTGGACAAGATGTTGCCTACTTTTTGCCAGGGCATCATGGGTGTCGCCAAACTCCTTCATCATACCCTCCAGGGAATGTTTCAACGAAACCACCTCATCCTGGCGACTCTCGTCGGGCGAACCTCCGGTTTCAATGGCAAGCCCCCTGATGGGGATCAGAATCTGACGGTAGAGAACAAACAGCAGAAGCCCGCAAAGGGATAAAAAAAGCGCCATTCCGAAAAAGCCTACCCGTCTCAATGCAGTTGAACGAAGTTGGTTTTTTTCTTCAGTCTTCTGAATGACGTTCCACTGATTCTGGCTGAACTTGCGACAAAGATCAAGCAGGCTGAAAAAAAGTTCCCGGTGGTGTTCATGGACAAGGGAGATGGTCTCATGCTCCGTGGAATGCCGGTAATTGTCAATCACCATATCCTTGGCCGCTACATAGGTGACATATTGATTTTTTATCCTTTCAAGAATGTCCCTCTGTTCCGGATTGAGATCCAGGCTGGAAGCGCTGTCAAGGCTCTGCCTGAAGACCTCCCTGTACTGGCCAAGGGATTGAAGCCATTTTGCCTCACCGTCAACAAAATAATAGGTGACAAACCCCTTTTGATTTGCGAGGGCAAGCTCCATGTCCTGGGCCGTCTTAAATAAAACCACCTCTTTTTCCACCATGGTAACCAGCATGGCATCGTTCTGGTACGTGTACCACAAAAGAGCGATGCCGCCTGACAGGGCAATGACAGCCATGGCACAAAAGATATAGATGATCTTCAACCTCAGGGTGAGATAGTGTGCCATTACCTGCCATGACCTCCTAGGGCTTAATTACAATTGTCGGAAAGAGTCCTTTTTTATTACCCTCGGGATAGGGCTGAATCGTATTAAACGAAATATATTGGTTTTTCTGGGCATGGCCCTTTTTCTCAGCCCCATTAAAAAAAGCCCCGTTTGCCTCGAGGATGTGACGGATCCTGTCCTGAAAAGCTTCGACAAAAGCTGCTCCGTTTCCTTCAAAGAACATATTGCCCATGGCGAGTCTTGTTTCGACCTTTGTAAATTCCTCAATGGAAATGGAGTGGGTCTCAAGATCTTCCTCACTCTGGATCAACCCCCATACAAGATAGCCCGGGGGAATGTTAACAGCCCCGTTTACGTCAATGATGGTATGGGGCATTACAATGCAATTTTCACCAATGGTCAGTCGATTGTCAGGCCGGCCTCGCAAAAAGCTGTTAAACCCCACAAAAACCATGGACCCGAGATCCGCCTCGATGATCTTGGCACCATGGGCCGCGACATCGTTTCCCTCAAGGTTTGAGTTAATGACAAAACAATTTTCCTGGACATTTGCACCTTTGCCAAGCGAGGCATTCTGAAGATAGGCCCGCTGGGCAACAAGGACATTTTCGCCAATGGTGGTCTGACCCCTTGTAACGGAATAACGGTCAAGGGATGCTGACGACGGCACCGGAATCAGTTGCTCGATGTTGACCACATCAAAGACCCGTTGGAAGGCTTCCTTACGATCTGCTACAAAATCGATGAGCTTCCCCTGGGGTGGGGATCCTGCGGAAAAATAGACATATTCGTTGAGCTTCTCCTGGGGATGTTGATAGTAGAAGTTGAATTTACCGGGATTTCTTACCCAGATGGTTCCATGGGGAATGTTCAGGTGGCTGATCTCTTCTGCCTGGATATAAGCAAAATTGCCGATGACGCAATCGTGCATGGTGGTGAGATCCGCCGTGGCGAAAACACCTATGAAACAGCCCTCACAGGGAGATCCATGGATATTGGAGTGGTTCATGGAAATGGTATCCTTGATAAAAAACCGTTCAAGGGACTCAGGATCATGGGAGAAATTGTGAACCAGAGTCTTGATGAGAAGGCTGTCCTCCACCTGGATTTCTTCGTTGTCCACCACGGGGATTTTATAGTCATTGTACTGAAAGATATCCCCCCTTTTTTTCAGTTCATCCCCCCTGATATCACTCTTGTACAAAATGGCGTTGTTTACCTGGCAGCGTCCGAGAAAATAGCTTCCCGCAAGGTTTGAATTCTTGAATTTAAAATTTAACGGGTGGTGGGGAGTGATGCCGTAAAAGCCATAAAATTTGATCATCTGGCCAATGGGAATAATATTAATATAGGGAGTGGCGTCGAAACCGAGCTCCCTCAAGTTTATATTCACCCGTTGTAATATTCTTTCAAAAAGAGTTACAATTGCTTTCATGGGAGTTCCCCTTCATCGTTATGAGCCTTTTTCATGGCTGCAATCAATGCCGAGAACACATCGGCAAGCCTCAACACACCCACGGTCTTGTCCTCCCTCGTAACAAGAAGGGAAAGGCGTTTCCGAATGCTGAACTGGTGGGCCGCAGAGTTAAGCGTGGTGTTTTCATCGATAAACTCATTTTCAGAGAGGGTTTTCATGAAATCATCCACCTTCATATCCATGGCAAGATTGTCCGGGTATAAATAATTATCTATAATGTCGTTGTTAAGACTTGTCTCCCTTATGGATGCCACAAACTTTGAGCTGAACCCGAACCTATCTAACCTGTCCACCACCGCCGTATACTCGGTCTTAGGCTCAAGGGCCATGAGGAGATTAAGCTGGCTTAACTTGCCGATCACCTCGTCATTTTCATCCAGAACCAGAACAACCCAATGGGGATGGACCGTCTGATCAACGGTTTTTTTTGCAGTTTCAAGGGCAAGAACTGCCTCGTACAATGTAGACCCCCTGTATGTGGTGGCATAATCAGACAGGGTCACCATAAAATCTTTTACTATCTGGTTCATTCAAGACACTCCGTTGTCAGGTTTAAATAGAAAACTTACGCCGGAAAATCACTGCTGGCCTAAGTTTCATATTCGTTCTGGCCGTGAGCCTCACCTCGCTCCAGCCGTACTGGTCAAAAAAACTGCCCCAGAAAAGAAAATGGTACTCTTCCCCAAGTATGACACAGGGTCTACCACGTCTTTTATTTTATATCAAGCCCTTGTAATATAAGCTCAAACATTACTGTTTCAAAGGAATTGAACACTGTTGAAGCAATACCCTCCTTTTGCAGCATGTTCCAGCATCAACTATAAATACAGACAGTTACAAAAAAACACCTCGTTTTAGCATTTCCTTGATCTTTTTTTTTCATCATGATAGGCCTATTTTATTTTTCATGCTTGTATGGAAAAGAATAATCAAAACCAGGACCGAACAGCACCGTTAGTGCTAAACATATAAAAGGAGAAACGATTTGAAAACAAACAGTGTCAAAAATCTGATGGTACCCCTGTCAGACTATGCAACGGTGACAGAGGATGCATCGCTTTCTGATGTGATCCAGGCCCTTACTGCGGCCCAGGAAAGATTTTGTGCAAATTCAAAATATCCCCACATGGCCGTTATCATTCTTGACAAGGAGGGCAAGGTTACAGGTAAGGTTGGCCAGCTGGATGTATTAAAGGCCTTGGAACCCAAGTATCAGGAGATGCTTGACAGGGAAGGCCTTGCCAAATTTGGATTCTCAAGAACTTTCATGAAATCACTTTTGACCAACTACCACCTGTGGGACTCCCCCCTCAGGGACATCTGCCTCAAAGGTTCGTCCATACCCGTTTCAACATTCATGGACACCCCGGCAAGCGGAGAGTTCATTGAGGAGGATGCCACCCTTGATGAGGCCATTCACCAGTTGCTCCTTGGCCAGCACCGATCACTGCTAGTGATGAAAGACGGGGTCGTCACAGGGGTGATTCGTCTTACCGATGTATTCGACTCTGTTGCCAGAGTCATAGGCGAGTGCTCCCTAAGCTAATAACCGACAATGAGACTCCACCGACGTTGATGCTGTTTGCGGAGTTTTCCATAAAGATTTATCAATTTTTTCAGGAGGAACAGTTCAATGAGTGTTGACATGGAAACAAACGAAAAAACCAGTATAAACTGGTTTAAAACAGCCTGGCTCCTTGTGGGAGTAGGACTTTTTGCCCTGGTCTACTATTCCCCGGCCTGGCCCGATGCCATCGATCCAATGGGCAAGCACTTTGCCCTTTCAACCGCCGGCAAGGGTGCCATAGCCGTATTTCTCATGGCCGGTACCTGGTGGGTATTTGAGGTTATTCCCATTGGTGTGACAAGTCTTGCAATTGGAGTCATGCAGACCCTCTTTCTCATCCGGCCTGCCAAGGAGGCCTTCAAGGACTTCATGGATCCCTCGGTCATGTTCATCTTCGGCTCCATCGTCATCGGGCTTGTGTTCACTAAGACCGGCCTCACCAAGCGCCTTGCCTACAAGATGCTCTCCATTGTGGGGGAAAGAACCAGCATGATCTACCTTGGCTGCTTCGGCGTAACCGCTGCCCTTACCCTTATCATGGCCCATACCGCAGTTGCAGCGACTATCTATCCGCTGCTTGTGGCCATCTACGCCCTCTACGGTGAGGGAGACAAACAGACCAAGTTCGGCAAGGGGCTGTTCATCGGCATGGCCTATGTGGCCGGTGCAGGGTCCGTCGTCACCCTTCTAGGTGCTGCCCGGGGTGCCGTTGCCCTCGGTTTTTTCAAGGACATCATGGGCGTTGACATCGGATTCTTTGAGCTCTCCTACTACATGGCTCCGGTGGGCTTTCTCATGGTCGCCCTTTTGTGGGTCTATTTTATGATCGTCCTGAAGCCTGAGAAAAAAACCATCCCAGGCCTTAAGCAGAGAGCAAAGAACCTCTACATCGAACTTGGCTCCATCACTCGGAAAGAGGTCCTTGCGGCAATCATCGTGGGACTCTGCATCCTTGCCCTTGCCACCTTTGCCATACTTAAGGCCTTTGTAGCTGGGTTTGAGCCCCCCGATAAAACAGCCGTCATCCTCATCTCCACCATACTTTTTTTCATCGTGGGCATCCTTGGTATTGACGATCTTGAAGAGATCCCCTGGAACATAATTCTTCTGTTTGCCGGTGCCATGAGTATTGGTTTCTGCCTGTGGAACACAGGGGCTGCAGAATGGATGGCCATCAACTGGCTCACCTTTTTCAAAGAATCCCACTGGTTTGTCTTTGTCATGAGCATCGCCTTTTTCGTCATGGTGATGACCAACTTTATCATGAACGTTGCTGCCATTGCCATTTCACTACCCGTGGCCCTTGTCATCGCGCCCTACCTGAATGTTTCAGGAGAAGCCATCCTCTTCACCTCCCTTGTAGTTGCAGGCATGCCCTTTCTTCTGCTTGTGGGCGCGGCCCCAAACGCCATTGCCTATGACTCCAAACAGTTCACCCCCGGCGAATTTTTTCTCTACGGCATCCCGGCGAGTATTATTCTCCTGGCTGTAACCGCATTTGCCATCCTGGTATTATGGCCTTTGATGGGAATGCCCATTACTCTTGGATAGAGATCAAATCCGCAAATTACGCCGATTTGATTACACATAACCGAGCATAAAAGAAGGACACCTTACCCGATTTACCCAGGCAAGGTGTCCTTCTTTCTTCCTTCCTACCAGCCCTTGGTACCCATGATCTTCTTAATTTTCTCTTCAGTGTGGCGCTCTACAAGAATCATCTTGTGGGCCTTGGCCTTTTTAATTTTTTCGGTAAGGTTGTTCATATCAGCCGGTTTTTCCAGAAGATCCATGGCTCCGAGCTTCATTGCCTCGATCCCCTTTTCAACAGTGGCATGGCCAGTCAAAAGTATCACCTGAAGATCTGAATCGATCTTTTTCATGTTTTTAAGGGCCTCTAGACCGTCCATCTCGGGCATGAGAAGATCCACGATGATGGCGTCAAAGTTTTCGTTCTTAACCCTTTCAAGGGCCTCTTTTGCTGAAATGGCCGTTGCCACGTCCATGCCCCGGTTGCGCATACGCTCGGACATAACATCCAGAAAATCCTGCTCATCATCAACCAGCAATATTTTTTCACCCATGGCCATTCTCCTTTTTTTTAAGTTTTACAGTAAAATTTAAATCAGAAAGACAACAAGACTAAACTTTTTTTAAAATTTCCGGAATCTTTAACAGAAGTTCCCAGGTATCTACAAAGGACAAAATCTCGGCACCAAGGGCTTCCTCAAGTGCCCTGTCCCAGGGCACTTTTGCCCCTTCAACGGCATGGTGCGGGGAAAAAACAAGGTCAACTCCATTATCATTCCTGCGAATGGCAATGGTAATGTTTTCAGCCCTTCCGCCCCCTTGAACGGCATACCCCAAAATTTCCCATATGAGATTCATAAAAAGAAACTCATTGGTGTTTATGATCACTGGCCTGTCCAGCGGGGCCACCTCAACCCTGAGACCAAGGGTTGAAAAAGTTTTTTCGCCAAGTTCCAGAGTAAACGCAAGGGTTTCTGCCACATCAATCCCGGTCACAGGATTATCTACACTGTGGGCCAGGCGATTCATCCTTTTAACCGTAGTGTCTGCCCTCTGTACCTGCCGGACCACCCTGCCTGCGATTGTCCCGGTTCTTTCTGGATCAAGGGAGTATCCCTTTTTTGCCATAAGACTCAGATCTTCCATCAGCCCTGCATTTTCATTGATTATAGCAAGTGAATTCTTGATCTCGTGGCTGATGAGGGCCATCATTTTACCGAAATAGGCAAGCCCCGTCAGTTTCGTTTTTTCTGTTTGCCTGTTCATTTATAAACTCCCCCTGGTATTCAGCTGAGCTTCAGTCTATCCTATCCGCCGCAGCCTGGTTCATGGCCTTCACCAACTGATCAATATCAACGGGTTTGATCAGATAGGAAATCCCGTCTGTAACCCCTCTTTTATAATCGTCCTCTGAGCCGTGGCCGGTCAGATAGATAAAACGCATACCCGGTACAATCTCCTCGATTTTCTGCTTCAACTCTATTCCCCCCATCTTAGGCATCTTTACGTCCAGCACGGCAATATCAAAGGGTTCTTTATTTATATACGCAAGGGCCTCTTTTGCGCTTGAGGCCCAGCGGACCTCGATTCCCCTAAACGAGAGGCGTTCAGCCAGGGTGGAAACATACTCCATCTCATCGTCAACTAGAAGTACTCTCACGTATTTGCCTCCCTTCTCTTTTTGTGTTTAAACGGCATAGTTATGATAAAACTTGTTCCCCTGCCCACCTCGCTCACAACTTTGATAAAACCGCCAGCCTCTTCGATCAATTGATAGGTTATTGATAGCCCCAGTCCTGTTCCACCCTGGTCAGATTTTTTGGTGAAAAAAGGCTCAAATATCATTTCAATATCTTTTTCCGGGATACCGCAGCCAGTGTCGGTGATGGCAATGACCCAGAACTGCTCGTTCTTCGCTTGAACTTCAACTGTGAGTCTGCCCTCACTTCCAATGGCTGAAAAGGCATTGTTAACTATGTTGAGCAACACCTGCTGGAGCTTTCCCCGGTCGCATTCGATCTGTGGGAAACCTTCTGGAACGGTCACAAGAATCTCAATACTTCGATATTCCGCCTCTTTTACCAGAAAACCCAGCACCTCTTTGATAACAGTTTCAATGTCGATGGTTTGAAAAGATTCATCCATGTGCCGGGCAAAGTTAAGCAGTCTCTTTGTAATGGTTCCGCACCTGGAAACCGACGAAATAACAGAGTCCACAAGGCCCATGAGCTTTTCGTCGGCCGAGTATTGTTCCCGATACACAAAGATATCCTTGATAAGCCCAGCTTTTTCATTGATTATGGCAAGGGGGTTGTTGATCTCATGGGCAACTCCTGCGGCAAGCCTCCCCACAGTTGCGAGTTTGTTGTCATACTCGATCCTGTGCATAGCCATGGCCCTTTTGCGATCAGAAAAAAACATCTGATTGACCAGGTATGTTGTCAGCAAAACAATAACCCCTAGAATAAGGGTGATGCTCAGCATAAGAAACCCTAGAAGATTAGACCTTGTTGCATACCATGATTTCATCAGAGCGGCCTTCTGCTTTACGATCATCAGGATGAAATTACTGTCGGGAATATAGGCATACCCCACTATAAAATGATCATCGTTTCCCTTCCGGTACTCTTCAACCTGGGTGCGATCCGAATAGGGAGGCACGGAAATGGAAACCCTGGAAAGCACATCCCCCCGATAACGGCTCGGGGTCTGAATCACCCCCCCATGGTTGATCAGAAAGGCGTCCCCCTCGCCGTTGAGCTCGAGGGCTGCGAAAATATCGTTGAACTGATCCGTGTCAAGGGTCGCCCTGAGAACATAGAATCCACCATCGCCAAATTCATATTTAACGGCTATTACCAGATGGGGTTTATTTCGGAACCCGAGAAACACCTCGCTTATATAAACTCCCATATCAACCACCCTGTTGAACCAGGCCTGGTCGGAATAGTCCTTGCCGCCAAGGTTATAGGCCCCTGAATAGGCAATCTGAACACCCTGGTCGTTGATCACCCCAAGGTCTACAAAACCGCCAAACGACATCTCAAGATTGTTGAGTATCTCTTCCAGACGATTGGTGCTGGACAGCTCAGAGATATCATTGTCGTGGACAACAAAATCCAGGGCAGCCCTTCGGGCTGAAAAAAAGGAAACTATAGTCCGCTTGGTGTTGGAAACTGTTCGCCGGGTCCTGAGGGAGATCTCCGATTCAATAGACTTCTGGGTCACGTTATAATCAACTACAGTGATGGTAATCAGTGGTATCAGGGTAACCGCAGCCGTGAGTAAAATGACCATCTGCCAGATTTTCCTGTAATTTAAGGTGTGCCTGGATCGCTTCTGGCCCTGGGCAGAGGAGTCTAAAAAAGCTGGTTTGTATCGTTCAAATATCGACATTCTACTCCATGTTCCGATGAATTTTGTTCACCTTTCTTGGATTTTTTTTATAAGAAACACAGCTATCGTGTTTCATGCATCCAGCCCCACGGTTTATGCTTTCTGCTGCTTGATCTTTTCGTTGGCAAGCTTCAAGGTCTTGCTCAAGAGATCGATGTCAACGGGTTTTTGAAGATAGGCAAAGGCTCCCAGCTCCATGCACACCTTTTTGTCGGTCTCGCTGCCGTGGCCGGTCAGAATGATCACCTCTATGCCGGGCTTCGTGGCCTTGACCTTTTTAAGCACCTCAATGCCGTCGATGCCGGGCATCTTGAGATCCAGAATCATCACATCAGGTTCGTCCTCGTCAACGATATTCAAGGCAGACTCACCGTCATAGGCAACAGCGGAACTCATTTCCCGCATTAGAAGCCGTTCGGACAGGGTCTGGACAAACTCACGCTCATCGTCGACCAGCAGCACCTTGGACGGGGCTTCAAAGTCAAATTTTCTATAGATATCCGTCTGGTAAAAGCCTTTGCCTATCTCAGTCTTTACTGTCTTAACGCCCTCTACCTCTCTGACAATGGCTGTCAAATCCTCCTCCAGACGCTTTAACATCAGTACGTTCTTGTTGATGGTCAGGGTCACCTCGCCTGCCGATGCCAAGACTTCTACATTATGGCCCTCGCCTGCCAGGACCGTTTCAACCCTGGATGCCAGAAGAAAATCACCAACGGCCAGGGTCGACAAATCTGAGAAGGCCACAGCCGGACTCTGGGATTTTTGAACGATAAGGGCCACCGCCTCTTCTAAGGAGGCTGTGTCCATGGGAATGACAATATCGTAAAGGTTCTTATCCCAGGGATCTTTGATTCCGGTAAGGTTCTCAACCCAGGCGGTCGAGTTTTTATCGTTCTCCTTTATCAGGGTCAGTGCATCACGTTCGCTAATGCCAGCAGCCTCTGCCTGAAGAACCCTGTACCTTACGCCTGCTATGGAACAGACCCGCAATACATGGCTGATACTCTTTGGAATCAGATGAACCGGGAAACCCGTAACTATGAGGTTATCCCGGGCAAGCATCTCTGCCACGGCAAGACGCATGCAGGCAATAGAACGTTCTTTTTCATGGGTGAACTTATTAAATATCGAGGTCTTTTCACGAAAGGCCTCACGGATCTTACTCTCACCGATGCTGGACATGGACGAGGCCTTTGCCACGACACCATCCTCGGTGATCAGATTATACCCCGTTTGTGCAGCCAGGGCCGCTTGGATCTCTTTATCCTTACAGAAACTGCCGCTGAACAGTGTAATCACAGACATTATAGTTTTCTCCTGATATTTTTATGTATGAAAAAGAAGGTACTGGGTGTTGGGCACTGGTACTAACAGCAACTGCTTTTTCATTCTTCGTTATGTCCGCCAGGACATGTGAGGTATATGAAACTCGCTTCGAACCGGCATGCGGTAACCGACAAGGGTAATCCATGAATTCCCCATACATCCATCCACTATCTACCTCCCACGGAACATACCCCCCTCCAATCATACCTGGGAAGCAAGCCGGCAGGTGATTGAAAGCGGACAGTCCTGCTCCTTATTATCATCGTGGGCATGTTCATGAACCGTGCATATGGCCTGTTCTATGGTTGGATAGATGTGATTCCTTCCGATCTTTTCAATAAGATATGTCCGTTCAAACACCTGTGCAACAGATTCATTGATGCCTGAGAAGGAAATATCCACCCCGGCACTCCTCACATTGTCGATCAAGAGGGAGAGAAGCTCTTCACCGGATGCATCAATGTCGTTGATGCCGTTGGAAACAATGATAATATGCTTGAGCTCTTTTTTTCGGGTCATCCGATCGCTGATCTGATCCTCAAGATAGCTTGCATTGGCAAAAAACAAAGGACCATCAAACCGGACAAGGTCAATATGCTTACATTCCCTTAAACCATGGGTTACCGAGCAGCGAAGGGCGTTGTCATCATGCCTTGACAAAGAGGATACCTTGGGCCGCATACTCTTGTAAAGAAAAACCATGAGGGATAAAACTACACCCACCATGATCCCCTTGTCAAGATGGGGTGCAAAGGCAAGGGTGCATACAAAGGTGATGATGGAAATAGCACCGTCATACCACTGAGCCCGCCATGCATGGATAAAACCCGATACGTTTACAAGCCCGACAACGGCCATCATGATAACGGCGGCAAGCACACTCTGGGGAAGATGGTAGAGAAGCGGGGTAAAAAAGAGAAGCACAACCACCACGGCAAGACTTGTAAACACACTGGATAGCCCTGTAACCGCACCGGCCTGGAGGTTGACCGCAGACCGGGAAAAAGAGCCAGAAACGGGATAGCTCTTGCCCACAGCCCCGAGGATGTTGGCAAGGCCCTGGCCGATGAGCTCCTGATTGGGATCCAGGCGCTGGCCGGTCTTTGCTGCCATGGCCTTTGCAATGGAAATCGCCTCCATGAAACCCAGAAGCGAGATAATGGCGGCAAACGGCAAAAGACGAAGCATAACCTTGAGGTCAAGCCTGGGCATGGAAAGAGAGGGAAGCCCACTTGGAACGGTGCCGACAACTTCACCCCCGCCCATGATAAGAAGATTTTCCGTATCAAGGAGGCGGTTCCCCACCTTGAGCCTCCAGGTCCTGCCGTCGGTTTTCACATTCCCAGGCACCTCCTGACGAAGAACCAAAGTAAGAGAACCATCGTTGTTCTCGACCCCGGAAAAGAGAAGATCCCTCAAGGCTTCTCTCTGAAGATGGGATTTGTGATTGAGGCGCTCAAGTTTTACCGCTGTTACGTTGAAATCATGCACCGCATCCAGCACCTTTATGGTGTCCTTCTCTTTTTTGGCCTCGTCAACGGCATTGGAACCTGCGGCCCTCTCATCTGCAAGGCGGGGAATCTCACCGACTACTCGGTTGAACTCCTGGATTCTGGAACGTACATCAGGTGAGTCAAAGGCTGAAATATCAACTGTTTTGTTGTGCTCAAACCCCATGGACCAGGCGATCACAATGGTGACTGCAACAGCCACAAGCACGTTGGGGACCTTGGGCACCATCTTTTTCAACCCGTACATGATGGCAAAGGCAAGCACCCCCATGGAAAGGGTCGGCCAGTGGGTGTAATGAACGGCAGCCCTGCACACGCTGAGGATAGTCTCATAGTGGTGCTCGGCCTTGTCCACATATACGCCAAACATCTTAGACAGCTGTGATGAGGCAATGATGATGGCAGCGGCATTGGTAAAACCGTTCACAACGGGGTGGGAGAGAAAATTCACCACAAGGCCGAGGCGCAAGACACCAAGGGAAAACTGAAAAATACCGACCATCAGGGCAAGCACGATGGCGTAGGCAATGAAACCTTCGCTGCCGGCCGTTGCAAGGGGTTCAAGGCTTGCCGCAGTCATGAGGGAAACAACGGCCACAGGGCCCGTTGCAAGCTGGCGGCTCGATCCAAAAAGAGCCGCAACCATGGGGGGCAGAAAGGAGGCGTAAAGGCCAAAATATGACGGCATTCCGGCCAACTGGGCATAGGCCATGGACTGGGGGATGAGTACCAGGGCCACGGTGAGCCCCGCCAGAAGATCAATCCTTAACTTGTCAAGATTGTATCCCTTGAACCATGGGAGAAACGGTAATAGTTTTGTCAACATTTAATCACCTAAGTTTAGAGTTGAGTTATGGGTTTAAATTAATTCATCTTTCGTATTTTAAAATTTTCCTGCAGGAACCCAGGAGCTCGTTAAAAAGAGCCCCTGTGTCGTAGAGATTATAGATCTTGAACCGGACCACCCCGTCAACCATGGAAAAAATCACCAGGGCCGTCTTCCGGGTGTCTAAAGCCCGAATGGATCCATCTTTACGACCAAGGGCAACTGCCCGCTCAAAAACGTCCACAAGGCTGTTGTATACATTTTCAAGGTGACTGCGGCACTCCATGTTCACCAGGGCAAGCTTGTAGGGATAGTGACTGTGGAGCAGCAGAAACCACTCTTCCATTGCTCCTGCAAGGTAGAGATAAAATGAGATGACCCCCTCCACAAGATCTATTCCCGAATCAAACTCGTGGTGTTCAAGGTAGGCGTCAAACTCCTGTATAATACCGTCCTTGACCGTTTCCAGGGCCATCAAAAAAAGAGCTTCCTTGCTTTTGAAGTGATAGAAGACCGTTGCACCTGAAACTCCGGCCAACCTTGCAACCTCGGTCATGGAGGCATCTTGAAACCCCCTGTCAGCAAAAAGGGTTATTGCAGAATTCAGGATATCATCTTTTTTAGACATCTTTTCTCCGTTAAGGATTTTAATCGGCCACACCCAAACTCAACTACTGACCGAATCAGCTACTGAACTACTGGTCGAATCAGCTACTGATTGATCAGTCAGTTTTTTATTACCAATAAAAACTATCCAGGTCAACAAAAAAAGCAAATATTGCAAATTGACATGAAACGAACATATCCAGCCCAGGGAGGCAGAACTTCCATCCTGGAGATCCATGGTAAGCGCTCCAGGCCTTTGCGGAATCTTTGCATACAGGTTCGCCTACACGGCCTGCATCGGCATCATCTGGAGCTTTCTCCCCATATTTGCCCATTCAAGATTCAACCTCACCGATACCCACACAGGGTTCCTTGTGATGCTGGGGGTCTTTATCAGCGGAATTTTTCAGATCCCCATGGGATACCTTGCCGATCGGTTCAACACACGAATAATGGTGGTCGTGGGCGGAGTTCTGTGTGCGGCCGGCATGCTCATAGTCAGCACTGCAGACTCCTACGGGGGACTTGTGCGGGCAATATGCCTCTTCGGTATCGGCGGCGGCGTCTCCATGCCGTCGATCATGGCAATGGCCGTTATCAAGGGGAACCAGAAAAAGGCCATGGGATCTGTGATTTCCCTGATCACCATGGCCCACAGCCTGGGCATGATGACAGGTTCCATGGCCGCAGGGCTTGCCATGGATCATGCCGAGCTCGCTGTGGTATTTCCCTTTGGTGCCGGCGTCATGATCTTTGGCGGGACGGCGTTTAATCTCTTCATGAAACGGGATCATCGGGCATGACAATACCATCGCCAACACTGTAGGGAAAATTCATGAGTTATCCTTGCGTGGATTGCGAAAAAACTCCCAGGAGAGGTTGACACCCATTTCTTGTTCCGATATCGTTAATATAGCAAAATAGCAAAGCAACATTTAGTGAAGACATACCGTTTAGATATCATTAAATTTATTTAAAAGGAGGTGTCCAAATGGGAAACGGAGATCAAGAAACTTTTGCTCGATTGCTTCAGCATGCGGGCATCACCATCAACGGTGACCGCCCCTTTGATCCCAAGATACACAACAAAGAAGTTTTCCGAAGAGTCCTGACCCAGAAGAACCTCGGCCTTGGCGAAACCTATATGGAAAAATGGTGGGACTGCAAGGCAATTGATCAGTTCATCGCAAAAATCCTGCAAGCAGACCTTACCAGACACTTAAAAAAAGACTGGGCCACGGCCATGCAGATGTTTAAAGCTGCGGTTTTAAACCTCCAGCGGCCGAGTCGGGCATTCAGGGTCGGGGAAACCCATTACGATGTTGGCAATGACCTGTATGTTAGGATGCTGGACAAGAGGATGCAATACTCCTGCGGCTATTTCAAGGAAACAGACGAGCTTGAAGAGGCCCAGCGGGCAAAGCTTGACCTTATCTGCAAAAAGCTGCTCCTGGAACCTGGAATGGAGATTGTAGAATTTGGCTGCGGATTTGGCGGATTTGCACAATTTGCCGCCAAAAATTACGGCGTCAGCGTAACTGGCTACACTGTTTCAAAGGAACAGGCAAAATTTGCAAGGGAATACTGCAAAGGACTGCCCATCACTATTCAGCTTGCAGACTATCGCAAAGCCCAGGGCCATTATGACCGGGTCGTTTCCATTGGCCTGATGGAGCATGTGGGGTACAAAAACTATCGAACCTACATGAAACTTGCCAACCGACTCCTCAAGGATGACGGCATGGTCTTTATCCACACAATTGGGGGCAACACGAGCAGCATTACCGCCAACCCATGGACCACAAAGTATATTTTCCAGAACGGCATGTTGCCATCCCTGGCCCAGCTCTCCAAATCCATGGAGGGAATTTTTGTCGTGGAAGACTGGCATAACTTTGGTGAGGATTACGACCGGACACTCATGGCATGGCATGACAACTTTGTCCGGTCCTGGCCTGAGATCAAACAAAACTACACCGAATCCTTTTACCGCATGTGGAAATACTATCTGTTAAGCTCGGCAGGGGGTTTTCGTGCAAGGAGCATGCAGCTATGGCAGATTCTCATGACCAAACCGGGACGACCCGCCCCGGTCACCCGAATTTCCTAAGGAGCCGGTCTTGATCTATGCTCCCGTCATTGTTGTGGGTGCAGGTCCTGCCGGATCTGCCGCAACCTTTGAACTAAAAAAAAGGGCCATCCCCACCCTGCTCCTCGACAAATCGGTTTTTCCGAGGAGCAAGGTGTGTGCCGGCTGGATCACGCCCGAAGTTCTCGATCTTCTGAATCTTACCCCGGCAAAATACCCCCACACCATGACCAAATTTGACCGCCTGCATTTCCACTTTCTTGGACGAACACTGGCGGTCAATACCCGTCAGTACGCAATCCGAAGATACGAATTTGACCAATGGATGCTCAAACGGTCCGGTGCAGAGGTTCACACCCACAAGGTTAAACGAATCACCCGGAGCAAGGATCAATACATCATTGACGATCGCTACATCTGCGATTTTCTCATCGGCGCAGGCGGCACCCACTGCCCTGTTCAGCGAACTCTCTTCAACGATCTTCACCCCAGATTGAACAAGAGTCTCATCGCAGCCGTTGAAGCTGAATATCCCTGCAAGGCCCTTGACAGGCGATGTCATATCTGGTTTTTCCACGACAAGGTGCCGGGCTATGGCTGGTATCTTCCCAAGCTCGGAGGATATGTGAACGTGGGTATTGGCGGAAAGCTTTTAAAACTAAAGCACCAGGGCCGAACCATCATGGACCACTGGCATAGCTTTATAAAGACTCTGCTTGATCTCTCGATCCTTTCGTCTCCCCCGCCCCATCCCAGAGGCCACACCTATTTTCTCAGGCAGCCCCGCCTTCAACCCGGGATCAACAACGCATTTTTGGCGGGGGATGCAGCAGGCCTTGCGACCCTGGACATGGGCGAGGGCATCGCCGCTGCCATCGCAAGCGGCATCCAAGCGGCAAAGGCGGTAACGAAAGGTCACCCCCACTCCCTTGACCGACTGCCAAGGTTCAGCGGCCGGAGTTTTATGTAGCCAGAAGGGCCAGGTTTTTCCACCAGGACGTGTGGGTTTTTTATAAGAAACAGCTTTTAGCTGTTAGCCATTAGCTTTTAGATAGCTAACAGCTAATCACTAACGGCTAACGGCTATCGTGTTTCATCGTTCGTTGTGTCCGCAGGACATGGGGGTTATATGAAACTCCCGTCGAAACATCACATAGGAAGTACCGACTTCAGAGCCCGCTTTGGTCGCCCTGGCCGGAACATTGTAAACCAAAGGGGTAGGCTTTTTGCCCTTCCAGGCGTTAAGAAGCGCAGGCTGTTTGAGGACTTTAGCCCGCAGTTCCTGCGCTTTAGCCTGGAAGGGCAAAAAGCCCCCCGACGTTTACCGTTCCGGGCAGGGCGACCAAAGTGGGCGGAATGATACCATTACCCACCATGCCCCATTGAGTTTCATGCTTCGTTGTGTCCGCAGGACATGTGGTTTTACGTGAAACAGCTTTTAGCGATTAGCTTTTAGCTCTTAGCTCTTAGCTAACAGCTAAAAGCTAACCGCTAACAGCTAACAGCTATCGTGTTTCATTGTTCGTTGTGTCTCTGGGGACATGTGGGTTATATAGATTCTTCCATTTTTTTTACAACAGCCGTGTAGGACAAGGTTCCCCCAAAAATATCAAGGGCGCTGCCAATGGTAAAATCCACACGTCCCTGCCCCAACCTGTTCACAGTGTCAATGTCCGCCATGGTGGAGACCCCGCCGGCATATGTGACAGGTATGGAAGAGTGTCTTCCAAGCATCTCCACAAGCTCTGCTTCGATCCCCTGCATCTTTCCCTCCACATCCACCCCATGGACAAGGAACTCATCACAAAAGCCGGACAGGCGGGCCAGGGTTTCCGGATTTACGGCCACGTCGGTAAAGGTCTGCCACCGTTCCGTTACTATCCAGAATTCATCCCCCCGGCGTCTACAGCTGATATCCAGCACAAGGCGCTCTTTCCCAACAGCTTTAACAAGCAGCTTTAACCGATCCATATCCACCTTGCCCGCTGAAAAGACATAGGAGGTAACAATCACATGGCTTGCGCCGGCATCTAAGAAACGAAAGGCATTATCCGGCGTAATGCCCCCCCCGGCCTGGAGGCCGCCGGGATAGGCTGAAACAGCGTCGATAATTGCATCCTGATTTCCGGGCCCAAGACCAATCACATGACCACCTGTCAGGTTATCCAGCTTGTAAATCTCGGCAAAATCCCGTGAAGATTTTATGCTTTCAAAATTCATAACAGGTTTTTTACCTTTTTTATCGGCCAGGGTCCCCCCCACAATCTGAACCACCTTGCCGTTGTGCAAATCAATACATGGTCTGAACCTCATCGTCTTACCTCCCTTCATGAAATCCTTGAATCTTTAGGGCTATTAAAAAACATACCATAGCAGTTATTTCTCTGCAACCTTGGGATTTTGATCCTCCTGGCAAATGGCATTCTAGCGGTCCTTACCTGGAAACCCTTGTTGTACCATCGGCAGCAGTGATGATCCTCACCCTCTCCCCTGCCAGAAACGTGACATCGGCTTCCTGCACAACAACGATGGTGTGACCGCTGTCTTTTCTCACGACTATTTCAAGGCCCTGTTTTCGGGTAATCCCCTCTTCAGCGGCCGTTCCTGCAGCAGCTCCGGCAAGGGCGCCAACAACGGTGGCAACGGTTCTGCCCCGGCCACCCCCCACAGTGCTGCCCACTACACCGCCCGTCACAGCACCTGCAGCTGCTCCAATGGGGGTTTTTGTACCTTCGATCATCACCTCCCTGACAGATTCAACGGTTCCTGCTTCAACGGTCTGAACCTGTCTTGCCTGGTCCCGGGAATAAACCTGACCAGATCTACTCGATGCACATCCGGCTAAGCTTAACCCGACCAATGCCGCGAAAAAAAACGATGCAACTTTAAATTTTAATGTTTTCATAAACAAATCAACTCCTTTTTTTAACGATAATAGGACCACTGTTTATTATATAACACCTTAACATTAGGTTCAACACCAATTTAAATGACAATACCTGGCATGCCTTGAGGGAATCAAAGAAAAAAACTTTAACCACGAAAGTCACGAAAGAATAGGTTTTTCTCCTGGTATCCTTTACTTTTCGCTTTACACTGAGAACATTCACCGATTTGAATGGTGACTCTATCTTTCGTGTTTTTTCGTGCCTTTCGTGGTTAATATGTGTAAATTATTTTTATGCTGATGAAGGGTACCAATGATGCTAAAAAATAACTTTGTAGCATAAAAATGAAACCTTACAAAAAAAAGGAACTGAAAAACAAATGAGTAAAATAGGCTGGATCGGAACCGGGGTAATGGGACAATCCATGTGTATGCATCTTTTGAATGCAGGACACAAAGTTCACCTGTACAACCGAACAAGAGCAAAGGCAACCCCTTTAATTGAACAAGGGGCTGTCTGGTGTGACACACCTGCTAAGGTGGCAGAAGAAGGCGAGATTATCTTCACCATCGTTGGTTTCCCAAAGGATGTGCAATCAACCATCCTGAGTACAAACGGCATTATCGAAGGTGCAAAACCGGGAACCGTGGTGGTGGACATGACTACCTCAAGCCCCGGGCTTGCCCTGGAAATCCACAAGGCCCTCAAGGCCAGGGACATCGAAGCCCTTGACGCTCCCGTTTCAGGCGGAGACCTGGGCGCCAGGGAGGCAACCCTTGCTATCATGGTCGGCGGTGACAAATCTGTTTATGATAAAATCCTGCCACTTTTTGAAATCATGGGAAAAAACATCGCCCTCATGGGCGGTCCAGGGGCAGGTCAACATACCAAGATGAGCAACCAGATTCTCATTGCAGGAACCATGATCGGCACTGTGGAATCCCTTGTCTATGCCTACAGGAGCGGACTTGATCTTGAGTCAGTCATCCGGGTTATAGGCAGCGGTGCTGCAGGTTCCTGGAGCATCAACAATCTTGGCCCCCGAATTGCCAGGAAGGATTTTGACCCTGGTTTTTACATCAAGCATTTTATCAAGGATATGGGCATTGCACTGGACGAGGCAAAACAGATGAACCTCGCCCTGCCCGGGCTGGCCCTCGCCAACCAGTTCTACGTGGCAGCCGCAGCCATGGGCCATGAAGAGCTTGGCACCCAGGGGCTCTACAAGGTGTTTGAAAAAATGAACGCCCTTAAATCATAGCATAGCCCTGGTCAAAAGCCTTGAGGTTGAGGATGACCTTGGCCCGGGGAAACTTTGATTCAAGATTTTTTTCAAACAAGGATCTCTCAAGGGGCAGATCCCCTGTGGCGGCAAGGGCACCCGCCATGATGATATTGGCAAAGATAGGGTCCCCGATGCGGGTGGCCATACCTGTTGCGTCAAAAAACCAGGATCGTCTTGAAAGTTCCTTTATCCTCTCCTCCATTTCAGCCATGGACGGGTAATCAAGCCTTCCGGAAATTACCCCGATGGGGTGGGTGGGTCTTGTGTTGCATATAACGCAGATATCCTGGTTGCCATAGTCTTTGAGCACCCTCAAGGTTTCCATGGGTTCCAGGGATACGACCATATGGGCTCGGTGAACGGGAATCTGGGGCGAAAGGGCTGCCTTTGAACTTATACGCACATGGCTCATCACGGATCCGCCACGCTGGGATGCACCAAAGGTCTCACCGATGGTCACCTTGAAACCCTTTGCCGCAAGCATGTTTCCTATCATGCGTGAGGAGATGACATTCCCCTGCCCCCCAACGCCTGTGATGATGAGGTTGTAGGGGTCGTGGAGTATATTTGCCGTGGAAGATTTTACAGGTGGTGTCATGGAGTCTCCTTTAGCATGATGGCGTTAACAGGGCAGATTGAGGCGCATACTCCGCATCCTACACAGAGTATCTCGTTGATTTCTGCACGAAGGTTTTCACCGTCCCAGATAAGGCCCGGGCAGCTGAAAATCCGGGTGCATATTCTGTTGCATCCACAGGCGTCTCCGATGCACAACTCTTTATCTACCTTTACCTCAAACGACCGTGTATGACGTTTTTGGGGACTGAGTGCACAGGCCTGTTTCAAGATAAGTACCTTTACGCCCTCTGGATCCTTAATGCAGTCAAGCAGGTATTTCTGGGTGGTTTCAAGGTCAAAGGGATCGCAGGTCCGGGTCAAGGCTCCCATGGCCCGGCACACCTTTTCAATGTCGATGGATGGCACCTGGTTACCGATTGTATCAACAGTCAGACCGGGATGGGGCTGGAACCCGGTCATGGCCGTGCCGCTGTTGTCCAGGATCACAAGGGTAAATGCAGAATTGTTGTGGATGGCGTTGGCAAGGGGCGGCATGGCCGAATGGAAAAAAGTGGAATCACCGCACACGGCAACCACGGGCTGGTTCATGCCGAAGCGGTCCAGCTTGCCGAATCCGCTCGCAAGCCCCGATCCAGATCCCATGGAGTGGAGGGTCTTGAGGGTGGAAAAACCTCCTGGAAGCATTCCCATGGAGTAGCATCCAATGTCGCCACAGGTAAACCCCCGGCGGTTGTCAAGGGCCAGAACCATGTTGATGGAAAAGAATGAAGCCCTGTGGGGGCATCCAGGGCAAAAGGAGATCTCCCTCGGAGGAATCGGAAGAGACTCTGTCTGCCCAACACGATAGCCCTCATTCAATCCAGGGGGAAGATCAAGAATGGCTTCAAGGGCCCGGGTGACACGTTCGGGGTTCATTTCTCCAAACATGGGAATATGGCCGCTCTGTTTACCATAAAAGGCCATACCAGACCTTGCCTCACCTGATCCTGCCACACCCGGCCCCACCATATCTGACCCTGCAAAAAGGACCTTGACAGCCTCCTCGATAAAGGGCTGAACCTCTTCGACAAACAACACCTTCCGGGTTGTTTTCAGCCTTTCCAGAACCGTTCTGACCGGAAGGGGCCAGGTGGTTCCGAGCTTTAAAATACCCACCCGGTTTCCCAGCTCATAGAGATTGACAACCTCCCGGCTGTAAAGATCGCAAATGGAGGTAGTTATGATGAGCAGCTCGGGCGCTTCCGGCCCCTCATAGGTATTGAAGGGCGAATCTTCAAAAATTTCGGCAGCCAGATCTAGCTTTGCAAGCTGAGAGCAGTGCTTTATTTCAACCGGCGGAGTCATGATCGGCCCCTCCATGGGATCGAGCACCTCCCCGTCAAACCGGAAAAAGGCCCGCCTATCCGGAATGGCAAGGGTGCCAAGGGTGACGTTGCCGCTTGCATGGGAGAGCCTTGTCACGGTTCGGACAAGCACAGGCATATTCAGACGTTCCGACAGTTCAAAGGCCCAGCAGGTCATGTCCTTTGCCTCCTGGAAATTTCCAGGTTCGAGCATGGGGATCTCCATGAGCTTTGCATACAAACGGGTCTCACCCTCGTTTATGCTTGACAATGCCCCTGGGTCATCGGCCACGATCAGCACCATACCGGCCCTTACCCCGGACAGGGCAAGATGCATGAGAAAATCAGCCGCAACATTTACCCCGGGCTGTTTCATGACTGCAAGGGAGCGAAGCCCTGCAAAGGAAGCTGCAGCAGCAACCTCAAGGGCCACTTTTTCGTTCACCGACCACTCTGTATAGATGTCTGGACAGTTGCCCGGTTCAATGTTTGGGGAGAGCCTGGCAAGGGTTTCGATAATTTCCGATGAAGGAGTGCCGGGATAACCTGCGGCAACGCTGATACCAGCCTCAAGCGCTCCCCTTACAATGGCCTCGTTGCCCATCATCAGATGGGTGTCGCCGGGATTACCCCGAATCAGTATTGACATGACATATGTTCCTTTTATCCGAAACTCCCACCAAAGCGTCATTATTGGCGGAGTTTCAATATTCGTTGTGGCCATGAGCCATCTCTCGCTCCGGCCATGCCGGTTATCTAAAGCCCATAATGGTTTTTTGGAGTTCCGGTTTAAGGGGTTTTTGAAACTCAGGGTCAAGCATTCCCATGCTCCGCTGGGTCGAAACGGCCCTCTCCCTTTTGTTTTGTGCGGCCAGAGTCAATCCGTCCAGACTTTTCCCTGAAAGAGGGGCAGTGGTGAGCAAACCCTTTTTAACGGCGTAATCCACGAGGCGTTCCCCCTTTTCAGTTCTCACAATCAGGGTGTTCCATCCAGGATCATACTCCAGGGCACCCACGGCAATGTCGCAGTAAAGGGAAGTCATATCCGGGCAAACGGCACATCCTGAAAGAACGAGTTTACGAAGATCCTGAAGGGGAATTTTCACCTCCCGGCGGGTCATATCCTGGCGGTTTTCAAGGGTCAAGATCGCATCTTCAGCAGGTGGCGGTGGAATATCCATGAAGGAAATGAGGTCGGAGTCGATATTCTCTGCCTTGAGATAGGCCAGAAAGTCATCTCCATCAAGGGCCCAGGTGCAAAACAGCCCGATGGCAATACCTGTGGGGTCCTTGAAATCTGTAAATTCCAGGGGGTTGGTTCGCAGGTTTGCAAGACCTGCCATCTGGCAGGGGGTGCCCACCACACCTATATTTTCATCACCCCTTAATGCAGCTTGGTTGAACATTGCCATGGTGGGGGCGGCTATGTATTTTGATGCGGCGCACTCCAGGACATCCCCAGGCGCAGCAACTATCCTGGGATCGGGAATGATGCCATGGCTTCCTGTCAGGACCGCACTCTTAATCATCCCCATTTCAAGCGCTGCAATCACTAAGGCAGACACGCTCCCACCATTTTGGAACTCTTTTCCAGGACCGTGTTTTTCCCTTCCTATCCCGGAGCCCATCCTTGCCATATGAACTGACCTGTAATGGCCAAGGGGATTCTCTGTCAGAGGCTTCTGAAAAAGAGAGCTTGAAATTTTTTCCTGATTTACACCAGTCCTGGGGCAGGCTGCATGGCACCGGCCTGTTTGTTTGTCGCAGAAAAAAAGATGGGCTATTTTCCCCCCATGGGATTTCACATAGGGGCATAGATCGGCACATGCACCGCACAAGGTGCAAAGATCCCCGGCAAGAATTCGGTTTGACAGCTCGGCAGGTCCAAGTATCTCCATCTGTATTTCTCCTGTTAATCATCCCAATATTTGTTGTGGCCGGATTCACCCCAGCCCCTTCTTTTGAAACTTTTTTGTCCTACCTGTCAACACTTAAGGCAACATAAATCCTATTATTACGAACCCGCTTGGCTTCAATATCCTATAAACCTCTCTAAAAAACTTTAAGACCTTATCAACAAAACAGATAATTGTTACCATACAGTATTTATCAAATGAGCAACCGACCACCCTGACAAAAGTTAGGGCAGGTGTCCAGGCCATGGATTCGGTCCAGCCATGCTTTTCAGCCGCCTTTGCCGCGGTGAACCCTTGGGATAAACCGGCATTTCGGCCAAATGGTAAAAAACAATCTTCAACCCTATATTTGCAGGAGCGTGGTGAATTTGAGTTGACGCAACGCTATTCTCTAAACATAACTATGCCCATGGGATGGAAAAATAAATTTTTTATTTTTTTGACCTGGATCAAAGTCGTTACCATATTAATCATTCACAATGGAATTTTTACTGTCAGATCTCTTTCAGACCTGCACATCCTGTGGTTGTTTTTATATGAAACAGCTATCGTGTTTCATCGTTCGTTGTGTCCGCAGGACATGTGGGTTATAACATAAAATAGCCTCAAGTAAAATTGAGGAGGAGACTGCATGAATAATATGGAATGGACTGAACAGGCAGAGGACGCCATCTCCAAAGTACCTTTCTTTGTAAGGAAAAAGGTTCGCAGGAGGGTTGAAAAGGAAGCTGCAGAATCCGGCAGAGACCGGGTAACCCTTGCGGAGGTAAAGGCAACCCAGGCCCGGTTTTTAAAGGGAATGAACTCTGAGATAAAAGGATACCAGGTTGAGACCTGCTTTGGCGAAAAGGGGTGTCCCAACAGGATTGGTTCGGCAAACGAGCTGGTTCAAAGATTGGAGGCCCTTTTAAAGAAGGTCGATATTCTCACGCTTCTAAGGCAAAGGGTCAAGGGGGATCTCAAATTCCACCACGAGTTCAGGGTGACAGTTGCCGAATGCCCCAACGCCTGTTCCCAGCCCCAGATCAAAGGAATCGGCATCATTGCGGCGGCCAGACCTGAAATAACCGACGAAGAGTGCACAGGATGCGGTGCCTGCGTGGATGTCTGCCCTGAAGGGGCAATAACGCTGGCCGATGATCCTGAACAACCTGAAATCGATTTTGACCGGTGCCTGATGTGCAAGAAATGCATCAGGGCATGCCCAAGCCGTACCCTTGTGACCGGAGAACAGGGGTACAGGGTTCAGCTGGGAGGACGTCTTGGCCGGCATCCAAGACTTGCAATGGAGCTTCCAGGCATCTATACTCAAGACCAGGTGATTGAGATAGTTGAAAAATGCATTCAGCTCTACAGGGAAAAGAGCCTCCATGGCGAACGCTTTTCCAAACTTCTCACCCAGGCTGAATTTGAAAAAATAGCCCTGGATCATCCCGGCCAATAACAAACTTACATGGAGGAGCTATGAAACAACCATCATACTATTTAATGATTGCCATCCTGATCGCAACCCTTTCTGCAGGCTGTGCCACCATCATGACCGGTCGAGGCAACCAAGAGATAAAGCAGGAGAATCGGATTGAGCTTGTAAAGGGATCTGAAACTAAAGGTGTCTGGAGCGGCAGGGATCTGACCGTCTCCTTTCGGTACAGCTTGACCGAACAGACCCTGAAAATTAACGGCGCCATAACCCTTACCAAACACCTCAACAACTACAGCGTAATGGACCGTCTGCATCTCTACCTCCATTTTGTGGATGGCGAGGGTATGGCGGCGGGCCAAAGCCTTGTGTACAGTGCACCCCACAGAAGGGGAATTTCCATGCTTGACCTGAACTTCAACCGTTTGATTACCGTTCCTCCAGGCGTGGAAGCAATTGCCTTTACCTACGCTGGACAGGTCAGCGACGGCATGGGCAGTGACGATGGGGCAATTTCCTGGACTTTCTGGAACTCCCTCTAACGAAAGCTGTAAAATCGTTTGACAATCCCGATCATAATCTGGTTTGATGCAACCCTTAAGGTTTGAACAATGGGGCAGACACCCTAGGCAACGACCAGCTTAAAAGGACAGAAATGGACCCTGAATCTATAAAGGCAGCCCAATGGATAGACAACGGCAAAGATCCCAGGAGCGCGCACTGGCAGGCGGGACTCGAAGCTATGATAGAACTCTTTTCCCCCCACGTGAAACCTGGAGTGCTCACCCCGGTAGCCCCCCTTACCGAGGCTGATTTTTCTGTTTTCCAGGCGGCTCTGGGAGCAATTGATCTTACGCCGGAACTCATTGCCGTGTTTTTACCCCCCTCCATTGCCCAGTCTGTAACACCACCTGAAACGGCCGATGAACTCAATCGAATCCATGGGAACCACCCTTCATACAAGATTATCATTGCCCGGCCAGGTGATGAGATGCGTATCATCTGTGGAGAAATTTCACCGGAAGCTGCAAGGCCCGGGGCGGACATTTTTCAATCCGGGGCCCTGCTTGGCTCCTATGACTTCACCTCCCAGGAGATCTGCCTTGCCGAATTTGCAAAAATTATCCGGTCCCATGCCTGGAAAAAGGGAACCTGGAGCCCCAGGGAAAACGAAACTTATACCCTGAACTGGTTTGAACGATCAATCGACCTTGGAAGGAAAGATCTGAGCGTAGATAAAAATCATTCTTTTTTCCACAGCCCCACCCTGATCAAGAGCAACCGGGTGGACGCTCTGTTTTTCCTCGTTTCAACCCTTGTTGAACGCCGATTTAAAGACCCTGATGATCCCCTGAATCAGAGGGTAACTGCCGCAAAATCCCTGGAAAATCCCGTCCTCGTTCGGGAACGCCTCGCCGACCTTGTTACCAGCGGCATCCTCGAACTTTTGAACCTTGTAAAGGAGCTTGAACTGATCGAGTTCAACGAACTGTCCAAGGTTGAACGTGAACGATTCAAGAACGAGACCGAAAGGAGCGTACAGATCCTGGTTGACGCCCTTTTAAAATAGATCAAGAAAGGCTTTTTCTGCCTCGGTCGTGCCGATAAGAATCAACTCTTCGTTCTTTTTTAAAGCAACCATAGGATCTGGACTGACAATCATATCCCCCGACGACTTGATGGCGATCACCGAACAGCCGGTTCTCTGCCTGATGTGGCTTGCCACCAGATTTTTCCCCACAAGGGAGGCTGGCATGGGCCGTCTGAAGATGTTTAACCCTTCGGTAAACATGGAGATCTCGTCACTTTTCAGCACATTGATAATAGCGTTTGCCCCCATTGAAGCATAGGACAGAACCAGATCTGCCCCGGCCATGTGCAGCTTTGCAACGCTCCGCTCGTTGGTTGCCCGGCTGATAATCTGAACCTGGGGTCGCAGCTGACGGCAATAAAAAGCCAGGTAAATGTTCATGGCATCATTGTGGGTGGTTATGATGATGGTCCTTGCCTCCATCACTCCGGCACGTTCCAGGACCTTAATATCCGCAGCATCCCCTCGGATATATCCTTCCCCTTTACCCTCCGTAACAGCGGCACGCTTCTCAACGACCCTGTAGCTGATACCATGTTCTTCCAGCGTTTCAACAACAGCCACCCCCACACGGCCCCCGCCAAGAACAAGAACCGGAGCATCCTTTGCATGCATTCCCTCTCGAATGGCATACCTATCCTCAAATCTGCCGAGTTGTCGTTCGGTTCCCACAAGCAGCAGCAGGGTAGTTGCGCTGATAACCGTCTCTGGCCGCGGCAAATGAAACATGCCCTTTTCCCAGAGTCCAACAACAGTGACCCCGGTCTTTTCACGCATCCCGATGTCAATCAGGTTTTTACCGCAAAGCCGGGTCTGGATCGCCGGAATCTCAGCAACGTGCAGCTTGTCAAAACTGATTACAAAATTCACCGGCCTTCCCAGCCCGATCGTTCGACTGCCCAGTGCACGACCGAGCATTCTGGCAAATTGAAAGACGTGGATATTACCGGGAAACTGGAGAATATCCAGGGAATTTTCATGATTGGCACTGGTGACGATGGGAACGCTCCGGGAAGTTTCTCTGACGGTAAAGGCAACGGAGGTGTTGATCATGTCGTCACTTGTTGCCACAACCATGGCGGCATTTTCAACACGAAGGCGGTGGTAGGTTTCAGGATCATCCGGCTCACCCACAACGACCCTCAACCCTGCATCGTGGAGCTCCGCAGCCTGCTGCAGCTCAGCCACAATCAAAACATACTGAAAAGCTCTCCTTCTGAGCTTGGCAATCAGTTTTTCCGTTATGGGGTCGAGGCTTGTAATTATGATGTGACCCGAAGTATTTTCCGGTAATTCCCTAGGAGTACGGCTCTTTGACTGTGCTTCCAGCCAGGGAGAATAAAAAAATTGAATAAAGGTGAACGGCAGCATTATCAAAAGCAGCATCACACCGGAACTGAGCACCACAATCGAAAAGAGCAATCCAAGATCCGTAGAAAAAGTGATATCACCAAACCCCAGGGTTGACATGACAGTAAGGGTCCAGTACAGACCAGTAACCCAGCTGTACTCCCTGCCTTCATAGAGCATGATCTTATGAAACAAAAGACTGTACAGAACAACAATGGTGAGAATAAAAGCTATGAACTTGGCCAGAAGGGTCAGGTTCTTTCTGGTGGTTTTATTCTGGAAAAAAAACAATAACTGGGAGGGTAAAAATTTCATGTCTTAGCTCTGATTAGGTCCATTAAATGCTCAAAGAAATAAAAAAACAAAGCTTAAAGAATCAGGCTCGAAACTTCCTGTATATCATATTTCCATCATTTTTAAAGACAAATCCAACAGTTTCAGCAATTCTAATTATGCAATGTCAGCGTTGGGGGCGGCGACCAGTATCGCCTTGCTGAAAATCCCCCGACTTTCTTCGTTCAGCAAGATGATACTGGCTGACGCCTAAAGAAGGAAGTCAAAATTAGAACTGCTGCAACAGTTTAAAATTTGCGTATGGCTTCCCAGTGCTTATTTTAATTCTTAACTCCTTAACCTGAGAGGGGGAAAATATGGAGACAGACAAAGGATTAAATGGGCAGAATGGGCTTGAATCGCTGACCTTTGACAACAGCTTTATCAACCATCTTCCCTGTGATATAGAAACCGAAAACTATCGCCGCCAGGTCAAGAATGCAAACTACTCGATTGTCCATCCTGCCAGGGTTAAAAATCCCGGGCTGGGGGCAGCATCACGGGAGGCAGCCGATCTCATAGATCTTTCCATGGACGACGTAAATTCGCCTGAATTTCTTGAGGTCTTTTCCGGGAACCGCCTTGTTCCAGGCATGCAGCCCTTTGCAACCTGCTACGGAGGTCATCAGTTCGGCAACTGGGCAGGACAGCTTGGCGACGGCAGAGCGATCAATTTAGGAGAGATCATCAACCGCAGGGGGCAGCGTTGGGCCATCCAGCTCAAGGGAGCAGGCCCCACCCCATACTCGCGCAGCGCAGACGGCCTGGCCGTCTTGAGATCTTCGGTGCGGGAATTTTTATGCAGCGAGGCCATGTTTCACCTGGGAGTGCCCACAACCCGGGCCTTGAGCCTGATCACCACCGGGGAAAAGGTCATGAGGGACATGTTCTACGACGGCAATCCAAAAATGGAACCGGGAGCCGTTGTCACCCGGTTGTCACCGAGCTTCACCCGATTCGGCAGCTTCCAGATCCACACCGCAAGAAACGAGATCGATCTTTTAAAACAGCTTATGGATTACACCATCAAGACCGATTTTCCAGACCTTGGGGCTCCGTCACCCGGTGTTTACCTTGAGTGGTTCAACAAAGTGTGCGAGGCAACGGCAGACATGATCGTTCACTGGATGCGGGTGGGTTTTGTCCATGGGGTGATGAACACGGACAACATGTCCATACTCGGTTTGACCATTGACTATGGACCCTACGGGTGGCTCGAGGATTACGATCCAAACTGGACCCCCAACACCACGGACGCCCAGGGTCGACGCTACAGCTTTGGAAACCAGCCCGGCATTGCCCTGTGGAACCTTGCCCAGCTGGCCCAGGCCATCCAGCCCGTTGTCAACGACAATGATGCTCTGGAAGAATCCCTGAAAACTTACAGCACCTTTTTTCAGGACAAATGGAACTCCATGATGGCTGAAAAACTGGGGCTGGACCGGTTCAGGCCAGGAACAGATGAAAGGTTGATCACAGAGCTTCTCCAGGTGTTAGCCCTTGTTGAGACTGACATGACCCTTTTTTTCCGCAACCTCGCAGCGGTTGACCCTGACCGTCAAACCCCATCCAGGGATCTTACAGACGCCTATTATAGACCCGAGCAGCTCACAGAAACCTATGTGGACCAACTCGACAGCTGGATCAAGCTCTATGGACAGAGACTAAAAACCGACACCCATGATCCAGGAACAAGACAAGAACGGATGAACCGGGTCAATCCAAAGTATGTGCTCAGAAACTACCTTGCCCAGCTGGCCATTGATAAGGCAGAACAGGGCGACTTTTCCGGAGTCACCGAGCTTCTCCAGGTGATGCGCAACCCCTATGACGACCAGCCGGGCAACGAACGGTTTGCCAAAAAACGACCGGAGTGGGCAAGGAATCGACCCGGCTGTTCCATGCTTTCCTGCAGCTCCTAATATCAAACTACTGCCCAGACTGATGATAGATTGACAAAATGCCCTGCACCTTCTACAAATAATTATTTTAATGTTCAGACCTAAAGGATTAAACCAATGGCCCTGCCCTGGAAAGTTGTTGATAAATTTACCACCGGAGATGAAGGCGTTCTTGAACTTCGCCAAAGGGGAAAAAAGGATTTTCTCATCACGGTTGGCTCCCAGGTGCTTATGAACTCCATGGCCCAGCGATCCGAAATCGCCCTGGGCGAACTCGGGGCAGCTGGCCTTAAGGACCACCCGGCCCCAAGGGTACTTGTGGGAGGCCTTGGCATGGGCATCACCCTCAGAGCCGTTCTTAACACACTGCCTGCAACGGCGGAGATCGTGGTGTTTGAAATCAATCCCCATATTCTCACCTGGTGCCAAGGCCCCCTGGCAGAGCTGACCGACGGCGCTGCAGCAGATTCCAGGGTTAAGGTCAAAATTGATGACGTTGCCAAAGGTATACAAGAGGCATCCAAGGGAGATTCAAACCACCGGTTTGACGCCATTATCCTGGATCTCTACCGGGGACCCCATCCCAAAACTGATAAAAAGAACGATCCCTTTTACGGCTCCCGGGCCATCGAGCAATCGTTCAAAGCCCTGAATCCCGGGGGAACCCTTGCAGTATGGGGGGAAAACCACGATGAGGGCTTCATCCAGAGACTCGGCCATGGAGGTTTTTCAGTCGAATTTAAACGGGTTGGCAAGGGCGGTTATTGCCACGCTGTTTTCCTGGCCTCAAAAAGGCAAGGACCGCAAATTAAAACCCCGGGAGCTTGAACTTCATTGTGACCTCTCCGGTCTGCCGGTCAATGGAGATCATTTTCTCCTGACCATGGGCGTTGTCCATTTTGTAAACTCATAGACCAAATTTTGGCGTTTCTTGACGGCCACCTTGCCGGACAGCTCCCCAAACTTTAGACCCATGCCGGAAAGGTGCCTTGTGATGAGAAATATCATGGTGGTCCAAATCTTTCTTTTCTGAAAGATCTGTAAGCGATAGGAGAACTTTTTTCACAAGGAGGTCCTCTGAAAGACGTTTGACAGTGCTTCTACTCCATATTCACTGATGGCATTCTCGATGGTTTCGATCATTCGGTCAGTATCTTTCGAGATTACGCCTCTTATTGGAACCACATTTGTAGGATGTATCCCGTAAAAAGGAACGTTTTTTAGGTTTATGCCTCTGATGAGTTCTTTTTCTTCTTCAAGAATTTCTAATTCCGTTGGATGCAGAAAATCGCCTTTTTGAATTGCTGCATGAAGTTCGGTACCCTCAAACACGGCGAGAGTTCCTGCCCAAATGAGCTTTGGTTTGGTTTGATTAAGAAAGTAAGCTGTGTGCTGTGCATTCTCAATACCATTGCCACTTCCGGCTACCCCAAGCATGAGGAGGGCCATGTGATTTATTCCTGCTTCATTTAACCTGTAGAGCTGCTTTCGGGCCTCATTTACGGTGTTGCCTTTATTGATCTCCTGCAATACCTTGTCCCAGCCGGACTCTATACCCATATACAGGTCATTGATCCCCGCCTTTTTCAGCGTTTGCAGGTCTTTATTACTCTTGTGCTTGATATTGTTGATAGAAGCGTACATCGTAATGGTATGGCATTCCGGAAAATGATTCCGAATGGTTCCGGCTATTTCCAGGAGTTTTTTTGCAGGCAGGACAAAGGCATCCCCGTTGACAAGAAAGATGCGTTCAGCCCTCCTGTATATCTGGCGTGCCTCTCTCAGGTCCTTTTCGATCTGCTCCAGGTCAATAATGCGAAACTTCACATCGCGGTACATGTTACAGTAGGTGCATTTGTTGTGTGCACAGCCGACAGTTACCTGTAATAACATAGTATCTGCTTCAACCGGCGGTCTGTATGTGGTTCCTTCGAATTGCATAGCTAATAACCCATTGTCCTCTATTGCCTAACGATGAATTATAACCTAACCATATCATGGTTAATTGTATCCTTTTAAAGAATATCATACAATTGCGACGCAGCCGCCTAACTTTGGACATTTGCGGCTTGTCCGTCATCATGTCCGTTGTTGAGATATTTTTGAGAAAGGGTCAAATGTAGGCTTGACCACATTTGCATTTGTATCCCGATTGAAATCTATAATGCAAGAATCAAGGTTTGACCCCATAATCAGGTCGTCAACCGGTATTGCCTCTCTATTATGGTGGCCAGATCCGGACCCTTCCAATAGGGGCTTATCCATCTTGGACGTTGGTCCTTCCACTTGGGATTTGCCCGGCGCCAATGTCCGCGAACCATGAATTTGACCATGAGTGTGCGGCCGGAATCACTTTTTTCAACGGCCTGCAACTCTTTGACATGGGAAATGTTAATTTTTCCGGGAAGATAAATCACTTCCTGGGAAGATAAATATTCAATATCCACCCCCTCCGGGACAGCCTGCCGCCCGGATTTGACCAACGGGCTTGGCCGGGTTTCGGTAACCACATCTGCGCTGGTGGTATAAAGGATGGCATTGATCACCAGGTGAAGCATCCGCCCCATCAATTCCGATTTAAGCACCGGGTCCGGCCGTTTTGCGACCCCACCCTCGCAATGTCCTGCCAGGATCTGATCTAAATTGTCGTGGGGGTCAATTTCCAACTCCCGCACCAGTAAATACGGCCACTGCTCGATAAACGCATCAAAAACAAAAGCAATCTTCACCCGCCTTGGACCGCCGGGCCGCCCGGCCTGTGTCACATATACCGTCAGTATCTGAAGTTTTCGCCCGCCCATGGTGCAGTCCGGTATGTTTGACAGCATTCTCTCGGCAATTTCAAGGGTGAACCGGTCTGTAAACACAAAGGCAAAAGAGGCATAGGGCAATTTCAGCATATCCCCTAGAAGATCCAGTTCGGTATGCCCGAGCATGTATGAAAGGGTGTCTTCAATCCAAAAAGTCTTTCGAAGATGCAATTCGTAATTGATCATATACTCCAGGTGACTTGCCAGCAGGCGCCCCTGTTCCCAAGCCGCATCTTTATCCATGCCCTCTTGAACGGCCCTATCGGTATGGTTCCGGACAAAGCGCTGAAAATCAAGGTTGTCTTCAAGTTCCCCATACTCCAGGGTCATGCCATCATGGAAACCTTCCCAGTTCCGATACCCGGCCGCTATTTTCCGGGCCACCTCCTCTATCCCGCCGACCATACGCTCCATGGCTTCAGCACCTGTAAGGGCCGGATGGCTGCAGTCACGAAAATCCGGATTCTCTTTTTCCAGGCCCAACTCACCCCACATCCATGACGGATCAAACCCGGGCCTACCCTCTGCCAACTCGGTTTCATACATATGCTCAAGGTCCTTAAGCATTTCTATCATCCGCGGCTTAAGCCTTGTGGTCCGGGCGGCCTGGCGGGGCGTAAGGCCATCAAGCATGGGAATGTCCATGTCCAGCCATTTTTTGTAATACTTCTTTTGTTCTTTTTGCAGGGCCTGATCCAGTTGTTCCCTGTCAGCCGGCGACAAACCTTCAAGGCCTTTGTCCGGTTCCGAAGGATTGGATTTCAGCTCCTCCATGGCTTTTTCCAGGCTGGTGTATTCGGTAAGCCTGTGCCGGGCAAGCCCCTTGGCAATCCTGTTGATTTTTGTTTTTCCCTTTTCAACCCACTCTCTGGAAGTAGTCTCCAGAATCAAACGCCGGCCGTCCAGGCGGAAAAAACCGTAAATTCCCTTTTTGCCGTCTTTCGGTTTTGACAGCCAGGTCCAGTTCAACCCCTCGGAATGGCGTTCAAGATCCTTTTGTGAATCAAGCACCGCCTTGAGTGCATCTGAATCATCCACATCAAACCAGGCTTTGGAAATCACCATTTCATTGCCGTCAAAGGTTTTCACACTGGGAATGGAGCCGGTATAAGGTGCAAGCCACATCTGATGATAATCCGGAGGCATCTCCTTGAAAAATTCCGAATCAGGACTCCCCGGACTCTCCTGAATAAATGCCTCATGGGCGAATTGTATCCGGTTTACAACCTGCTCTCGATGCATACGCCCGAACAGGTAAAGCCCCCCGTCGATCTCCGGCCAGCCGGACGCCCCCACCGGCATTATCCGCGCCGCCATAATGTCATGGCGTTTCATCTGCTTTGATCCTGCGATCTCCCTGACCTCCATCACCGCACCCCGGACTAAATCCTTCAGGGTCACCGACTTTCCCGGAAAAACCTTAACCGCCTCGTACAGCCGCACACAGGATCTTGAGGCCATATTCAAAAAACTTAGTTCCCCCTTTGTCAGATCAGGTTCTGTATCAATAAAGTAATGATATAAAGTCCGATCTATGTCGATTTGAAAATCAAAGTAAAACCAGAAATCAAACATGAACTGGCTCATTTCATTAAGCAATTCGTCTTCTTCAAAACCGGGAATTTTTTCATCCAGATCATCCCAAAACAGGTCCATGGCCTCAAGCTCAAAATCGCCCCAGCCTCCGTCAACCACAAAATCTGCCATCTTCATTAGGGCCGACGCTCTTTCTTCCGCCGTATATGCCTGCAATCCGCCGCCGTCCGAAAGACAGCATTTCTTATATTTACGCCCGCTTCCGCAGGGACATGGATCGTTTCTTCCGATTTTTTTCATAGTTCTATCTTCCTGGATATTTTATTTTTTTCCCTTGCCTGAATCATTTTTAATCCCATGAACTGTTTTCCACATTTGCGGGAACTCTATTTCCTTGGGATTTCCGCCCCAGATCATGACCTGTAAATCCCTGGGCATTATTTGAACAATTTCCGTATCACTCGGCCACCATGTCAACGACCCTTCAGAAAATCTTTTTATACACTATTGGAAACCTTGCCCATCATATGACAATATCCCAATATGATGAAAATTTTCGTCCCTGAAAACAAATATATCGCCAGAAAAAGGATTAACCCCACACATCTTACAAGCTGCAATCACATCATCTAAAGCTTCATTGGCGCAGATGATTTTAGGAACAACAAAAATGGTTGCATTGGATGGAATTTGAATCATAATACCTCATGTGGTTTCTGATGTTCGGATTTAAACTTTAAATCTTCCTTCAGGCATTCGACAATGTGGAGCCAGCACTCATGATAGACTTTATCATGAATTTTATACATTTCAAAGGATGTAACACAATTTTGCCCTACCGGTCGGCCAAAGCTGAGAAAGTGGTATTCTTTAACAAGATAGTTGAAGATTTTTTCATTATCAGCAGAGCTTTTGGCATCAATGATTTTAATGGGCTGTAAAGCTGAAAGTTTGCGACAAACCATGTCTTTTAGTTGACCGTCAGGATGTCGCCAATCCCACAATTCACATACTTCCCGGAATAAACGAGATCTGTTCCATGATGGATTACCATCAAGAAGCAATCGGATTTCCACGACGTCCATTTCTGTTAAAAAACGTCCTTGTAATTTTAACGGCCAGTTCATGGCTTTGAACTATATACATTCATGGCAGTTGAGACCGGAACTTTATGGAAAACTTTTCACTTTTCCGTGTTGCACCCGGGTGTCTTTATTTCTCGGTTCAGCCTTCTATTTAATCGATGATATTTTTCTTCCATACAGTTATTATCGGGTTCGTGATATGTAAAAAAACAGCATCAAAAAAGTTTGAATTTTACCGTAAGAGGACATACAAAATGACAAATGACCAGAACAAACCCAAAGGGGCCGGTAAAAGTAGTTTTGAACTGATCAACCCGGACAAATTAATGGACATGCTACCGCTAAAATCAGGATCTACTGTTCTTGATTTAGCCTGTGGTAAAGGCACCTATTCCATCTTCCTGTCCAAAATAGTTGGTGAAAATGGACTGGTTTATGCTGTAGACTTGTGGAAAGAAGGGCTTTTATTTTTAGAAGATCAGATTGAGAAACAAAACATTACCAATATCCTGCCTCTCCTGGGTGATGCTACCGAGCAAATTGAAATAGATGATTACAGCGTTGACGTCTGCTTGATGGCAACTGTGTTACATGATTTTGAAGAAATGAATAAGACCGGTGCTGTATTGAAACAAATCAAAACCATACTCAAGCCCGGTGGACACCTTGCCGTTATTGAATTTAAGAAAATCGAAGGTCCTCCCGGCCCGCCTGTAAAAATCCGATTGTCTGAGAAAGAGACGGAAAAGATGGTTACCGGATATGGTTTTAAAAAAATTAAAACCGTTGATATTGGAGATTGCAATTATTTGATGACGTTTCAGGAGACTGATCTTCATGGATGATGACTTTTTTGAAGAGGATGACACTATCTTTGGTGTGGATGATGTTTTTGATTGTATGGTGCTTGATGAACTGGAAAAGAAACAAGGACCTAATAAGAATTCTAACCAAGGGGGAGGTTGTTTTGGTACGTTAATAATCTTCTGCGGAATTTTCTCTGCTATAACTTTTTGTGTTCTAAACGCCCACGCTATTTTAAAATAGCTTTGCAATTTTCAATCCTTTTGCATAGGGTAAAAATCGTTGATTTCAGATTGGCAAAAGCCAATGTTAAAGGCAGGATACATTCGGCGACAGTGATGCAATTTAACAAAAACATAGAAAAAAATAAAAGTAATATAAAATGGTTCATCCGATTAATGCGTACTTTTTGCTATGAAGGTCAAATAGCTTAAGTTTAAAAAACATGTTACAAAGCGCCGCAAAAAATCTTCTTGCCTACTTGTCAAGGAAAAAATACGCATAAATCCATTTTTTATTATCTTATTTATAAAAAAACTTTAGTCAGTTCATCACCGCTGGCAGAGTCTCATAGTAAGTGTAACCGAAAATCAAGCCTCGTTCCGGCCATGCCGATTATGCAAAAACCTACCCGGACACTACTGGGACTTTGTGGACTTGTGTTGACTTTCAACGCTTATTGGCTTAAGTAAAATAGAGTTTAATTTAAATATCGCAAGCTCACCCTTAGGTAATTAGAATAATTGTGTTTATGAAAAATAATTGGTGAGTTGAGTTTCTCATAACCTATTGTTTTAATATGCTATAGTGGGATTGATTGCATTATTTAGGTTTAATTGGAATCATAGAATCATTCAACAGGTAAGTTCGCAACAAGGAAACAGGAGAAAATAAAATTATGGCACAGTTGATTTCAGATCGAAGGGACATAGATTTTGTTTTACATGAACAGCTCGGGTTGGTGGACCATGAGCGTTTTTCCGAGTTCAATAAAAAAACGGTTGATTTGATAGTTTCAGAGGCAAGAAATCTTGCAGTAAAGGAGATTC
>JAVEQI010000043.1:0-3970 GCA_034007745.1 Desulfobacterium sp.
CCGGGCAATGAACACCATTTTAAAGCCTCAATAACCGGAGAATTTCCCGACCACATCCACCCCACGCCTGAAAACCTTGTCTTCAAGATCGGGGCCCAGGTGATGTTCCTCCGTAACGACACTTCGCCTGAACGACGCTTTTACAACGGAAAAATCGGTAAAATCCTATCCATCGCAAACCAGCAGATTCGAATCCTCTGCCCGGATGAGACCGACGAAATTGTGGTTGAACCGGTTGAATGGGAAAACATAAAATACACGGTCAACCCGGAAACCAAAGAAATCCAGGAGGAGGTCATTGGCAAATTCAAACAGTTTCCCCTCAAGCTTGCCTGGGCCATCACCATTCATAAGAGCCAGGGGCTGACCTTTGAAAGGGCCGTGATCGACGCCCAGTCGGCCTTTACCCACGGTCAGATATACGTGGCCCTGAGCCGGTGCAAGAGCTTTGAGGGCATGATTCTAAGTTCTCCCCTTCCCTCCCATGGCATTGAACCTGACGGGGCCGTGCTGGATTATCTCGAAACTGCCCGGCAGAATCCACCATCTGAAACAGGGCTGACAAGCGCCCGAATAGTCTTTCAGCAGCAGCTGCTTTTGGAGTGTTTTAATTTTGGATCCCTGTACAACCGCCTCAACTACCTTGCCAGGATACTTGTCGGCAACAGCAACCTTGTTCAGATCTCAGGAGGTGTTGACTTTCAGAACTTACAAAAAGAGGCCGGTGAAAATATTTTTTCGGTGGGGGAAAAGTTCACCCAGCAGTTGAGATCCATCTTCCGGGACAATATCATCCCGGATTCAGACGATCATACAAACGAGAGAACCTCCAGGGCTTCCGGGTGGTTTCAGGAGAAGTTTGCACAAACCTTCAACGATTTTGTAGAACGGTTCCAGGTGGAAACGGACAACAGGGAGCTCTCCCGAAGGATCGACAACGCCTTAACAAACCTGAAGCAGGAAATTGCCGTAAAGCTTGCAGGAATCAAGGCCTGCGAACAAGGCTTTAACCCGACCCGTTATCTTGGCGCCGTGGCAGAAGCGGAGATGGATTTCGCCCCTGAAAAGAGCAAAAAGAGCACCTCCCCAGACTATGGCGAATCAGACATCGAACATCCTGAGCTGTTCCAATCCCTCAAAGAGTGGCGCAGGGCCAGGGCCAACGAGGATGGTGTACCGGCCTTTGTGGTCCTCCATCAGAAGGTGCTGATCCAGATCGTTGTCAACCTGCCGGACAACCCTTCGGATCTTAAAAAAATCAAAGGCGTAGGCGACAAAACCCTGGAGAAGTACGGCCATGATATCCTTCAAAGGGTCCTGGACTATCGCAAACAGCACGGGATAAAAGAGGTTGTTTTGCCCAGGCCCCGGCACCCATTAAAAACCTTGTCTCCTAATAAAGGGGAAGACCAGAAATCCGATCCAGACAAGAAAAAGAAGCCCGGGAAAAAAAACAGGGCAAGGGATGACTCCACCCCGTCAGATACCGTGCAGGCAAGCTTTGATCTCTTTGAAAAGGGGTTGACCATTGCAGATATTGCAAAGGAGAGGGGTCTTGTGGAAAACACCATCCAGGGGCATCTGAGCTTTTATGTCGAAAACGGCACACTGGATATTGACAGGCTCCTCTCACCGGAAAAACAAAAGGCCATCAAAACTGCCATGGACAAGCTTGGGAAAGAGGCACTGTCACCCATCAAGGCCGAGCTGGGAAACGGTTATTCCTACGGCGATATCAAGCTTATGACGGCCCTTGAAAAACACCTTTCCCCAAAAGAATAATCATAAAACCCACATGTCCTCACGGACACAACGAACAATGAAATTTGATGTCACAGGGTGGGAAATGGTGTCATTCCGCCCCCTTTGGTTATCCTGACCGGAACGCAAAACGTCGGGGGTCACTTTGACACTTCTTAAATATTTCGACCCTTTGGTTTTGAATGTTCCGGTCAGGAAAACCAAAGGGGGCTCTAAAACCGAGGCTCCTACAGTGATGTTTCGGTGGGAGTTTCATATAAAACCGACACGTCCTTACAGACACAACAAAGGTTGAAACTTGAATCAGGACGGAGCTTTGTTTCTTGTCTCTTGTTTCAAGTTTCTTGAGCAGGCGGGCGGGGTCAGTCTTTTGATATCTTAAAATCCTTGCCAGAGTTGAACACCATGGATATAATTGATTCCCTAAGCAAGATACAATAAAATCAAGACGCTTTGATCTAATGAACCACATGCATCGGGTCTGACATCCGATATGAGAATCAATTAAAAACCTGGGATAACTTTATGGTAACTGAAAAAATAAGATTTTTTAAACATATTCAAAAGTCTGTCATTCACAATCCCATGATGAACAATGAACTGGATACCCAGGAGCTGGAAATACGCAAAGACCCGTTGACCGGAGCTCAGAGTGTATTCAACCCGAGACTTGCGGATAAGGCGACGATATTTTTTGGAAAAAGCGATACATCACTCATTAAACGACTGGCAAAACAAAGCCAGGTTAACTGTTTTTTGTGCGAGGACAGGTGGAAGCGGCTCACGCCCACCTATCCAGCGGATCTGATCCCTGAAGGGCGCATTCAGATCGGCCAGGCTGTTCTGTTTCCAAACATCTTCCCCGCCGCCCAGATCCATGGGGTGATCCGAGTGGGAGACAAACACCATGTGCCCCTGGCAGAATTTGATTCGGCAACGGTTGCGGATGCTTTTGAGACATCACTTACGCTGGCCAGACGTTTGAAGGCGACCAATTCAGGGGTTAAATTCCTGACCATCAACGGAAATTATCTGGGGCCTGCCGGTGCCAGTATTGCCCATCCCCATTTTCAGGTGGTTGGTGGAGACCTTCCGTTTACCTATCTTGAAAACATTATGAACCTCTCCCGTAAATATTTTCAAAGACACCAGACCTGTTTCTGGAATGATCTGCTGGAACTTGAAAAAACAGTCAATGAGCGATACATCGGTTCCACTGGTCCGGTGAAATGGCTGGCATCTTTTTCTCCTTCAGGCGCCAACGAGGTTATCGGGATTCTGCCGGAGCGGAGCCACTTTCTGGAATTTGATCAAAATGACGTGGCCGGTCTGGCCCTGGGCCTGGTGAAGGTCCTTGGCGGATATGCGGGTATGGGAATTTCCACATTCAATTTTTCACTTTACTCTGGTGCCCTGGGTGAGACTGACGGATCGTTTCGGTGTATCATCCGGGTAATTTCCCGGCAGAACGTCTATGAGAACTACCGAACAGACGATTATTTCCTGCAAAAACTTTTAGACAACGAACTTATCATCACCCCGCCGGAAATCATGGTGAAAAACTTTCGAGCTTTATGGAAAACTCCGGCTGAAGCCTCACCGGAAAGTTAAAAAATACAATTCGTGGATCTAATTTTTTCAAATCTTCACAAACAGGAGGAGAATCCCATGACCGACATCTGGCTCAGCACCCTTAAAACAGCAACACCCCAGGAAGGCTTCGAACTTGCCATCAAGCTTTCCCGTATGGCTGTCAAATACACTCAACCTTCCGGTGAAATCCGTACAAAGCTAAGGGAAGATTACGCCAACAATGCCGACAGCTTGATTGCGACCTCACAGGTTGTGGCTGTCAACTATCAAACGGTGGCTGCGGCAAATGATTACTGGAAAGAGGAGAAACCATGAAAACCCTATTTATTATTTCCACAAGTGACGGAGAAACAATTTACAATGCTATGAGGCTTGCCAATATAGGCGTAAAAAACGAGGATGAGGTAAGTGTTTTTATGCTTGGCAAGGGGGTGCTCTTTGAACAGTCGGGCACAGAAGAATTCAACGTGATGGAGCAGATGAACAAGTTTGAAGGCGATTTCTATGTCTGAGGCGTCTGCATGAAATCCCACGGTCTTGCGGGATCAGGAACTTGCCCCATAGGTTGGATGGACGACCTGTATGCGATTATAAAAGAATCTGACAAGGTTCTAAA
>JAVEQI010000043.1:4070-18482 GCA_034007745.1 Desulfobacterium sp.
ACTCCCAACTCCCAACTCCCAACTCCCTAATACCTAATACCTAATACCCAGCAACCAAACTCCCACAAACCCGCCATCATAAGCCCTAGGCCAGCAAACCTCGGAGCTCCGGATCCAAGAACGGCCATAAACGCTTGATTTTGAGCAGACCGATCTTATAGTTGTCTTAAATCACTTTAATCGCAAACTTTAATTTTCATGAGGAGAACCATGGGAAACCATATAAAAACCGTTTTTCTGCTGACTGCCATGACCGGGCTGTTTTTGGTGCTCGGATACACCCTGGGAGGAGAGTCGGGCATGATCATCGCTTTGGTCATCGCCCTGGCCATGAACTTTTTTTCCTACTGGCATTCCCATACCATTGTGTTGAAAATGTATAGAGCACAGCCCCTGGACCGGTCCCGGGCACCGGAACTGCATGATACTGTGGCCCGTCTGGCCCAGCGGGCCGGACTGCCCATGCCGACACTTTACGTGATTCCCCAGGATGCGCCCAACGCCTTTGCCACAGGCAGGGACCCTGAGCACGGGGTGGTGGCGGTCACCGAAGGGCTGCTGCGCCTGATGAACCAGGAGGAGCTGGAAGGGGTTCTGGCCCACGAACTAGGGCATATCAAGAACCGGGACATTCTGATTTCCACCATTGTGGCCACCCTGGCCGGTGCCATAATGTTTGTGGCGTCCATGGCCCGTTTTTCTGCATTTTTCGGGGGCAGGGACAACAGGGAAGGCGGCCTGGGATTTGTAGGTGTGATCGCCATGTCCATCCTGGCACCCATGGCGGCCATGGTGGTGCAGATGGCTGTCTCTCGATCCAGGGAATATCTGGCCGATGCCACTGCGGCCCAGATCACGGGCCAACCCCAGGGGCTGGCCTCAGCCCTGGCCAAACTGGGGGAATATACACGCAGGGGGGCCACTGTTAATGCCAATCCTTCCACGGCCCATATGTTCATTGTTAATCCCTTGTCCGGTAGGCAGTTTGCCAATTTATTCTCCACTCATCCGCCCCTGGAAGAGCGAATTAAACGTCTGAGCGGGTCCAGACCTTCCACCCATTCGGGCCCCCGGAATACAACTGAACAAAAATCAACCATGGCCGAGCAAGGCCGCAAATTCTGGGATTCCTTGTCCTGAACGATGCCTATGTCTACTAACTACTATTCACCTTTCCCCCCTCTTATATGGCTCACCAAGCTTCTCAGGAGCGTTAAGCTTCTTGTTGCCCGAAAGGCTCATTCCAAGGAGAATCAACAGGGTGGCGAGATAGGGCAGCATGGCAAGAAAGTTGGGGGAGATCCCTAGGGGCTGGAGGAGATACTGGAGGACAAAAATGCCCCCAAAGAGAAAGGCACCAAAGATGGCACGGCCCGGGTTCCAGAGGGAAAAGATGGTCAGGGCGATCACGATCCAGCCCCTGCCTGCGGTCATGCCTTCGATCCAGGATTTGGAGTAGGAGGTGGAGAGATGGGCTCCGGCCATGGCGGAAAAGCCACCGCCGATGATGACGCTCATATACCGGATGAGGTTGACATTCACCCCCTGGGTTTCGGTTGCCCTGGGATTTTCCCCGGTTGATCTCACCTTTATCCCGAGACTTGTTCTTTCCAGAAAAAACCAGGCCCCCAGGGCAAGAATAATGGCCATGTAAAAAAACGGGGTCTGGTCGAAGAATATCGGTCCGACAACCGGTATGTCAGACAGGTAGGGAATGGCAAAGTCGTCCATCTTGACCTCAAGGGGTTTGCCCACATAGGGTTTTCCCAGCATGCCGGAAAGGCCGAGGCCGATCATGGTAAGGGCAAGGCCCGACACAACCTGGTTGGCCTGGAGGGTAACCGATGCAAAGGCGTGGATCACCGACACCAGCATTCCGGCACCAATGGCGGCCATGAGTCCAAGCCAGGGGTTGCCCGTTGTGTAGGTGACTATAAATGCCACCACAGCCCCCACGCTCATCACCCCCTCTACCCCGAGGTTTAGAATCCCGGAACGCTCGCAGATCACCTCACCCACCGTTCCAAGGAGAAGGGGCGTTCCTGCGATCATGGTTCTTTCAACCACCGATATGACAACATCTTGCATCTATCTACCCCATTTTATGGTAATTTTGTTCTTGAAAAAAAAGTCGCCCATGATCAGGCAGACCAGAAGGATGCCGTTGACGATCTGAACCGTTGCTGCGGGCAGACCAAGGGAAATCTGTATGGCATCACCGCCCACCAGGATTCCGGCAAAGAAAAGACCCGACACAATGGCATAAACCGGATTGAGCTTGGCAAGCCAGGCCACTATAATGGCCGTAAACCCATAGCCCGACGATATTGCTGCGGGATAGGTGAGATGATGATGGATTCCCGCCACTTCCCCCACCCCTGCCAGGCCTGCCATGCCGCCGCTTATGGCCATCACGATAAGGGAAGTCTTGAAAAAATTAATCCCGGCATATCGGCCGGCATCCGGGTTTTCCCCGATAACTCTTACCTCGTAGCCGAATCGAGTCTTGAAAACGACGACCCAGAGAATCCCGACAGCCACCAGCGCCAGCAGCAGGGTGAGGTAGTGAATCCTGGAGCCTGGGATGACCCCGAGTGTGGCTGTGTCAACGAGGTTGTCCGTACCGGGAAACCCGAACCTTGTCTTTCCCTTCCAAGGCCCCACAATGAGTAGGGTGACAAGTTCGGCACAGATGTAGTTGAGCATCAGGGTGGAGATCACCTCGTTGATGGAAAACCTCACCTTCAGAATGGCAGGGATTAACCCCCACAGGCCGCCACCAATAAATCCGGCAAGGAACATCAGGGGAATGATCACCGCCGAGGGCAGGTGAGGCCCCCAGGCAAGGCCCACCCAGGTGCTGGCAATAGCACCCATAAGCAATTGCCCCTCGGCCCCGATGTTCCAGAATCTCGCCCTGAAGGCAAGGGTCAGACCCCCGCCGATGATGATCAGGGGTATGGCCTTGGTAACGGTCTCCTTGAACCCGTACATGGAACCGAAGGAACCGAGGAAAATCTTTGAAATGGCAAAAAAGGGATTGACCCCGCAGACCACAAACACAAGGCCGATGGCACAGAGCCCCGCCCCAAGCGAAGCCACGTTGGTCAAAAACGACCTCAACTCGGTGGTGGTTTCCCTGTCGCTGACTTTTATTCTAAACATACAAATTTATCCTGATACTTTTTGAGAAGCAGTTAGCTATTAGCTAAAACCTAACAGCTAACAGCTAACGACCCCGCCATCATAAGTCCTATGTCGGCAAGCCTCGGGTCGCCGGAGTCAAGTACGGCCATGAACTCACCTTCAAAAATAACCGCTATTCTGTCGCACAGCTTCATGACCTCTTCGAGGTCCTCGGAAAAAAGGAGAATGGCACCGCCTTCCCTCCGTCTTGTCAAAAGTTCTTCCCTGAGATATTCGGTGGCACCCACGTCAAGGCCGTAGGTGGGGTGGGATGCAACCAGCAGCGGGGGTTTTTCACTGATCTCCCGGCCCAGGATCAGTTTCTGGATATTGCCGCCGGAAAGATTTTTTGTCTGGATGTCGATGGAGTGGGTGGAGACCCGATAACCTTCTACCAGGGATCGGGCATGATCCTTGATCTGGCTGTATTCGAGAAAGAGGAGTTTGGAGAATTTGTCCAGATGGTGCTGCTTGAGGATGGCGTTGTCGTAGAGAAAAAGCCCGGGGGCAATGCCGAAACGAATCCGCTCTTCAGGGATGTGAGCGAGCCCTGCATCGTAAATATACCTTGGTGACATGTTGGTGATGTCAACCCCTTTGACATACACACGCCCAGATTGAATTTTTCGGATGCCGGTGATGGCCTCGGCAAGCTCCCGCTGACCGTTGCCGGCAACCCCTGCCACGCCAAAGATTTCGTTGGCAAACACCTCAAAGCCCATGTTGTGGACAACGGTGGTCCCCTTATCCCCCACCACGGAAATATCATCCACCCTGAGCACGGTATCGCCCCTTGGGAGGGGTTCTCTCTCAACATTGAAGAGGACCTCCCTGCCGATCATCATCCTGGCGAGGGATCGCTTATCCGTGGTGGAAGTATCGGCAACTCCCACCACCCGTCCCTTCTGGATCACCGTGACCCTGTCGCAGATCTCCATAATCTCGTCAAGCTTGTGGGAGATGATGATCACCATGTGGCCCTGGGCCTTCATCCTCTTTAAAAATTCAAAGAGATCCTCGATCTCTTGGGGTGTTAAAACCGAAGTGGGTTCGTCCAGGATGAGAAGATCGGCCCCGTTTAAAAGGGCCTTGATGATTTCCACCCGCTGCTGCTCGCCTGCGGAGAGCTGCCAGATTTTCTTTGTAGGTTCGATGGAGAAGTTAAATCTTTCGGCAAAGGCGACCACCTGGTCCCGGATTCTGATCTTTGGAAAAAAAAACGGGGTTTTTTTATAACCAAGCGCAATGTTTTCAAGCACTGAATGGTTCTGAATAAGCATGAAGTGCTGGTGTACCATGCCAATACCCTGGTGGATGGAATCAAGGGGAGAACCGAGTGTCACAGGCCTGTGGTTGATGAGAATCTTGCCCTTGTCCGGCTGGAACAATCCGTAGAGGATACTCATCAACGTGGTTTTTCCAGCCCCGTTTTCACCCAGGAGACCTAGAATCTCACCTGCCTCCACAGTCAGATTAATATCCTGATTGGCTGGAACACCCTGAAATGACTTAAAGATACCCTGCATCTCAAGTCTTTTGATTTTTCTCATATATCTCCTGGACAAAGGGGCTGGAAATGATCACGTCTGATCTTCCAACCCCTTTACAAGAAACTTGAAACAAGAAACAAAGTTCAGTCATAATTCAAGTTTCATGCTTCGGTGTGTCCGTAAGGACATGTGGGTTATTTGGGAAGGGCACTTTTTATGTTGTCCACAAAATACATGATGCTGAGGAGATCCTCTTTAGAGGCCCGTTCTCCCTCTTTAACCTTGAGCACACCGGTGTTGTCCGTGATGGGTCCCTCATAGGGATCGAACATATCCACGCCCTGTTTCATCTGGGCGTAGCGTTTCAGGACAAGATCATACACGGAAATTTTTCCAAAATCCCCGGTGGTCACCTCAATGCCCTTGAGTTCATCCACAAACTTGGGATTGATGATGTCGGTTTTGCTGCCCCCGAGGATTGCTGCCTCTTCAGCTGCCAGCCACCACATATCCTCATTGGTCCAGGTACCGTTGTAGATGTCCTCGAGAATCTTCACATACATGCCGCCCCAGTTCATGAGCCGGCCGGACACCACGGAATCCTTGCCATACTCCTGCATGGGGCTGTAGTGGCTGAACGAGTAAATCTGTCGGCCTTTTTCAGTGTGGTCCTGGCCCACCTCAATGACAGCTGGTGTATCCTCGGTAAATGCCAGGGTGTCGCACCCCTCTCCTATCAGGGACTCGGCTGCCTCTTTGGCCTTATCCGGCCCATACCAGGCATAGGTCCAGCGAACGTCTACAAAGGCTTTTGGATTGGTAGCCTTGATTCCCAGGGCAAAGGCGTTGATGTGACGAATAACCTCGGGAATGGGAAAGGCACCCACATAGCCTATCTTGTCGGTCTTGGTAAGAGCGCCGGCCATGAGGCCGTTGAGGTAAAAAATCTGATACATGTCGCCATAATAGGTGCCTACATTCTCGGCCTGTTTAAACCCGGAACAGTGCATGAAGGTCTTGTCGGGGTATTTCCTGCCTGCCTTGATTGTATCGTCCATGTATCCGAAGCTTGTGGTGAACACCACATCACACTTTTCCTCCTGGACCAATCGATCGATGATCCTTGCCGAATCAGACTCGGCAACAGACTCGATATAGGTGGTCTCAAGCCAGGGCAGCTCTTTTTCTGCAAAAAGCCGTCCCTCATCATGGCCATAGGTAAAACCATAATCCCCCACGGGTCCCACATAGATGAATCCCGCCTTGATCTTCTTATCCTTGGCCAGCGCCAACCCGGGAATAATAGCAAGACAGAAGCACAACACCAGCAAACGCTTGGCAAAATGCATTTTGTACACTCCTTTTGAGTAACGTTTGGTTTTAGGACTTGGAGATTATCTAATTCCAAATCCTTTAGATTTAATAAAATTTTTTATATACGATATTAAACCCTTTTACGTCAACAATAATGACTTGAAATCAAAATTAGAATAACTGTTTGCTGTCTTTTTCATCGACAAATCACAAGATCTATGGTTAATAGATAAATTTGCTGCTCTAAAATTCATCAAAGATAGCGGGGATAAAATGGCTCAAGAATTGGAAATTCTCAAAAACAGTACTGTTTTCAACTCCCTTGAACTGTCCGACCTTCAACGTCTGGGATCACTCATGGAACCCCTGGACGTTCAGGAGGGGGAAACACTTGCAACCATGGGAGAAAAGGCTACTCGATTTTTCATCCTGGCCTCCGGCACCCTCCTCGTTGCCATGGATGGGGGCAAAGCCCTTGTCATGGAACAGCCTGGGGATTTCATTGCCATGCAGATTCTGTCATCAAACGACGAATACCTCAGCACTGTGACAGCCCTGGAACCTGGTCTGGTGTTTGCCTTGAATAAAACCGATTTCATCGACCTTATCCAGGAAGACTCAGTCATGGCCGACATGATCATGGAGGAGTGGAACGTATTTCTGGAAAAATCAGCACCATTTGTTGAAGACAAAGGCGCTACCGGGTTTGAGTATAATTACTAAGGAGGTAACAGAGTGTACGGTTTAGAAGCTATTGAGGTAAACAACGGATGGGCGATCTCGATCGTGGGCATATCCATCGTCTTTACAGGTCTTGTACTCCTGGCCCTGTCCATTTCCAGGATACACAAACTCCTGGATATCTGGGAAAACCGGAACAACATCAGGCTGTTCAAAAAAAAGAATCCCCAGAGTGAAGCCCCTGCTCCACGATTTCTCTCGGAACGGGAACGAGAGTCGGCGAGTCAGTTTTACCTTCTTATAAAAACCATGGACGACCATTTTTCCCTTCCCCGGCTTCTTTATATGGCCGAAATGAGTGGTATCGAACGTCCCCATTCAAACCTGAGCCGTCTGCTTAAAACAAAAATCATAAAACCCGACCTTAACGGGTTTTATCTCTTTGACCAAGATGTGTATGATAGCTATTCGCTATTAGCTAATAACTAAAAGCCAACAGCCAGCAGCTAAAAGCTGACAGGGAACAGACCTATGGAGACTCTTTTTTTAGACTTTTTTCAGAACACCGGTTTCTATTTATGCGACTACCGCAATATCATCATGATTATTGTGGGTCTGGTTTTTATCTACCTTGGCATCGCAAAGGATTACGAACCGCTGCTGCTGGTTCCCATCGGATTCGGCATGCTCATGGGCAACATACCCGTTTTCAAAGGATTCGGCCTCAGCATATATGAAGCCAACAGCGTGCTCCACTATCTCTACTTTGGCGTTACCCAGGGGATATACCCTCCCCTGATCTTCCTTGGCATCGGTGCCATGACCGATTTTTCAACCTTGCTTGCCCGGCCGGTTTTAATGCTGCTCGGTGCCGCTGCCCAGGCCGGGATCTTCATCACCTTCCTCGGAGCTCTCGCCCTGGGATTTGACCCCAAGGAAGCCGCATCCATTGGCATAATCGGCGGTGCAGACGGCCCAACTGCCATCTTTCTCACATCAAAGCTTGCCCCTTCCCTGATAGGCCCCATTGCCGTTGCAGCCTATTCCTACATGGCTCTTGTACCGGTAATCCAGCCTCCGATCATGAGGCTTCTGACCACCAGACGGGAGAGACTCATCCGCATGGATGAAAGCAGGGATGTCAGCAAACGCGAACGTATCCTCTTTCCCATTGTTGCATTTCTTCTCTGCTGTTTTCTGGCGCCCGCAGCCCTGCCCCTGCTCGGCATGCTCTGCTTTGGCAACCTGTTAAAAGAGGCGGTTGTAACAGAAAGGCTTGCAGTGGCCGCCAGAACTTCCATCATTGACACTGTGACCATACTGCTAGGTGTGACCGTTGGGGCCAGCACCCAGGGGGATGTCTTTCTCACCACCAAATCCGTGGGTATTTTTTTCCTGGGTGCCCTCTCATTTTGTATTGCAACCGCGTGCGGACTTCTCTTTGCAAAATTCATGAACCTGTTTCTTAAGAATAAAATCAATCCCCTCCTGGGTGCGGCAGGAGTTTCAGCCGTTCCAGACTCTGCAAGGGTGGTTCAGATCGTGGGTCAGCGGGAAGATCCCACAAACTTTTTGCTCATGCACGCCATGGCACCCAACATATCAGGTGTCATCGGATCCGCCATTGCTGCTGGCGTTCTCTGGAGCTTGATGTCTTAAAATTAAGGAGATAAATTATGCTTGAAACACGAATAGAGGATCAGACGCTCATAGTAACCCTTACCAACGGTAAGACAAATTCCATTACCCGGAAAACCCTGGACAAACTCAAGTCCGCCGTGGATCAGGTCAAAACCGATGAGGCCATCAAAGGTCTGATTCTCACGGGCAGCGGACGATTCTTCTCCAGTGGTTTTGATCTCAACACCTTTCTGGGTTTTACTTCGCTAGACCAGGCCGTGGCATTTATCACCTATGCGGACGAGGTTCTCCTGGATCTGTTTTTATGCCCCAAGCCGGTTGTATGCGCCATGAACGGCCACTCAGCCGCCGGAGGGCTGATCTTTGCCATGGCATCGGACTACAGAATCATTGCCGACCATCCAAAGATCAAGGTTGGCATGTCGGAAATCAAAATCGGGGTGCCCCTTTCCCCTGCCCAGAGTGCGGTTATGCGGTTTGGCCTTGACAGCGACAAAAGGTTCAGGGACGTGATGTACTTTGGAGAGATGATCGATGTGCAGACAGCCTTAAAAAGGGAGATTGTTGATCGGGTGGTCCAGGCGGACGATCTTATTAAAACAGCCAAATCCCTCGTTTCCCAGTGGATTGACACCCCGGCCCGACCCTTTTGCAGACTCAAGGAGGAGCTTAAAATGGAGACTGGAAGACATATCAGAAAGCGCCTTGGCGATACAGGCTGGCACTCGGCCCTGGACTGCTTTTCCAAAAAAGAGGTCAGGGATACCCTTGCCTTTGTCCAGTCCACCATGGAGTAAAAACGAGTAAAAACAAACCAAAGGGGTCAGGCCTGCAACACTTTCCAGCATGGCCTGCCCTGCCTTCTCCACGCTTTTAGGACCTCCGCTACTGAAAATCCCCCCTTGCCATATCGAGGATCGGGAGTATATTACCTGAACGTTACAACTTTTAGCTATTAATAATTTCTGGATGCCGATGGCCGGTCTCCAGCTGTGAAACCTAAAAAATTGGAAATCTCGGAGATTCCCCGCTTTTCATGATACACAACAATAAAACTTCCAGACACACCGCTGACAAGGAGATGTTTGCCCTTGGCCGCCAGCTGACCATTGAATACTATGACTGTGCACCCAGGGCTTTGCTTGATCCTGTTAAAATTGAAAAGGTTTTTTTAAAGGCTGCCCATGAAAGCCATGCCACGGTTATCAGCTCATCGTTTCACAACTTTGAACCACAGGGAGTGAGCGGAGTCGTGATCATTGCCGAATCCCATTTCACAGTCCATGCCTGGCCTGAATACGACTACGCAGCGGTTGACATCTTTACCTGCGGAGACAGCATTGATCTTGAAAAAGCCGTGGATTCCCTTGCCGTCTCCCTTGGTTCGGACCATGTGGTCGTGTCGTCTGACCGCAACCGGGGACTCATCCCCTATGGGACCAGGAAAAAAACCGTTGATGAAACAATATCCACCCCGGGTCTCTATCCCATATCATGGAAACGGGAGGTCGAACAAAAAACCCCCTGGGGGGTCCTGGCCTCGGTGGATCTTTACGAGTGTGATCCCGCTTCCCTTGAAGATCCAGCAGGAATCGGCCAATTTGTAACCAGGATGTGTTCGCTTATGGCAGATGAGAGTTTAAATGGCGAAGGAAAGATCATTCCACCCGAACTTTCAGCCGGCGATTCAACCGACAGCCAAAACAATGACTGCAAGATCACCTTTTTTGACACAGACAGATCGGTATCAGGATTCACCATGGATAGGCCAAGGTCAACGGCTCTTGTTTCAGGCATCATTTCAAAAAAAACCAACGCAGCCTATATCGATCTTTTCTCACGCAATTTTTTTGAACCGCGCAAGCTCGCTGAAGAGGCCCTTGCATGGTTTAAGGCGTCCAACTACAAGCTGCACCTTGCCCTGCGGCAATAATCTTACCTCCTGGAGAATGGTGCCATGAACACGATAATTAACGGATGGTTTTCCGAAATTTGCCCCATGTGGCCTGGTATGGCTCTTTCCGTTGAAATTGAAGAGCTTCTCTATTCAACAAAAAGTAAATTTCAGCAGATAGATCTCTACATGACCAAGACCTATGGAAAGATGCTGGTCCTGGACAATATCATCCAACTCACGGAAAGGGACGAATTCGCCTACCACGAAATGATGGCCCATGTGCCCCTTTTTGCCCATCCAAACCCGGAACGGGTGCTCGTGGTAGGAGGCGGGGACGGCGGTATCCTGAGGGAGGTGGCCCGCCACGATTGCGTACGGCAGATTGACTGGTGCGAGATAGATCCCGCCGTGATTGAAGTTGCACGACGGTTCCTGCCCACCATGGCCGTGGGATTTGACGACCCAAGGGTGAGGCTCTACATGGAGGATGGGAAAAAATTTGTCGACGATCACAAACAAAGCTATGACGTTATCATTGTCGACTCCTCAGACCCCATCGGTCCGGGCAAGGCTCTTTTTGAACTCCCATTTTATAAAGCCCTCAAGGCTTCCCTCAAACAGGGAGGCGTTGCAGCCACCCAGGGAGAATCATTTTTTATTCACACGGAATGCGTCAACAACCTCACCAACATAACCCGCCAGCTCTTTCCGGTCCAGACATACTCCTACATGCTGGTTCCCTCCTATCCCGGCGGACACCTTGGCATCTGTCTCGCATCCCTTGGACCCGAACTGAAAAAACCTGTAAGACCCATTTCAAGTGCGATGCAGCAGACCCTTGACTACTATAACCCCGAGATTCATCAGGCATCGTTTGTTCTGCCCCACTTCATGAACAAAGCTTTAAACCCAGATATTTCAACATCCCCGGCAAAGGGGAAACCCTGCGGCAAAGAATCGTCTATTGAGGTAAAAATCGTCCAGAGCGTCAACCCCCTTGAAATCAAGGCCCTATACCGGGATGCGGGATGGTGGAAGGATGAATATGACAGAGACACCTCGTTTCTGGATACTCTGGTCTGCGGTTCCACTTGTTTTGCCGCAGCCTTTGACCGGGGAACCATGGTGGGCATGGGCCGGGCCCTGTCCGACGGAGTGAGCGATGCCTACATCCAGGATATGGTCATTCTCAGGCAATATCAGAAACAGGGCATTGGCCGACGCATTATCCAGGCCCTCATCCACGGTTTGACCGAAAAAAAAATTGACTGGATAGGCCTCATATCCACCCCGGGCAACCAGGGTTTTTATGCAGGCATGGGATTCAGGCCCATGGAAGGCCACACACCCTTTGTGTTCAAAGGAGCACCTGAACCAATCGACCATGGTTCGGAACAATAATGCATAACAACCAGACAATTCCACGGCCTGAGTTCAAATCCGTTGAGCTCAAAGACAAAAACACCTTCGACCGTTTTTCCCATGCCTTCAGCCCCATGAGCTGTGAATACAGCTTTGCCAACCTGTTTGCCTGGAGAAACATATACAAAAATTCCTGGACCCTGTTCCAGGATCGGCTCCTCATTCACGACGGTGTTGAAGGGTATACGCTCATGCCCCTTGGTCCGGCAATGGAACCCGTCGAGCTTATGGATCTCTCCCAGGCCCTTGTTGCCACGGGAAAATCCGGAGAGATCGCCCTTGTCCCGGAAGACTATGTAAAGGCAAATCCTGTTCTGAACCATTACTACACCCTGGTAAACGACCCCGATTTTGACGACTACCTCTACTCAACAACAGCCCTTGCAGAACTCAAGGGAAAAAAACTGCATAAAAAACGCAACCTCGTGTCCCAGTTTAACAGGCAATATCCCGACGCCAGGATCGAAGAATTGACACCCAGTGTGCGACACCTCTGCCTTGACCTTGCAGAACGTCTCCACCGGGAGAACAAAACAGTTTCACGAACCACGATCGAAGAACACCTGGCCATGAACGAGGCCTTCACCCATTTTGAGCCCCTTGGCCTTGAAGGACTCGCCATTCTTGTAAATGAATCCGTCAGGGCCTTTGCCGTTTTCAGCCCCTTGAACGAATCCACCTACGACATTCACTTTGAAAAATCTGACTATGATTTTAAAGGTATTTCCCAGGCTATCAATCAGGCAACGGCCGTACATCTAAGGGACAGATGCAGCCTGATCAACCGGGAGCAGGACTTAGGTATTCCAGGACTCAGGCAGGCAAAACGCTCCTATGAACCGCTAAGGCTTGTCAAGACCTTTGCCCTTAAGCTGAGGCAAGGTTAAAAATAGTCCAGCAGCCCGTCCTGGAAATTTTCATGGGCCTCAATTTCTGCCAGGATATCTTTACTGTCCATGTGATTGGTGATGGGACCGGCAGTGTGGTTGTTCATATGGTTAACCCTGGGCTTTTCAGCAATAAACTGGTCAAAGAACTGTTCGATCATTTCATCGTTCAGGGTTGTTTCTTCAGGTTCCATCTGCCGTTCGATGATCACCTTGTACTTTGAATTGAGGCAAACCTCCTGAAATGGATGGTGATAGGAGGTAGTCTGCCTGAGTCTTGTGTTAACGTAGCGCACAACAAGGTTTAAACCTGAAAAATCCAGGTGTTTCCAGATCTCGGCCGAGAACAAAAGCAGGTTTTTACCTTGCTGCACCTGCCAGTACCCGGGGTCACAACCCGCTGCTATGAGCCTTTGGTGCGTCCTGAGGATGGCATCGGTTGACCCCAGAAGAACCAGGGAACGGATATAACCCGTCCGGGTAACATCCTCATGCCTCTTTTTAACGATCATGGCGTTACGTCTGCGGCCGCCTGCTCCCTGGAACTGATGGCGATATATGAACGAGCAGTAATTCACGGGAAGGTCGATTCCATGGTCAAGGATATGGGCCATGATCTCAAGGGCGGCAAGCTCGGTTTCAAGCACGGCAACCCCCGGGCCGTGGACAAAGGTATAGTTCCTACGAATGAATTTTTCCCTGTTGTAACCCGTGCAGCGCAGCTGGTGAAGGTTGAGAAAATTAACCCCCATGGCGTCAAGATCCTGCACCACCTGCTTAAGGGTTTCAACGTCTTCAGGTACGGCCGGGATCTCCACGGTCACCCTTGGAATTACGCCAACGGCCATTTTCACCTTTTCAAGGTTGTAACCAACGGCGCCGATATCAAAACGAATCTCGTCAAGGCCCTGGTCTCTCAGGATCCTGAGCTTGTCTTCGGTGATGAGAATGCCGTTGGTGTACATCCAGATGTAAAGGGAAGTGATGCTGCGGCGGCGCAGGGTCTTTAAAAGGGGAACCACCCGGTCAAAGCTCAAGGTCGGCTCTCCGCCGCTGAAGCTGACGCCCTTGATGCCAAAGGCGTTCACGTAATCTGCATAGGATTCAGGCCTATTAAATTCAAGATTGCCCGTACCTGGAACAGACCTGTTCTTTTGGGCCGACGGGCAATAAAAGCAGCTTGCATTGCAGAGATTATTGACAAACAGACAGGACCAGTCCCCTTGACCGCAGAGCTGACACCCCGGCGAAAGCTCGCCGGTATGGGGCTTTGTCCGTGAGAATTTCCACTTTGCCCTGCCGTCGCCTCTGAAAATAGAATCAAGCAGTCGATTCCGCCTTTCAAGGGCTGCCCGGGCCTGATCACTGGAAATCCAGGACATGGCGTCATAGGATTCCTGAAACTCCAGACGATTTTTTTCTTTGAACATGGATGGATCGAATTTCATAGTGCCCCTGTGAATTTAAGGTTCAGCCGGATAGAATATAGAACATGAAAACCTGAAACCATAGAAAAAACGGGACAAGTAATAAGTACTATCAGTTCCTCTAAAAAAATGCAACAAAAAAACCTTTAACCACGAAAGGCACGAAAAACACGAAAGAATAGGTCATTCTCCTGGCATCTTTTATTTTTCGTTTTACACTGATATGAGACTCTTCCATGATTTGAAGGGTCTCTTTCTCTTTCCTGTTTTTTCGTGCCTTTCGTGGTTAATAAGTGTAAATTACTTTTATGCTGATATGACGGGAGCCCACTTTTGTTAAAAATTCTCTCAATGGAATATATGATCAAAAAAAATCAAACTTTTACACTAACAGGAGCCCCAACGATGGGAATGTTGACGATGGACAAATTTGAATTTCTGCCCCTGAACCTTCCCGGCCGTGGAAC
>JAVEQI010000044.1:0-18452 GCA_034007745.1 Desulfobacterium sp.
GTTCGTTGTGTCCGCCAGGACTTGTTAGTTATAAATAAAGAGCAGGAGGCTCATGGGTTCAAAAAACGGTATTTCACTTACGATGTTCAGCATCCACGGACTGTTAAGGGCTGAAAACATGCAGCTTGGATATGATGCAGACACTGGGGGTCAGATAAAATATGTGGTTGAACTTTCCAGGGCATTGGCCCAAAGGGATGAAATCCGACGGGTTGATCTATTTACCAGGCTTATTCAGGACCGCTCTGTTTCCGAGGATTATAGTCAAAAAATTGAGCAGGTAACGGACAAATTTCGCATTGTACGGATTCAATGCGGCGGCTTAAAATATCGCAGAAAAGAGCTGTTATGGCCATATCTGGACGAGTTTGTAGACAAAACTATTAAATTTATTCAGCAGGAACGAGCGATTCCCGATCTTGTTCACGGGCATTATCCGGATGCTGGCCATGTAGCAGCCGAGCTCGCCGGTTTTTTTGGCATTCCTCTGGTTTATACGGGCCATTCCCTTGGCCGTTCGAAAAAGAAACGGCTGGTTGATGAGGGTGGCGATCTCCGTGAAATGAACCGGGCTCTTAAAATTGATCATAGAATAGAGGTGGAGGAGAATGTTCTTAAATCGGCCGACCTTGTTATCACAAGTACCCGCCAGGAAATTGAGGGTCAATACGGGCGCTACAGGAACCGCACCCTTCCAAAGTATGCTGTTATTCCCCCCGGTATTGAGATAGAGAAATTCTATCCCTATTACCATGATGATCCTGGGGATCTTAAGGAAAAGGAGGAGAGTCTCTTTGCCCGGGAATCGGTGAAAAAGGAGTTGGGTCATTTTTTACAGCAGCCGGATAAGCCCGTTATTCTTGCCCTTTGCCGACCTGATCGACGAAAAAACATCCAGGGTCTTATCAAAGCCTATGGCGAAGATCTGGAACTCCAGGCCATTGCAAATCTGGCCGTTTTTGCCGGTATTAGAAAGGATATCTCGGAAAAAGAGGAGAGCGAGCGTGATGTGCTCACCCAGATGCTGCTTTTAATGGACAAGTACAACCTCTACGGGCGGATGGCCATTCCAAAACAGCACAATTTTGAACATGAAGTGCCGGAACTGTATCGGATTGTGGCTGAAAAAGGAGGGGTGTTTGTCAACCCCGCCCTGACTGAACCCTTTGGACTCACCCTGTTAGAAGCCCTTGCCTGCGGTCTTCCCATTGTGTCTACCTGTAACGGTGGTCCACAGGATATTATGGAAAACTGCAAAGGCGGCATTCTGGTTGACCCCACAGATTCAAAAGCCATGTCTTCGGCCATTCGAAAGGTTCTGGTTAACCCTGATCAATGGAATCAGTTCTCAAAGTCAGGAATCCTGAACGTTCGCAAGTTTTATACCTGGGAAAATCATGCCCGAACCTATGTTGAGAAAATCAAGGCGCTCTACAAAGGAGCTCAACACTCAACCACGAGTTTTACCCGAACTGGTGTTCCGGCTATAGGCCGACGCCTTACAGACCTTGATTGTTTTTTGATCACCGATATTGACAACACCCTTTTAGGAGGTGATCCCGAATATCTCAAGGCTTTGATGACATTGCTTGAACAAAATAAAGACCGCCTGGGTTTCGGGGTGGCCACGGGGAGAATGTTCGAATCCGCGGTTGAGGTTTTAAAGGCACATGGCGTGATGATGCCCGACATCATTGTCTCCTGCGTGGGCACTCAGATTCGATATGGTGATTCCTTTTATTATGACAGGGGATGGGAAACTCATATCTCAAAAAACTGGAAGCCGGACCTCATGGCCTTGCGCCTTGAGGAAATTGATTTTATAAGGCCCCAGGAAAAGGAGAAGCAGACCCCCTTTAAGCTGAGCTATTACATGGAGCCGGGCAAGGATCGATTGACCATGGTGCACCATCTCCTGACAAGGAACCGGTTTAAGTACAATCTTATCTATTCCCACGATGAATACCTTGATATTCTTCCATTTAGGGCCTCAAAGGGCAAGGCGATCCGATATATAGGCTACAAGTGGGAAATTGCCCTTAAAAATATTCTTGTTGCGGGTGATTCAGGCAATGATGCTGAAATGTTAAAGGGGGTGCCCCCGGGAATCGTTGTGGGTAACTATAGCCCTGAACTTGAAAGCTTGAAATCGACCAGGAATATTTATTTTGCCAGAGGATCTTATTCCCGAGGGGTTATGGAGGGAATCAATCATTATGGGTTTATTGAAAAGGCTAGGAGAATAGCAACAGATGGCAATAAAGAATAAAATTCAACTCATCACCTATCCAGACAGCCTGGGAGCCAATCTTCCAGAGCTTCACTATGTTCTTCGTAAATATTTCTTTAAGGCCATTGGCGGTGTACATCTGCTGCCTTTTTATCCCTCTTCGGCAGACAGGGGGTTTGCCCCCCTGACCTATGACGAGGTGGATCCTGCCTTTGGCACCTGGGAGGACGTTGAAAAAATCGGCCAGGATTTTGACCTGATAATTGACTTTATGGTCAACCATATCTCCCGGCAGTCAAAGTTTTTTCAGGATTATATGGCCAGGGGGAAGGATAGTGAGTATGCCGACATGTTTTTAAGCTTTGATAAGATTGCTCCCGACGGATTGGTGGACGAGGAGGATCTTAAAAAGGTTTACACCCGAAAGCCTAGACAGCCCTACCAGACACTGGAGCGGCCAGACGGATCCCTTGAAAAGATCTGGTGTACCTTTGACCAGGAGCAGATTGATCTTGATTACGATTCGCCAAAAACAAGGGAAGTGATGCGTCATTTTCTCATCCGGTTAGTGAGGAACCGGCCCAAGATGATAAGACTGGATGCCATCGCCTATACCACCTTTGAGCTTGGCACCGATTGTTTTTTCCTTGAGCCTAAAATATGGGAACTCCTTGAGTGGTTCAACGATTACGCCGCAGCTTTTGATACGGAAATTTTGCCCGAGGTCCATGAGCATTACACCTATCAGATGAAACTCGCCCAAAAGGGGTATTGGTGCTACGATTTTGCTCTTCCCATGCTCGTTCTCCACGCCCTTTACACGGGTATAGCCAAACCTCTCAAATCCTGGCTCGGTAAGTGTCCCAGAAAACAGATAACCACCCTTGATACCCATGACGGCATCGGCGTAGTGGATGTGGAAGGGCTCTTAAAACCCGATGAAATTGAAAAAACCCTTGATACCCTTTATAAACAGGGTTCCAACGTAAAAGAAATCTATTCAGGGCCGGATTATAGCAATCTGGATGTGTACCAGGTTAACTGCACCTTTTATTCGGCCCTGGGCGCCCATGACGACACCTATATTACTGCCCGCACCATCCAGTTTTTTACGCCCGGCGTGCCCCAGGTCTACTATGTGGGCCTGCTTGCCGGAGAAAATGATATTGAGCTTGTTGAACGTACACGCCTGGGAAGGAATATCAACCGTCATAATTACTCCCTGGAAGAGGTGAGGGAAGGAGTTAAAAAACCCGTGGTGCAGAGGCTTTTGAAGCTCATGGAATTTCGTAACTCCTACCCTGCCTTTAACGGTAGCTTTACCCTTTTGCCTTCAAGTGATTCGGTGCTTGTTCTTCGCTGGACCCATGAAGCACACATGGCAACTGCAAGGATCGACCTGAAAACATGTAAATCAACCATTACTTATACCGATTCTCTAGCATCCCGGGTGGTTGATTTTAAGGCATGATATAAAAGAGGTTTTAAATGATAACGTATGATTCTGTAACAAAAATATTCGGCAAGGGAAAAAATACAATCACCGCCCTTGACAATGTAAGCTTTACCATTCCCAAGGGAGAAGTAGTGGTGTTTCTCGGTCCATCGGGATGCGGCAAAACAACGACCCTGCGCCTTACAAACAGGCTGGAGAGACTCACACGTGGGAGAATAACCGTTGATGGAAAAAATATCATGGATCTCGATGTTGTCCAGCTCAGGCAGCGCCTGGGGTATGTGATCCAGGCCATCGGGCTTTTTCCAAACAAAACCATAGCTGAAAATATTGCCGTTGTGCCAAGACTCCTGGGGTGGGACAAAGACCGTATAGCAAAACGCATCGATGAGTTGCTTGACATGACCAACCTGAACCCTGAGCTTTACAGAGATCGCTATCCTGCAGAGCTCTCCGGTGGTCAGCAGCAGCGGGTGGGGGTAGCCAGGGGACTTGCCGCGGACCCTAAGATACTTCTCATGGATGAGCCCTTTGGCGCAATAGACCCCATCAACAGGGAGGAGATTCAAGATGAGTTCCTGAAGCTCCAGGCAAAATTAAAGAAGACAGTGGCCTTTGTGTCCCATGACATACACGAAGCCATAAAGATGGGTGATCGTATTGCCATCTTTGACAGGGGACGCCTGGTACAGTACGATACACCTGAGATTATTCTGACCCAGCCCAAAAATAAATTTGTCTCCGACTTTGTGGGTGCCGACAGGGCATTGAAAGTCCTTGGGCTCATGTGGGTACGTGATATTATCAACCGAAAACCTAAAAACATAATCCAGGGATCCGACAGTTCCCAGGAGGCATTAGGTTTTATGACGGCAGAGAAATTTCGCTACGCCATAGTGCTCGAACAAAACAAACCAATAGGCTTTGTTATGCAGAAAACCCTGAAGTATGAGCAAGGGCCTGTACGGAATGTTGTGGAGCCATATCCCCTTTTTGTCTATGAAAATACCCAGCTCAGGGATGTCCTCTCCTCCATGCTCATGTACAGTACCCCCACCTTCTGCGTTGTGGACGAAAATAAAAGCCTTGTCGGTACAGTAACCTACAACGACATACAAAAAGCGGTAAAGGCAAGCTATGCAGATGAAACAGAAAATGTTGAAAATGAGGTGGCCGGATGAGTACACTCAGATTTATAGGGGATAACCTTAACGAGGTTTTGTATCTCTCCTGGGAGCACATCTGGATTGTGGGGATAGCGCTCCTCATAGCTACACCAATAGGGGTTACTCTGGGTATCTTGATTACAAGGCATGAAGAGTTTGCTTCCAGGGTTTTGAACGGCGCCAACATACTTATTACCATCCCTTCCATCGCCCTTTTTGGATTGATGCTGCCCGTTCTTGCTATATTTAACATGGGGCTTGGAAAAGTGCCGGCTGTTATAGCTCTGGTTCTTTACAGTCAGCTTCCCATCATCAGAAACACCTACACGGCCATAAAAAACGTTCCTCCAGCCCTTGTGGACGCAGGCAAGGCTATGGGCATGAGCAAGTGGAGGCTTTTGCGGGAACTTGAAATCCCCCTTGCCACACCTGTAATTATTGCAGGATTGAGGACGGCTGCCGTTATGAATATAGGGGTTGCAGCTATTGCAACTTATATCGGAGCAGGTGGGTTGGGAGTGTTTATTCAGCAGGGTATTGCCAGGGTATATCCTGAGATGGTACTGAGCGGCGCAATACTTGTGTCTGTTCTTGCCATAGTTGTAGACGGTGGGATGGCCTTGCTGGAGAGGATTGCGACGCCTGAAGGTATCAGGGTACAGAGGAGGGTTTCGCGATGAAAAATCTATCTGCAAAGTTATACAGGATTATCATTGCGGTTCTCATTTTGATTGCGGGTGTGACGCTTGAACGGACAGGTCTTATAGCATTATTTTCTGATCCCTACGAATATCCGGTTTTAGTGGAGCTGTTTCTCCAGCACCTCTTTCTTGTGACCTTGAGTATGACCTTTGCCACAATTTTGGGATTAACGGCTGGGATTGTGCTTACCAGGCATCGGTTTCGACGTTACGCCGGGATCTGCATGTATATTATAGGACTCGGACAAACCATCCCTTCCCTTGCCGTTCTGGCGATAGCCATGAGTTTTATGGGGCTCGGCATAAAGCCTGCGGTATTTGCCCTGACCATCTATTCCATACTTCCCATCGCTAGAAATACCCTTGCCGGAATTACCGCAGTACCTCCGGAACTTATAGATGCCGGCAAAGGCATGGGAATGCCTCCGGGGAGAATCCTCCTGGAGGTGGAGCTTCCAAATGCCATGGAGGTCATTCTTACAGGGTTCAGGATAGCCCTGGTAATTAATATCGGCACGGCCGCCCTCGCCTATGTAATCGGAGCGGGAGGCCTGGGGGACCTCATATTTACAGGAATAAGCCTTATGCAGACGGACAAGCTCCTGGCCGGTGCTATCCCAATAACACTTTTGGCACTTTTTGCGGATTTTCTGTCTGAACTGCTGGGAGTAGCACTGGTCTCAAAGGGTCTGCGGCTTTCCAGATAGAAAACTAAAAAAGCGGTAAAGTAGAAAAGTACTTAATCGAGGAATTGAGCAAAAACACTTTAACCTGTTTTTTGTTTAAGTTTTTAAAATTTATAACTTTCTGACACTCAAGTCAGAGATTAATTAGGAGGATAGACATGAAAAGCATATTTAAACTTGGTCTTTTGGCAGCATTTGTTTTGACCTTACTCTTACCAGGCACTGTTTTTGCCAAGGATAAAAGCCTTATAGTGGGGGGAAAAGATTATACAGAGCAGTTTATTCTTCCTGAGCTTGCCGGCATTCTTCTCGAACGGGCAGGGTTCGATGTTACGATCAAGACTGGGGTAGGATCGTCAATCGCCAGAAAATCCCTTGAAAATGCCCAGTTCGATCTCTATTACGAGTACACAGGCACTGCGTATACTCTATTCTACAAGCAGAAAGACACAGAAGTAATGACCAATCCTGAAAATATTTACAATTGGGTCAAAAAAGCCGACGCCAAGAAGGATCTCATCTGGCTCGATCCTGTCCAGTACAACAACACCTATACCCTGATGATGGGAAAGGTAGAGGCAGACAAGCTCGAAATAAAGAGTATTTCCGACCTGGGAGCCTATGTCACAAAAAATCCAGACGAACTGATATTTGCCCTTGATTCGGAATTTTGGGAACGCCCCGATGGATTTAAAGGCGTTATGAAAACCTATAATTTCAGGCTTCCCCCCAGACAGGTCAAAAAAATGTCTGTTGGCCTTACCTACCAGGCATTGAAAGAGGGGCTTGTTAACTCTGCAATGGGTTTTGCCACAGATGGCAGAATAGCAGCCTTTGGCTTTGTGAACCTTGAAGACGACAAGTCTTTTTTCCCCGTGTACAATCCGGCACCGGTTGTGAGAAAAGAAATTCTTGATAAGTATCCTGAGATCCAAACCATATTAAAACCCCTTGCGGACAGCCTTGACACACAGGAGATGCAGCAGCTGAATAAGGCCGTGGATATTGACCACAAGCAGGTTCATGATGTGGCCATGGATTGGCTCAAGAGCAAAAATCTTATCAAATAGGGTTTTCCTGCAGATCTCACCGGGGGAAAGGTATCTCTTTTCCCCCTTTTTTATAAGAAACCGGTAAGTTCGTTTTGATCCCGCCTGATCCTAACCGGAAGAATCCTTCAAGAATTGACCGATAAGATTTGAGGTCTCAACGGGTTTATCCTCGAAGAGATAGTGGCCTGCATCATTAAAAACATGGGTTTGGGCATTGGGGAAACGGCGTTTCCATTCGTCGTAAAAGGAAAGGTCAAACACAAAATCGTGCCTGCCCCAGAGAATCATGATGGGAATGGTTTTAAGGCGGTCAAGGTTGCTGTCCACCCAGGTGACGAGATCATGGCTTTGATCTTTGGGTGAAAGGGGAATGTCCTGGACAAATTTGAGAGTGGTAATCCTGTTCTTCCACGAGTTGTAGGGTGCGGTAAGTCCCTTTTTAACCTTTGGTGAAAGGGATTTGACCGGTGCCATGTAAAGGGCCGCTCTTGAAAAGAGGTTCAGGCCGAGAACCGCTGGAACCGCAAACCAGGTCAGATATTTGATCAGCCAGAGCCGCAGGGGAAAACGCTTTGCCAAAGGGAGGTGAAACCCCGAGGTGTTGGTCACAACTATCCTTTCTATCCTGTCGAGGTTTTTAAGTGCCCATGCGCAGCCGATCATGCCGCCCCAGTCATGGACAACAAGCGTGATCTTCCGGTCAAGTTCAAGGCTTTTGATTAAACTGTCAAGATCCCTTACCCTGGATTCAAGGGTGTAGTCGTACTCTTTTTCCGACGGCTTGTCTGACAGGCCGCACCCAATGTGATCGGGAACGATTACCCGGTGGCTTCTGGAAAGATCCCGGACAAGGGTTCTAAAATAAAAGGACCAGGTGGGATTTCCGTGGACCATAACAACCGGGCTGCCCTTGCCCTTATCAAGGTAGTGGAGCTTGTGACTGTTGAGGGTTATGAAATTTGGGGTAAAGGGGTAGAGTTCTTTAAACTCTTCTGTGTCAAGGGTGACACCGTTGATCTTTCTTTTTATACCCCGGCCCAGGGCATCTCTGTTTCTGGTGGTCAAAGGGCTATTTACCATTTTACCCCCATCATGAGACAGTTTAAACCCGAGCCTATGCCAAGGAATCCCACAAGGTCGTTTGGCTGGAGAAAACCCCTTTCGTCTGCAATGGCGGCCGTCATGGGCAGGGAAACGGTTCCCATGTTGCCAAGGTAGGGAAAGGTCGCATAATCCTTTGATTTGTCGATGTTGAGGGCCCTGTGCAGCATCTTCTGGTGGGTTGAACCCACCTGGTGACAGATGAACTTATCAGGCATGTCATCTCCAAGGTTGAGCTCCCGTTTAAAGCTCGCAAAGGTTTTTTGTGCCAGGGCAAGACCGTTTTCCAGCACCCCGTGGGCGTTGGTTCGCATGCGCACCCTTGAATGGGTGGGCATGCCCGACTCTTCAAAGGCCCAGCGGCACATGTTATGGTGCTGGCTGGCCTGTTGAACCACTCCGCCCAGGAGGGCGTGGCGACGGATCGTGTCATTGCCAAGCGTCCCGTCGGTTAAGAGAACAGCACAGGCCCCGGAACCGCCTGTCATGGTGGCAATGGTCTGCTTGTAGAACTCCACGCTTTTTTGCTGATTGATCTCGTCAATTGTGGAATCGATTATCTGCCGGGCCGTCTCACACGACACAACAAGCCCCGCCCGGATGTGGCCGAGCTCGATCTCGTTGGCAACCTGGACCATGCCGGTGATCACCCCGAGACAGGCGTTTGAAACGTCATACACATGGGCCGCGGGGCTGATCTTGAGCTTATCTGCAACGGCACAGGCAGTGGCCGGTTCAAATCCATCCCGGCCCACCCCGCAGAAAACGAGGCTTTCGATTTCAAGGGGATCTATCCCGGCAGCTTCAATGGCCTTTTTCCCTGCAAGGGCAGACCCCTGGGCCAGGGTGTGTTCTTTGTCCCAGAAACGCCGTTCCTTGATGCCTGTGAGAACCTCAAGCTGACCCTTGCCAAAACCGACTGATTCGTAAAACGGGGCAAGTTTTGCCTCTATCTCATCGGTTGTGACAGCATGGGGGGCAAGTTCGTACCCGATTGTATCGATGAATACCTTTGTATATCTCATAGATTGTTTAACTCCATGTCCGTTCAATTTCCTGGCGGGTCAGTCCCGCAATTTTCAGTCCCATATTTTTATAAAGAACGATCCTGTGGTTGTCTGAAAACATGTGGGCATCGGCGATCACATAGGGTTCAGGATTATAACCTATCTCTTTGATTTCAATTTCGTAGCGGGCCTTTCGTGTGTGAACGGTCACAGGTCCCCGGCATTTGAGATCGCTTTCAATGCCCTGGATAACATCGTAATGGACCTCGTCCCTTGTTGAGATCCACCCCATTCTCTGGGTGAATACCCTTAAGGTATGGGCGCAGCATTCGTACATAAGGGTGCCGGGCATGACCATGTCGTCGATGAAGTGACAGGTGAGGAACCAGTCGTCCGGACTTATGTCTGCCTCGGCTCTTATCCTTCCCAGTCCGAATCTGCCGCCATTGGGGTCAATCTCGGTGACCCGGTCCAGAAGGTGCATTCTCCCGCCTGGAAGCCTCATGTTTTGCCCAAGCAAGATACCTTTAAAATGCGGACCAAAGCACTCCTCCAGAGCGCCCCTTCTAAGGGCATTGATCTTCCCGTCATCATAGGCTTCCTTTACCATTTCAACCGGAGGGACCAGCCAGGCTTTTGCCTCGGCTTTTTCCTTTTCCCCGGACTTTAAAATTATACCGCCTGAGTTTTCGACCTCTTCTGGTGTAAAAAACCCGGCACATCCGTCCCGCATGGATATGAGCAGCTCGCCGTTGATGTATCCCCTGTAATGGAAGAAAAAGAGGTAACTTTCTCCCTGTTTCAGGAACCGGTCAATCTCTATGTGGTATTCGATGGTCTCACCGGGAGAGGGAAGGGTGCGGTGGAAGGTCACCCTTGCATCGAGGAGCCTGTAGCTCCTTTTCCCCTTGACCCTGTGGTCGATGCCAAGCCAGGAGCAGAGAAAGAGATCTGCCTGGCCCGCCTCGATGGTTATGCATACCGGGGCCTTGTTTCCGTCAAGGTACCAGGCGTTGTTACGAACATCGTGGTGGGTGACGATTTTTCCAGGTCCCATGGAGAGCATTTCCCCTTGGATTTCCATGATCCTGTCCACAAGCATGAGGGGCTCGTCAGGAAGTCTTACCCGCACGGGATAGGAGTCAATGATGTCAAAGGCCTCGCCAATGACGTTGCCTGCCCGGCCGATTGCAAATTCAAGGCAGGCGTCCCGGTCAAAAAGAGGTTTAGGCGAAGTTTCACCATTCATGCTGTCCGTTGTCGTTCCTGCCGCAGCCCTTGCAAGGGCCGCAAACTGGGTCTCAAAGGCCTTCATGTTTGACTGGGTCAAGGCCAGAAACGATTCATGGGCACGGCTGGTAAGCCTTGCTGAATCAAGCAGTCCGGGAACTTTCATCAAGATCGGTTTTTCAGATTCATATTCAAGCTCAAGTTCAGGCTCAGGTTTAGGTTTAGGTGCTGGTTTAGCATAAGGGGTATTTGTTATTTTCGGTTTTTCTGGTTTTGAGGAGGGTTCTTTGACTACCATGGCCTGTTCTCTTTGGGTGTAAAGGGCCTCCAGTGTCGAAGAATCGATCTCTGATCTTGAAGTCGGAATGGACAATGTCTGTGCAGGGGATTTGTCCTGGGTGGTAACAGGCGGCAGGAAAAGTCGTGTCAGATCGAGGTCAACCCCATGGGCTGCCAGGGTTGCGAGGGCTTGTACGAGTACGTTAAGGTCGTCGCCTTTTGTTGAGGAGAGGGAAAGGGCGAGATGGTCCCGGTCCTGGAGAATTTGACCTATGGCCCTGGTGCATGAGCTGCCCGGCCCCATTTCCACAAAAACCCGTATTCCATCTTCCCACGCCTGGTTGATGAGGCGTACATAGTCAAATCCCTTGATTGCCTGGTCAAGGATGGACTGGGCAGCAGTTTCGGTGGTGGGAATGTATCGCCCGGCCCTGGTGCAGCTGTAAAAGTCTATATCGGGGCAGGGGGTGCATCCAAATTTGTGAAGATCCCGGTATTCGTCGGCACAACTTTCAACGATGGGGCAGTGCACGGCCATGACTCCTTCAAGGAACATGGCGCCGCAGCCAAGGTCTTTGATCAGGGCGTTGACACAATCCTTATCTCCGCCGATCACCGTCTCCACCGGGGTGTTTCTGATCAGAAGGTAAACCCTCCTATAATGGCCGAGGCGGGCCTCAACCTCCTGGGCGCTTCGGTTCACTGCGGCAACCACCCACTCGGGGGTTTCATCCTCGGCAAGGCCCCAGCTCTGTCTGACTGCAAGGAACTTCCCGTCAAGCTTTTCGGTAAAAAGGTCGGATCGCTCCATGCGGGCAAGCATCTCACCTGGATCATTCCACACCCCAAGGGAGAAGAGTGAGGCTGTTTCCCCAAGGCTGTGGCCGATTCCTGCCCCGGGAGTAAGGCCAAAGGTCCTGGCAACCCGGGTCATGAAATCTCCCAGAAATACCTGGCTGTAGATCAGATTGCCGGCATGGACATCCCCCTTTTGCTCCATCTGGTCACGAATTTCGGGGAAAAAAGCGCCGATCTGTTCACCCATGCCGGGAAAGTGATTGCCTGACCCCGGGTAAACAAAGGCCGTCTTACCCTTTATTCCCATGGGATTCAGGGTGTAGGCAATTCCCTCCAGGCCTTTTATCTGGCACTCTTGATTGGTTTCAACGGCCTCTAAGGCCGTTTGAATGAGATGCTTGAGGGAATTGACGCTCCGTGCCAGTATGGAAAGAACCGGACCTGTTGACGGTAAGCTTTGCCTGAACCATGCGGCACCGATGGCGTAGCAGGAAGGGGAGGGGGATTCGGACTCCTCCATGCGGGCAGTTAGATCAGCAAGATCCTGGAGCCTGTTAATAAGGTCTTTCCTTGAATCTGCCCTGACCACAAACAGGGTCGTTTCCGGGCTGCCCAGGGGGTTGAGCCTTTCCCGGTCTATCCTTTCCCGGTTGGTGTTTTCAGGGTTAATCTTTTCGCTTTTGGTTTTCTTATGATTTGTCATGGGTGAACAGGGCATCCCAGAGGGGTATTCTATACCCTCAAGAATAAGGTGGGCGACTCCATTTTCCCGGGTTATGGCGGCAACCATGGATAGTCTCGGCTCATCCTTGCCTTTCTTTACCCAGTAGGCCGGATGTTTGGGAATGCGGATGGCACTGTTTTCTGAAACAGCCTTCAATGGTTCGGCAAAACCTGGAACAGGGGGAATAATATGGTGAAACAGGGCAAGGCTTGCCTTAATCGCAGAGAGGAGCCCTGCAGCTGCACCTGTGTCTCCGCAGGTTGCCCTTGTGCTGCCAGCGGCGCAGTTAAACCCGAGGTCGTAAAGGGCATTAATTTCCCTAGCATCCAGCTTGGGGTCTGCGCCTGCATGGGCCTCATAAAGCCCTATTGAGTGCGCCAGGATGTTTCCCTGGGCAAGAGAGCGCTCAAGGGATCGTCTGTAGACCCCGGACATATTTTCTTCAAAATTTCCCGGGCCTGCGTTGCCCGTGCCCCGGATTATCGAGTAGATTCTGTCATTGTCCTTCATTGCCTGGTCAAGGGGCTTTAAGATAAGGGCGCAGGCTCCTTCCGATGGATGGGTTCCTTGAGCGTTTTCATCAAAGGGTCTTGTCTCGTCCCGGTCGGAAAAGGGTGTCAGCCCATGGGCCAAGAGAGTCTGACGAAGATCGCCTGCCATGTCAACGGCCCCGCACAGGAAAAGGTCTGTCTCTCCGGATTGAATTGAATTGACTCCGATCTCCATGGCTCTTAAACCCGATGCTGCCTGGGCTGAAACGGTAAAGCAGGGGCCTCCGAGCTTGAATTGTCTTGCCATCCTGCTTGCAACGATTCCTCCAAGTGCCCCCAGGGTTCGTTCGGCGGTAAGGGGTGGGCTGAGGTTGTTTTTTATTTCATCGCTGCTGGCGTCGGCTGACCAGCGAAGGTGAAAATCCGTTGCACCATAGTCAAACTCGATGCCGATGGCCGCTCCGAATCTGGTTCTCGGGGGCTCGGCTGTTCCCGGGCGCATGGGCAGGGCCGCATCTTCCATGGCGGCCTTTGCAGTTTTCAGCATGATCAAGTGCTGGGGCAGAAGGTCGGCGATCTGGTTGGGAGGAAGGTTAAATTCCCCTGGAAAAGTCGTGACCCGGTCTATCCAGAACCCCTTGATTTCGGGAAGTCTGTTCTGGTCGGACGGGAGCACCCGCCATCTTTGTCCGGGTGCCTGGGGCAATCTGGTTTTGCCCGAAAGAACCTGCTCTTTGAACGCTTTAAGGCTGTGGGCCGTTGCAACTATGGTCGCCATGCCAACAATCGCAACTGGTTCTGGTTCTTTTCTTTCGACTTTCCCCGGCTGGAAAAATTTCCTGGCTCCCTTAGGTGTAAACTCTTCCACCAGAACATGGGCGTTGATCCCGCCAAACCCAAATCCTGAAATTCCCGCCCTTCGAACCTCTGCCTCCCAGGGTTCTGGCCGTGTCTGAACCCTGAAGCCCGTTTCATACAGCGGACTACCCGAGGGCGGCTCTTTAAAATGAAGGGAGGGGGGGAGAAGTTTCTCGTCCATGGCAACAAGGGTCTTGATCAACCCTGCGGCTCCTGCGGCCGTTAAAAGATGACCTGTCATGGATTTTATCGAACCGATTGCGCAGGAGGCATTGGCGCAGCCTGCATCAATCCACAGGGCTTTCATGGAGTTAAGCTCAACTGTGTCCCCCACAGGGGTTGCAGATCCGTGGCACTCCAGGTGCTGGATATTTTCGGGCAGCCAACCGGCATTTTTAAAGGCAGCGGCCATGGCTCGGATCTGGCCGTCGGAAGCCGGTGCCACAAGGTTGCCGCCGATGTCGTTGGACCAGCCTGAACCCTGGATCACTCCCCAGATCTTATCACCTGCTGCAACGGCATCGTCAAGGCGTTTCAGAACGACAATACCTGCACCTTCACCCACCACAAGTCCGTCTGCACTTCTATCAAAGGGGGCACATCTTCCCGTTGGAGACAGGGCCTTCAGCTGGGTGAAGCCCACCTGAGTGTACAGGGAGTCGGGTCTTGACACGCCGCCCGCTATCATCATGTCGGCCCTGCCAAGCTTCAGCTCCCGGCAGGCAAGCTTTACCGCATAAAGGGAGGATGCGCAGGCAGCATCAAGGGTGTAGCTGCCCCCGGCAAGCCCCAAGGCACGGGCCAGTATGGAGGCTGGAACCGACACAACTCCCGAGGAAAGAATTTCACCCCGGGAGATACGGCTGCCATCTCCCATAATGATCCTGCGGGAAATGTCAGACGACGCCTGGGTGGGAAGACTTATGGCCGCAAGGATCACCCCGGTCTTTGACCTTGTCTCCCGGGTATGGAAGCATGATTGAAGGGCCTCTCTTCCCGCATGGAGCACCATCTGATGCATCGGGTCAAGGGCTGATGCCAGGTCCTGGTCAATGGAAAGTTCAGCAGGATCAAACGTAAAATCCTGGACAAGGCCGGCCCTTCCGGAGCAGGCCTTATCCGGCAGATAATCAGTTGAGACTACCCTTTCAGGGGGGATGATCCACCGATGGTCTGGAACATCCACAATGGCCTCAAAGCCTGCCATGATGTTCCGTGTAAATCTGTCAATGGTCTGAGCACCGGGAAAGATGCCTGACACTCCCGTGATTGCGATGTTGTCGGCCGTGTGTTTCATGTTAAGGTCATATAGTTGAGAAGGGTTCTTAATACAAGGAAAACTGCGTATCGACAAGGTTGTTCAGGAAAGAAAGATCAAAGACAGGGAGAAATAAACATTTAAAAACAGACTGTTAGCCATTTCTTTTTAAGGGGGGGCGGGATTGTAAAATTTCTGTAAAAGACAATACTGTCCTTAATCCTCAAGTTGGCCTACTGAAACCCCCAGGGCTGCCGCCAACTTTTCCAAGGTGGCTGTCCTCATTTCATTGTCTGAAGATTCCATCTGGGATAAGGCGGACTGAGTTATCCCGGCCTTTTCTGCCACTTCCTTTTGCGTCAATTTAAGATGTACCCTCCACGCCTTGACGGTGTTGTATCCTTTCTTAACCATCAAGCCCACGACCTCATGGGGAATGTAGTCATTGTCGTCAGGGGCAACCAGCTTTAAATATTCCCCATAAGGAATTACAGCAAAAGCCGGAACTCCGTTATGTTCAATAATCTGGACGTTAGTATGTGCGCTCATCTCTTTTTTTCACCTCCTCAATACTTATGATTCTAAGATCAACCGTGAAGAATACCCGATATCTACCGACCTTTAACCGATAATCGTTTCGGTCGGTAAGTTTCTTTACGTTTTGGCAATTTGGAAAGGATTTTAAAGCATCGACAGCCTCGTAGATTCTGTTTTGGACCGTTGAGTCTCCAATTCGTTTCAACTGCTTTTTTGCTTTCTTATGCCATTTGATTTTGTTCATAACTAATATCTAAGCTAATTATATTAGCATGTCAACTATGAAACATCAGGAATTAAAATTTTTAATTCACGTTCCCGCAGGGGCCCTCCAAGCAAGGGAAATTCATGAATTGTCCCTACCGTGTAGACTGTATTACTATCCTGTCACGGCTTGAACATCCGGGGCAGGATCGCCATCAGCCCCATACCGCCTTTGAGCCGCCTCCTGATGTTCGTGCCGTAAAAAAGCTGAGCCGCCCCTTTAATACCGTCGTACACTGATTTGCTGAAAGGATGCCACCAGAGGTTTTTCCGCACCACGGGTGTGAAAAAATCATGGACAATGACTTGAGGATAGGTCATCTCCCCAAACCCGATCTCACCATGGGTTCGGCCGCCACCAGTCTCCTTTGGTCCGCCCCAGGGAGTTTCCGGCAGGCCGTGACTCATGAGATGATCGTTGACCATGGCCACACCTGTTTTTATTTGACGGGCAAGGTGCTCCGCATTTTTCCGGTTCCCTGACCATACCGAGCATGTGAGCCCAAGGGTGGAATCGTTGGCAAGTTCCACTGCCTGATCCATGGTCGTTACCTTCATCACACCCACCACTGGCCCGAAGGTTTCTTCGTTCATCACAAGCATGTCGTGGTTGACCTTGGTCAGCACCATGGGGGGCACAAAATGGGGGCTGTCTGAATTTAGAGGCGCTTTCGCCCGGGCATAAATCACGGCACCTTTGGCCAGGGCATCATCCACGTGGTGTTTGACCGTTTCCACCTGGCGGAGGGTTGTCATGGCACCGATATCCATCGTGAAATCCGTATCAAAACCCACCTTGAGATTTTCTGTTTTCTCTTTTAAAATTTCCAGGAACCTGTCATGAACCGATGCATGAACGTAGATTCTTTCGACGCCGCCGCAGGACTGCCCGGCATTCTGAAACCCAGCCCAGACCGCCCCCGCTGCCGCACGATACAGATCCGCATCCTCGCAGACCAGCATGGCGTCGTTGCCGCCAAGCTCCAGGCAGACCGGGGTCAGAGTCTTTGCCGCAAGCTCGGCCAGCTTTTTACCCACCCCCACAGATCCTGTGAAGAACAGCTTGTCGATACCGTTGTCTAGCATTGCCCCGGAAGCCTTTGACCCTTCCAGGTTGACATAGGAAAATACACCTTGGGGGAGGCCGGCCGCTTCGATGCATTCTTTCAGGGCAAGCCCCGGCAGCTGTGTTTCTGATGCAACCTTGAGAATGACGCAATTACCCGCCAAAAGGGCCATGATCACCTCAGAGAAGGGGATAGAAAAGGGATAGTTCCAGGGGGAGATGATGCCCACTACACCATAGGGTATCCGCAGGATTTTGCTTTTTTTGTTGATAAACAGGAGACCGCCCGGCATAAGAGACCGGTCTTTGAGAAATTTCCTGGCCCGTTTGCGGTAATAGGTCAGCGAGGCGATGGCTGGTAAAATTTCCGTTGCCAGGGCGTCGGTTCTGGTCTTTCCATTGTTTCGGGCTATGGTCGCTGCCAGGTGGTCCATTCGTTCCACCATATAGGGCTGGATCTTTACGATCATCCTTGCCCGTTCCTTTATCGACACAGCCTGCCATGCGGGCTGAACTTTCCGGGCAGCTTCAATGCACCGGGCCACCTCTTCGGGGCTGTGTATGGGCGAATACCCGATCACCTCACCGGTGGAGGGATTGATACATTCTGTCTGTTCAGCATCCATTGCCGGGTCCGTCTGACGCATGGGGATCTCCTTTGGTTAGGGTGAGGCATCTTAATGATTAAATGACATTTTTCAGCAAATATAGCATGTCTTTTCATTAAAAACATTAAACTGATGGTTTTTTAGTTTCAATCCACGCTCCCGCAGGGGGAGCGACGGGGTGACGGGTGTAGTCTTACGGAACCCTCATCCTGTTTCAATCCACGCTCCCGCAGGGGGAGCGACGTTCCGCTGGGGTCATGTTGGCCTCCCCTCAACGTGTTTCAATCCACGCTCCCGCAGGGGGAGCGACCAGACACATCCGCAGGTGAATTTATATCTCATGTGTTTCAATCCACGCTCCCGCAGGGGGAGCGACGACCACAAAGATAGGAATAGATCCAACAACAAATGGTTTCAATCCACGCTCCCGCAGGGGGAGCGACCTGTCGTCCTGGGTCATTGCAGACTGTGACTATGTTTCAATCCACGCTCCCGCAGGGGGAGCGACTGCCCGGTCCACGGCAAAAAGATCAAACTCTGGTTATGTTTCAATCCACGCTCCCGCAGGGGGAGCGACAAAAATAAAATGGTAGGAGACTCTTAGATGAGTGAGTTTCAATCCACGCTCCCGCAGGGGGAGCGACCTTTGGATAGCCGTTGTCCAAGCTTTACCAATTGTTTCAATCCACGCTCCCGCAGGGGGAGCGACATATCTATATTTTTTGACCATCCGCTGATCAGTAGGTTTCAATCCACGCTCCCGCAGGGGGAGCGACAGGGTCAGCACGTCATTATTTTAGCAGTAGGAGGTTTCAATCCACGCTCCCGCAGGGGGAGCGACCTTCTTCCCGGGTAAAGCCTGCATCCTCATACTGACGTTTCAATCCACGCTCCCGCAGGGGGAGCGACTTTAGTTCGGAAATAACTACCCCCATTTCTG
>JAVEQI010000001.1:0-222033 GCA_034007745.1 Desulfobacterium sp.
CCCTGGATCTCAAATTAATTTTAATCTGGTCGATTGGAGTTTGTCCAAACGTCATTTGTGGTTCAAAAGTTTTACGCAAAATAGCCTCGAAGTTTTATCGGGAATGTTAAATTGCCTTGTCCAAAAAGGCAGTCGTTTTGTGCAATAACACCTTTGGTTCTAATAGGTTACGTTAACATAATAATGAGTAAATATCAATGAAATATACCATCATAACAAAAACTTTAAATTGTTTTTTAGTGCCAATGATGCAGTAATAAAGGGTCTGGCGTTTTCGGTCAGGCACTAACTACTACCCACTAAAGACTATCTACTACACCACCCGCCTAAACAACCGCTCAAGGCCGTTAATATCCCACCGGATACGAATAGGCCTCCCATGGGGACAATGGTCCGGATTTTCGCAGGAGTCGAGCTGAAGAAGAAGAGACTGCATCTCCTTTATATTCAAGGCCTGGTTGGCCCTGATGGCAGAATGGCAGGCCATGAGAATCAGGCAGTCGTCAAGCCACTCGCCAGTCACCTGGCCAGGATCCCCTCCCGACTCTGCAAGCTTTGCCACTATATCCAGCACCAGGGGGCGCACATCCCTGTGGTCGATGATGGCGGGGACGGATTTAACGATGAAGGCCGTTCCTCCGAAAGGTTCGATCTCCATGCCCACCGCCTCAAGTTCGGAAAGAATGCTCTCCAGAAGGTCTGCCTCAACATAGGTGAGCTCAATGGTTTCGGGTACTGCAAGGGTCTGGGAGGGAACGGTATGGCCGTCGGATCTTCGCTTGAGCCGATCGTACACTATCCTCTCATGGGCCGCATGCTGATCCACAAGAACCATGTTCCTACCATCCTCAACCACTATATAGGTTCCAAACACCTGCCCGATTACAACGGGGTCGGGCCTGGCCGATTGGTTTTGTTTTGAGGAAGCTGCCTGCCCGGATTCGAACAAGACATCGGGCATGGGCTGGGGATGCTCTGGCTTATGCCCATGGCTGTCTGGCGACGATCCGCCTGGAAGGAACGGACCAGCCAATGAATCAGTGGGCAAGGGCTGATCGGGGGATGGTGGTTCGTTAAAAAGAGGTTCTGGTTCGGGGGCTGAAACAGATAAACTCCCCGACTCACCTGCAGGTGTTCCCCACTGGAACAGGGAGCCCTCCCTATGGCGCTCCCCGGGGCGTCCCATGGAACTATCATCAGGTGAACGGCCCATGAAATCGGCAGAAGAACCCACCCCGTCGGATCTCAAAAAGGCTTCCCCCACGGCCCGTACCACCAGGGAGAAGATCCTCTGCTGATCAACGAAACGCACCTCAAGCTTTGACGGATGGACATTCACATCCACCCGGTCCGGGGCAAGGGTGACAAAGACGATGCCAAGGGGATACCTGCCCTTCATGAGACGGCCCCTGTACCCTTGGAGTATGGCCGCCACAAGGCTGCGGTCGTTCACAAGGCGGTTGTTGACAAAGAGCCGCAGGTTTTTGGAGGTAGCCCTTGTGAAAAGAGGGTCCACAGGATCGGACAGGAAGCCTGTGATGGTTACCCCATCCACCGCAAGCTCGATCTTTTTGAACTTTGAAAGGGCGTCCAGGCCAAACACCTCCCCTGCCCTTGTCTCCATGGTGGCAGACGCTGAAAAGGCCTTGACCAGGCGATCGTTGTGCGAGAGGCGGAAGGCGACCCCGGGAGCGCCCAGGGCCATACCGGTAAACACGTCGGCAATGTGGCCCATCTCCGTGTTTATGCCCTTGAGAAATTTCCTTCGGGCAGGGGTGTTGAAGTAGAGCTGAGCCACCTCGACCATGGTGCCGATGGGCGCACCTGCATCCTCTACACTCACAACCCTGCCGCCGTTGATATGTATCTTTACTGCAAAGTCGCTCTGCTGTTCCCTCGTGGTCAGGGTAAAGCGTGAAACTGCCGCCATAGAGGGAAGGGCCTCTCCCCTGAACCCGAAGGTCTTGATGGAAAAAAGATCCTCGTCCGTGAAGATCTTGCTCGTGGCGTACCGCTCTATGGCAAGGAGGGCGTTGTCCCGGGACATGCCAGAACCATTGTCTGCGATTCTTATTAAATCCCTGCCCCCCTTTACAATCTCGGCCGAGATCCTTGTGGCACCGGCATCCAGGGCGTTTTCAACAAGCTCCTTAACAACCGAGACCGGCCGTTCCACAACCTCGCCTGCGGCAATCTTGTTGGTGAGGATATCGGAAAGAATTCTTATGTCAGTCACAGGTGTCCTCCACCACAATCAACGGCCGGTATCTTTGTCCGGGTCCCTTACAAACCTGAGGAGAAATTCCCCCTCGGCCGGGGTAAGGTCAAACTTCATGCAGGCCTTGTCCACCAGCAAATTTACACTCGCGTCTGGATCTTCCTTTCTCTTTTGGGCAATATGGCGAACTGCGGCCCTTAAATGTTCGCCTTCAGGCATCGGATAGGTCATGGTTCCTCCTTTAGCTTTTAGCTATTAGCCTTTAACCTTTAGCCTTTAGCCTTTAGCTAAAAGCCAATTGCTAACGGCTAACAGATATAGTGTTCTTAAAATTTCGGCATTCCCGGCAATTCCAGGCGGCTCTGCTCAAACCCATAACCCGCCTTAAGCACGCTCATCTCATCAAAGCGGCGTCCGAGGATCTGCAGTCCCATGGGAAGGCCCTTTGACGACAGGGCCGATGGAATTGACAGACCGGGAGTGCCGGCCATGTTGGCAGACAGGGTGAAGATGTCCGCTAAACACATAGTCACGGGATCGGCGACCTTTTCACCGATTTCAAATGCGGGCGTGGGTGTAACAGGCGAGACAACAATGTCACATTGTTCAAAGGCCCTTGCAAAATCGGCCATTATCAACGTTCTCACCCGGGAGGCCCGACCGTAATATTCGTCGTAGTAACCTGAAGAAAGGGCATAGGTCCCCATGATGATCCTGCGTTTAACCTCGGAGCCAAACCCCCTGGAACGACTCTCCTGGTACATATCCAGGAGATCCTCACAATCCTCTGCCCTGAACCCGTACCTTACCCCGTCAAACCGGGCAAGGTTGGCGCTTGCCTCGGAGGATGCAAGGACATAGTAGGCGGCAACAGCGTAATCGGTATGGGCAAGGGAAATCTCCCGGAACTTAACGCCTAATCCCTCCAGAACCTTGCAGGCTTCTTTAAAGGAGTGTTCAACCTCGGGATCAAGACCCTTCATCCCGATATACTCCCTGGGAATTCCCGCTGTCATGCCGGCAAGGCCCCTGTCGTGGAACTCGGAACAGGCCCGGGTAAAGTCGAGACGGCTGGTGGAGGGGTCGATGGCTGTGTCCGTGGTATGAGGGATGGCGGCCGAGGTAGAATCCTTTGGATCATGACCTGCAATGACGTTCATCACCAGGGCCGCATCCTTTACCGTGCGGGTAATGGGCCCGATCTGATCCAGGGAAGAGGCGTAGGCAACGAGACCAAACCTTGAGACCCTGCCATAGCTTGGCTTCAACCCCACAACGCCGCAGTGGGAGGCTGGCTGGCGGATCGAGCCCCCCGTGTCCGTCCCCAGGGAAGCCATGCACATTCCCCCTGCAACGGCTGCGGCAGATCCTCCGCTGGATCCTCCGGGTACGCAGTCAAGATTCCAGGGGTTCCGGGTGATGTGGAAACCTGAATTCTCCGTTGACGAACCCATGCCAAACTCATCCATGTTGGTCTTGCCCACAATCACGGCCCCGGCCTTTCTCAAAAGGTCAACGGCGGTGGCATCGTAGGCGGGCACGAAGTCTTCCAGAATTTTTGAGGCACAGGTGGTCCTGAGCCCCCGGGTGCACACGAGGTCTTTTAAGGAAATCGGTATGCCAAGAAGAGGAGCATCCTCATTTCTCGCATTTCTCGCATTTCTCGCGAGGCGCTTATCGGCTGCCGCAGCAGCCGCAAGGGCACCATCTGTGTCAACGGTGATAAAGGCACCCACCTTTCCGTCATGGGCTTCTATCCTGTCAAGCATACATCGGGTAAGTTCCGTTGAGGAGATCTGGCCGGAGCTGAGCAGATCCTTTGCCCGGTCAATGGTCAGTTCGTGTAAATCCATTTTATTGCTCCTCTGCTGCTAATTTCTCTATTGCTGATTCCTGTCCACAATCCTCGGGACCAGGTAAAAATCATCGCTTCGTTCTGGGGCATTGGCCAAGGTAGCCGCTGGCCCGGGAGAAGGTTTAACCTCATCCTGCCTGAAAACGTTTACCCCAAGGGCCGCACCCGAAGCAAGGGATACACCCTCCACATCAGCCTCTTTTAATACATCTATATAGTCAAGGATATCATTCACCTGGACGGCAAGTCTATCAAGCTCAGACTCATCCACGTTCATGCGGGCCAGAAGGGCCAGGTGCTCCACATCCTTACTTGAAATCCTCATCATCACTCCTCCTTGTTGAGTATTATCCCCTTGACCCCGAGCCCGGCAAGCACTCCCAGCCTTTTTTGCGCTGACTCCATATCCTTGAACGAGCCGGTTCTAACCCTATGCCAGACATCATTGCCCACCCGGCCCATGGTTCTGTAGGAGGTGATACCCCTTGTCTTGAGCCTTTCGATCTCACCCACGGCGTCGGCAAGGTTCCTGTATGCGGCAACCTGGATGGTATATTCACCGTTTTCGACATCTGGTTCCAGGATCTTCTTCTCCTTTTTTACAACGCTCCTTTCCACATAAGGCAAGGGATCGGGCGAGGCTTCAGGGGAAATATCCGGCGGGAGATCATCCCTGCTCCGGGCTGCCACGGATTTTGACTTAAGGGTCAGCCCCTTGAGACTTTTTTTCAGGAGAGGGGAACCTTTACCATCCCCATGGGCATCTGCCGTGACGGGAAGAATTTCCCCCTGAGCAACCCTCTCTCCCTGGGTCAGGTTTTTCGCCTGGCTCAGCTCTTTCTCCTCCTGGGCCTTTACCGTGGTTGAGAGCATGGGGCTTTTGAGCACCTCATAGAAATCGAGCACCGGCCGTTCAAACGTTTTTTCCTCCCCTTCAAAATCATGGGCAAGCTTTGCCAGGCTCGCCTGGAAGCTCCTGGTGTCAAAGGAAACAGGAGCAGTTCCCCGCCCCACAAGAATGCCTAGGAAAAACATCCAGCCGCACACACAAAACCCAAGGACAAGGGTAATAAGACCCCTTGAAAATCGTGACTTTCCATCCAAGGTAATTAATTCCTACATTCTTTCAGGCGCAGACACGCCCAGGAGCCGCAACCCGTTCCGGATTACCGTTTTTACGGCAAAGACAAGGGCAAGCCTTCCCCTTGAAAGATCCCGGTCCGGGGTGATGACCTTGTGGCGGTTGTAGTAGCCATGGAAGGCTGCGGCAAGTTCCATGAGATAGGTAAAAATGACATGGGGGTGGAGGGTCGCGGCACTCTTTTCAACGACCTCGGGAAAGGCCGCTATAATCTTGAAGAGTTTTATCTCTTCAGGCTCCTGAAGCACGCTGGGATCACCGACCCAGGGAGTTTCGGACTCTTCGAGTACCTTTTCGGCAAAGGCCTTCATGAGAATCCCAGCTATCCTTGCATGGACATATTGAACATAGTAAACCGGATTCTCGCTGGTCTTCTGCTTTGCCACCTCAAGGTCAAAATCAAGGCCGCTGTCATAGCTTCGACTCAGGAAGAGAAACCTTGCCGCATCCTTACCAACCTCGTCCACGATTTCCTTCAGGGTCACGAACTCTCCAGACCGGCTTGACATGGCAACCGGCTGACCGTTGCGCAGGAGATTTACCAGCTGGACCAGGATCACGTCAAACTGATCGCTCTTTCTGCCCGAAGCATCGATGGCCGCATTGATTCGGTTGATGTAGCCATGGTGATCTGCCCCCCACACATTTATGACCCGGTCAAACCCACGGTCAAATTTCTCCATGTGATAGGCGATGTCCGAGGCAAAATAGGTGGTAATGCCGTTGCTTCGAACAACCACCCTGTCCTTTTCATCCCCATACTCCTGGGTTTTAAACCAGAGGGCGCCTTCGTTTTCATAGACAACGCCCCTTGCCTTGAAATCCTCAATGACCTTTTTCACACTGTCCGAGTCGTAAAGGCTCTGCTCGCTGAACCAACGGTCATACTGAACACCGAAACCTGCAAGATCATCCCTTATACCTGAGAGAATGACCCCTGCCGCAAATCTGGCACAGAAGGAAACGGCCTCCGACTCGTCCTCCTTTTCCAAAAGCTTTTCCGAGGCATCCCGGCCAACCTCCGCGTCGAGACTGCCTGCAATATCACGGATATAGTCCCCTTGGTAACAATCTTCGGGAAATTCAATCTCCCGGCCAAGCAGCTCACAGAGTCTCAGCCATACGGATCGTCCAAGGGTCTTAATTTGTCTGCCCGAATCGTTAATATAGTATTCCCTTTGAACGTCAAACCCGGCAAATGCAAGAATCTCTGCCACGGAATCACCGACTGCAGCACCCCTTGCGTGGCCCACATGGAGCGGCCCCGTGGGATTTGCACTCACGAATTCAACCTGAATTTTTTTCCCGGCACCAAAATCCGAACTTCCAAAACGGTTATCCTGCCTGGCAATTTCATCAAGGATCGGATACCAGGCCCGGTTGGCAAGGAAAAAATTAATAAACCCGGGGCCAGCTATCTCAATTTTTTCTATGATTTCGCCCTGATCCATGCACGCAATAACAGCCTCGGCAATTTTCCTTGGGGCCATCCTCTGTGCTCCAGCCGAAACCATTGCAAAGTTGGTGGAAAAATCGCCATGGGCCCCGTGGCGGGGTGCCTCGATCTCCATTTCAGAGAAGAGATCGGATTTCAGCAACCCCTGTTCAAAGGCTTTCTGGGCCCCATCCAGGATTATTTTTTTTATGATTGCTTTCATAGCCCGCTCTAATTCTCTTGCTCTGAATCGTCGTCAATCTTAAACTTCGGGGTATCATCATCCGAATCAATCTCCTTGATGTCATCCTCGCTCAAATCCTCATCATCCGAGGTCAAAAGCCCGTCAAGACCCACATCATCATCGTCTTCAGCATCCCCATCATCGGGATCAGTCTCCACCCCTTCCGAATCCACCAGGCAATCCAGGGCCTCTACATCGTCATAGTCCATCACGAGTTTCGCCCAGCCATCCTGGTTGATAAAATCAACAAGGGCGGTGTACAGCCTTGAGGTAAGAAAGCCCGGCGGGAAAAAGTTTTTCCGTCTCACTACCTCCATAACAGCATCCTGGCCCTTGTCCAAAACAGCCTTCAGCTCCTCCAGATCGTACTCCTCAAAGTGCAGGGGCAAAAACGTCCCTGGATCAGACTCCGCAAGTTCAGAGATCTTCAATTTACCGCTCTTTTCAACAAACTCAAATTCAAACTTCTGTTTCATAATGTCTCCCGTCCAGATATATAATGCTTGATTACGTTCAAAAGATAAATTTTTAAAATATAGCTTGATTATGGTATCTGTCAACATTTAGATCAACTTTAAAATTTAACAGCCTGACACCCCATGGCAAATTAAAAATTATGGAAGAAAAATTCCAGGAGGAATTTAAAACATGTGTTTTTGGGGTTGACCTGAAAAAATCAAGGTGATATATAGCTCAGGTCATTTAGGAGGAGTGGCCGAGTGGCTGAAGGCGGCGGTCTTGAAAACCGTTGAGTGTCAAAGCTCCGTGGGTTCGAATCCTACCTCCTCCGCCAAATCAAACGGAGAAATGGCCGAGTGGCTGAAGGCGCTCGCCTGCTAAGCGAGTATGGGGTCAATAACTCCATCGAGGGTTCGAATCCCTCTTTCTCCGCCATTATATAGCGTGTAAGGCCCGACACCGTTAAAAGTGTCGGGCCTTTTTTCGTTCAAAACCAGAAAACGACGGGACAAATGACAGATCAGCCCCCCAGAATTTTTTCAAGAATCACCTTGGTGATCATGTAGGTGGGTTTTATGCCATCGTCTCCCATGGGGCCTGCGGCAAGGGTGTTGCCGGTCTTTAAAGGATTGTCAGAGGCGTAATAGGCGTACATGGTCTTGGTCTCTTTTGGTATAAACCCCTTGATGATGGCGGCGCTGATGGCCTTTTGATAGTGGGCACCCTCCATCTCGAGCCCCACTGCCTTCCAGTCCAGCTGGAACATCTGAAGCATATCCCGGTTCTGGAGACTTGTCCCAAAAACCGTTGCCATGGAGCCTGTGTACACTGGAATATCACCGTTAAAGTCTTCGGGTGTCAGTCCATTTTCAACAATGTAATTGTCCGAAGTTCCCTCACACACATGGGCCGTGGCAAGCATAATGTCACCGGTTTCCCCGGCAAGGATTCCGGCCTTGCCCATGATGGAGATGGAACCTACATTGAGAAACGAGATTTCCCCGTTTAAAGACATGGGTTTGAGCAGATTTTCCATCAGTTCAAATGCCTGGGCGCCAAAGGCGTAATCCATAACAAGAATGACCGGTCGCAGGTTGGCATCCCCGGGAAGGTGGCAGCAGCCAAAATCCGGATGGAGCTCAACCTTGTCAAGAAGGGCCGTGTCGATCATCTGACAATTTATGTTTGCCCCGGATCGATCGGTAAGGCTCACCAGACCATGGGCCTCGGCATAGGCGAGAACCTCATTCTTTTTATGCCTCAGGCTGGATAGAAACCGATATAGTTCCCTGTTCTTTGGAGAGAGCCCCGCCCCGTTCACGGCCCCATACCCGTAAAGGAGGTTGACCACGCTGTGAAGGTTGGCGCTGACAATGTGAAGCGGCCGATTTTCAAGCCCGCGCTCAAATAGCCTTGCCTTCAGGTCAGTGGCCCAGACCTTTCCATACCTATGGTGACCTATGATTTTCATAAGCGATGGTGTGAAATAGACCACAAGGGTATTATCCTTTGATATGTGCTCGTTTTGAATGCGACAGCCAAGGTTGTAGATCAGGGAAAAAATTCCGTTATTGCTGTTAGATTCCCGGCGGTTTTTTTCAAGGGAAACATAGGATTCCCGGGTTTCGTGGTAGGATCTTCCAAGGATTATGCTCAAATTCCAGATGGCAGAATCAAGATCCTTCGGGCTCAACTCTGTCTCTCTGTTCACGACCCGTTCAAGCTCCTTCCACTCCATTCTCGGGTTTCCATAATCGTCCAGCATCCTCCTGTGAATCTTTCTTGCCTCCATGTTCAGGAAGGCCATGTGGGTGACAATATCATAGATCTCGCTGATCCCCCTCGACACGATAAAGCACAGCTCCCGGTCGCTGATCCTGTAGGAAATCCTGCGCCGTCTCAAGGGTTGAATTACCTCAAAAGGTGTCTCGTCAAACTGGTCTTCATCGGTCAGAATGATCTTTGTGGCCTGTTCGATTCCCTGGGGCAGCCGGTCAATGACATACTCAAGCCCCTTTAGCTCCACCACCCTTGGGTCATTCATGGAACCGTAAATTTCAGGGCTTAAATCCCTTAAGCATCCCTCAATGGACTTACCAAGTCGTCCGGAGGGTCGATAAAAACCCCGGATGGCAAGGGAATCGGTGATTATCTTGAACTCTCGTATGGCAAGCCTTGCAAGCTGGCTCCCGCTCATTTCGCGCATGTATCGCTCCTCATTTTTTTAAAAGCATTGATAAGACCATTGGTGGAACCGTCGTGGACGGTCACCTCATCATTATCTGAAAGCTGGGGAACGATCTGATCTGCAAGAAACTTACCGAGTTCCACCCCCCACTGATCAAAGCTAAAAATATTCCACACCACACCCTGGACAAATATCTTATGCTCGTACATGGCAATGATCGACCCCAGGATTTCCGGCGTCAGCCGCTTGAAAAGAATGGTGTTTGAGGGGCGATTCCCCTGGAACACCCGGTGGGGCAGCAGGCTGTTTTTTTCAGCCTCGTCCATATTTTCCATCTCTTCCAGCACCTCCTCTTCCCCCCGGCCCTCCATCAGGGCCTCGGCCTGGGCAAAGCAGTTGGCAACGAGCAGGGTGTGATGATCTCCAACCGGATTGTTGCTCAGGGCGGGCACAAGAAAATCACAGGGCACAACCTGGGTACCCTGGTGGAGGAGCTGATAAAAAGCGTGCTGGCCGTTGGTTCCGGGTTCGCCCCACACAACCGGCGAGGTTCTGTAGCCAACAACCTTACCGTTGCGGCTGCAGGATTTTCCGTTGCTCTCCATGCAGGCCTGCTGAAGATAGGCCGGAAACCTTGCCATGCCCTGGTCGTAGGGAAGGATTGCCTCGGTGGGGAACTTGAAAAAATTCACATACCAGATCCCGATCATGGCAAGCACCACCGGGATATTTCGCTCAAGGGGGGCATTCCTGAAATGGCGGTCCATCTCAAACCCGCCCCTTAAGAGGGCCTTAAATTTCTCAAACCCTATGTAACAGGCGATGGAGAGACCGATAGCCGACCACAGGGAGTAACGACCCCCGACCCAGTCCCAGAACTCGAACATGTTGCTGCGGTCTATCCCAAAGGCCTCCACCGCATCCCCATTGGTCGAGATGGCGACGAAATGCCGTGCCACATGGTCACGGCTCTTTGCCCGTTCAAGAAACCAATGTTTTGCAGTAGACGCATTGGTCATGGTCTCCTTTGTTGTAAAGGTCTTTGAGGCAATGATAAAGAGAGTTGTGGCAGGATCTAAACCGGCAAGGGTCTGGGCTATATGGGTGCCGTCCACGTTGGATACAAAATGGACGTTCAACCCCTCCTGGCCATAGGGGGCAAGGGCATCGGCAACCATCTTGGGCCCGAGATCTGATCCGCCGATGCCGATGTTTACAATATCCCGGATGGGGGTATTGGCATAACCCATCAGCTCTTTTTTATAGACCTTAGTTGAAAAAAGCCGCATCTGTTCAAGGACCCGGTTGATCTGCCCCATCACATCCCTGCCATCCACAAAAACAGGGGTGTTGTCAAGGTTTCTAAGGGCAACGTGGAGAACCGATCGATTCTCGGTCTCGTTGATCCTGTCACCCCTGAACATCATGGAGACGGCCTCTTCCACCCCGGTTTCCCTGGCAAGGTCCATGAGCATGGACAGTGTGGCCCGGGTGATTCTGTTCTTGGAAAAATCCACCACAAGATCGTTAAAGGATATGGAAAAATCCCTGAAGCGGTTCTTGTCCTGCTTAAAAAGATCCCTGATGTAAAGATCCTCGATCTGTTTATGGTGATCCACCAGCCGTTTCCAGCTCTTTGTAGTGCAAGGATCTATTTTTTTTAACATCGGTTCACCTCCCATAAAATTTTACTGCAACATTTTTTACAAATACCACGGGGTAAGGACCAAATCAACAGGGTAAACATCCCCAGCAGTTCTAATTTTGGTTTTACACTATGAGGATGGACTGTCGGCTGCCCACCAGCCTCAACTACCTACTACCCACTACCTACTACCCACTGGTTGCTGCCTAAAGAATAGAGTCAAAATAAGAGCTGCTGATAAACCACTTGTTTAAAACAGCTGTTATCTGGTATGAATAGCTCGACATCGATATCTTAATCTTGATCATCGTTTCGACCAATGGGAAATTTACCCGGTAGGGATTGAACCATCAATTGTGACAATTGGGCGATAATATGATCAAGGCCGACATCTTCAACAACCTGAATTAAAAGAGAACCAGCGAATGTCCCCTGAAAAACATAACCCAAAAACAATTAATGTAGAAAAATTCAACCAGGACCTTTTTAGCTTCATAGATAACTCCCCCACCCCCTTCCATGGGGTTGAAATTATTGGTGAGGAACTCAAGGCAAAGGGCTTCATGCACCTTGATGAGGGAGAAACCTGGAACCTTGAAGCCAACGGCCGCTATTATGTTACCCGGAACGGGTCCTGTCTCATCACCTTTATCATGGGTAACACGCAACCCTGGGAGAGCGGAATAAAATTAGCAGGAGCCCACACGGACAGCCCCTGCCTCAAGGTCAAGCCAGATCCCCTGTACCGCCAGGACAATATGCTGCGTCTTGGCTGCGAGGTGTACGGCGGAACCCTTTTCAACACCTGGTTTGACAGGGGGCTGAACCTTGCAGGAAGGGTTACCTGCCGATCCCTAGAGAATGGAAAGGAGAAGCTTGCAAGTTTCCTGGTCAACTTTAACCGACCGGTTGCCATCATTCCAAGCCTTGCCATCCACCTTGACCGGGAGGCCAACTCCAACAAAACGGTGAACCCCGAAATCCACCTTCCCCCTGTCTTTTCCCTGTATGATCAAACAGATGGTTCTGGGGACAAAAACTCATTCACAAAGATTCTCCTGGACCAGATAAGCCGGGAACACCCGACCCGAAATCCGGTTGAGGTCAAGGCATGGGAGCTGAGCTTTTCCGATGCCCAGCCGTGCAGCCTCGGGGGAATCGACAACGACATTATTTCAGCCCCGAGGCTCGATAACCTTCTATCATGTTTTGCGGCGATCAAAAGTCTTGAATCCGCCAATCCCTGTTCAACGGCCATGGTGGTCCTGACCGACAACGAGGAGGTGGGCAGTGACACCTGGACAGGAGCCAGGGGCTCGTTTCTAGAATCTGTCCTGTCAAGGATGACCAAAACACCCGGACGACTTGCAAAAACAATGACCAGATCGTTCATGATCTCCTGCGACAATGCCCACGGGGTACACCCGGCCTTTAGAGAGAAGCATGAGGCCAACCACAGGCCCCTACTCAACCTGGGCCCGGTTTTAAAAACTAACGCATCCCAGCGCTATGCCACCACCTCGGAATCGGCAGCCGTTTTCATGGAGATCTGCAGGGGAGCTGATCTTTACTTGCAGCAATTTGTCATGCGAAGCGACCTTGGCTGCGGCAGCACAATCGGCCCTGGCATTTCGGCAAAAACAGGAATTCGAACCGTTGATGTGGGGGCTGCAACCCTTGCCATGCATTCGGTGCGTGAAATGACCGGAACAAAGGATCCTTACATGATATTCAAGGCCCTCAACCACTACTTCTCACTTGCTGATCCGCCGCTTTTATCCTTGACATAAAACCCAGGGATAGTTATATGGCTAAAGTCAGCAACGGGCAGATAGTCTGCTTTTTTACGAATCCCCGGGAAATTCCTGGAGGATTCACAGGAGCTAAGAGTTAATGAAATTTAAAATAAACGTAACCAAGAGTCTTGCAAAGGATAAAAAGCAGATCCTTGACAAATGGTTTGAATCTACCATCAACAGCTACCCGCCCGAAACAGCCAGGATGCTTGGCCGGATTAAGAACAAGTTTGACAACCCAGTTGGGGCTGCCACCTACGAAAGTCTTGAGGCGGTTTTCGAAATCATGCTCAAAGAAATGGATCTTGACGCCTTTGAAGAGGCCCTTGACCCAATCATCCGCATCCGGGCCATCCAGAGCTTCACACCGGCAAAGGCCGTGGGTTTTGTGTTTGAACTTAAAGAGATCGGGAAAAAATTTCTGGCACCCGAATTATACGAACCCTTTGACAGACAGGTTGACAGGATCGCCCTTGCAGCCTTTAACCGGTTCATGAAATGTCGAGAGAGCATATTCCTTTTAAAGGCGACTGAAGCCAAGCGCAGGATTCATTCAGCCTTTGAAAGGGCAGGTTTAGTAACAGAGCTAAAGGAAAAGGATCTCTTCTAGCTCGAAAAAATCTTAAACAGGTCCCGGAGGAGTTTCCAGCCCCAGGGCCTAAATAGTGAGGTGGTTAGAATATGAATCAAAAGTACATGTTACCCCTGACGAGCGTTTTTCTGCTTTTTCTGCTGGCATACGCAGGGGTTGAGGGTGCCGGAATGCAATGGTTCTTTGGAATCGTTGTACCCTACGCTGCAGTCCTAGCCTTTGTCGCCGGATTTATCTACCGGGTGATGGGCTGGTCAGCTTCTGCAGTCCCGTTCCGGATACCCACAACCTGCGGTCAGCAAAAATCCCTGCCGTGGATCAAACAGAACCGCATTGACAACCCCGACACAACCCTGGGGGTTTTTTTGCGCATGGTGCTTGAGGTGTTTGCCTTCAGGTCCCTGTTCAGAAACACCAAGGCGGCATTCAACCGAAACGAAAAAAACAGACTCACCTATTCCTGGGAGATATTCCTCTGGGTGGGTGCACTTGCCTTTCACTACGCATTCCTCGTGGTGATCCTGCGGCACCTGCGGTTTTTTCTCAATCCAGTTCCCTTTTTAGTCAAGGGCCTTGAATACCTTGACGGCATCGTGCAACTGGGACTTCCAGGTCTTTTTGTTTCGGGTGTCGTGCTTCTTGGTGGGGCTCTGTTTCTCCTTGCCCGGAGGATTTTTGATGAAAAGGTGAGCTATATCTCCCTTGCGGCAGACTACTTCCCGCTGTTTCTCATCATCGGCATTGCAGTAACGGGCATCTCCATGCGCTACTTCACCAAGGTTGACATCTTCGGGGTAAAAATCTTTACCATGGGCCTTGCCACCTTTCACCCGGTGATTCCCGAGGGAGTCGGCGGGCTTTTTTATGCCCATCTTTTCCTGGTCAGCGTTCTCCTTGTCTATATCCCCGTGAGTAAACTCATGCACATGGGCGGTGTTTTTTTGAGCCCCACAAGAAACATGGCAAACAACACCCGAATGAAAAGGCACATCAACCCCTGGAACTATGCGGTGGAAATTCATACCTACGAACAGTACGAGGATGACTTCAGGGAAAAAATGATAGACGCTGGACTTCCAGTGGATAAGAAGGAGTAATAGATGGCTGACGAACTTAAACCTGATGAGCTATTGGACAAGGTAGACCACTCCCCTGCCTCAGGCAGCTGGATGGATACCACGGTCCAGATCAGACCCGGAATGTACTGCTATGCTGCAAAGCCGGAAAGTCTGGAAACCCTTAGTGCCCCCAATGCAAGGCAGTGGAATCCCCTGGAGGATGACTGGAAGCTGCCTGAAAACTGGCAGCAGATCATCCATGACGGCATCAAAGAGCGCCTGGAACGCTTCAGGACATTCAAGATCTTCATGGACGTATGCGTTCGCTGCGGAGCCTGTGCCGACAAGTGCCATTTCTTCCTTGGTACGGGGGATCCTAAAAACATGCCGGTTCTCCGGGCCGAACTTTTAAGGTCTGTTTACAGAAACGACTTTACAACGGCGGGGAAAATTCTCTCCAAGATCCCGGGAGGAGAGCGCCTTGGCGGAAACCGCCCCCTGACCCTGGATGTACTGAAAGAGTGGTGGTACTACTTTTTCCAGTGCACCGAGTGCCGCCGATGCTCGGTCTTCTGCCCCTACGGCATTGATACCGCCGAGATCACCATCATGGGCCGGGAACTGCTGAACCTTCTGGGGCTGAACATCGACTGGATCGCAACACCTGTTTCCAACTGCTACCAGACCGGTAACCATCTTGGCATCCAGCCCCACGCCTTTAAGGACATGCTTGATTTCTTCACCGAAGATCTAGAGGAGATCACCGGCGTTAACGTTGCACCCCAGTTCAACAAAAAGGGCGCAGACATCCTGTTTATAACCCCTTCAGGCGACGTGTTTGCCGATCCCGGCACTTACACCTGCCAGGGCTACATGATCCTGTTCAAGTACCTGAAGGACAAGTATAACCTGGATGTCACCTGGAGCACCTATGCCTCAGAGGGCGGAAACTTCGGGTTCTTCACAAGCCATGAGACCATGAAACGCCTCAACGCCAAGATGTATGCCGAGGCAAAGCGTCTCGGTGTAAAATGGATCCTCGGCGGCGAGTGCGGTCATATGTGGCGGGTAATCAACCAGTACATGGACACTATGAACGGCCCTGCCGATTTCCTTGAGGTGCCTGTGAACCCCATCACCGGCACCCGTTTTGAGAACGCAAAATCCACCAAGATGGTTCACATCACCGAGTTCACGGCCGACCTTGTCCGACACAACAAGCTTGAGCTTGACAAGAGCCGCAACTCAAACCGCATAATAACCTTCCATGATTCGTGCAACCCTGCAAGGGGAATGGGCCTTTTGGAAGAACCCCGCTACTGCATAAAAGCCTGCTGTGACAACTTCTTTGAAATGCCGGAAAATACGATCAGAGAGCAGACCTTCTGCTGCGGATCAGGGGCTGGTCTCAATGCAGGTGAAAACATAGAGCTTCGCATGGCCGGCGCCCTTCCAAGGGCCAATGCGGTAAAGTATGTCCATGAGAAATTCGATGTCAACACCCTTGCAACCATCTGCGCAATTGACAGGGCAGCCCTTTCGACCCTCTGTGAGTACTGGGTACCTGAAGTCGAAGTTGCCGGTGTGCATGAACTTATCGGCAACGCCCTGATTCTCCCTGGAGAGAAAAAGCGTACCACCGATCTACGCATGGAACCCTTACCAGGTATGGAGGATGAAGATGAGTAAAAATGCAATTATGGCAGGATTGGCGATCTTCGTCATTGCTGTCCTTTCCCCCTTCTGGTTCAACCTTGGCGGCACAGATGCCGCTCCTGAGCCGGAACTTTCAGCCAAGGCCAAGGCTGCAGAAAAATGCGTCCTCGACAAGTATGACATGCGGGCAAACCACATGAGCCTGCTGGACGAATGGCGGGACGCAGTAGTGAGAGATGCGGATAGAAAGTACCATGCCGTCAACGGCAAAGAGTTTCAGATGAGCCTCTCCACAGGCGAAGACTCCTGCCTTGGATGCCATGATAACAAGGAAAACTTCTGTGACCGCTGCCACGATTATACATCAGTGGATCCCTATTGCTGGGAGTGCCACACAACCCCCAAGGAGATCAACCAATGAAAAAGAGCAGAAGAAGCTTTTTAAAGGTCGCAGGTGTCTCGGCCCTGGGCATTGGTGTTGCTCCGGCACTGAAGGCTGTTGCAACAGCAAGCGCCAGCACCCCCAGCGCTGCAGTTAGAACCAAGGCCCCAGAGGCTCTTGAGGCAAAGCGCTGGGGAATGGTCATAGACACCAGTAAAATCACCGATGAAATTGCCGAAAAAATTGTGCTGGCCTGCCACAAGTCCAACAACGTGCCTGACTTTAACCACGAGCCGGATAAAGAAAAATATCCCAACACCAGGCCCGTGAACCACAAGCAGGAGCTCAAGTGGATCTGGGAGGAGCATTTCAACAACGCCTTTCCCGACAAGGAGGACGATTTCCTGGCCAACAAGTTCAAGAATCTTCCGTTTCTTGTTACCTGCAACCAGTGCAAGAACCCCCCATGCGTAAGGGTCTGCCCCACCAGGGCCACCTTTAAACGTGAAGATGGGATAGTTATGATGGACTTCCACCGCTGCATCGGCTGCAGATTCTGCATGGCAGCCTGTCCCTACGGCGCAAGAAGCTTCAACTACAGGGACCCAAAACCCTTTATCGCCAAGATAGATCCGGCCTTTCCCACCCGCAGCAAGGGGGTGGTGGAAAAGTGCAACCTCTGCGCCCCACGCCTTGCCAAGGGCCTTCAACCGGCCTGTGTAGAGGTGAGCGAAGGTGCCATCACAGTGGGAGATCTTGAAGATCCAAATTCCGAGGTCAGGCAGCTCTTGGGCGAAAAATATTCAATCAGACGTAAGCAGGAGCTTGGAACCGAGCCTTCTGTTTATTACATCATGTAGGAGAGGCGAACATGCTTGAAATAGCTATCAAAGGAAGCAAAAAGTACTGGATCTGGCTTGTAGTACTTTGCGCTGTCATCGGAGCAGGCGTTCTTGTCTATGTGGACCAGTTCATCAACGGTCTTATGACAACCGCCCTGAGCCGGGACGTCAGCTGGGGATTTTACATCGCCAACTTCACCTACCTTGTGGGAGTCGCCGCAGGAGGTGTGATGGTGGTGATCCCCTTTTATCTGCACAACTATGAACGCTTTCACAGGATCACCATCCTGGGCGAATTCCTCGCTGTTGCAGCCATTGTAATGTGTCTTTTGTTCATCATAGTCGACCTTGGTCAACCAATCAGGATGCTCAATGTAATCTTCTACCCAAGCCCCAAATCAATGCTGTTCTGGGACATGTGTGTGCTCAACGGGTACCTGTTCCTCAACATCGTGATTGGCTGGAAGGTACTGGAAGCCGAGAGAAATCAGATCAAGCCGCCCGCATGGACGACTCCCCTGATCTATCTTTCCATTCCCTTTGCCATCGGCATCCACACTGTAACGGCCTATCTCTACTGCGGACTTCCAGGCAGGGGCTACTGGCTCACGGCGATTCTGGCCCCAAGGTTTCTTGCCTCAGCCTTTGCCGCAGGGCCTGCGGTTCTTCTCCTTCTCTGCTACCTTGTGCGCAAGGTAACCAAATTTGATCCGGGCTGGGAGGCCATGCAGACCCTGGCAAAGATCGTATGCTATGCATTGATCGCAAACTTGTTCTTCTTTTTCTGCGAAATCTTTGTCACCTACTACAGCCAGATTCCCGGGCACATGAGCCACATCGACTACCTGTTCTTCGGCCTTCACGGTCACAACACCATGGTTCCCTGGATGTGGACATCCATGATCCTCATGATTGCGGCGGCCATCATGCTCGTAATTCCGGCCCTTAGAAGCAACTATACGCTTCTGCCCTATATCTGCGGCATGGTAGTCATCGGTACCTGGATCGACAAGAGCCTCGGCATCATCGCAGGCGGATTTGTTCCCTCTCCGCTTCACCATGTGACTGAGTATATGCCGACCATCAAGGAGATCATGATCAGCCTTGGAATTTACGGTACGGGCCTTCTGATCCTCACCATTCTTTACAAGCTTGCCACACGGGTAAAGGAAGAGGTCAGAGGATAGTAGCTCCAGAGTAAAATGTTGTATAAAATTATCACCCTGGCGGGGATGCCGAACGGCATCCCCGCTTTTTATCTTGACAAAACCAGGGATTCAGCCTATGGTTCGGGATTTTAAGATTGTGTAGAGGTACGCATAAAGCGATATAAGGAGATACAGCTCATGTATGCAGTAATTAAAACCGGTGGAAAGCAGTACAAGGTTGAAGAAGGAGACACGCTCAGGGTTGAGAAACTCGAAGGCACAGAAGGCGGGGAAGTTACATTCAGCGACGTTCTGATGTTTTCCGACGGAAAAAAGGTCACCCTGGGTCAACCAGCCATTGAAGACGCCGTTGTAAAGGGTCATATCCTGGAGCAGGGCAAGGCTAAAAAGGTTCTTATTTTTAAATTTAAACGCCGCAAGGGTTATAGAAACCTCCGGGGACATAGACAGCCGTTTACCGCCGTCAAAATCGACAGCATCCAGGTATAGGCTCTACCAGATATAGATTTTACAGGTATTTAAGGAGAAGATTCATGGCACATAAAAAAGCAGGCGGGAGCACCAGGAATGGTCGCGACTCAAAGGGCCAGCGCAGGGGCGTTAAAAAATTCGGCGGTCAGACCGTTGTTGCAGGCAATATACTGGTCAGGCAGCTGGGTACAAAGATTCATCCTGGCGATAACGTAGGCCTGGGCAAGGACTATACTCTCTTTTCCAAGATCGACGGTGTTGTCGCCTATGAGCGCAAGGGTCGGGACAAGAAGAGAGTGAGTGTTTATGCAGCGTGAGATTCATCGATGAAGCAGCGATCTGTGTAATTTCAGGAAAAGGCGGCCCCGGTTGTGTGAGTTTCCGACGGGAGAGATTTATCGAGCGGGGCGGGCCCAACGGCGGTGACGGTGGCAATGGCGGCAGTGTCATTTTTGAGACTGACCCTGGAAAACGGACGCTGTTTGATCTTCGCCGCCAGAAGATCATCAGGGCCAAGAACGGCATGCCCGGACTTGGCAGCAACATGCACGGCAAGAACGGGACAGATATCATTATCCCCGTTCCTCCGGGAACCCTTGTCACTGACAGGGATACGGGTGAAATTCTGTTTGACCTTACCGAACCAGGCATGAGAGTAGTCATTGCAAAGGGCGGCAGGGGCGGCCAGGGCAACCGCCGATTTGCCACATCCACCCACAGGGCACCAAGGTTTGCCCAGCCCGGAATGCCCGGTATTGAGATTAATCTAAAGCTTGAGCTGAAGCTCCTTGCCGACGTTGGTCTTCTCGGACTTCCCAATGCCGGAAAATCCACCCTGACATCCCGTATATCATCGGCTCGACCTAAGGTAGGAGCCTATCCGTTCACTACCCTGACCCCATCACTTGGGATGGTAATGCCTGAATTTGGTGAGCCTTTTGCCGTTGCCGATATACCGGGAATCATCCAGGGAGCCCATAGCGGCACCGGACTCGGCATCCAGTTTTTAAAGCATGTCGAACGTACCAGGGTGCTGGTTCATATCATAGATGCTTCCCAGATCGACCCGGATGCACCCCTTGATGCCTTAAACCTGATCAACAGGGAGTTGTCCCTTTATTCATCGACCCTGGCAGACAAACCCCAGATTGTTGTGCTGAACAAAATCGACCTTACCGGAACCGAGGAAAAGGTAGAGGAGTTCAAAAGGGCCTATGGGGGGGAAGATATCATCGCCCTTTCTGCAGCCACAGGCGAAGGAACAAAGGAGCTTGTCCGGATGCTGGTCCGGCACCTGGCCGACCAGAAGAACTTACATCCGGATCACCTAGACTTAAAGCACCCTGTCCAAAAAACAGGAAACAACCATGGTAATAGATAAACATCTGCACCTTAAAAATGCCAGGCGGATTGTAGTAAAGATAGGCAGCGGTGTGCTGACTCTGAATCATGGCCTCAACCTCGACATCATCGAGACCATCAGCGATCAAATCAGCCGACTCATGGACGGAGGCTGCCAGGTCATTCTGGTTTCGTCTGGAGCCATTGCCGCCGGGGTCAAAAAAATTGGATTTAAGCGACGTCCCGATGGCATTCCTGCCCGTCAGGCAGCCGCGGCCGTAGGCCAGGCAGGGCTCATCCTCTCCTATGACCGGGCCTTTGAGCGCCACGGGAAGAAAGTTGCCCAGCTGTTGCTCACAAGGGACGATCTATCCAACCGGCGACGGTATCTCAACGCAAGGAATACGATCAACACCCTTCTTGCATGGAATATCGTTCCCATTATCAACGAAAATGATACCGTTGTGATCGAAGAGATCAAGCTCGGAGACAACGACAATCTTTCGGCCATGATCACCCTTCTAATGGACGCGGAGATCCTCATAAACCTCACCGACATCGACGGACTCTTTGACCGGGACCCCAGAATTCATCTGGATGCCCAGCTGATAGGGGAAGTTACAGCCATCACAAGGGCTATGGAACTGGCAGCCTGCGGAATTCCCGGCAACCTCGGAACAGGCGGAATGCTCAGCAAACTAAAGGCCGCTAAAAAACTCTCAAAGGCCGGCATCCCCATGATCATCGCAGGCGGCAGGAACGAAAACATCCTGTCAAGGCTAGTGGCAGGAGAACCCCTCGGCACCTATTTTTTACCCGGGGCAAAAGAACTCAACTCAAAAAAATGCTGGATCGCCTATAACCTTAAACCCCAGGGGAGCATCTGCCTCGACCGGGGTGCAAGGGATGCAGTCATGAACCGGGGAAAGAGCATTCTTCCCGTCGGGATCACCCATGTGGAGGGCGAATTCGGCATGGGTGCACCCATCGAGATCAAGGCCCCGGACAACACCGTCATCGGCTGCGGGCTTGCCAACTACTCGGCGGCGGACCTCAGGCGCATCATGGGGCTTAAAACTGCCGCAATCAAAGACGTACTTGGCTCAAAACCCTATGACGACGCCATTCATCGGGATAATCTTGCAATCACCGTTGATTGCAAACCCTGTTGAAAAGGGAAAAGGGACAGGAGAAAACCATGACACTTGGAAAAACCATCCAGGATATCGCCCGGCGGGCAAAGGCGGCCTCACGCCCCCTTGCCACAGCTTCAACCGAGACAAAGAACCGGGTTCTGGCCGAAATCGCCAGGGGACTTATCCGGAGCAAGGATAAAATTCAAACTCAAAATCTGCTGGATATTGAAGCCGCCAGGCAAAATAGCATGTCAGAAGCCATGATCGACCGGCTTTTCATCGGAGACAAAACCCTGGAAGACATGATCCAGGGCCTGGAGCAGGTCCAAACCCTGCCCGACCCCGTGGGCATCATCACCCGATCCTGGACCCGGCCCAACGGGATTGAAATTTCCAAAAAAAGAATCCCCCTTGGCGTCATCGCCTTGATCTACGAGTCAAGGCCCAACGTGACGGTGGATGCGGCGGCTCTCTGCCTCAAATCCGGCAATGCCGCCATCCTAAGGGGCGGTTCCGAGGCCTTTTATTCCAACACCATCCTTGCCGATATCATCGGCGACGCCCTTGAGGCGACCGGTGTCTCCCGGGACAGCGTTCAGGTGCTGCCTGTAAGGGATCGAAGGGCCATCAGCGAACTTCTTGTCCAGGAACGCTACATTGACCTCGTGATTCCAAGGGGCGGCGAAGCCCTGATCCGATTCGTGGTGGAACACTCGACCATTCCCGTGTTAAAGCACTACAAGGGGGTATGCCATGTGTTTGTTGATGAGACCTGCGACATTGACGGGGCAGTTGCCATCTGCATCAACTCAAAGGCCCAGCGGCCCGGGGTGTGCAACGCCATGGAGACCCTTCTTGTCCATGACCAGATTGCACCTGTTTTCCTGCCGAAAGTGGCCCGGGCCTTTAAAGATGCCGGGGTCGAAGTACGGGGATGTGCAGCCACCCTTAGCCTTGTTCCACAAGCCCTGCCCGCCGATGAAACCGACTGGTCTACCGAATACCTTGATTTAATCGTTAGCGTAAAGGTCGTCAACGACTTGACCCAGGCAATGGACCACATCGCCGAGTTCGGCTCCGACCACACGGATGTAATTGTCACAGACAACACCCAGAATGCCGACACCTTTGTCAAAACAGTCTCATCCTCCATGGTAGGCGTAAACGTCTCCACCCGTTTCAACGACGGGGGAGAGCTGGGGCTTGGGGCCGAGATCGGCATCAGCACATCCAGGCTCCACGCCTTTGGTCCCATGGGGCTTGAGGAATTAACCTCCACAAAGTTTGTCGTGGTAGGCCGGGGCCAGACCCGTAACTAGGCCGGGCATCATGATTCATGGCCTGTTCGGCGGAACCTTCAATCCCCTTCACCGGGGACACCTGGCGGTCATCCTCCACGTCAAAGAGGCGTTCAACCTCCATACCATCCATTTGATACCTTCGGCCATCCCCCCACACAAACCCCTAACAAACCTTGCCCCTGCAGCAGACAGGTTTGAGATGGTCAAACGATCGGTTGCCGATATCCATGGACTTGTGGCATCTGATGTGGAAATTATCCGCAAAGGACCGTCGTTCACTATTGATACCGTGGAGCACTTTATAAACGCCACACCCCGGACCACAGAGCTCAGACTGATTGTGGGATCGGATGCCTTTTTTGAAATGGACACCTGGAAAAAGGGACGAACAATTTTTTCCCTTATCCCGACCATTGTCATGATCAGACCGGGCGAGGAAAAACAGGCAAAGGATATTGCATCCTTTCTCCAAAATGTGATATCAAAGAGCTACAGACCAGCTGACAAAGGGAACTTTTTCTCACCCCCTGTTTCATCAGATCCAGATTCCAAATCGGGCGTAAAGCCCGTTTATGTATGCAAGGTCCCTGAAATTGACATATCATCAACTCTCATTCGACAGCGAATTAAACTTCATCTTCCCGTGGCAACCCTTGTGCCCAAGCCTGTGGAAGAGATTATCAACCAGCGAGGACTCTACCTATGACAGACCCATCCACCCCTAATAATGACCTGGCCGTGGACCAGACAAAAGACCAGATCAAGAACTTGGACAAAGGTAAGACCAGAAGCCCAGCCAAAAAACCGGAAGAAAACCTGATCGACACCCTTGCCCCATACCTTGCTGAAGCCTTTGCCCGAAAAACCCAGGAGATAACAGTACTGGATGTTCGCAATCTGACCTCCTACACCGACGCCATTATGATCATCACCGCACAGTCCCAACGCCAGGTCTCCTCAATTGCCGAACATATTCACATTGCCATGAAAAAGGTGAACAACCTTCCCATCGGCACCGAAGGAATGAAACAGGGGACATGGGCCTTGCTAGACTATGGAGATGTTGTCATCAACGTATTTGATAAAACGACCCGGGATTTCTACGACCTTGAGGGATTGTGGAGCGAGGCCCCCAGGCTGGACCTCTCGGCTTTTAAGAGCAGCAGGTAGTGGGCCGGTACTAGTGTCATCCCGGCCCCTCTGGTTCTTCTGACCGGAACGCAAAACGTCGGAGGTCGCTTTGACTCCTAGCACTTAGTATTTTTTTATATAACCGGCACGTCCTGGCGGACACAACGAACGATACACAAGGTGGTACAGGGTGGGCACTAGTGTCATTCCGCCTTCTTTGGTCGGGACTCCCACTAGGATGTTTCGTCGGGAGTTTCATATAACCCACATATCCTGGCGAATACAACGGAGAATGAAACACGATAGCCGTTAGCGATTAGCTGTTAGCTAAAAGCTAATCGCTAACAGCTAAAAGCTGTTTCTTATAAAAAAGGAGGAATATTGTGACAAAAAGACCGGTCACAGCCCTGATAATTTTAGATGGCTGGGGCATTAACGACGACAGCTATGGGAATGCAGTCAAAGCAGCCAGTACTCCATTTCTGGATCGGCTTCATAGTAATTTCCCCGTTACAAGCCTTGCCTGTTCGGGTAAAGCCGTGGGGCTTCCCGACGGCATCATGGGCAACTCCGAGGTGGGTCACATGAACATGGGGGCCGGACGAAGGGTATTCCAGGACCTTGTGAGAATCGACAGCGCCATAGAGGATGGTTCTTTTTTTAAGGACCCGACGCTTGTCCGAACCATGGCAAAGATCAAAGAAACTGGAACCACTCTCCACCTTATGGGACTTGTGTCCGACGGAGGGGTTCACAGCCAGGTAAACCATCTTGCGGCCCTTATGAACATGGCCCATGACCATGGAATAGACACGGCCATCCACTGCATTACCGATGGAAGGGACACTTCCCCAAACTCAGGGATTGACTTTGTGACTGGTATCCAGCGACACCTTGAAAACAAACCCAGGGTCAGGATCGCCACAGTGTGCGGCCGATTCTATGCCATGGACAGGGACACCCGCTGGGACAGGATTGAAAAGGCCTACAACCTCTACACCGGCGAACAGGGAAGAGTTGAACCTGACCCAATCAAAGCCATAAAAACAGCCTATGACCGGGGCGAGACCGATGAGTTCATCGAACCTATGAAGATCGTCAAAAAAAATGACCAGGACCTTTCTCCCCAGCCCAAGGGATTCAAGGGAATCAAGGACGGGGATGCTATTATTTTCTTCAACTTCAGGGCGGACAGGGCAAGGGAAATCACCCGGGCCTTTACTGAAAAAAACTTCTCTGAATTTCCCAGGAAGACCTGCCCGGAACTTGCAGCCTTTGTCTGCATGACCCAGTATGACGAAAACTTTAACCTTCCGGTTGTGTTTCCACCGGTTCACCTGACAAATGTCCTTGGCCGGGTCATCAGCGACCAGGGACTTGCCCAGCTGAGAATCGCTGAAACCGAAAAATATGCCCATGTCACATATTTCTTCAACGGGGGTGATGAGACTGCTTTCCCGGGCGAAGAAAGGGCTTTGATTCCCTCGCCAAGGGAGGTGAGGACCTACGATCTAAAACCTGAAATGAGCGCTGAACTGATTGCAGACGAAGCTGTTCAACGTATCCTTTCGGGCAGATATGACCTTGTTGTGCTCAACTTTGCCAACATGGACATGGTGGGCCATACAGGTGTTATCCCGGCTGCCATCAAGGCTTGTGAGGCCGTTGATCGTTGTGCAAAAAAGGTGGTTGAGGCCGTATGGCAGACAGATGGAACTGCCATAATAACCGCGGACCACGGCAATGCTGAACAGATGAAAATGCCCGACGGATCACCCCACACCTCCCACACCCTCAACGAGGTGCCCTTTATTCTGGCCGGCAGAACATTTACCGGAACAACATTGTACAAGGGGGTCATCGGAGACATTGCCCCCACCATACTGAAGATTATGAATCTGAAACAGCCGATTGAGATGACTGGAAGATCTTTGTTTTAACAGCTATTCGCTGTAAGCTGAAAAAACTTGACCACCAAGTATAATCGGGCTTGATAACCGTTTCAACCAATGAGAAAATTACCCTGGAGGGGTCAGGATGGAAGAGATAGAAACTTTGATAGACTATGTAACAGGCAGAGAAGTCCCCAATGTAGGACCCGAGGAAAACCGCCAGGCCTTTGAACTGTTTCTTGTGGAAAAAAAGGGGTATGACCCCGGGGATATCCGGGTGGATGAACCCATCTGTGTCACATTCAAGGGCGAAGAATACCACTCCACCATAGATCTTGTGGTCTACTGCAATGACCGCCCCATCATGGCTGTAAAATGCATTGCAGGTTCCCTTGGCTCCTATGAGCGGGAAATTCTTGCAGGAGCAAGGCTTGTCTATGATGTCCAGATACCTTTTTCAGTTGCCACAAACGGGATCGACGCCCTAGTAAGAGATGCTTTAACGGGCGGGGAAAGGGGCCAGGGCCTTGATGCTGTCCCGTCAAAGGAAGAGGCCCTTGGAATGTCCCTCAAATATTTGGCCTTCCCCCCGGAAAAAAAAGAGCGGGAGATGATCATCTTCCGCTCGTATAATATTCATAAGAATCATGATGACTGCAAGGGCTGAGGATAGCAGATCAAATAATTTGAAAGTCAGCCCTTAAAAATCAGCCCAGGGGAACATCCCTGTCACAATGCCTGCAAACCGTGGCCCGCTTCTTTATAATCTCGGCACAATGGGGGCATTCTCTCGTGTAATTGCGCTCGTGAATCGCAGCCACGGCTTTTTCCGCAGCCTCGGTAAGCACTGTGGAGCCGTATTTGTGGTTGACTAGGTGTTCAATGGCATCTACATCACCAATTTCACCGACCATCTCGGCTGCCTTGAGCCTTACCCTGGAAGGCTGAATGGGATCCAGCAGAATCTTAAGAATTTCGTCCCAGTCTTTGGAGATATAAAAATCTGTGAGCAGGGAAAACCCCTGCTTCATGGCTTCCTTAGTGGCTTCCCTCATATCCAGCACATTGTCGTCAAGCACCTGACCGGTGCCGCCGATGGAGCTGAAAACTGGCATATATTCAAAGTTATGGCTTCCAGGCGAATTGATGCACCTGTATGAGGCAACGTGCTCCATTGTCTGTTGGATATCATCCCATCCCTTTTTATACGAGGGACAGTCGTTGTTAAAGCAGACAAAAAGATATGGAGTTCCCCAGCCAAGACCATCACCACAGGCAATGTCTGGAACCTCCCAGAGACTCATAGGCTTCTCACAGTGGGGGCAAAGGGGTTTTTGCATATTTAAAATTTTTTCAAAGACTTCCTCTTTTGTTTCAAAGGCCATGGGATTCTCTCCTGTTTTTTATAAGTCAATGCCATCTGGCATGTATACATCCTAACCGATGGCAAACGTAAGTATGAATCATTAATCTGTCAATTTATATAAAAAGACGGGCCCGGGAAATTCTCCCGAGCCCGTCCAATTGAATATTTTCTTCCAATCCCCTAAACGTTTGGCCAGTGCCCCATCTTCGCCTATTTGGGCCTGCCTACTCCCTACTCCCTACTCCCTACCAACTACTGTCTACTGTCTACTCTATGGTGGCAAGCAGGTCTCCCTTAGATACAGAGTCACCCGATCCGAAGTTAAGGGCTGTCACCACACCGTCGGCCGGTGCCGGCAGTGAGTTTTCCATCTTCATGGCCTCGAGCACCACAACGGTGTCACCTTTTTTGACGGTATCCCCCACCTTTTTTTCATACTTGATGATCATGCCGGGCATGGGGGCCTTGACACCGGCGCCGCCCGCCCCAGGAGCTGCGACAGGAGCTGCAGCAGGTTTTGGTTTTTCGACTTTGGGTAGCGGTGCTGCCTGTTTAGGAGCAGAAGCAGGTGCAGGCGCTGCGGCACGGGCAGGCGGCGGAGGTACCCTTGTTCCCTGCTGGGGTGCTGGCTGTGCGGCTGGCTGCTGGACCTGGGCAGGCTGGGCATAAGCGATTACCGGGGCACCGCCTACCTCGTCAACTCCGATTTCAAAACATTCGTCGTCCACAAACACGTTAAAGGTTCTCAGGCAGTCGGTCTTTTCCGGAAGATCTTTGCCGGATTTTTTCTCCACAAGCTCTCCTCCCTTTGCCTTTTTAATGATCTCGGCCTGTTTTTTTACATCCTCCATGGTGATGGCCTTCATACTCGCAGGAACAGCCTCTTTTCCATATTTGCGCTGGAGAAATTTTTTGCCAGTAACAGGAAACAGAGTGTAGAGGATGAGATCATCCTCGTCCACGGCAAGATCCTTGATTTCCGCCCTGGCAACTTCCAACTCGGGTTCGAGCACCTCGGCGGGCCTGCAAGTGATGGGTTGTTCGCCCCTTTCATAACCCTTGAGGGCCTTTTTCTGAACATCTGGATCAATGGGAATGGCCGTCTTTCCGTAGAGGCCGTAGCATAGATCCTTTACCTGGGCCGTGATCATCTTGTAGCGTTCGTCCGGGGTGTCAAACAGCACGTTGTTCACAGTCTGGGTGCCCACAATCTGGCTAGTAGGAGTAACAAGGGGCACCTGGCCAAGCTCTCGCCTGACCCTGGGGAGCTCTTCAAACACCCTGCCGATTTTGTCCAGGGCATCCATGTCCCGCAGCTGGTTCACGAGGTTGGAGAGCATTCCGCCGGGAGTCTGGTGCAGGAGCACGTTGATGTCAATCACCGACACCTTTGTATCGTCGAGAAGATGGCGGTACTTGGGCAGAATCTCCTTTTCAAGGGTCTCGTTGATCGAGGCAAGGGCTTCGATATCAAAACCCGTATCCCTGTCGGTGCCGAGAAGCGACATGACCATGGGCTCCAGGGCCGGATGGCTTGTTCGATAGGCATAGGGAGTAAGACAGGTATCAAGGATGTCGACCCCTGCCTCAGCCGCCTTGAGATGGGTCATGGGGGCCATGCCCGAGGTTGCGTGGGAGTGAAGGTTAATGGGGATCTTAACGTTCTCCTTCAGGGCCTTGACAAGGTCGTAGGCGTCGTAGGGTGCCATCAGCCCTGCCATGTCTTTGATGCAGATGCTGTCGGCACCCATCTGCTCAAGTTCCTTTGCCTTTTTAACATAATAATCAAGGGTGTAAACCGTGCCGCCCATTCTTGGTTCGGTAAGCGAGTAGCAGATGCTTCCCTGGAAGTGCTTGCCGCAGCTCTTGATCACGGGAACCACAGCCTCAAAATTTCGATAGTCGTTCAGAGCGTCAAAGGTTCTGAATATGTCCATTCCATTCTCACAGGCCCTTTCAACAAAGGCCCTGGCAACGTCGTCAGCATAGTTTCGATACCCTACAAGGTTCTGGCCTCTGAGGAGCATTGAAAATGGTGTCTTTTTAAAATAGCGTTTGAGGGTCCTGATTCTCTCCCAGGGATCTTCGTTTAAAAAACGATGCATGGTGTCAAAGGTAGCACCGCCCCAGACCTCTACTGCCCAGAAGCCAACCTCATCCATGCGCTCTGCCACGGGGATCATGTCCTCGGTCCTTCCCCTTGTGGCAAACAGCGACTGGTGACCGTCCCGCAGGGAGAGATCCATAATCTTCAGGGGGTTTTCAGCCTTGGGCCTCTCTTTTTCACAGTTCAACTCACACATATTAATTTTGCCGTGTTCACTCATTGGACTCTCCTAATTGTTTGTTTGAATACACGCATCTGCATCATGGTTCGGCCCTGCATCTGATCGCTCCTGCCAGCCATTGCCCAGGTTTTGACACTCGAACAAGCCCCTGGATCCTTAGATTTCAAGGCATCGTCCATGAAGGTCTCCAGGGGAGCTGCAAACCTGGCCGCCTCTTCCTGGCTCTTTATGTATGTGACAACCGCAGCAGTTACTGCGGCCATTTTTTTTGGATTCATTGGTTCTTCCTATTAGATCCTTCCTATACGGGTATATTCCCATGTTTTTTAGCCGGCCGCATCTCACGCTTAGATCCCAGGGCCTCCAGGGCGTCCACAAGGCGGGACCTTGTATCGGCAGGCCTTATCACTGCATCCACAAATCCGCGGTTCGCCGCACAATAGGGGTTTGAGAAAAGGGTCTCGTACTCGTCGATCTTTTCGGCCCGTCTGGCAACAGGATCATCGGCCGCCTTGATCTCCTTTGCATGGATAATGTTGGCTGCCCCTGCTGCCCCCATTACGGCTATCTGGGCGCTTGGCCATGCAAAGACCATGTCAGCCCCAAGGTGCTTTGAGCACATGGCAAGATAGGAACCGCCGTAATCTTTCCTTGTGATGAGCAGGAATTTGGGAACTGTTGCCTCGGAATAGCACCAGAGAAGCTTGGCTCCGTGACGGATTATGCCGCTCCACTCCTGATCGCTGCCGGGCAGATAACCAGGTACGTCTGCAATGGTAAGCATGGGGATGTTAAAGGCGTCACAAAATCTTATAAATCTGGTTGCCTTGTCCGATGCATTGATGTCAAGGCACCCTGCCAGGAAGTTAGGCTGGTTGGCTATGATGCCGATCACACTTCCGTTGATTCGGGCAAAGCAGATAACGATGTTTTTGGCAAAATACTCGTGGGGCTCGAAATACTCCCCATTGTCCACAATTGAAGTGATCACCTCCTTAATGTCGTAGCCCTGGTTGGGATTGTCCGGTATCAGGGTATCAAGCTCGGGGGTGATACGATAGGGGTCATCGCCGGTCTCTTTAAACGGGGGATCCTCCATGTTATTGGCGGGAAGATAGGAGAGCAGCAGCCTGATTCTCTCCAGGGCGTCCTGGTCGGATTCACAGGCAAACTGGGCCACACCGCTCTTTTCGTTGTGAGTCATGGCTCCGCCGAGCTCTTCAAAGGTAATCTCTTCACCGGTGACCGATTTGATCACCTGGGGCCCTGTAATGAACATGTAGCTTGTCTCTTTGACCATGAAGATCCAGTCGGTCATGGCGGGAGAATAGACTGCACCGCCTGCAGTTGGTCCCATGATGGCCGAGATCTGGGGGATCACCCCGGAAGCCGCCGAGTTCCTGAAAAAGATCTCACCATAACCCGCCAGGGCATCCACCCCCTCCTGAATTCTTGCGCCTCCCGAATCGTTGATACCAACGATGGGGACTCCTGCCTTCATGGCAAGATCCATGACCTTGCAGATCTTCTTTGCCTGCATTTCACCCATGGTGCCGGCCCTTGAGGTAAAGTCTTGGGAATAGGCAAACACGACTCGCCCGTCGACCTTTCCATGGCCTGTTACGACACCGTCGGCCGCAATTTCCTTGTCCTGCATTCCAAAGTTGGTACACCGGTGGGTGACAAACATGTCCACCTCCCGGAATGTGCCCTTGTCAAACAGAAGATCCAGGCGCTCCCTGGCATTCAGGACGCCTTTTTCACGTCGTTTTTCCAGGGCCTTTTCGCCCCCCATGCCAAGGATTTTCTTCTCCCGTTCAGCAAGATCCTTGATCTTGTCCGCTGTTAATCCCATGGTAACAACCTGCCCTTTTTTGATATCATTAATATGAGTTGCTGTGAATTTACCTTTTCTTTTTTTCAAAACCAAAAGGGGTGGAATGAGACAAATGCCCACCCTGTACCATCGTATTTCGTGCTTCGTTGTGTCCGTCAGGACATCTTGCACTCCGGCCTGCTGGTAATACAAACGTTAGAAGTCCCTAAATCGAATACAGGACCTTAACGTCCTTAGTCAAGAATTGATTGGCTATTTTACAATATTAACCTTGTTCAGGACCCTCCAGACCTCTTCAACCTGTTCCCGAGTCTTGTCAGGGGTTGAAGAATTGTCAATTACAAAATCTGCAAATTTAAGTTTTTCGTCAATGGGTAGCTGGGATTCCAAAATCAAGGCCGCCTCCTCGTCTGTGATCCTGTCCCGCTCGACAAGGCGCTTGAGTTGTGTGACCCGGGGTACATACACCACCAGGATACGATCAAAGAGGTGTTGAAGATTTGCCTCCACCAGCAGGGGGATCACCACCTGGATTACACGGGATATACTCTCTTTTGACAGGGCTTTGACCCGGGCTAAAAAAGCCTCATAAATCGGAGGGTGGGTAAAACTTTCGAGCTTTTTAAGCTTTTCCCTGTCACCAAACACAATTTTAGATAATCGTTTCCGATCAAGGCTGCCCTCATCTGACACAACCTGGGTGCCAAAAAATTCAACAATATCAGCAAAACTCTTTGTACCCGGTTCGACCACCTCTCTTGCCAGAACATCAAAATCCACAATGGGTGCACCCTTTTCTTCGAGCATCTTGGCAACGGTGCTCTTTCCAGAACCTATGCCGCCTGTCACTCCAAGAAGCAATTTATTGCTGGGAATTGTCATGTTCAAGGGGCAACCAGGGTGAACTTCCATGCGCAGTACCATTCCTCGGGGTGATCATCGGGGGGACACCCTATGCATTCTGTTTTAATCCTTGAATCAATAGTCTCTGCAAAGTAGGGATACTCAACCATGCCTCCGGACTTGCAGGGATAATCGGCAAGGCCTCTTCTCTTTCTTGCTGCCTGCACCCTGCAGTCGTTCATGCGAAAGATGATGGTATTTTCATCGATATCTTCCACGCTCTGGCGATTGATGGTGGCGTACATCCTGAATGCCAGGGCCTTTTTAAGGGCCGGGATGCCGCCGTTATCAGGAAGATCAAGAAGTCGCTTTATCCGTTTTGCCTCAAACGGTGAGAAACGGCCCCAGCAACTATCATTGCACCGCTTGGCATCGTTCATACCAAAAGGATTTTCAACGGCCTGGAACCAGATACCGTCGTTGGCAAGCCAGTTTACACCCATTTTCCCCAGAAGATCCAACAAATCGGCCCTGGACATAGCATGAAGCGCCGCAGGAACACCGTCTATGATCTCAAAGCCCAGGGTCTTGCCAAGGCGTGTCAGCTGATTGTTAAAGCTCTTCTCCCAAACAGCGTCTTCAACCTCCATTGCCCTTTCACCTCCAAGCTGGTGGTGAACCTCGGAGAACCACTGACCATAGTGAACAAGGGTTCTCCTGAAAGAATCCTTGACCATCTTCAAGAGCATATCATGATCGGCCTGTTCAAGCAGATTGTTCATCTCGTTCATATTTTCCTCCGCATTTAAGATAAAATATCGATTGAGCGCTCAGTCATAGTTTAGTTAAAGAATCGCACCCTGTCAAGTGGGGAGTGGACAGTAAGTAGTGGATAGTAGTGTGAAATATCATACTGCCTTACACCAGCGCAGGTCAATCCGTTCAATTTCGGAGTTGATGATAACGTAACCTATACCTCGGCCAGTCAAAACCAGACCACCATATGGTGTTATTTAAAATCATCGAAGATCCATAGTGGTAGTCTTTACGTGCTTAATGCCCACGTTGATCATTGAGCATCACCCACTATCTACTACCAACTATGTACCGATTATCCTCTTGACACATACCCACCAATACGATATCAGATACTGTTTAAATATTAGATTTTTCATGCAGCGATCATCAAGGCAAAAAGACAACTAAATATGAGCAACCAGAGTCCATCAAAAAAGATCACCATCAAGCAGATACGAAATATAGGTATCATGGCCCACATTGATGCGGGCAAGACAACCGTGACCGAACGAATACTCTACTATACGGGGATATCCCATAAGATAGGCGAGGTCCATGACGGGGAGGCCATCATGGACTGGATGGAGGATGAGCAGAACCGGGGCATAACCATCTCCTCAGCTGTCACGACCTGTTTCTGGAACAACTCCCAGATTCAAATCATTGACACGCCTGGTCACGTGGATTTCACCATCGAGGTGGAAAGGGCCCTGCGGGTGCTTGACGGTGCAGTTGGGGTGTTCTGTGCCGTTGGAGGCGTCGAACCCCAGTCTGAGACAGTATGGCGCCAGGCAGATCGCTACAATGTACCAAGACTTGCCTTTATCAATAAAATGGACAGAATCGGAGCCGATTTTTTCAAAGTGGTTGCAGCCATTGAAAACAAACTCAAGGCAACGCCCCTGGTGCTCCAGATTCCCGTGGGAAAAGAGGAGAGCTTCACCGGTGTAATCGACCTTATGACCAGACAGGAGATCATCTGGAATGACGACACCCAAGGCACAGAATATACCATGGGAGAGATAAGAGACTCCCTGAAAGACGAGGCGGAAAGCTTCCGGGAAAAACTCGTTGAAACCGTGGCAGAGGTGGATGAGGAAGTCATGGATCTCTATCTCGCAGAAGAGCCCATCCCCCTTGAGATACTCATGGCCGCTATCAGGCGGTCCACCATTAAAAGAAAGGTGGTTCCCGTGCTCTGCGGTACGGCCCTCAAGAACAAAGGAGTACAGCCGTTACTCAACGCCATTGAAGCGTTTCTGCCAAGCCCCGTTGACATCCCCCCCATGCTGGGAATACACCCTGACACCAATGAGGTTGTAGAATATCCTCCACAAAAGTCAGCTCCCCTTGCAGCACTTATCTTCAAAGTTTCCATGATTGAAGGCAGAAAGCTGTCGTTTGCAAGAATCTACAGTGGAACCCTTGTGTCTGGAACCGAGGTGTACAACCCTCTTTTGAAAAAAAAGGAAAAACTTTCAAGAATACTGAAGATGCACGCCAACAAGCGGGAACGTATAGACTCGGCCTCTGCAGGGGAAATCGTAGGGATAGTGGGCCTTAAGGATTCTTCCACCGGCGAAACCCTCTGCTCGGAAAAAACACCGATACTCCTGGAAAAAATGGACTTTTTAAAGCCTGTTATCTCCATTGCCATTGAGCCAAAGACCCACGCAGACCAGGAAAAGTTAGAAGAGGTACTTAAAAAATTCACCGTTGAAGATCCGACTCTCACAGTTACCACGGATAATGACACGGGGCAGACCATCCTTTCCGGCATGGGTGAACTCCACCTTGAAATAATCATCAGCAGGATGCTCAAGGAGTTTAAAACCGAGGTGAACGTGGGAAAACCCCAGGTTGTTTACAGGGAGACCCTGGAGTCTGAGAGTACTGGTCACGCAATATTTGATCGTGAGATTTCAGGAAAAATCCACTTTGCCGAGCTTTCCATCAGGCTGAGCCCTCTTGATCGCGGAAAGGGCATTATCTTCCGATCCGTGGCAGAAGAAGATAAAATTCCAGCACAATACATCCCTGCCGTTGAAAAGGGGATTAAAGACGCCCTTGAGAGCGGTTTTTTAAGGGGTTATCCCATTGTTGACATCGAAATAGTTGTCATGGATGGATCGTTCAATGAATCCCAAAGCTCAGACCTTGGATTTTCAGTATGTGCCTCCATGGCCGTACGCAGCGCCCTGGAAAAGGCTGAAATGGTCCTCCTTGAGCCAATAATGGATGTGGATGTGTTTGTCAACGACAAGAGCATGGGAGACGCCATTGCAGACTTAAATGCCAGGGGCGGCAAGATCGAATCCATCGTTACCCCCAGGGGAGATCTCCAGACCATCAGTGCAACCGTTCCCCTGGCAAAAATGTTTGGTTACTCAACCTCCCTTCGATCGGCCACCCAGGGTCGGGGAACCTTTACCATGCAGTTTTCGCGGTTTGACAAGGCGTAAGTTAGCTATTAGTTATTAGGTTTTTAGCTAATAGCTAACCGCTAACAGCTAAAAGCTTCATCTCTTCTTCTTTTTCAACTCAGCAACAAGAGTTTTCGCCCGCTCGATCTTTACTGGATCATCCAGGACGGCAAGGCTTTTTTCAAAGTGGAACAGGGCGTTTTTGCCCTCTTTGATGGCATGGTAGTAGAGCCCCAGATAGTAGTGGGAAAACCCGGTTTGGCGTTGCTGGCCGAAAATACTTGCCAGATTGTAGAACCCCCTTGGAAAAAGCTTTGAATTCTCCTCCACAACGATGGAAAAATCATCCTTTGCCATGTCCAGCATACCGAGGGAAAGCCTCGCGCTTCCCCGATAAAAAAGAAGGGGTATCCTTAAATCAGCTACGGTTTCGAGGCCCTGAAAAAAATCCAGGGCCTTTTCAGGTTCCCCCTTTAGAAAATAGACCCTGCCCATTTCCATGAGTATGTAAGGGTCAAACACCCTCAGGACAAGGGCTTTTTTAAGGTGAGCCAGAGCCTTATCCATCATGGATTTCCTTGCAAGCACCAGGGCAAGACCATAGTGAAGGGCGGCATTATCCGGGTCAGTGATCACCATTTTTGACAGCATGGCCTCTGTACTGTCCAGCCTGCCATAAAGACCTGCCAGACGATATTTGACCATCTGGAAATCAAACGGATCAATGCCGTTATCGATTGTACTTTCATTTGTGTGATCCTGGAGCCAGGCTTCAAGATAAAGAATCCGCTCCTTGGAACCCGGGTGGGTCTTTAAATAAGCCGGGATACCTTCACTGCCGTACCAGTCGTTGGCTCTGATTTTTTCAAGCCCGGTCAGAAGTCCCCTGGGCGAAAAAGAGGCATCCCTGATATATTGAACTCCCTTTTGATCTGCCTCGGTTTCATTTTCCCGACTATATGCAAGCATTGATGTCTGACCCGCTGCCAATGACCCCAGGACCAGTCCCGGCGAGACATCTCCACCTCCTGAAGCTCCAACCAGCACCCCAGCCAGCACGCCTGCAAGGGTACCGATATTCACAAGCTTTGACCGGGCAATCATCTGGGAAATATGGCGGCAGGAGGCATGGGCGCACTCATGACCAATAATTCCTGCAAGCTCATCTGCATTGTCAAGGGAAGTTATCAGCCCCCGGTTGACAAAAATGTTGGCCCCTGGAGCTGCAAAGGCGTTGAACTGATCGCTGTCCACTATATGAAAGGTATACTCAAAGGGCTGGGGAGGCAGCTGGGCAACGATTCTTTTGCCGATCATGGAGACAAAGCCCAAAGCCATGGGGTCATGGATCAGGGGCATCTGCTGTTCGACCATTTCCATGAATTCCCCGGCCATTTTTCTCTCCTCGCCTATGGTAAGGGCAAACCCGGGGGGAATGGAGACACACAACACCTGAACGACTATAAAAAAAATTCCTGCCGTGATGTGAACAAGTGATTTCATACCCAAAGAATACCCGATAAAAGCTAATAATTCAAGCCTTGTGCAACAATTACAATCTTTTGCATTTGCCCTGATCATGGAAGTATGATATCAGTTCTCAATCATGACACAAACCATCTGCATATCAAATCAAAAGGGAGGAGTGGGCAAAACCACCACGGCCGTGAATCTGGCCGCCGCCCTTGCCGTCTCAGGGAAAAAAACCCTGCTTGTGGACTGCGACCCCCAGGCCAATGCCACAACTGCCATGGGCATAGACAAGCCAAAGCTTGCCTTTTCCCTGTACCACGGGCTTATCCAGGCAAAAACAGCCCTGGAAATCATTATACCCACCAACACGGAAAACATGGATATTCTCCCGGCCAATACCGATCTAATAGGGTTTGAGGTGGAGATGATGGCGTCCAGGGGCAGGGAAGAGGTATTGAAGCGACTCCTATCCGGGATAAGACAGAACTATGATTTCCTGCTTCTTGACTGTCCTCCATCCCTGAGTCTCTTGACACTCAATGCCTTGACTGCAGCAGATTCAGTTCTGATCCCCCTTCAAAGTGAATTTTTCGCCCTTGAAGGTCTTGGCCAGCTCCTTGCCACCATCAAACGGGTGAAGCTCTCGCTTAACCAGAGTCTCAAAATAAAGGGGATACTGTTAACCATGTTTGACCGAAGAACCAACCTTGCCCGTCAGGTTGTCGAAGATGCAGAGACTCACTTCAAGGAGATGATTTTCAAGACAAGGATTCCCCGCAACGTAAAATTAGGTGAAGCCCCTAGTTTCGGCATGCCTGTAATTGCCTACGACCCCTCATCACCAGGAGCCAAAAGCTACCTTGACCTTGCAAAAGAACTTCTTGAACGGTAAACGGGGATTAAAACGATGAGCAAGAAAAAAAAGCTTTCAGGACTTGGCAGAGGAATTTCCGCCTTGATTCCAGACCTTGAGGCCATGGATGAAAATACGGGTAATTTTTTCATGTGCAAGACCGAGGATATCGTTCCCAACCGGTTTCAGCCCAGAATCTCCTTTGACGAAGAAGAGCTTGAAAAGCTTAAAAATTCGATTGTTGAACAGGGAATCCTCCAGCCCCTGCTTCTAAGAAAAAACAATGATTCCTACGAGCTCATTGCAGGTGAACGAAGGTTAAGGGCCGCTCAAATGGCCAACTTAACCCATGTTCCAGCCCTTGTAAGGGATCTTACAGACGAACAGATGCTTGAGGTCTCGATCATCGAAAACATCCAGCGCCAGGAATTAAACCCCCTGGAAGAGGCTGAGGCCTACCACCGGCTGATCTCTGAATTCAATTACACCCAGGAAAAAGTTGCCCGAAGAATAGGGAAGAACCGCTCCACCATTGCAAATCTTTTACGGCTGAGGGGATTGCCCGGAGCCATCCACCAGAGTCTTGCCCGGCGGGAAATTACAACCGGACATGCCAGGGCCATACTGGGAGCCGGATCTGAAGACAACCAGATCAAAGCCTGGCTTAAGGTCGTTGAAAAAGAGCTCTCTGTCCGGGCAACCGAACAGCTCATCCAGAGGATCAAGGCAGAGGCAGACAAGCCCCACACACCGCCCCCAGTCCTACCCGGGGGCGAAGAACTTGAACCGCTCTGTTCAACCCTTTCCAGCAAAATAAACGCCACAGTCAAGATAAAGCAAAAGGGAGACGGGGGCAGATTTGAGATAGGTTTTAAAACCAGGGAAGAGTTCCAGCGTCTTGTGGATCTCTTTAAACGTATTTCATGAAGATAACCATTGCCAGGACCGCTGGTTTCTGCATGGGCGTCCGCCGGGCCGTGGATCTGGTGCTTGATGCATCCAACGCAAACAAAGAGAAAATCTGCACCTATGGCCCGCTGATCCACAACCCCCAGGTCCTTGAGATGCTCGAAAAGAAAGGGATCCCGGTCATGGAAGAGATTCCGGAAAAGGGCGAGGGAACCGTTCTTATCCGTGCCCACGGAATTCCGCCCCAGGACAAACAACGGCTGGAACAGGCTGGGTTTAAGGTGATCGATGCCACCTGCCCAAGGGTAATCAGGGTTCAGACAATCATCAAAAAACATGCGGACAAGGGATATGCCTCGATAATTATCGGAGATCAGGACCACCCGGAAGTAAAGGGTCTCCTGGGCTACGCAGGTGAAAGCTGTGTCGCAGTATCCACCATGGAAGAGCTGGAGAAACTGCCGCCCTTTGCCAGGGCTATTATCGTTGCCCAGACCACCCAGGACACCCATCTGTTCGAACAGGTCAAGACCTGGGCAAAAAACAACCATCCCCAGTATAAGGTGTTTGACACCATCTGCGATTCCACTGAAAAACGTCAGACCGAGACAAGGGAACTTGCCCGGACAAGCGACGCAGTGGTTGTAGTTGGCGGACGGGAAAGCGGTAACACCCGACGCCTTGCCCAGGTGGCAAGGGATACAGGAAAACCAGCCTTTCACATCGAAGATGTGAAAGAGCTCGATCTTGAACAACTTTCAAGGGCAACCCATATCGCCATTACCGCCGGAGCCTCCACACCCAGCTGGATCATCAATCAGACATGCAAAACCATTGAAAACAGGCTTGGCACCCCCAGAAACGTTCTTCTGGCAAAACTACGGCCCCCTATACTGGTTCTGCTCAAGACTAATCTGCTGCTCGCCTTTGGAGCAGGGAGCCTCACCTATGCCTGTGCAACCCTCCAGGGGCTCGCCCACAGCCTCAGCCATGGGACAACAGCCATGCTCTACATCCTTTCCATGCAGGTGATCAACAATTTATTCACTATAGAATCAGACCGGTACAACAACCCGGACAGGGCAGAGTTTTACATGGCAAACAGACCATGGCTCATTGCACTTGCCCTGGCAAGCGGAGGGGCAGGTCTCATGATGGCTTTTTTCACAGGCTTTTTATCTTTTTTTATTCTCTCGATAATGAGCATTCTCGGACTCACCTACAACTGGAGAATTCTGCCCGTACTGTCAGGAGGGCTCAAACGAATCAAGGATATTCCAGGATCCAAGACTTTGCTTATCACGGCGGCATGGGGAACGGTGACCTGCATCCTGCCGGCGGTCTCGACCCCCACAGGAATTCAGATAGTGCCGGCGCTTGTATTTTCCATGGGGATTGTGCTCGCAAGGACCGTCTTTTTTGATGTTCTTGAAATGCAGGGGGACAGAATCACCGGCAAAGAGAGCCTTCCCATTCTTATTGGTGAAAAAAAGGCCTTCTCCCTCATCAACTGGGTTCTTGCCGTTACGTTCATAGCTATACTAATACCATCGCTCGTGGGTCTGATAAGGCCATTGGGATTTCTACTCATGCTTGTTCCCCTATCCCTCGGTTATGCCATACACCAGAGCAAAAAAGGAATTTTTATTCCTGGAACACAGCTTGAAATTATCATAGAATCCCACCTTATCATACCGGGAATTCTATCTTTATTTTTCTAACCGGCATGACCAGAGCATGGAATCACTGGAGGAATAAACCAACGATGTAAACAAAAGCTTCGAGAGTACGTCATAAACCGGCACGCTAAACCAAGGTTATCGACTATCAGATATAGCTTGAATCTTGCGATCCTTTGCCTCCCAAAGCCGGTTGACCCATAGGCAGAAACCCTCTCGAAACTCAACGTCGTTAAAATAATCTCCGATGATCTCGTCAGTCACGGGAAGCACCTCCACATCCAGAATAATATGCCTCACCCTTCCCGAGATAAACCCCCAGAAGGTGTCGGCTCCCCCAGGGTAAACAATTGTTACATTTACAACCTTGTTTATATAATCACCCATGGCTCCGAGTACAAAGGCAACCCCACCCGCCCTTGGTTTTAAAAGCGTTTTAAATTCAGATCCCTGGGCTTTGTGCTTGTTTTTGGAAAATCTCGTTCCCTCAACGAAATTCATTATTGAGACTGGGGTGGTCTTGAACTTCTCACAGGCCCTGCGGGTTCGTTCAAGGTCGTTTCCCCTTAAATGGGGATTTTTCTCGAGGAATTTTTTCGAGTATCTCTGCATAAAGGGAAAATCAAGGGCCCACCAGGCAAGTCCCAGAAACGGCACCCAGATGAGTTCTTTTTTAAGAAAAAATTTCAAAAAAGGAATCTTTCTGTTGAACACCGTTTGAAGCACCAGGATATCCACCCAGGATTGATGATTTGACACAACCAGATACCAGCCGTTGGGGTCAAGATCGTCAGCCCCCCGCACATCCCACTTTATGCGGTTAAAAAACTTTGAATTCAAGGTATTGATGGTGATCCATAACCTGCTGATACCAATCAAAAGCTGACTGCAGCGCCGGGTAAACCATGGAATGGGAACAAGAAGCTTGACAAGGGCCACCACAAGAAGGACCGAACAGAGCACTATCGAATTGATGACATAGAGCAAAAACGAAAGACTGCCCTTGATGAAACCAGGTAGAAAATCAACCATTGTTACCACTCCTAATTTTTATAAGAAACAGCTTTTAGCGATTAGCTAACCGCTAACAGCTATCGTGTTTCATTGTTCGTTGTGTCCGCAGGACATGTGGGTTATACAGAACTGAAAAGGCCAATATTATCATCTGTGGGCGTCAATATATTTTTTTACGGTCCTCCTGTCAAGACCGGTCTTTTTTGCCACTTTTTCATAGGTGCCAAGACGACGGTAAAGCGATGTGCAATAGCCTGCAACAAGATCTGCAACGGAAAGGTCCCCGGTTTCAACCTGCCTGACAAATCTTGAATCCATTCCTTTTTCACCCGACTCTTTTCTTCCATCATACCTTCTTTTGAGCACCACCCTCCTCACGCACTGTTCAAGTTCTCTAACATTCCCAGGCCAGGCATAATCCTGACCAAGCTCCCGATGAATCACCCGGGCTACCCGGTTGGCGAGGGTTTCAGGATCTGTCCCCGTTATTCTCCTGACAGTAAAACAGAGAAGGTCAAAAAGCTCTGTGGGATCCTGGTTGATTCTCTCTCGAAGAGGCGGGACCTCAATGATGTCCGAGCAGAGCCTGTAGTAGAAATCCTCCCGGAATACCTCACCTCTGTGTATGGCGGCAACCGAACGGTTTGTAGCACCGATCACCCGTCCCTGGAATCTTGACCTTTTATGGCTTCCAACCGGTGTGAACGAACGTTCCTGGAGCACCTGGAGGAGCTTTATCTGAACATGATCGGGCACTTCACCGATTTCATCCAGAAGAATAGAGCCATGGGGACTGCAACGGTCAAACACCCCCTGATAATCGTCCACAGCCCCGGTAAAGGCCCCTTTCCTGTGGCCAAAAAGCTCTGATTCCAGCAGAGTCTCAGGATACTGGGACAGATTCAACGATGAAAAGGCCCGGGTAAAGCTGACTGTAAAACGTTTTTTAACAGGATCAAAAGGAATATATCCGCTCCTTCCCAGGGCCATTGCAGCGGTTCCCTTGCCGGTTCCTGTTTCACCGAGGATGAGGGTGGAAAAATCCTCCATGCGGTTCCACAGATATCGGTCGTAAAGATCTATGTCATGGGTAAACACATTGTTCCAGAGATTGCGGCGGAGGGTTTTCATGCATCGGCTGTTGCCCACAAGGGAATGGGAGATAAAGAAAAAAGCTCTTCTAAGCTGGTAGGACAGGGCAAAATAGTGGCAGATCTGATCTTCGGGTACACCTCTTTTTCTGATCATCTCCATGGCCTGGTCTGCAAAGGCCACCCTCACAGATTCATCCCCAGAATCTATCTGCTCTTCGATGAGGCGGTCAAATCTCTCCCTGTACCTGTAAAAAACATCAAACAAAAAAACCGTCTTGAGGATGGCCTGGTCCCGCCCCTTGAACTGATCAAGGTGCCCCCTGCCATCCCTATCAAGTTCTTTTATCCGCCTTGTGATCTCCCGGATATAACGGCCATCTGCTGCACCCCCTTCAACCCCTGGGAAATTACTCGCAATTTTCATATCAAGCCTTTCCCTAAGGTCGCTGAAGGGATTGGCAAAAGCCGCATGAAAGACCATCGTGAAAAAGGCCCGCTCCTCAACACTCAACCGCTCTTTTTTCATCCCACCTCCGATCATTAAACGTACAACCCATGTTCAATTAATGTACATGAACGATACAGATAACACAATCATTAAATCAGGACAATCGTTAAATATTCCTTTAATACCAGCCACATAAAACTTTTAATCCAACCTGGCACAATAAATGTATTCGCATTGTACCTGCAAACACAACGAACGATGAAACTTCAATTAGGACTGAACTTTGTTTCTTGTCTTTTGTTTCAAATTTCTTGTAAAACCCACATGTCCTGCGGACACAACCAAGCATGAAACTTGAATTAGGACTGAACTTTGTTTATTGTCTTTTGTTTCAAGTTTCTTGAGGAGAGATTTATACTATGATAACAAGGCTTTTTAACTCAAGACTACCACTTATGATTTACAACCCTGCAAAGGTATTTTCCTTGAATTTCTTTATCAAGGCCTACAAGGCAGGTGCCCTGCCAGTGTTTGACACAGAATTTCTTTCGGACAATGAAATCCTTGAAAACATATCGAGCCTTGTAAGGGCCAACATCCTGTTTGGCCTGAGGCTTGTCCAGCCGAGCCAAGCGCTTGTGGACCGGATCAAGATTCTTGATCTCACCCGTCTCAACTGTATTGTGGTTCCCCTTGCCGCCAATGGAGACCCCGAAGGTTTAAAGCAGAGCCTTGAAGGTTTTTTTGAGACAAAGATCATCCTCGAAGTACGTGAAATCGAAATGAACGAGGCCATTGAAACCGTCGATCCCCACGCCCTTGTTTTAAGGGGCAACGAAACAGGGGGAAGGGTGTCAAGCTTTTCCGCCTTTATTCTGATGCAATGGTATTTGAAGAACCAAAGTAGACCCGTCATCATCCACGGCGGAGTCGGTCAATACACAGGCGCAGGCATGTTTGCCGCAGGAGCAAGCGCTGTGGTGCTTGACAGCCAGGTGTGGCTGAGCGATGAAAGCCCCCTTTCAGATAACTTCAAGAAACTTCTCTCCACGGTTGACGAGGGTGATTCCATGGAGATCATCCTTAACAACCACACAAGGTACAGGGTCTTTGCAAAGCTTGGAACCAAAATAGCAAAGGATCTCAGGGAAAGGGCCATTGTGATTGCAGACGAAGCCGAAGCTCAAAAAATCCTCTACAGGGAGATAGGCGAACAACTCACGGCCCTTGACGATGATTCTGCTACTGGGGTTCAAAGCCTCTTCTTCCTTGGCCAGGACGCATTTTTTGCAAAAAATTTTTCCCGGAATGCCAGGGACCTTGAAACCATCATCTCAAATTTTTTCACAACCCTTGGCTGCAACCTTGAGTTTGTGGACAAATTTGATCCTGTTCAACCGGAAACAGCCCTTGCAAAGGAACACGGAACCCGACTTCCCCTGATACAGGGTCCCATGGCCAACATCAGCGACAACACAGATTTTGCAAACCAGGTGTTAGAGGCAGGAGCCCTCCCATTCTTTGCCGTGGGAAGCCTCCCTTCGACCCTTGCCGACACCATGCTGAATAACGCCCATGAACAGGTGAAACGCTTTGGCGCAGGACTCGTGGGCATCCATGCCTTTAATCCCGCCATTGAAACCCACATGGAAACAGTCAAAAAATACAGGGTTCCCTTTGCACTTTTTGCAGGTGGAGTGGCGGCCCAGGCCCAGGCCCTTGAAAAGGAAGGAACAAGGGTCTACCTTCACACCCCGTCCATCTCCATGCTTGATAATGCCGCAAAAAATGGATGCACAGGTTTCATATTTGAGGGAAGGGAAGCAGGAGGCCATGTGGGGTCCCTGTCAAGTCTTGTGCTCTGGGAGGCGGGGATATCAAAGATTATCGACGAACAAAAAACCAATGGCAAGTCAAATTTTGACCTTGATAAACTGACCCTCATCTTTGCCGGGGGAATTTCAACGAAGTTCGGCTCCTGGTTCATATCCGGCCTTACATCGGTCCTTGCCGCAAGGGGTGTAAAGATTGGTATCCAGGTGGGAAGTGCCTATCTTTTTTCCAGGGAAATCGTTGAGACCGGCAGCATGAAAAAGCAGTACCAGGAAATAATCTCAAGGGCGAGTGAAACCATGGTGATCGGGGAGAGCGTTGGGCTTGCATCAAGAACCGCACCCAACGATTTTGCCAGGATGATGATCCAGACGGAAAAAAAGATGATCAAAGACCATGCCCCCCTTGAAAAGAGAAAGCGTTCCTTTGAACAGAAGAACATAGGATCCCTGCTCATCGGTGCCAAGGGTTTCCTCCCCGACTTCAAGAACCCCGGAAAAAACAACTACACCTATTTTGAAGGTGACGAACACCGGAATCGGGGCAACTTCCTTGTGGGAGACAGCCTTGCCTATTTCAAGGCCCCAGTCTCAATTGCCGATATCCACGCAACCCTTTTTGAACAGAAAAAGCAACTGTTCCAGAATCTCGGGGCCCTTGAAATCTTTTCCTCGGATAAGAACAGCATCAACGACGAAATTGCCGTGGTGGGCATGGGGTGTGTTCTTCCGGGAGCCAACTCACCAGAAGAACTCTGGGCCTCCATCCTTGAACGGCGCTACAGCATCGCTGAAATGCCAGAAAAACGCTTACGCCGGGACCTTTACTATGACCCTGACAAGGGGGCCGAAGACAAAAGCTACACCATTATTGCGGGCCAGGTGGAAAATTTCTCCTTTGACCATGAACGGTTCGGGTACACCCCGGAAAAGGCCGCAAAAATATCGAGGAGCCAGCAGATGCTCCTTTCCGCCACCTACCAGGCCGTTGAAACGGCGGGCTACCTTGGTCAGGACGATGTTTTTAAGTGCGACGATCCGGACCGAACCGCCGTGATCATTGCCACCTGCCTTGGCAACGAGCTTGGCAACGACCTTCAGCTGAAATACCACTTTCCCCAGATCCTGGGGATGTTAGAGAGAATCCCAGCCTATGCCGCACTCACCCACGAAGAAAAACAAGCGATAAAAGATCACCTCCAAGCAGAGCTTGAGGCAAACAACCCGGGCTATGATCCTGTCCACGGAATGCTGCTCAACATTGAGGCGTCAAGGGTGGCAAAGCACCTGGGAGTAAGGGGCACCAACTATGTGGTTGATGCGGCCTGTGCCTCGTCGTTTACCGCCATCGATGCCGCAGCAACAGAGCTTCTGGCAGGCGATGTGGACCAGGTGATCGTAGGGGGCGTCAACACCCACCTTGCCCCGGAATCCTTCATAGGCTTCTGCAAAATGGGCGCACTTTCCGCCAGGGGCTCCTATCCCTTTGACGAAAGGGCAGATGGATTTGTCCTTGGAGAAGGTGCGACGGTTTTTATTCTCAAACGAATGAAGGACGCCCTGAGGGACAGGGATAATATCCTCGGTGTTATCAAGGGTGTGGGATCAAGTTCCGACGGCAGGGGCAAGGCCATAGCCGCCCCGAATGTGGACGGCCAGATCCTCGCCCTTGAACGTTGCTTTGAACAGATGCGCTCACCGGTAAAACCATCGGACATCGACTTTATCGAAGCCCACGGCACCAGCACCATCATGGGGGATCAGGCGGAACTTGAGACCCTGAAGCGCTTTTATAAGGGGAGCGAAACGGGTATAAGTTCCCTCAAATCCCAGATCGGCCACCTTCTAGGGGCCGCCGGGGCCGCTGGCCTTGCAAAGGCAATCCTTGCGGTCAAGAATGGCATCCTGCCGCCAAACGGGCAATTTAAAAGCCTCTCAAAGAACCACGACCTCACAGGCACAGGGCTCTACATCCTTGCCGAACAAAAGCCCTGGACCACCCGGGATAACCAGACCAGAAAGGCCGCAGTGAGCGCCTATGGATTCGGCGGCATCAACTACCACCTTGTGATTGAAGAGTTCAGGCCCGACTACCAGCCTGTAAAAAGGAGCATCTTCACCGACACCGCCTATGACTTTAACGAAGACAGGATCGTCATGGCTGGCGTTGGGGTATGCCTCCCCGGAGCCGCCAACTGCGACGAATTCTGGGGACATCTTGAAAGCGGTGAAAAACAGCTGTCCGAAATTCCCGACGATCGTTTTTTCAACGACGCCTATGCAAGTTTTGACAAGAAATCCATCTATCACCTTCCAAGGGTAAAAGCAGGGATAATAACCGATTTCAAGTTCAACAACGCAAAATACCGAACCCCGCCCAAAACCGTTCGGTCTCTTGAAAGGGGCCAGCTTTTTGGTCTGGACGCCGCAGACGAGGCCATCTCAAGCTCAAACCTCACCCCCCTTCTTGTTAAGGGAAACCGCACGGGTGTGATCCTCGGGACCATTCCTGGCGAGCGCCAAAACAAGAACATTCTCAGGGTAAGAAAACTTCTTGTGGCGGAAATCATTCAGAAAAGCCAGGGAATCGAAAGAGAAAAGGCAGGGGAAGTTGCCGACCAGCTCCTTGCCGCCATCAGGGAGGCAATCCCGGCAAACAACGAAGATACAACCCCCGGTCTTCTGTCAAACATCATTGCAGGCAGGATCGCCAACCACTTCGGGCTCAACGGGGCCAACTACGTCATCGACGCTTCCTGCGCCTCGTCCGTGATTGCAATCAAGAACGGAGCCATGAAGATAGCGGCAAAGGAGCTTGACTATGTGCTGGTGGGCGGTGTCGACGCAAACCTCTATCCAGGCGTTCTCATTGCCTTTAAGCGCCTGGGGCTCCTGTCCGACGACGAGTGCAACTTCTTTGACTCAAGGGCCAAGGGTTACGTGATGGGCGAAGGGGCCGCTATCCACGTCCTCACCACCTACAAGAAGGCCAGGGAAAACAATATGACCATCCTGGCGGAGCTAAACGGGATAACGGTTCGATCCAGCGTGCCCGACCATTTGCTGGCGCCGTCCGAGGCCACCTTTGTGCGGACCATCGACGACTGCTATCAAACGACCAACATCCGCAAACAGGAAATCAACCACCTGGATCTTTTTGCATTTTCCAACGTCCTGGGGGACATGATCGAACGTCAAGTGGCTGAAAAATGCTTCACCTCCCCTGTTTTCTGCGGCAATGTAAAACCCCAGTTTGGCTATTTCAAGGCGGCAAACCCAGCGGTCGCCCTTGCAAAGCTTGCCCTGATGAACCGTAAAAGGGTGGTGCTGCCGGATTTCAACTTTTCGGCGGACTACTCGACCATGGCAACGAGCAAGGTACTCAAACACTGCAATCAGATGACGACCATCGAGAATGACAGACCGGTCAGGCTTGCCTCAAACGTAAACGGAATCGGCGGCAACCACTGCCACACCATCATCACAACCCTGCCCTCCTTTCTTGTAAAGGCTGATAAGTCAGCACAGGACTCAGCGGCTGCTGCCTCCATAAAGAAGGTTGAGACCCTTGCCCCCCGTGGAGCCATATCCTACTCGGCAGACACCCGGGGGAAGAAGCAGCGAATCGTGGCTCTTGTTTCCGGCCAGGGTTCCCAGGGGCCTGGCATGATGAAGGCGCTCTATGAAAAGGAACCGGACATCCGAAGAATCATGGACCAGGGGGAAGAGATCTTTATCAGCCGCCGGGGCTATTCCCTGCTTGAGATGATGTTTGGAAAAGAACAGCGCCTCAACCTTACAGAAAACACCCAGCCCGCCGTATTTCTCTCATCAGCGGCTCTTTTCCACCACCTTGCGGCCCGGGGATTCAGCCCGGATTATTTTATAGGCCACAGCGTGGGAGAATACACGGCCCTCTTCTGCAGCGGCATGCTCAACTTTGAAGATGCCATGGGCCTCATCATCAAAAGAAGCGACCTCATGGCAAAGGCGAGCCTTAAAAACCCGGGTAAAATCATGGTGGTCTTTAAAAACGAGCGGGATACCGCAGCCCTTATCCGGGAATCGTTTGTTGATGAAATCTTTATAACCAACAAGAACAGCGAGGTTCAGACGGCCGTGTCTGGAGCTGCCGATGCCATTGACAGCTTCTGCACCTTTCTCAAGGAGAAGGGTGTGGTCCATAAGCGGCTCAATCTTTCAGGGGCCTTTCACACGCCGCTGTTTGACGAAGCAGCAGGCGAACTCAGGGAATACCTCGAAACCCTGGTCTTTAACGACACCCGATTTGACAGGGTGATCTCAAACGTTACGGCCAGGCCCTACCCTGAAAACCGCCGGGCTGTAAAGGACCTTCTGGCCCGCCAGATCACAAGCCCGGTGGAATTCATAGCTTCAGTGGAAGGTGTTTATGCTGCGGGCAAGACCCACTTTATCGAGATCGGGCCGTCCCGGCTCCTTGTCAATCTGTTAAAGAACATCAACATTGCTGACTATAAAACAGCCGTCACAGTTGACGTGCGAAAGGGTGAGGTTGAAAGCTTCAAGGAATGCAAAGGCTACCTTAAGGCGATCAACACTATATTTACAAAAAAACCCATGGTACCTGTGGCGAGCCCAGCGTCAAAACCTGAGCTGGTTGGAGACCACCAGTCCCCCAAGGTAGAGGCGGCAAAAGATGCAGAGAATCGTGGCCCCTCCCATGCACCAGATCACCTTTCCGATCCCATTGCCATGGATCTTGACTTTGAGACCTTTAAACGGGAGAACAAGACCCTTGCCGACAAGCTCTTCCACGATGAGTACCTTCGACGCCAGCAGAATGCCGCCCTAGATGCCGTGCAACGGTTTAACTTCATCACTGAACCCATCGTGATCTCAGGCGTATCCGTGGGCCTTCCGGGCAAGGGGAAACGGGTATTTGACAAGGACAACTTTGATAAGATCCTTGCCGGAACCAACTTTATCGAGCCCCTGGATCTTGAGGACCAGGAGAGGATCGCCGACAAGAACATCACCCGGCTTTTTAAAGAGCCGGACGGCAATGCAAGATTCATGGAGATCACCCGGACAGAGGATGTTATCCACCTTGCAGGTCAGCTTGGCTACTTTGACCTCACCGATGAATACGGAATCAAGGCCCAGTACGATGTCAGCATGTCCCTTGCCGTTGCCGCAGGCATTGAAGCTCTAAAGGATGCCGGGATTCCCCTTGTGATGCAGTATAAGAAAGCATCCACCGGCACCCGGATGATTCCCGACGGCTTTGCCCTCCCAAAAGAGATGCAGGACGATACCGGCATCATCATCACCTCGCTCTTTCCCAACTCCGAGACACTGATCAACGAGATGGAAAAGTACCTCTACGAAAAATTTTATCTCAAGCCCTACGAGGCCTTTGAAAACATCTACTACTACCTGATGCAGGAGATAAAAGAAATTCAGGTCAAGGAGCGGCTCACCGACTGGTTCTTCAAGATCAAATCAAAAAAAAGAACCGATCTCGGGGCCTTTACCTTTGATCGTAACTTCCTTGCCAACCACTGTCCCCTGGGGGCCGCCCACCTTGCCCAGATCATCCGGGCCAAGGGCCCAAATACCCTTGTGTCTAGTGCCTGCGCATCAACAACCCAGGCCATGGGCATTGCTGAAGACTGGATCAGGGTCGGCCGGTGCAGGCGTGTCCTTGTGGTGGGCGGAGAAAACGCCACCTCCAAGGCTCAGAATCAGTGGGTGGGCTCAGGATTCCTCGCCCTTGGCGCCGCAACCGTCAAAAAAAGGGTCTCTGAGGCTGCAAAGCCCTTTGACTCTGAGCGCAACGGAACCATCCTCGGCAGCGGAGCCGTTGGAATCATCGTTGAGCGTCAATCAGCGGTCAAGGCAAGGGGAATGAACGGCCAGGCTGAGATCCTCGGCACCCACATGGCCAACAGCGCCTTTCACACCTTTAACATTGACGTGCCCCACATGGCCCATGAGATGGAACGATTCATGCAGATCATGGAAGAACGCCACGGCCTCAAAGCCTGTGATTATGCAGGCAAGCTCCTGTTCATGTCCCACGAGACCTACACTCCTGCAAGGGGAGGAAGTGCAGACGCCGAAATAACCGCCCTCAGGACCACCTTTAAGGAACATACAGACAAGATATGCATATCCAACACAAAGGGGTTTACCGGTCACACCCTCGGGGCTGCGGTGGAGGATGTGGTACTGGTCAAGGCCCTTCAGCTGCGTAAAGCCCCGCCCATTGCCAACCTTAAAAACGTCCCCGACCACTTCAAGCATCTGAACTTCAGCACGGGCAATAACTCCATGGATGCAGAGTACGGCCTTCACCTTGCCGCAGGGTTTGGCTCCCATTTTGCCTTTGTCTTTGTCCGGCGCATAGAGGAGAAGTCATTCACCGGCAATCCGACCTACACGGCCTGGCTTGCAAAGATATCCGAATCAACCGATCCTGAACTCAAGATCATCGACAACACCCTCTGCCTTGTGGGCAGCGCCACGGCACCGAGCCTTGACGGGACAAAACCCGTACCCGCAAAAGAGAGCCCCCAAAGGGTTCCGGTGGAAGCTGCACAAACAGCCCCAGCAGCGGCTGCAACCCTTCCAGGTGCCGTGGCAACCCTTGAAACGGTGAAGGGAATCATTGCCGAGCAGACAGGCTATACAACGGACATGCTCGAACAGGACCTGGACCTTGAGGCGGATCTCGGAATCGACACTGTGAAGCAGGTCGAGATCTTTGCAAAGGCCGCAAGCCATTTCGGCCTGGATGTTCCAGAAGATCTGAAGCTCAGGGAGCTTAACACCATTGCAAAGCTTGTGGTATTCCTCGATGGGATGGCAGACCCCGCCAGCACCCCGAAGGAGGGAGACGGCGAGACTTCAGCGACTCAAGTTCCAGCCTCTTCATCTGAGTCTGAATCTCAATCAGAGACAGGAAAAACCCTGGAAACTGTGCAGAACATAATTGCCGAGCAGACAGGCTATACAACGGACATGCTCGAACAGGACCTGGACCTTGAGGCGGATCTCGGAATCGACACTGTGAAGCAGGTCGAGATCTTTGCAAAGGCTGCAAGTTATTTCGGCCTGGATGTTCCAGAAGACCTGAAGCTCAGGGAGCTCAACACCATCGCAAAGCTCGTCAAATTTTTAGATGAAATGGCCGGCCCCGACGACACTCCGCCGGAGGGCGGCAGCAAGCCGTCAAACCGAGCAGACTCAGGAACTCCGACTCCATCCACAGCTGAATCTCAGGTGATGAACACGATTAAAACAATAAAAGAGCTCATTGCCGAACAGACCGGTTATTCCACGGACATGCTCGAGCAGGATTTAGACCTTGAGGCGGATCTCGGCATTGACACGGTGAAACAGGTCGAGATCTTCGCAAAAGCGGCAAGCCATTTCGGCCTTGACGTGCCTGAAGATATAAAGCTCAGGGATCTGAACACAATAGCAAAGTTAGGCGACTATATGGCTCAGAGCTTAGCGGCAAAGTGGCCAAAGGAAAAAGAGGCAAAGGATATCGAGCCTGAAAGAATCGAATCTGAAAAGATCCATTCGGATAAGACAGGGCCCGCTCCTGGAACACCCCCTGAAACAGAAGAGACTCCAGCCGATCATGATTTCTCTTTGCCGGTAAAACGGCTTGTGGTTCGAACGAGAGAGACAAAGATGCCAGCGCCAGGACCCAACCCCTTTAAGGACAAAACCGTTATTGTGACCCTTGACAATCATGGGTTCTCAGACTCCATGATCAAAGCCGTGATAGATAAAAAGGGACGGGTAATCACCATGGGACAAGGCGATAGGGCCGACATCAAGGTTAATTTTACCGATCTTGAACAGGTGCAACAGGGGGTAGAGAAACTTGTCAAAAACGGTAACCCCGTCCATGGGCTTATCCACCTTGCCCACCTTGACGACTATTTTGACCATCGATCTGAAGGGAACGGCCTGGTCGACACCCCTGAAACAAACAGAGCCGTAACATCCCTGTTTATGATAACAAAGGGGCTTTTTGACCAGCTGAACCAGCCGGGAGGCATCATCGCAAGCCTCGGTTTTGACTCGGTGATCTTCTCCTATCAACCCGGCTGCGGTCCCATCCACCCAAGTTTTGCCGGTATTTCAGGCATGCTCAAGAGCGTCAACAAGGAGATGGAGCCTACCCGTGTAAAGTTTGTCGATTTTTCAACAGATTCCCCTGGGCCAGATGTTAAAACCACCGTTGCCCTTTTCATGGAAGAACTCTCTTCAACAGACCTTCGATGCGAGGTGGGATTTAAGAACAAAGGTCGCCATGTCCTTACCCTTGAAGAAAAGCTGCCGGACAGGGGCAAACCCATGATCGAGAAGGGATCCACCCTCCTTGTCACCGGCGGAGCCAGGGGGATCACCTTTGAGATCATGAAACAGGTGGTAAAAACCCTTAAGACCGACCTTGTCATTCTCGGCAGCAGCGATATCAATGGCCTTGACCCGAAGTTTACAAAAGAAGGTCTTGACAGGGAGAAGATCATGGCCCTTGTTAAAACCGAGATGCCCGGGGCCCGGCCCATCAAGGTTCGCCACAGGGTCGACAGGGTCGTTCAGATGCGGGAATCAGCCGCAAACCTTGCACTCCTCGAATCCCTCGGGGTAAAGGTGACCTACCATGCCGTGGATGTTACAGATCCTGACAGGGTCAGGCAGGCCGTTGCAGCCCACGGCACCATCGACGGTGTGATCCATGGGGCAGGCATTGAGATGAGCCAGTTCATTCCCAAAAAAGATGTTAACGATTTTACAAGGGTAATGGACGTAAAGGTGAAGGGTATGGTTAACCTGCTATCAGCCATGGAAAAAAGAGATTACAGCTTTTTCTGCGTTTTTTCATCGGTCACCTCAAGGTTTGGCAACGAGGGTCAGGCCGACTACACGGCTGCCAATGACCTGATCACGAAATTGACCCTTGCACAACAACAGCTGCACCCGGAACGGCAGTTCAAGGTCTACTCGTGGACGGCCTGGTCCGGGGCCGGAATGGCAACCAACCCAACGGTGGTCAAAGTTCTGGAGCAGAGGGGACTTGAATTTCTGCCCCTCAACCAGGGAGTCAGTTTTTTTATGGCGGATCTTGAGGACAGGAATGACACCGAGGTTGTAATCTCAGGTCTTGACCACTGCTTTGACAGGGATAAGATCCTAAAAAAGTCGGTAATTGACGACCTTCCATTTATAGACACCCTGGTGTCAAGGGATAAAAAGAGTGCTACCTTTTCAAGGACCCTGGACCTTGAAAGAGATCTGTTTCTCCTCCACCATGCCATGGAGGATGTACCCGTATTCCTTGGCGCAACCGGCATTGAGACCCTTGTGGAAGCGGCAACGGCCCTCTGTCCGCCAGACCCAGGGCCCCATGAACTGATAGATGATTTTACAAATGACCTGGCAGGTGACAATAGACGAGGGGTTGAACTGACCGACTTCAAGATTCCTTACGGAATCAAGATCCTTAAACGTCGGCCAAAGGAGCTTCTCATCTCAGCCACGGAATCCGGGGAGAACCTCTTTGACTGCACAATCACCTCCCAGTTTAAGAATCCAAAGGGTGTGGCCATGGGTGAACCGACCCTCCACTACCGGGCAAGCCTCAAATTTATGGATTCTCCCATGGGGGGAAAAAATGTTACACTGCCCGAGTTTTCTCCGGTCCATATTGACGGAGAGCTGGAAAAAATCGTATACCATCCGAAGCGGCTATTCATGGATGGTCTGTTCAACACCATTGTGGATGTGAACTCATTTGACGGAACCACCCTTGTGACCACGGTAAAAGATTCAAGCGTTGAGCCTTTTTTCAAAGGCATCACCCGACCGAAACTAATCACTCCGGTGGTTTTGATCGATGCCATGTTCCAGACGGGGGGGCTCTTCGAGTTCTTCACCACATCCCGGACAGTTCTTCCCTATGGGATAGGCAGGATGATGATCCACAAAACCGTGAAAAAGGGCAACCCCTACTTTTGCATAACCACAAAGAGCAGTTCAGACCAGGAGACCAACACCTATCAGCTGCAACTTGTGGATGAGGATGGCAACCTCTTTGTGGAGGTGGTTGACTTTCAGATGGTAAAACTCAGCAGGCTTGACCGTCAGGACAGAATAGACCACAGGATAGAATTTAAAACAACTGAAGCCGCACTTTAGAAGGATTTAATGGAAACAGGAGATACATCATCGCCTGCAACAACCGGGTTTGAACCGATTCCAGGTGTAGGGGTGTGCTATATGAGCATCCCGTCTTTTATCAGGAATTGTCTTGTTGAAAATGATTACACAAATTTTCAAACAAAAAGAAATTTGAGATTTGACAGCAAATCGTTCCTGCCTAAATTTCTTTCCCCAGAGGAAATAGACAGGGTCAACCGGTTCAGGAGTCTCAAGAAACAGATCGAATGGATGGCCGGGCGATTTCTGGTAAAGCAGATGGTACAGACGAGGGTTGACAGCAAGATCCCTCTGGCCGAAATATTCATCGACTACCAGGATGGGGGTGCCCCCTTTATAAGGGGGTACCCCCATGTCAAAATCTCCATCTCCCATTCGGGCGAATATGCAGGGGCGACCCTTACCACAAGGGCCGATCTTGACCTAGGGCTTGACATTGAACAGATTGGAAAGCCGCCGGACGCGGGGTTCATGAGAATAGCCTTTACCCAACGGGAAATCAAAGCCATGGGCCCCGACGCCCGGGACATTTTCCGCTGCTGGACCGTGAAAGAGGCCTTTCTGAAGCTGATCAAAAAGGGCTTCAACCAAAACCTTCACCATGTTGAGATCATCGGCGACACCATCCTGTTCAAGCATGAAAAAGCTCCTGTCTCGGTTATCAGCACAACCCTAGGAACTGAGTACGCTGTTTCGATTGTACTTGCAAATTCTCAATGGTCAAAAATATATCCCACAGATCGCCGGCTCTTAAAGTAAACGGGATGTTTAGAGTCTGCCTCAAAATATTTCCTGAAGCGAACCATGAAATTATCAACGGTTCGAGTGGTGGTATCACTCGAGTACCCCCAGCCTGCGGTAAGGAGTTCCTGGCGGGACACGGGTTTTCCACGATTTGCGATGAAGACCTTTAAGAGCTTAATCTCCTGCTCGGTCAGATCTATGGTGCCGGAGATGGATTCGGCCTTGCAGGTGGTGAAGTTGACCTGATTTTCTCCAAAGGTGTAGATCTCACCGGGAAAGGGCAGCTCATCTTCCCCTGGGGACTCATCGTCTGGGACATACCAGGAGGTTCTGGCGAGCAATCGATCGACCCTGAGCAGAAACTCATCCAGATCAAAGGGTTTGGCAAGATAATCATCAACCCCGCAGCGAAGCCCCCTGACCCTGTCCTCGGCACTGCCCTTGGCAGAAAGAATAAGCACGGGCAGCTTTTCATCGTGCTTACGAATTTCTTTCAGAACCGACAATCCATCGATCATGGGGAGCATTATATCAAGTATAATAAGATCCGGGTGCCATTGTCGCCAGAAATCAAGCCCTTTAACCCCGTCGGGAGCTATTTTTACCCGGTAGCCCTGAAGGTTAAGATTCAGCTTTATTCCCTCTGCAATATGCTGCTCATCCTCAACTACCAGGATACGCTTTTCTTGAGCATCTTCCATAGATTCCTCCCCCTGATGTCGGTGGTTTCTTCCCTGGGTGGGGTCAGGGTAAAGGTTGAGCCCTGCCCCTTACCCCGGCTCTTTGCCGCCACTTTCCACCCATGTATTTTGGCAATGCTGAACACCAGATAGAGCCCCAGACCGCTGCCCCTCACATGGGCGCTGTCGTGTCTTCCCGCCTGGTAAAATTTTCTGAAGATCTTCCGGATCTCCTGACGCTCAATGCCTATTCCGTTGTCTGAAAAATCGATATACATCCGCTGTTTGTGAACACCAAAAAGAATCTCCACACGGGGTTTTTTTGATTCATTGTACTTTTCAGCATTGGAGAGAATGTTCATGAGAAGCATCTCAAACAAAAACAGGTTGACCGGATAAACAAAGTTCAGGTCCTGGGGATTTCGAATGGTGATGGCAAGGGTGCGAAAAAGAGAACTGTTTTTTTCACAAAAACCCTTTGTCAGCTGGACCAGATCCTCCCGGGTAAGCTCGGCCCCGTAACTTCGGCTCTCTATCCTGGCAAGGTTTAAAATTGCGTTGATGTTCTCGATAAGCCGGTTGACATCGCCGAGCATATAACCGGTATACTTTCTGGCAACCTCGGGCTCAAGGGTGTGCCGCATGAAGGTTTCAAGATAAATTTTCAACGAGGTGACAGGTGTTTTAAGTTCATGGGTGAAGTTATAAATAAAATTATGCTGGAGCCTGAAAAGTCGAACCGTGCGCTGGTAATAGATAAAGGCCAGAAGAATTCCGGCAAGAACCACGGTAACAAGCAGCGTCAAGACCAGAAATATCATTCCGCTCTTTGAGGGAAAAATCTGCCCTGGATCAATGTGAAACTTCTTTATTATCACCTCAAGGGCTGCCGTGATCTCCATGTACCAGGAAACGGTTATCACAAGGGACCCCGCAAGGGCAAGAATCGAACAGGCAAAAATAAAAACGGGGTGAAGATACCATCTTGACGGAAGCTGAAACTGCATTTTATCTGAAGACCCCTTGAATAATCCTGGAACGCTCCCCAACCGTGAAAGGTTTCATTAAAAAATACTTGATTTCGATATTTCCTATCTTTTTCATAAAAAAAAGAATATTCTAAAACAGTCACACCTGTCAACCTGATAGGAGCTACAAAATGCAAAGCCCCGAAGGAATAATCCCTCGGGGCTTTCTTTATTTATTAGAAACCGTATTACAGGTTATTTTTTTGTTGGCTCCCCAGCACGGATTTGAACCGCGGACAAAGTGGTTAACAGCCACTCGCTCTGCCGACTGAGCTACTGGGGAGCAGAACCTCTTTCAATCATCGAAAGACTTGAGGCTTATACCCCGATCTCAACCTGCTTGTCAACATAAAAAAGAAAATAAATTTGACTTTCAGCTGTGCAAAAGGATATTCTCTCTATATTGTAGCACGTAGCCGGTATATAGGCTAAAGATCAACCAGGGGAATTGACCTTGCAGCCTGATTTTTCAGCCCAGCAAAGGAGAGGAGAAACAGATCGCGACAGCCTAGGATATCGCAACTCTATAATTTAATAGCATATTGGAACAAGAAATGATTACAAAAGAAGGCATGGTTACAAACGCCAGCACAACAACAGCATGGGTAGAAACCGTACGATCCAAATCCTGTGAATCCTGCAATGCATGCGGCTCCTGCGAAACCCAGGACAAGAGCCTGGGCATGACCATCAAGGTAAACAACACCATAAACGCCGTGAAAGGAGACCGGGTCATCATCGGATTCAAAACAGCTCCCCTGCTCAAGATGAGTTTCATGCTTTACATCTTTCCCATTCTTCTTCTCATAGCAGGAGCGGCCGCTGGTGAAGCCTTTGCTCCCAGACTTGGAATGGACCCCTCCCTTACCTCGGTCATTGCCGGCATTCTCTCGTTTGCCCTGGCCTTTGGGATTATCCGCAAAGCTGGTGACAAACTTTCCACAAGCAGGGATTTCAAACCTTTCCTGGTTAGAATAGATCAAAAGGGCGCAATCACTCCTCTAAAGTAAAAAGACCATTCATAAAATAATTTCAATTTTTACTTGATACTTCACAGGTTATGGGATAGGAATTCCCAAAGTATTTTTTACGGTTTTTTTTGTCCACCAATTGCCAATGATCCACTAAGTTAATAACGATCTAACGATCCACTAAAGTGAGGGCAAAGCAAGCATGACTTCGAAAAAAGACCTGAAGATCGCCCTGCTCATGGCAGGTATACTCCTTATCACGGGGATCATCTGCTATGCGGCGTTTCCACCACCTTCACCCGAAGAACCTGTAAGACTGATGTTCCAAAATGCGGCAGGAAAAGTACTGTTCACCCACGGAGCACACATTGCCGACTACGGCCTCGACTGCCTGGATTGTCACCACAACATTGAGGATGACGAGGTTTACAATTGTGGTGAATGCCATGGAGCAACCGGCGATGAATACATGCCAAGCAGAACTGATGCCTTTCACAGCCAGTGTATAGGCTGTCACGAAGATGCAGGAGCAGGACCGGTAGAGTGCAACTCTTGCCATGCGATTTAACCTGAACCTAAGCTGTATAACTGTGCATTGACCCTTTGCATCTATTAATCTACAAGATAAAGGTTTGTCATGACAAAGAGATCATTTATTGGATTAATCGGCCCCAGACTCTTGTGCGATCGGATTGAATCCGACCCAAGGGAACCAGAATCAACCCCCATTCCCCAACGACTCATTCTGCTGATCCATGAACCTTTGGACAGCACACGAGAGACCCTGATTAAGAAAGGAGATCTGGTGAAACAGGGGGAACAGATCATCCTTTACAAGGAGAGCACAGAGTATGCCATTGCTCCTGATTCGGGAACCATAACCCACATTGCCTCCTACTCGGGTGATTTTGGAACCGTTGAGACCTACCTGGTACTTGAACGGGATGGAAAGAGCAATAAGGCCAACAACTTCTCAAAGGTTGCCGAAACACCCGAACTTGCCACGGCAGACAGATTCTTAAGACGCCTGCCCGGAGCCCCTCCCTTTGCCCAGCTGCTTGACCCGGAACTCAAAATAGACACACTGGTAATTGAAGGAACAGACTCGGACCTCTCCTCCACAACACGGCAATATCTTCTGACAACGGCCAGGCCTGAAATCGAACGGGGAATCGCCCTACTCAAGCAGATCACCGAAATTAAAAACATCGCCATTACAATCCCCCTGGAGCTGAGAGAATCGCTTTTATTCAACGGGGTCCGAACCTTACTTATCCCACCCGAATACCCCAAGGCTCTTCCAAAAATCGTAATGAACGAACTTTTAGGTATAGTCCCGACACCTGGATGCTCCTGCGAAGAGCAGGGGGTTCTTTTCATGGGAGTGGAGGCCGTGATCTCCATGGCCCGCGCCTATGCGCTGAAAGATCCTGTTTACGACAAGGTGGTCACCGTCATTGGTAAAGACGGCTCACAACACAGGATCAGGGCCTTTATCGGCACCCCGATCCATCGAATTTTCAAACAGTTCAACATCGTGTGCAATGAGGGGGATCGAATCATTATCGGCGGCCCCATGAAGGGAATCGCCGCCTATAGCCTTTACCATCCTATTCAGCCCGACACGGACACGGTCATTGTCCAGGATCGCAGCGAGATCCCCTATGTTTCAGATTATCCGTGCATCAACTGTGGAAAGTGCGTAAGGATCTGTCCTGCAAATGTGCCGGTGAATCTTCTGGTTCGATACCTTGAGGCAAACCTATACCAAGAGGCCGCCGATAATTTTGATCTGAACTCATGCATAGAATGCGGTATGTGCAGCTATGTCTGCACCTCAAGGATACCACTGTTTCAATATATAAGACTCGGAAAGCACGAGCTTATCGAACTGGAAACGGAGGAGACCCATGCATAAACAAAACAAATATACCGTATCCCACGCCCCATTCTGGCATGACGGCGACACCATCTCGGCCATGAACATAAACGTCATTCTATCGGCCCTGCCTGCGGCCCTATTCGGTGTACTCACCTTTGGGCTTCCTGCCCTGGGAGTACTGACCCTGGCCGTTTCAACGGCCATGCTCTGGGAGCTTGCCTTTAATCTGATCTCCCGCCGGACCATTACCGTTGGCGACTTTGATGCGGCGGTAATCGGGCTCTTTGTGGGAATGATGCTTCCTGCCACCACCCCTTGGTGGGTGGTACTGACCGGAACATTTTTTGCCGTTGTGATCGGCAAACAAATTTACGGTGGAATCGGCGCCAACCCCTTTAATCCGGCAGTTATTGGAATTGCCGTGCTCCTGGTTGCCTGGAAGGGATTCTTTGACTTTGATGCGGCCCTTTTAAACTATGAACTTAAATTTACAGCCCTGGCTCCCCTTGGGGCACTCAAACACCAGGGAGTTGCAGCGGTGGGTCTCTTCCCACTCAAGGACCTTGCCATGGGCAGTCAGGTGGGAGCCATTGGTACCACCTTCGGCCTTGGCATCATACTTGGGGGGTTCTACCTGATCCTGAGGGGGTTTATTCGCTGGGAAATTACCCTCTCCTATGTGGGCGGCATCCTTTTAACGGCCCTTGTCTTCAATATCGTCAATCCAGATTCATACGCCCCTCCCATGTTTCACCTCTTTACCGGGTACACCCTTTTCGCCGCCTTTTTCCTTGCAACCGAGAATTCGTCCTCACCTGTGAACCTCATTCCCATGGTTATCTACGGTATTATGGGCGGCGTTATGACGATCCTCATCAGAAACATCGGGTACTATGCCGACGGCACTGTTTTTGCGATTCTTTTGATTAACCTAATAAACCCACTCATCGACAGAATCAGACCAAAAGCTCTGGGAAAGGTTGTGAAAAATGCGTGAAATGATAAGTATGGTTGTTGTCCTGACTATTTTAAGCGCCTTTTCAGGCGGCTTGCTCGCAACTGTCAGAAGCAACACACAGGACAGGATAGAGAATCAGGTATTGAAATTTGAAAAGGCTCCGGCGATCAAGGCCATCCTCAGCGAGGTATCCAATGATCCTCTCCAGGACCGCTTCAAGCTGACCAGCGACGACGACGAAATAACCTTTTTTGTCGGCAAAAAAGATGGATCCTTCGAATCCATCGCCTTTGAAACACAGGGTAAGGGGTTTGAGGGTCCTATCGGCCTTATGGTCGGAATCGATATTGCGACAGACAACGTCATTGGAGTTCGCATCACCACCCACAGCGAGACCCCGGGGGTGGGATCAAGGGCCAAGGATGATCCAGCCTTTGTCAGACAGTTCACAGGCAAATCCCTTGAAAAAGGTTTTGCCGTAAAGAACGACAACGGCGAAATCGATGCGATATCAGGGGCCACCATCACCTCCAAAGGGGTATGTATCGCCGCTACAAAGGCCCAGGTTCTTTATACGAAGCTGAAACCTGAGATAAAAACTCAAATCAATAACATGGCCAATTAGGAGACAATCGTTATGGCACAATCCATAGCAAAAGAATTTACTAAAGGGCTCTGGGCTGAACTTCCACCGTTTAGACTCGTTCTGGGTCTCTGCCCTGTGCTTGCTGTAACCCAGAGCGTAGAAAACGGGATCGGAATGGGACTTGCGACCACCTTTGTTCTGATCTGTTCAAACTTTCTGGTCAGCCTCCTTAGAACCGTCATCCCTGCGAAGGTAAGGATCGCCTGCTATATCGTCATCATCGCCACCTTTGTAACCATTGTCGAACTTTTAATGCAGGCCTTTACCTATGAGCTGTTCCTGAAACTTGGCATCTTCATCCCCCTCATTGTGGTAAACTGCATCGTACTCGGCCGAGCCGAAGCCTTTGCCGGCAAGAACCCTCCCCACCTGGCCATTGCCGACGGCCTTGGCATGGGTGTGGGTTTTACCCTCTCCCTTGGAGCCCTCGGAGTTATCCGGGAGAGCCTCGGTGCAGGTACCATCCTTGGCAACCCTGTTTTCGGGCCTGATTTTCAGCCGTTCACCTTCATGGTTCAGGCACCTGGTGCCTTTGTCTGCCTGGGGTTGCTGCTGTGCATGATGAACCTCATCGGTAAAAAATAAGGAGACATGTAATGACTGACTACTTTGTTCTTGCCATCAGCTGCATATTTGTAAACAACATTCTCCTTGCCCAGTACCTGGGAAACTGTCCGTTCCTTGGCACCTCTAAGAAGATGGAGACTGCAACGGGTATGGGCATGGCCGTTGTGTTTGTCCTGGTTCTGGCCGGACTCATCACCTGGGTCACAGACAACTTCCTGTTAAAACCCCTGAATATCGAATATCTCAGGACCCTCTCGTTCATCCTGGTCATTGCGTCCCTGGTACAGTTTGTCGAGATGTTTCTCAAGAAAAGCATTCCAGCCCTGTATGCGGGACTCGGCATCTTTCTGCCTTTGATCACAACCAACTGCGCCGTCATGGGTGTCTGCCTGATCAACATCAAAGAGGAGTACACCTTTGTCCAGGCAGCAGTGGCATCATTCAGCTATGCAGTGGGTTTTGGCCTTGCCCTGGTGCTCTTTGCAGGACTCAGGGAAAGAATCAACATTGCAAGGGTTCCCCAACCGCTCCAGGACACCTCCCTGGGTCTTGTCACAGCGGGAATGATCGCTCTTTCTTTCTATGCGTTCAAAGGAATGGTATAAGCTATGATTGAAGCATTGATTTTCATGATGGTCCTTGGCACTACCTGCGGCATCGTTCTGAGCTTTGCCTCTAAAATCTTTTACGTTTATGAAGATCCAAGAATTGCCCTGGTCGAAGAAAATCTTGCCGGTGCCAACTGCGGCGGCTGCGGTTATGCCGGTTGCAGTGCTGCGGCCGAAGCAGTCGTGACGGGAAGAGCCGCACCCAGCGTATGCGTCATCTCAAACCCTGAATCTATATTAAAGGTGGCTTCCGTCATGGGCCTTGACCCTGGAACTGCGGAATCCAAGCAGGCCTATAATATGTGTGAAGGCGGAACAAGGGCCACCGACAAGTACCATTATATGGGGGTAAATTCGTGCAAGGCCATGTCCGTCGTGTTCGGCGGCAAGCGTGACTGCCACATCGGGTGCATCGGCCTTGGTGATTGTGTAAAGGCGTGCAAATTCGGGGCTGTTTACATGGGTTCCCAGGGCCACCCGGTTGTGAACGACGACCTCTGTGTGGGTTGTGGTGCCTGCCAGAAAGCCTGCCCCAAGGACATCATCGAGGTCAAGAACCTGTCTGAGAAGCTTCTGAAATTCAACCAGAAACATGATCCTCTTGCACCCTGCGCCCAAACCTGCCCGGCTGAGATCAACATCCCCAGGTACATCGCCCAGATAAGAAACAACGACTACCTGGGGGCCGTCCGAACCATCCGCCTCAGGAACCCCCTGTTGCTCGCCTGCGGCAGGGTCTGCCCCCATCCCTGTGAATCTGAATGCCGCAGGGGAATCGAAGACGATCCAGTATCCATCAACCAGCTCAAACGATTTGTTGCCGATTATGAGATGTTTTCCGGCACCAGAATCCCCATCAAGTGTGCACCTGATACGGGCAAAAAGGTCGCAGTTATCGGTTCCGGCCCGTCGGGTCTCAGCTGTGCCTACTTCCTCAGGCGAATCGGCCACCAGGTTTCCATATTTGAAAGCATGCCGAAACTTGGAGGCATGATCCGCTACGGCATCCCCGAGTACCGCCTCCCAGACAAGGTCCTTGACTGGGAAATCGAAGGAATACTAAACCTTGGCATCAAGAGCTACAACCACGTAAAATTCGGCATTGACTTCGGCCTAGGTTCACTCATGGCTGCGGGTTACAATGCCGTATTCCTCGGGGTTGGTGCCTGGCAGGATTATGAGCTTGGCATCCCCGGCGAGACCCTTGAAGGGTGTTTTACCGGCATAAACATGCTTTCCAGACGCGCTGGCGGCGAAAACCTTGATCTGGGACGCACCGCAGCCGTAATAGGCGGCGGCAACACAGCGGTGGATTGTGCAAGAACAATGCTGAGACTCGGCCTTGAAAAGGTATACATGGTCTACAGGCGTACCCGAAAGGAGATGCCGGCCAACCAGGTTGAAATCGTTGCCGCAGAGGAGGAAGGGGTTGAATTTGTATTCCTTGCTGCGCCAACAAGGGTGATCGGCAACGAGGACGGCCATGTGACCCACCTTGAATATATTAAGATGCAGCTCGGTGAGCCAGATGCCTCAGGCCGCAGACGACCCGAACCCATTGAAAATTCTGAAACAACCCTTGAGGTAGATTCCATCGTAACAGCCATCGGCCAGTCCCCCGAGGCAAGCTTCAAGCAGGATCCCCACCCAAGGATGGCTGAACTTGAGCTTACCCGGTGGAACACCATTGAAAACAACCCGGAAACCCTCCAGTCCACGATTCCCTATGTGTTCACGGCAGGTGACGCCGCAACAGGGCCTTCCCTTGTGGTTGACGCCATTGGCGGGGGCAGAAGAGCCGCAAGATCCATTGATCTCTTTCTAAAGGGAAAGCCGGTAGAACCGGTTGTTGATTCACTCCAGCACCGGAGAATCAAGGAGTCCATATTTACCACGGTCGAGGGAATCGTCCCGAAAAAAAGGGCAAAGATGCCGGAACTCCCGGTTGACAAGAGGATCGACTCGTTCGTGGAGGTGGACCTTGTGCTTCCGGAGGCCCGGGCCATTGAAGAGGCAAAACGCTGCCTTAACTGCTGCAGGCTGTGCTACAACCCGGATGTAAAAGAATAGCTTTTAGCTAAAAGCTACTAACAGCTAATAGCTAATAGCTCCCGACTAAAAGGAGGGCACCATGATTACCCTTGAAACACTTGAAAGCCTTGAAATTTTTAAAAATTTTACGGACAAAGAGCTGGTTAAAGTTCAGGAGCTCTGCTCCCAGGAAGAGTTTCACAGGGATGAACGGCTCTTCACAGAAGGTGAACCCGCCCGCCACATGTGGATCATCTCCCAGGGCAAGGTGGACCTGAGGTTTGAATTACCCAGAAACATGCGGGTCACAGCCGAATCCACCGTCAGTTCCCATGACTATATTATTCCCGAATCCCAGGTCTTTGGCTGGTCCTGCTTCATACCACCTTACAAGATGCGCCTTTCTGCCTTTTGCGTCTCAAGAAAGTGTTCGGCAATAAAAATCAGCCAAACCGCCTTGACAAACCTCATGGAGACCGATACAGCCGTCGGCTACAAGCTCATGCGCTACATGCTCCAGGTGGTTGGATTCCGTTCAAAACAGTTCCAGGATGAGGTGGCAAAATTCATGGGCATCGACATGATGAACTCCTGGTGATTTTGACTTTCTTCAAAAAAAACCAGGGAATCTTTGCCCTGATTCCAGTCCTGTGTATCTTTCTCCTGACTGCCCCGCTCCCGGGTGCCTGTTTAGAAAAACACACCATCACGGGCAAAACCATGGGGACAACTTACGCAGTGACGGTTATGGGGGATAAAACCGTCGATAAAGCCCTTTTAAAGCAGAGAATTGATACAAGGCTTGTCCAGATCAACCAGAGTATGTCCATCTTCTCGCCCCTAAGCGAGATTTCCCTGTTCAACGCCATACCTGCCCACACCCCGTTTACCATATCACCTGATTTTGCAAAAGTAATGGAACAGGGCAGCCGAATATACACCCTCACCAACGGGGCCTGGGACGGAACAATAAGACCCCTTGTGGATCTGTGGGGGTTTGGAACCGAATCCGCCTTAAAGAGCCTGCCTGACCCCAGGCTGATAAAAAAACTGCTTGCACAGACAGGATTTCATTTCATCGAAGTACAGGGGAATGTTCTTTCAAAGCAAATAGATGCTGTCACCCTTGACCTTGGCTCCCTGGCCAAGGGGTATGGGGTTGATGCGGTTGGCCAACTCATGGAAGAATCCGGTTTCAAGGCGTTTCTCGTTGAAATAGGCGGAGAGGTGGTTGCCCGGGGAACCAAGCCTTTCAACAAAGAATGGACCGTGGGAATTTCAAGACCGGAACCAGGCTCATCTGAAATATCCCTGTACAGGTCAATCAAACTCAAGGATCGAGCCCTTGCCACAAGTGGGGATTATCGAAACTTCATTTTCATAAACGACCAGAAATTCTCCCACATCATTGATCCCGCCACGGGTTATCCCGTGAAAACAAACGTTGTCAGCGCCTCTGTAATTGCAGATACCTGCACCTTTGCCGACGGCCTTGCAACAGCTCTGATGGTCATGGAACCGGCACAGAGCCTTGCCCTTGTCAATGAACTCGACAATGTGGAGTGCCTCATTGTTGTACGCAACAAGGACGGCAGTTTTCAGACTCTTTCCTCAAACCGCTTTCCCTGAAATGAATCTCTTGCCTCAAGGGTATCCTGGATCATCTTAAAGGTCTGGTTTCTCTCCACAGCCCAGGCCGGTGACGCAAGTTCTTCAGGATGGGGATCTCCTGTTATACGCTGGATGATAACACTGGCAGGTAAAAGTTCCAGAAAATCGCACACAGTGTCCACATACTCCCGCTGCTCCATGCATTTATACTCCCCCCTCTTCCACATTGCTTCAAGCACGGTATTCTTGACAACGTAGAGAAGATGGATCTTGACCCCGTCGATCCTGAGCCCTGCAAGCACCCTTGCCGTTTCAAGCATCATGCCTCGATCTTCGCCAGGAAGTCCGAGAATCACGTGGGCGCAAACATTGATCCCCCTCTCCCGGGTCATGGCAACTGCCCGTTGAAAACATGCAAAATCATGGCCCCGGTTGATGAGTTTAAGGGTTTGATCGTGGACGGACTGGAGACCATACTCCACCCACACCAGGTAATCCCTGGTATAAGAGGCAATAAGGTCAAGCTTTTCCGGATCGACACAGTCGGGCCGTGTGCCGATGGCCATACCCTTCATGCCGGGAACGCTTAGGGCCTGGTCGTACATTTTCTTCATGTTAGACGAACTTGTATAGGTGTTGGTATAGGACTGAAAATAAACGGTAAAAAGCCTTGCCTTGTAACGGCGGACCATGGCCTTTCTGCCGTTTTCGACCTGCTCTTGGATGGTCAAGCCCTGGTCGAACAATCCAGAACCAGAACCACGGGCGTTACAATAAATGCAGCCCCCTGTGGCCAGGGTTCCGTCCCGGTTGGGACACCCCAGCCCCGTATCAACTGTAATCTTCTGCACCCGCTGGCCGAAAATAGACCGCAGGTAGGTATTGTAATCTGAATAACGCCGCTTTATCATCCCTTTTAACCTTCTGGCAAAGTGTATCTTTTCTTGACCCGAAACCAAACCGGATATATAGTACACTTCCATGACATTTTACACAAAAAAATATGACCTGGTTGTTGTTGGTGCAGGACATGCGGGCTGTGAAGCGGCAATTGCTGCGGCCAATATGGGATGCAAAACACTGCTTGCAGCCATCGATCTTGACAAGGTGGCGGCAATGCCCTGCAGCCCCTCCATCGGGGGAACTGCAAAGGGACAGCTGGTCAAAGAGATCGATGCCCTGGGTGGTAAGATGGCCAGGGTTTCAGATGCTTCGGCCATTCAGTATCGAACCTTGAACACAAGAAAAGGAGCGGCCGTCCAGGCCACCCGGACCCAGAACGATAAACTTGTGTACCAAAAGACAATGAAAACCCTCGTTGAGTCGACACAGAACCTTGACTTCAAACAGATGATGGTCAACGACTTGATCGTTGAAAACCATCGGGTGGTCGGCATCAGGGAAGAAACCGGATTCGGCTTTGCAGCGGAGGCGGTAGTTCTATCAACTGGAACCTTTCTCAAGGGAATAGTCCATATCGGCTCCTCAAAGATTTCTGCGGGCCGGGCCGGGGAATTCTCATCCATCGGTCTTGCCGCCTCCCTTGAAAAGCTGGGCTTTACCCTTGGACGAATGAAAACCGGCACCCCCCCGAGGCTCGCCCTTTCAACCGTTGACTTTTCAAAGTTCAACCGCCAGGATTCCGATCCTGACCCTACCCCCTTTTCTTTTTCCACGCCCAGGGTAAAGGGTGCTATGCTCCCAAGCTACATGGGGCACACCAACGAAAAGACCCACGATCTTGTGCGCCGGAACCTCAAGCACTCTGCCCTATACGGCGGCAGCATCATTGGAAAATCGGCTCGGTACTGCCCCTCATTTGAGGATAAAATCGTCAGATTTCCCGACCGGGACCAGCATCAGATTATCCTGGAACACGAAGGAACAGAATCCAGGGAAATCTATGCTTCCGGCCTTGGAAACAGCCTTCCCATGGAAATCCAGCTTGAGGTGGTGCGATCGGTAAGGGGACTTGAACAGGCGGAGATCATGCGGCCCGCCTATGCCATTGAATACGACTATATCAACCCCCAGGAACTCAACCCCACCCTTGAGACCAAACGGGTGAAAGGACTTTTTTTTGCAGGCCAGATCAACGGTACCTCGGGCTATGAAGAGGCTGCTGCCCAGGGATTGTGGGCGGGAATCAATGCTGCATGTATGATTAAAAAACAGGAGCCGTTCCTGCTGGACCGGTCTGAGGCCTACATGGGGGTCATGATTGACGACCTTGTGACAAGGGGAACCAGAGAACCCTACCGCATGTTCACCTCAAGGGCGGAATACAGGCTTCTTCTTCGGGAGGACAATGCCGATCTGAGACTTACAGAAAAAGGATACCGCCTTGGCCTTGTCGACGAGGAGACCCTTTACGCAACCCGGGAAATACGCCGCAGCACAAAAGAAGAGCTAAAGAGGATCCACAGCCATGTTGTCAAACCCACCCCCGGGACAAATGCCTGGCTTGCCAGGGCAGGATCAACACCCATCACCACAGGCCTTAAACTTGACCAGCTCTTGAAACGGGCCGGAATCAGCTATTCGGCCGTTGAAAAATTTGCCCCCTCCCCCTGCCCCATTTCAACAAGGATAAAGAAGCAGGTGGAAATCGAAACAAAGTATGAGGGATATATTACCCGCCAGGTAAGCGAAATAAAAAAATTCAAGGATATGGAAAAAATAAAAATCCCCGGGAATATTAATTTTCAAACCGTTCACGGACTCTCAAACGAACTCAGGGAAAAACTTACCGGAGTAAGGCCCCTGTCCCTTGGTCAGGCATCGAGAATCGACGGGATGACACCTGCGGCGCTTTCGGTTATTTTGATTGCCATAACTGCCCTTGAACGGGATAGTAGGCAGTAGGCAGTAGGTAGTTAAGGGCAATTTATAGTTGGGATATCAGCCTGGGCGGCAGTCGGTATCCCCCGACTTTTTGGGTTCAGTAAGGGGATACCGATTGCCGCCTATAGTGTAAAATTAAAAGGAGAAGGACTGCTCAACATGGGGATTACTTGACTTTGGCAGTATCCTAGTTATTTTTTGACCATCTATACTCTCAGTAATCATAGGTGATATCCTTAGGAGAACTAATAAAAAAGGAAGTTTATAATGCCAGCAACAGACTATTACAAAACCCTCGGGATAGAGAAGACTGCCTCGGAAGATGAAATCAAAAAAGCCTACAGAAAACTTGCCCTCAAGTACCATCCGGATAAGGCCAAGGGCAACAAGGATTTTGAAAACAAATTCAAGGAGATCAGCGAAGCATATGCGGTATTGAGCGATAAGGAAAAACGTCAGCAGTATGACACTTATGGCTCTGCCGATTTTCAGCAGAGATACTCCCAGGAAGACATTCTGAGGAACTTTGACCTGGGCGACATTCTCAAGGAATTCGGATTTGGAGGAGGAGGCCGTATGTTTAGCGGAGGCTTTTCTTCTTCAAGGGGCGGAAGCCCCTTTGGACAGGGCATGGGCGGTCAGCCAAGACAAAGACAGGTAAAGGGAAGAGACCTTGAGTATGAAATTACTCTCACCCTTGAAGAAATGATCGCCGGCACAGACAAAACCATTACGATCAACCGCAACAGTGCAACTGACACCATCAATGTCAAGATCCCAAAGGGGATGATTCCTGGAAAACGGATACGCCTAGCCGGGAAGGGCGAACAGAGCCCGTATGGCGGGCCTGCTGGCGATCTTTTTATCAGATCAAGCCCCATTTACACCGCAGGATTTACCCTTGAGGGCAACGACATCTACACGACCGAAGAAATCCGACTTACCCAGGCCATCCTTGGAACAAAGATTAAGATCAAAACCCCCGAAGGCAAAGAGATCAGCCTTAAAGTTCCCAAGGGAACAAACCACAAGGCCAAAATGCGTCTTGCAGGCCAGGGCATTCCCCAGATCAGCGGTTCGGAAAGGGGAGATCTCTTTGTCGTAATCCAGATCCACATGCCAAAAAAGCTCAATGAACAACAAAAAAAGCTGGTTCAAGAACTGGCCGAATCTGGATTGTAAACCAACATATGACACAGCTTATCCCAATGATCTCCCAGGCGGAGATAAAAACCAAGGTGCGAAAAGCCGGACAAGAGATTTCCCTGCATTATCAGGATAAAAATCTCGTACTTGTTGGAATCCTCAAGGGATCTTTTATCTTTCTTGCCGACCTGACAAGGCAGATTACCATTGACCATGAAATTGACCTCATCGGCGTTTCAAGCTATTCAGGTACATCATCCACAGGAATGATAACATTCACCAAAAAACCCGATTTAGATCTTCAAGGAAAAGATGTTCTTCTGGTAGAAGATGTTGTTGACACGGGCAACACACTCTCAGCCATTAAGGCCTATATGGAATCCCTGCACCCGGCATCCATAAAAATATGCACCTTGATCAACAAGCATGAACGCCGTCAGGCAGATATTGATGCGGATTATGCCTGTTTTTCACTTGAAAAGGGATTTATTGTCGGCTATGGACTTGATTACAACGAACTCTACAGAAATCTGCCAGCCATCTTTGATTTAAAGCTATAAAGAGCAAGGGGAAAGCCATGGTTATCACCTGTGAAAAGTGCTCAACCAGATTCAATCTTGACGAATCTCTCCTCAAAAAAGAGGGTTCAAAGGTTCGATGTTGCCAGTGCAGGCATGTATTTACCGCCTTCCCCCCCACAACATCTGTTCTTCTTGACGATATGGCCCGCCAGGAAAAATCACCCGACGAATCATCGGCAAAATCCCAGGACAAAATTGATCCAGATATTTTTATGGAGCCGGAACCTGACGCATTTTCCCAGGACAACGAGCAGGACAGGGAACTTGATCTTGGTTTTTCTGTGGATCCTGATGATCTGAACATGGATGATGACCTTGACCAAAGTCAGCCCCTGAACACAGGCCCAGGGGCTTCAAAATCATTCCAAGACCATAAAACAGATGATTATTTCCATGGGACAGGACTTGATTTTGACGATGATATGGATTTTGAAAACGAGCTTGAACGCGAAGACTATGGGGAGTTGGATCTTTCAATCCCGGAATTAACGTCCCTTGACTCTGATTCAGATTTTCATTTGGATATGGATTTAGATAAAAGCCTGGGATCTGATTTCAACCAGGATCTGGACACCACTGAACCAGAAATGGATCTATTGGTCAACGGTATCCAGGAGGAGGCTGGCCATGGTATTGAGCCCGGGGATGGTGACGCCCAGGGTCAGGATGACCTGGGACTTGAGTTTGACCTGGAAATGGAGCACAATGGGTTCGATAAGCCCCCATCAGCCCCTGATATGGAAGAACTCGAACAGGACAAAGGACAGGAGCCGCAACTTTTACCGGTTCTGGAAGAGGAGGATGAAACGACAATTGTCCCTCCACCCCTTGATTATGGCATCGACAAACCATTCAAGAAACCGATAAAAACACGCAAATCCATTACCATTATTTTACTTCTGACAATCATGACCCTTACGGCCTACAGTGTCTGCATTTTTTACGGAATTAAAATCCCCTACATCTCCACCGTCAAGGTTCCCTATCTGAGCGATTTTCTTGCTCCTGAACCGCCTGCCCCCGAACCCGTCAACCTGGCCCCTGACAAACAGAGCGTAAACGGTCGATTCGTAACCAACTCAACCGCTGGCACCCTATTTGTCATCACGGGCAAAGTAACCAACACCTCAAATGTGACCTTAAGCAAAATAAAGGTTAAAGGTACCCTCATTACCCGGGATAAGGTAAAGGCAAAGACCAAAATAGTTCCATGCGGCAATCTCATCTCTGAAGAGCAACTAAAAAATGCTGAAATGAGTCAGATCAACCTCCTGCTTGCAGGAGAAACAGGCAACAATTTATCCAATACTAACATTCAGCCGGGGCGGTCGATCCCTTTCATGATAGTATTCTCGGATCTGCCTGAAAATTTAGAAAACTTCACGGTAAATATGGAAGAATTTGAGAGGAAAGCCAGAAAGGACTAATTTATGTGTTGACAGACCCTGTTCCCAGGTGCTATATAGTCCTGGTTTTATGGCGATGTAGCTCAGCTGGTTAGAGCATGCGGCTCATATCCGCAGTGTCCGGGGTTCAAATCCCTGCATCGCCACCATAGAATCAAAGCCCACTGGAATCCCAGTGGGCTTTTTTGATTTTAAACCTCAAACTGGGCGGGTGGTGAGCACTTGGGCAGAACCACAACAAATTCAGTGCCATGCTCCTGGTCTTCCCGTGATATGGGAGGAGAAAATACGTTAACAGATCCATTATGCTCCTTTATGATACCAAAGGTAACGGACAAACCCAGACCAGTACCTTTGTCTGGACCTTTAGTTGTATAAAACGGTTCAAACACCATCTTTAAATCATCCTTCTTTATTCCATGACCTGTATCAACAATAGCTACTTTAATCTGACTTTCCCCGTTCCCACGGCTTGTTTTAATATAGATAGTGCCATTTTCTTCAATGGCATCAAATGCATTGTTCAACAGATTTAGAAACACCTGCTTTATTTTCTCTTTATCGCCAGTCATCATAAGACAATCACTTTCATATTCACGCTGAACAACCACATGATTCAAGCTGAATGTATGCTCAACAACGTCCAGGACTTCTTCCATAGCCCCATTGACATCAAATTCACTGATAATGTTTTCACTTGACCGGGAAAACTTTAAAAGATCAGAAATGATCTTGGAACAGATCTTTGTCTGCTTCACAATGATCGATACATCCTTATAAATCTGCCCGTCCTTTTCAATGTCCTCCTGCAGCAGCTGGGCATACCCGAGAATAATTCCCAGGGGAGTGTTTATTTCATGGGCCACACCGGCTGCCAGGCGTCCAACAGATTCCATTTTCTGGGCATGGGCCAACTGGTCCTGAACCTTTTTAAGCTGGCTTATATCCCTGCCGCTACAGACAAGCCCATTGATTTTGTTGGTCAGTTCCAGCACAGGAATTTTTACCACATGGAGCCATTTTATCCCTTTAGGTCCTCGCAGCCTGTTCTCCTTAACAAGGGGGACCCTGCTCTCAAGTACTTTTCTGTCCTCCCTGTCGTAAAGGTCTGCATGGAATCTGGAAAAAAGATCATGGTTTTTTTTGCCGACAATATCGTCTACACCTTTACCCAGCATTTTACAAAATGCTCTATTTACCGAAACATAACGTCCTTCATGATCCTGGAAAGAGATAAAATCCGGAATGGCGTCAAGAATGGTTTGAAGCAGGATTTTCTGCTCCTTAACGAGCCCCTGGGTACTGTTTGTGGCAGGTCTGTGCAGAAGAAACCCCACAAGAGCTGCAATGATGATCATTGTAACAGAGGTGACAAGCACGGAAACCACAATCTTATAACCCGTTTTTTGCGCCTGGGTCCTGAAAAGACCCAGGCGCAAAGTGCCCAGTTGATTATCGTTGATTACAATGGGGATTTCGTAGTCATAGATCAAATTCTGCCCTGTATCCAGAAGCTTTACCGATTCCTTCTGGTCATCAGATACCGTATTCGCCCTCCTTAGTTCCAGGGAAAAACCATCTTTAAAAGTATGGGCAAGGGGGACATCATCCTTGTCCAGCACAAAGGTATAACCAATATCATCATTCAGCAGTATTGTTTCATCCACCAGGACTTTCATTTTTAAAAAATCCATGGCCAATATGGGCTCCACCATACGTGCCGCAAGGTTTTTTCCTATTAAAAGACCCCTGTTTCTGATCTCTTCAATCATGGGTTGCTTCATTCCATGGCTGACCCAGAAAAAAATCACAAGGCCCTGAACCAGGAGAAGAGAAAAAAAACCAAGATAAATTTTCCTGGACAATCCCAATCGCATGGATACCGCCATTATTCTATTCCGGTTACTCATCAAGACTCACACCTACCCTGTCAACCAGCTTGACCCTTCTCAAACAATATCCCCCTTTTAGGTTTCAATGTTCCGGTTAGGGCAACCAAAAGGGGCTCTACTGTTGATGTTTTGGTATTTTTTAATAGTGAAGGCAATAGGGGTGTCAAGGAGATTTAATTGTAGAATTGCCCGACCCCTTTTTTACCTTAAAGCGGACCCTGTGGTTTCGATTCTGGCCCTTGGATTTGTGCACATGGGCATGGACAAGGTGGGAACCCGGCTCAAGGTGCCACAGAAAACGTCCGCCGAGTGTCACACCAAGGGGGTTGCCGTCAAGGAACCACTCCACCCGGTCCAACTGCTCAACGCCTGCCAGCAAAAACTCAAAGGCCTGGTCCGAATCCGGAATTCTCGGATCCATGGCCATTTCAAGTCCGTTTACAGGCTGTAAAAAACCAATTCGATCCCCTCCTCCGCCAGCCACCAGACCTTCGGGGACCCCCAGACCGGCAACGCCATCTTTTAATCCATCATCATTTTCACCGTAGTTATAACCACTGCCTTTGGCTTTCAAGTTCTGATCCTCCCACGGCCCGGTGCCTGGAACAAACCACTCATCATAGGAGCGCCCCCTGTTATGGTTGTCAACAACAACCTTTTTTCTTATGAGGCTGGGGCTTAAATAAAGGGGAGCTGTACTGCCTTTGCGGTTGAGATGTGCAAACAAAGATCTTACAACCATGGCCGGTCCAATGGACCCTGTAACTCCGTCCATGGGTCGTCCGTCAAGGTTTCCCATCCAGACACCAACGGTGTAGGCATGGTTGAACCCCAGGGTCCAGGCATCCTTGTAGTCGTTGGAGGTGCCGGTCTTGACGGCCGTTTCAACGGGAAAATTGAGCAGCGACCCCCTGCCGAACTCAAGGGCCCTTGCCTCTGAGTCAGAAAGAATGTTTCCGATAATTGATGCGACCTCCCCTGAAAAAACCCTTGTGTTTTTCTGATCGTCCAGGCGATCTTTTCTCCACACAAGGGGTGAAAAAACGCCATCCCCGGCAAGAGACGCATAGGCCTGGACCATCTCATAGAGGGAAACCTCCCCGTTACCCAGGGCAAGGCCGTCCCCGTAAAAATCAGGATGACGGGCAAGACTTTGAATGCCAAGATTTCCAAGCGTTGAAAGAAAGGCCTCACCCCCGGTGAAACCAACAGCTTTTACGGCAGGAATATTGAGGGAATTCCCTAGGGCCTGGCGCAGGGTAACCGGTCCATAATGACGGCGACTGTAATTGTGGAAGGTGTGAAGTCCCGTGCCCACGGGATTTGAAAGCGGAGCGTCCAGGATCATGGTTGCGGCGGTCCATCCTTTTTCAAGGGCCAGGGCGTATAATAAGGGCTTTAACGTGGAGCCTGGCTGCCGGGGAACCAGCACCGAATTAATCAGATATGAATCATCATCACCCACGCAGACCCAGGCGAGGATTTCACGGGTAGTGTTGTTTACCACCAGGCAGCCCCCGCCTGTTACTCCCCTTTTTTGAAGCTCAGCCACCCTTGCATCCATGGTAGTCTGGGCAAAATTCTGGAGGGAGGCATCAAGGGTGGTTTTGATCCTTGCAGGAATACCTTGTGCACCATAGAGATGCGATGAATCAAAACAGGGGGGCGCTTCGTTCCGGGAAGGTCCTGAACAGGACTTTAAAGATTCAAGGGCAAATCTGGCAAAATGGCTGGCATCAACGAAGAGACCGGGTGGTTCCAGTTGAAAACCCGCCTTGACCGCCCGTTCAAATTCAAGGGGGGAAATCAGCCCCTGATCCACAAGCGAGCATCCCAGACGTTCAAGAACGGGTTGAATCCTCCCTGGATTTTGACGCAGGTCATAGCTTGACGGTGCCCTGACCAGAACGGCAAGGGCCATCATCTCCTTGAGATTCAGGGTCTCAAGGGATCGGTTAAAGTAGAACAGGGCCGCCTGGGACACACCCCGACGGTTACTGGCATAGGGCACCTGGTTAAGGTAAAACTCAAGAATTGCGGCCTTGGTATTTTGTCGCTCAAGGGCAATGGCTTCAAAGCCTTCGACCCATTTTGACCAGAGATTCCTGGGTCTCGGATGGACCATGCGAACCACCTGTTCAGTTATTGTGCTCGCCCCCCGGACGGTGGCGGAGGAACCCAGATTTTGAACAAGGGCATTAAGCCTTGCCAACCAGTCAACGCCCCTGTGGGTAAAGAACCGCCTGTCCTCTGAAAAGAGGAAGAGACTCTTAAGCTGATCCGGGATCTCGTGAAGGTTAAGGGGCGATGTGTTCCACTGATTGGTATAGGTCACTGTCAATGGATTGTCATACCGGTCAACAAGAGTCGGCCTTGCAACCTCTTTCAGCAATTCTGAAAGGGAAGCCGGCAAAGGAAGCATATCTTTGCGAGTCTTTACCCCAAGGGTGACGGCTGCGATAAAAACCAGCAAAACAAGAAAGAACCAAAGACCCCGCTTCCAGAAAAACATGAAAGAGAAAGGATGCCCTTTCATTTATTCATCGACCACAAGGAGGGTTTCAACTCCCTGGCCGAAGATGTCCGTGTCGTACATCTCCATGGCCCGGACCGCTGGCCAGGCAAAATGCCCCCGGGAGATAGCCTGGGCCGTGTAGGAGAGCCTATATCTACCCGACGGGACTCTTTCAGAGTAGAACCTCACCGACCCATGGGTCAACTCCCTGTGATAAAAATGGTGCTGCCCCCTTAAAAAGTCAGGATCGGTTTCATCCATCCCTGGTTCCATGGCAGAGCTGGTTACAAAGCTGCGGTTCACGGGTTCAAGACCACCTGGAACCGGGTCTTCCACAATCACAAAGTTACGGGCACCCCCCGGGGAGACCAGCAGATCAACCCGCACAAGAGCCCCAGGATTAAGGATGACGGGATCATGGAGGCGCACAAATTCTCCATTTTCCTCGACCCACACCCTGCGCTCAACAGATATGCCTGCGTTCACGGATTTTTCAGGCGGCGTCTTTGGAGCGTAGGCCATGAGCGCCTGGAAGTAGAGCCTTCCTTCCCCCTTTTTTTCAACCGTGAGAATCGGAGAGGTGCCTGGATCATCCGATTTGATCGGCCGGACCAGGCTAACGCTCTCCCGGGCGTTTTCATTAAAATCTGCCGTACCAAGGGATTGTCCATCCAGCAGAACCCTTGCCTCCATGGAGGTTTTTTCCCCTTCAAAGGCTCGGGCATAGTCAAGCAAACCCCTTATGGCAAACAGGGAGTCCTGGGTGTTTTCCCAATGGGTCCTGCCCTTGCGGGTGTCGGTCAGATATCGCACAAGCCCTGAAGGAATCCCTTTGGCCAGGGAGTCATCCAGATTTGTTCCATTTTTGTTTGTTTCTTTCTTCTTTGCGGCATATTTGACCAGGGCCGAAAGAACTGCGCTGTTGGCCCGTATAGGGGTCGCTGCGATCTGTCTGTACCCGGTGTCAAGGGTTTCTGAAAAGCTCACCTTTCCCCCTGTCAGGTTGGAATGGGACAGAATCGAACTTAAGCATTTTTCCACCATTTGATCTGCTCCAGGGGTTGAGAGGGCCGCCTCCAGGAGCATGGCCCTGCCAAATAGGCTCATATCACCAAGGTGGTCATCTAAACGCAGGATTTCGTCAAGCTCTCCCCTGTTGCCGTTGGCAAGGGCGTTAAGGACCACGGCCCTTACCGTTGCCCTCATCCCGGGAGAGTAGAATTGCGGCATCACATCCCGCCGTAAAAGGGTGCGAACAAAGGCGTGGAGCTTCTGTTCGACAACCTCCGGCACCTTATACCCCGCAGCTCTTAACTCGGTGAATGCAAGGGCTGTAAAGGCTGACAGATATGGGTTGACACGCTCCTGATCCGGGCTGAAATAGCCCATGCCGCCGTTGGGGGCCTGGAAATTGACCGCCCTGTCCAGGATTTCCTGCACAAAATCATGACTTTTGTCCCACAGGGGTCCTTTGTCCGTGGTCTGATCCTGCCCCAGACCTCCATCGTGCTTTCCATCCGCAGAAAGCCACGGTTCAAGATCAGGCAGCATAGCCGCCACAAGGGCCCTGCTCAGAACCTGCTCCCAGCAGGTAAAGGGATAATCGCGCATATAAGTCAGGGCGGGTTCCAGGGTGCCGATAACCGATGGAGAAAGTACGGCCCCCATGAATCCGAGATCCGTTCGGATCTCCTGGGGCACCTTGAAGGTCTGGGTTGCACCGGCCCAGTTGATTGACCCATAGGCTGCAACGGTCGTAACCCTGTTTTGGTCGTTAACCTGAAGCCTGTGTTCAATGCCGTCCCTGTCCAGACCATCCCCGGCCATTGCCTTAAACTTTATTTCACCCTGCTCTTGGGCCGTGACATGTATCCACACGATTTCACGCTTGAACGGCGGCAGAAAGAGAGTTTCGGTAACAGGGGGGAGAACATGGTCATTGTCTCCCATGGCCTCGATCCTGACGGTGAGTTCCCGTTCCTGATCGGTTCGGTTCATGATGCTGAAACCTGCCTTGAAGCTGTCACCCTTCAAGACCTGGTTGGGCATGACAGGCCGAATTTCAGTTGGAAGGTTCACCTTAAAGCCCTTCTCCCCCGTTCCCATGCGATCCGTCGGAGTCACGGCCATGGCAAATACCCGCCAGCCGGTAAGGTTGTCCGGCACCTCGAATTGAAACCCGGCCCTGCCTTTTGAATCCGTGAGAATCGAGGGATTCCAATAGCTCACATACTTGAAAATCGACCGCATGGAAATGGCGCCTCCCCCGTCCCCTCCGGGTGACGCCCCTTTCTTGGAAAAACGCTGAATCCCCACAAGCCGTTTCATCAGGGAATAGTTGACAAGGTCCAGCCCGTCGATGGTGTAAAACCCCTTGAACGGATCAAAATGACCGCTGCCCCTGCCAAGGAGGTCAAACACGGCCTCGTCAAGAACGGCAACTGCAATCTCCACGGGTTCGTCTATAATGTCAGCCAAAAGCTCGACCTTGACCGTATCCCCAGGTTTATAGCTCTCCTTTTCGATCCCCACATCCACCTTAATCCGGCGATTGGGGTCCACCACCTCTACCCTGTGGTATCCCAGGCGGGAGACGGGCTTACCAAGATCCAGCTCTCCGGTGCTGGCCCCATTATCGGCCCCATTATCGGGAGGAACCGCAACCCTGGGCGACACAACGGTAATCGACAGAAAAAAACCCGGGACAAATTCAGGTTCAACCGGAAACTCAACCACAGGGGTGCTCCCCTCAAGGGTCATGACCCACTGCTTGAGGACACCATAGCGCTCTACTGTCACAAGGGCCCTGGCACCAGGAAAGGGATTTTTCACCATGTAGCGTGCAGTCTCACCCACCTCAAGGCGGTCGCTCTCGGCAATAAGGGTCAGCACCTGGGACTCCGGCTCGTGCCAGGTCACCCTTTGTCCGCCCGCGACCCAGAACCTCAGGACGCTCGTATGTTCCCTCTCCCCTGTATCTTTGATTGTCGCCCTCAGGCGGTAGGCCCCGGGCCGATCTGGTATAAAACCGATTGACAGAGGTTCTTCCCCCGACACCTTCTCCAAGGTTGTCACCCCTGCCCACTCATCCACATAGAGCGTCTGAAAGGCGTTGCCTGCACCTTTAACCCTGGAAGCCTTGGTAACAAGCCGTTCCAGCGAAAACCGGGTGCCTAGGCCCGGCACAGGTTCGCCCCTTTCGTTGACCACTACAAAGGGAAAATCGGCCCTGTCTCCCTGGTAATAGAGCCAGCTGTCAGACCGAAGCCCCACAAACCTATCCCGGCCGAAAAAATCCACAGAAGTTGTGGCTGCGATGCTTCCGCCCCTGTCATCCCGCACGGCAGATTCCACAATTACACGGCCAAAGGGAGTTGTATCCCGGGGCGGATCCTCGGCAGAGTTCTGGATCAGGGATAACTCCGTGACTACCACCCCCTGGCTGTCAAGCATAGCCCGGGTATCGAGGAGGACCTCTTCATCCAGATCTGGTTGATCCGTCTGGAACCAGAAATCCTTTACCAGGGTATGGGTGGATGTAAAACCGCGGGGCTCAAGGCGTGCCACCACCCGGGTCGAAGCGTCTGTGTATGGTCCGCCTGCATGGAGTCTTGCCGTTGTTGTGATCTCCGCCTTCTGGCCCGGTGTAAGGCGTGTCGTGTTCATCTCGGTTGTGACCCTGAAGGGTGCAGGAACAAAGTCACCCACCAGCACCTTGAGGGGAGACCAAACAATTGTTGTGAAATCGGCCGAAAGCTCAAACTGGTAATATCCTACGCCGGCGGTTTTTGACGTTGTAAACTGACCGTCAAAGGCCCCGAATCGTGAAAGAGTTACCTTCTCCTGTTCATGCACCGTCTTGCCCGTGGGGTCGATAATTTTAAGGGTGTAACCGTTCCTGGGCGGCTGAATAAAAGTTCCATTGTCCTGATTCCGGACATAGATCTTGAAATCGATTGTATCACCGGCACGGTAGATGCCCTGGGCCGTTGTTCCCCAGGTATGAATATGGCTGTAGCGTTGACCCAAACTCGAAGAAAAAACAGCCCCGGAAGCCCGATAGGTATCTGTCTCAAACTTTGGGGAGAGGGGCAAAAGTGCCATAAAATCGTCTTTCACCACCTTGACGAAAAAACGCTCGACGCTGTTCGCCCAGCTCCAGTCAAACATCTTCAACTCGGGATCAAGGGTTGATGTACCCGGCAGCATTGAAATTCCGGTCTCGTCGGTTACCCCTGTGGCAAGAACCGGTTCATCCCCCTTTAAACGGGTGAGCGCATCCCTGTAAAGGGTTACACTAGCATCTGCAACGGGTTTTCCAGTAGCAAGATCCACCACCCAAACCAGAGTGTTAAAGTGACCAGACTTCACATGAACCTCAAACGGGGTCCTCTGAACGAAGAAGGTTTTCTCCCAGTCTGATTTATTCACCCCGGGTCGGACGTTCAATGTTCCATACAGGGCTCCTGATCGGTTCCCAAGCATGGTGTCAACCCCAAGGGGGATTTTCACCGCCAGATCCTCGATTGCAGGTATCTGCACTTCAAGTTCAAGATTTTCATCTGCCGCATCAGGCGTCATCCGACGGTAATTTACCGTGACCCCTTGGAGGTTGGTCACCACCAGGGGAAGATCGTTTTTAATGCCCTGCTCCAGAACCGCAGTATCGTAAGTGAGTTTATAATCCGGGGGCCGGTGGTCGGTGTGAAATGAAAAATCAAGGGGCTGCACAAGCCTTCGCCCAAACTGATCCCTGAGCCTCAGGAGACTCTCCTTGACCCGATAGGCGGTGTGGGCCATGAGGTTCACCGGCAGAGAGACTCGATAGGTTTGCTCTTTTTCATGGGCAAAGCCAAGGCCTGAGTAAGAGTAGACATTGGCCCAGGGGTCAAAATCTGCCCCTGGGCCAGCAAGGGAAGGATAAAACTCCATGCTCTTTCTGAAATTATCCACACTGACCGGCGTGGAAAAGACAAGGGCCATATGGGCCAGGGGATTGGGCCTTGCCAGAGTTTCATTAAAGGAACCATCCGTTCCCAGCAAAAAGGGATCGTTGCCATTGTTGGGATAGGCCTCAAGTCCCAGAAACTTAAATTCCGGAAAGGTATGAAACTTTACAAGACTCGAAGCTCCAGCGCCGGGCACAGGTCCCAGGAGGGACTTAAGCCCGGCCCTTAATCCAAAGGTAACCCGGGTATCATGGGGCAGTTCTTCGATGGGTGATACTAACCATACCCGCCGGGCATGATTGTTTTGATCATTCTGAGTCTCTTTTAGATCCAGATCCACCCCATTTTCACCATGGCCATCAGCCGGATGCTCAATGTCATCGGGATCAGGAGCTGCAATCCCCCCTGTTCGCCGCCTGCCTGGATCATCCGTTTCAAAAAAAACATACTCGTTCAGGGAATCCCTTAAAACGGGCTGATTGAACACGAGTCTCAGCACTGGAGTTCCAGGCGAGTTCCAGGTTTTAAAACCGGTATACCGAACCTTGGGGCGAAGGGTGGTAAACGAATGAACATGGGTTTTGGCTAGGCTGGAACCGTCCTCGGCGATGATTCCGGATCGAACGGTCAAGGTATAAAGAGTGGCAGGTTTCAGCTGCTCCTGTTCGTCAAGCTCCAGGGCCAGGGTGGAAGGGGTGAGCCATCGCCACTGACCGTTCACCCTGGGGGTGATAGCAATGGGGATTTCATCCTGATCCCTCTCCATCCTTCCCAGGGGAACAACCTTTTTGTTGAACTCGACTGTAATCTGGCGTTTTTCCGGGACATCCATACCTCCGGGAGTGATTCTTGTTATTTTTAAGGAATCACCGGAAAGGCATGGCTGAACAGATAAAAAAAATATCAGGAAAAAAAACAGTGCAAAAGGCACGATGAGAAAAAAGGATCGAAGGGATGATTTCATTTCAGATTCAACCTTTTTTTACTTGATGATCAAACATTTAAGAAGGGTCAAAATGACCCCCGACGTTTTGCGGCTCAGGTCAGGATAACCAAAGGGGACGGGATGACACTCTTGCCCCCTTCCTTAGAAAATCGACCTTATATAATCCACACCGTTCTTGAAGATCTGAATGCCGGGTGTTAACCCCTGATCCGTAGTTTTACCGCTGCGTTTAAGCATCTCTTTTGTCCGGGGCCAGTCAGGGTGATTGGACGGATGGTTGAAAGCCTCAGGGTGGGGCATGAGGCCGAAGATTCTGCCCGTTGGATCGCAGATGCCCGCAATATCGTCCATGGAACCGTTGGGATTCATGGGGAAACACCCCCTGGCCGGTTGACCGTTGGCGTCGGCATAGCGAAGCACCACCTGATTGCCCCCAACCAGCCTTGCAAGGGTTTCCCTGTCGGTGACAAACTTACCCTCCCCATGACGAACCGGAAGATCAACCGTTGCCATTCCCCTTGTGAACACACAGGGACTGTCCTTAACGGCTCTTAAGTTGACCCATTGATTTCTAAAATTACCGCAATCGTTAAAGGTCAGGGCTACGCTTCTTCTGGTGTAGTCTCCTTGCAGCCCCGGCAGGAGCCCCAGATTTACAAGGGTCTGGAAACCGTTGCAGATCCCCATAACAAGGCGTCCTTCTTTAACAAAGGAGACAAGCTCATTACCCAGATGTTTTTTCAGCTTCAACGCCTGGATCACCCCGGCCCCGTGGTCATCGCCCCAGCTGAATCCACCGCCAAACACAAGGATGTGAAAGTCTTCAAGGTCAACCTTTCCAGCTACCAGGGAGTTGATATGAACCCTTTGTGCAGATGCACCGGAAAGTTCAAAGGCCCGGGCAGTTTCCATATCGCAGTTGAGTCCAAATCCGGTTAATACGAGCGCTCTTACCTGTTTCATTACATATCTCCCAAGGGTCTTTGCCATGCAGTTTCAAGGGTATCAATGGATTTGTCAACAAGGAGTGTTCCATCCATGGCCTTGACTTTAAAGTTTTTATGCTGATCAGTCACAACGCCCACACAGGCTGCGGCCATACCCTTGAAGAGTTTATCAAAGGTCTCCCTGTTTTCAGGGGCCACAGTGACAATAAACCTGCCCTGGGATTCGGAGAATAAAAGGGTGTCGTTTCTCAAAGCCCCGCCCCTCCGGGGAACAGCACCAAGGTCGATTTCCATGCCAAGACCACCTGCCATGGCACAGAGGGGAAGGTGTACTCCCAATCCACCCCGGGCGACAACATGGGCCGATGCGACAAGGGACTTTTCCATGGCCCGGGTAAGGGCCCTGTAAACCACCTTGAAGCGTTCAAAGTCGACCTTTGGAACGTTAAGGCCGGTTGCTCCGCAAAGCTCGTAATATTCAGACCCTCCAAGTTCGTCAAAGGTATCACCCAGCACATACACAAGGTCACCCGGAATCTTGGGATCCATGGTAACCACATATTCAATGTCATCGATCACACCGGTCGTGGAGAACTGAACCGTAGGCAGGGCCGAAACCTTGATCGTTTCACCGTAACTGCCGGCCAAATGACCGTCCACATACATGGAATCCTTGCCCGAGAGAAGGGGGACTCCATAGGCCAGGCAGGCCTGCTTCAACGCCCGGCAGGCCCTCACGAGCTGGGCCGCCTTGAATTTGCCGTCGGGGTTGTTCACAGGATCATACGCAATGTCAGGCCAGCAGAAGTTGTCCACCCCGCCTATATGGTCCAGGGTTCCGCCAACTGCAATGATGCGGCGAACCGCCTCGTCAATTGTGCAGGTCACCATGTGAAAGGTGTCGATCTTTGAGTACCAGGGAAGAATTGCCTGGGCAAAGGCAAGGCCCTTGGGAGATTCAAGCACCGGCCGGATCACCGAGGCGTCCGAAGGAATGTTGCGGTTGACGCCCACAAGGGGTTTTACAACACTTCCCCCCTGTACCTCGTGGTCGTACTGGCGGAAGATGTATTCCTTTGAGCAGATGTTGGGCCGCTGAAGCATGTCCCCAAGGAGGCGTTCATAATCCTTTGGTTCGCCAATTACAGGCTCGTACAATCCCCTTGTTTCAGGCGATGTCCACACGGCGTCAAACTCCCACCTGGGAAACCCCTTGTCCAGAAGATCCATATCCACAAAGGCGCAGGTCTTTTCCCCGTAAAGGATGTGAAGCTTTCCAGTGTCCGTATAGGTGCCGATCACCGTGCTCTCAACAGCATGGTCCTTTGAAAGGGCCAGGAAACGATCGATGTTTTCCGGCGGCACCGCAATGGTCATGCGCTCCTGGGATTCAGAGATCCAGATCTCCCACATGTCCAGACCCTCGTACTTCAGGGGTACCTTGTCAAGCCACACCTCGCAGCCGTTGCTGATCATGGCGGACTCGCCCACCGACGATGAAAGCCCACCGCCACCGTTGTCCGTTATAAACCGGTACAGCCCCTGATCCCTAGCCTCTAGGAGAAAATCATGCATCTTCTTCTGGGTGTAGGGATCACCTATCTGGACGTGGCCTGCCGGAGTATTTTCCGACAGCACCTCGGAGGATGCCGTAACCCCGTGGATGCCGTCCTTTCCGACCCTGCCGCCGCTCATGACGATGAGGTCGCCTGGGCAGGTCTCCTTCTCGTGACTTGGAGCGCCTTTAATCAGGGCCGGCATGATGCCGAGAGCAGTTACAAACACAAGGCTTTTCCCCATGTATCCGCCGTGGAACAGGGTCTGTCCGAAGGTGGTGGGAACCCCGCTCTTGTTGCCGCCGTCCTTTACTCCCTCAACGACCCCGTCAAGGAGCCTTCTGGGATGGAGGGTCGGTTTCAAGGGTCCTTTATAATCAAGCTCGCCCACGCAGAACCCGAAACTTCCCATGATCAATCTCGAACCCAGCCCGGTTCCCATGGGGTCCCGGTAGACACCCACAATGCCGGTTATGGCGCCGCCATAGGCCTCCATGTTTGACGGTGAATTGTGGGTCTCGCCGGTGATGACATAGTTGTATGTATCATCAAAACGGCCCACCCCTGCGTTGTCCCAGAGAACCGAAACCACCCAGGATTTTTTATCCTTGAGTTCAAAGGTCGGATCCTTGATGTACAGCTTGAACAGATCCTCCTCGATGCACGCCTCGCCGGTGTCGGCATCCACATAGCGGAACAGCCCCTGGAAGGAGTTGTGGTTGCAATGGTCGCTCCTTGCCTGGGAGATATATTCGAGTTCAAGATCCGTTGGCCGCCCAAGACCTGCTTCAGCCCTGGATTCCAGTACCTCAGGATCTAAAAAGTACTCCCGGATCACAGGGATGTCCCTGGGATTTAAGGCAAGGTTTCTCTGATCGCTGATCGTCTGGAGCTCTTCGTTTGAACCGATGCTCAGGACGGAAAATTCAGGTTCGTGGTTCAGGTTGACCCTGGCAGGGGCCGTGTTGACGCCCTGCTCCAGATCCCACTCTGCCTTTTCAAATACCTTCCACTGCTGAATGATGGGGTTTGACAGAAGCTCGCCTGCCAGGATCTCCATCGCTTCTCTAGTGAGGCCCTCCCCCTTTACGGCATACCTCCTTGAGGTATAAATTCCATCATCAGGACCAAATTTTCGGTTCAAAAGATCCTCAACAGCCTCCACTGCCGTGCTTGCAGGGTTGTCCCGAACACCGGGCCGCAGACCGATCCAGATGCACCAGTCAAAGTCAATATCAAGGGGCTTTAAAGAGGAGATCTGGGTCACGGGATTGGTCAGTATCTCATCCTTTATGGTGCAGAGCTCAGGAATGGTGAGATCCGCCTCCAGGGTGACAAGGTTGACGGTCCTTACGTCGGTAAGACGAATATTAAAATAATCCAGAGCTTTTCGTGTGAGACTTGCGCCTTCGGCATCAAACAGATCGGGTTTGAGAGCTATCTCTATACAGGAAATCATATTATTCACCATAAAATATTCTTAGGATATCGTTATAAAAAACAAACACCATCAAAGCCAGGAGCAGCATCATGCCAAACTGATTGGCCTTTTCCCTCAGCCTATCCCCGGCGGGTTTACCGGTAATGGCCTCAATGCCGAAAAAAACAAGGTGCCCCCCGTCAAGAACAGGCACGGGAAAAAGGTTAATAATGCCGAGGTTTATGCTGAGCATGGCTATGAAAAAGGCAAGATTGGCAACCCCTGCCCTTGCTTGATCACCGGCCATCTGGGCGATCATGATCGGTCCGCCAAGGGTATTTGCCGACACAGATCCTGTAAAAATCTTTCCAATGGAAAGAATGGTAAGCTTTATTATCTCCCAGGTCCTTACAAATGCTTCGCCCATGGCCTCAATGGGATTGAGCCGTTCGTGCACCACATCACCTGCCGACGATATACCGACCATGGGTTTTTTAATGGTTTCACCAAAAATATTGGTTGCTGTGGTCTGCTCTGGAACTATGGGAATGTGGAGATTCTGGCCGTTTCTATTGATGAAAAAATCAAGACGTTCAGCGCCTGATTTAGATTTGTTTGACTTAGAAATAAGCAGCACCATATCGTCCCAGGTTTCCACAGTCTTACCATCAATGGCCTTGATAAGATCGCCGGGTTTGACACCAGCGGTCAATGCTGGAGAATCATCTGCAACCGCTCCAACCACGGGTCGCACATAATAGCTGCCAGCTATCTGGAACAGAAGATAAAAGATGAGAACTGCCAGAACAAAATTAAAAATCGGCCCTGCTGCAACGATGAGGCTCTTCTGGAAAAGGGGCTTATGGGTGAATGAGAGAGCTCGATCCTCGGCGGAAGTTTCACTGGCCGGGTCTTCTCCGACCATTTTTACATACCCCCCAAGGGGAATCACGGACAGGCAGTACTCGGTCAACCCGATCTTTTTTCTGTAAATCTTTGGCCCGAATCCCAGGGAAAAAGTTTCAACCCCCACTCCAAAAAATCTTGCCACGAGAAAATGTCCCAGCTCGTGGAAAAATATCAAAACGCCAAGAACAATCACAAATGCAACCAATGAATGACCCATAAAACCTCGCTTAAATAAGGGCCAAAGCCATCTGCCTTGCCCAACGGTCTGCTTCTATTATATCGGAAAGGGCTGGATCGTCAACCCTCCGGTGAAGAGTCATGGTCTTTTCAACCATGGAAAATATGCCTGGGAAATCGATCCTGCCCTTTAAAAACGCCTGAACCGCAATCTCGTTGGCCCCATTCATCACAGCAGGAAGAGTGCCGCCCTGACGGCAGGCCTCGACGGCAAACCCGATGGATGGAAAACGATCCATGTCCGGTCGTTGAAACTCGAGACCGCCAAGGGCCGTAAAATCGGGAAACTCCAGGTCAAGGGTCAAACGATCGGGCCAGGAAAAGGCCAGGGCGATGGCGGTCCGCATGTCCGGAATTCCCATCTGTGCCATAACCGAACCGTCGTTGAAACCCACCATGGAATGGACAATGCTCTGGGGATGAACCACCACCTCCACCTGGTCAATGGTAAGACCAAAAAGATGAACCGCCTCGATAATTTCGAGCCCCTTGTTCATGAGTGTTGCCGAATCAATGGATATCTTGTGGCCCATCTTCCAGGTGGGATGACTCAGTGCATGCTCGGGTCTTATCTCCGTAAATTTTTCTTCAGGCGTATTGAGAAAAGGACCGCCAGATGCCGTTAAAAATATCTTTTTCAGATCCTTTGCCCGATTTCCTGCAAGGCATTGGAAAATCGCTGAATGTTCGCTGTCCACAGGCAGAATTGCAACATTGTTTTTCCTGGCAAGTGCCATGACAAGTCCCCCCGCCATCACAAGTGTCTCCTTGTTGGCAAGGGCCACCTCTTTTTTTGCCCTGATGGCGGCCAGGGCCGGTAAAAGACCTGCGGCACCGACCATGGCAAGGAGCACAAGGTCCACATTCTCGTGACTTGCCCCCCTGGCATACCCGGATTCACCAAAAAGAATCTCAAGTAGAGGTTCGCCGTTAAGAAGATCCTTGAGCCTTCGGGCGTGGATTTCGTCAAGTACCACAACCGTTTCCGGCCTGAAGGTCCTGACCTGGCGGGCAAGAAGATCGATATTGGTTGCCGCGCTGAGAACCCTTATGTCAAACAAATCGGGATGCATAAGGACCACGTCAAGGGCGCTTGTTCCAATGGAGCCTGTGGACCCCATAATGGAAAGGCGTTTTCTCATAGCAGAATCATCCCAGGAGCAACTTAAAGGCAAAGGCAAGGGGCAGGGCAAATATAAGGCCATCAATGCGATCTAGTATGCCTCCGTGCCCAGGAAGAATCGACCCTGAATCTTTTATTCCTCCCCTCCTCTTTAACGCCGATTCAAAGAGATCTCCCACCTGTCCCAGGGCTGCTGCAAGGGCTGAAAAACAGGCTGCCTGGAACAGGGAGACACCTTGAATAAACAGCAGATCAAACACGACACCCACGATGATAGCAGCAAAAATACCTGCGACAGATCCCTCAACGCTCTTGTTGGGACTGACCCTGGGCGAAAGCTTGTGTCTGCCGAAATGGGTGCCCACATAAAATGCCCCGGTGTCGCTTGCGGCAACGATGAGAAAAGTCCATACAACCCATACGGCACCCTGGTCGGAATTTCGAATCAGGACAAGAAAAGAGAGAAAAAGAGGGATGTAAACTATGCCCATGACCTGCCTTGAGGCAAAGGTTAGCATGGTTGAATCCTGGGAAAAGGTCAAAACGACAACAAGGGCCACGATCAGGAGATTGACCGCAACCATGGCAAGGGCTCCTCCTGCACCGGCTAAGTGTGCGGCAGAAATGATCGCTGCACCCATGAAATGGGTGAGGATCAAAAGAGGAAGTGTAGTTTTATGGTTATCGCTGGAATCCCTGGCGGCTGTGACAATGGTCAGATATTCGTTGAGGCCTTTAAAAGTTACCAGAACCACCACAAGGGTGAAGGCCAGGGGTGGACCCTTCAAAAGAATGAGAAAAAGGACAGGAACAAGGATTAGTGCTGTGATCCATCTTTTCAGGTGCATACAACCTTTCCGTACCTGCGCTCCCGGCTCTGATATTGTCTGACAATATCGAGGAATTCCTGCTGGGAAAAATCGGGCCACAGGGTGTCTGTGATAAATATTTCAGCATAGGCAACCTGCCAGAGCATGAAGTTACTCAGGCGCATCTCCCCGCTGGTGCGAATAAGCAGGTCAAGATCTGGTTGCCCCCCGGTGTAAAGTCTTTCTGCCACGGTATCTTCGGTGATATCCCGGGGCTGGAGCTTGCCCTGGGCGACCTCGTCAACAATCGTTTGAACGGCTCTTGTAATCTCTTCTCTTCCTCCATAGCTCAAAGCAAGATTCAAGATCATGCCGCTATTGCCGCAGGTTTTCTCCATGGCCTTCTGAATCTCGCTTTGAACATCCAGGGGAAGTCTGAAACGCTGACCTACAACATTGAGTCGAATCTTCTGTCGGTCAAGCTCATCCTGCTCCTTGGCCAGAAAATGTTTGAGAAGAAGCATCAGGGCCTTTACCTCGGCAACCGGCCTTGACCAGTTTTCCGTTGAAAAAGCATAAAGGGTTAGGACCTCAATTCCAAGTTTGCGGGCACAGGTGACCATGGAACGAACCGTTTCCACCCCGCTCTGGTGGCCGTTGACCCGGTTCATGAGCCGCTTCTTTGCCCAGCGACCGTTGCCGTCCATTATAATGGCCACGTGGCGGGGTAATTTTTCAGGGTCAATCAAATGCTGCTCTGCAAGATTAGATTTCAAATTAGAGTTCCAGGATTTCCTTTTCTTTGGCGGTAAACACAGCTTCAATTTTTCCGATGAAGTCATCGGTGATATCCTGGACCTCTTTCTGCGCCCTGAAATTTTCATCCTCGCTGATGTCGCCGTCCTTTTGAAGGGCTTTCAAGGTGTCGTTACTGTCTCGCCTGATATTTCTGACGGCCACCTTAAACTCTTCGCAGGTGTTGTTAACGACCTTGGCAATCTCCTTACGTCTATCTTCAGTCAACGGCGGAATGTTGATCCTGATAATCTTTCCGTCGCTGGAAGGGGTAAGGCCTATATTTGCCTTGAGAATTCCCTTTTCCACCTCTTTGATGGCACTGATATCCCAGGGCTGAATCGTGATCATCCGGCTTTCTGGAATGGCAATGGAGGCCATCTGGTTCAACGGGGTCAACGTTCCGTAATAATCCACCCTGACACCGTCAAGCATGGTCGTAGTGGCCCTGCCCGTGCGTACCCTCTGCATCTCTTTTTCAAGGGCCTTGACAGATTTGGTCATTCTGTCCCGAGTCTCCTTGTATATCTCATTTATCATAGTAGGTTTTGCTCCATCAATGGCCAGGACCGCAAATTTTGCAATACTTGATCCGGTCCTCAGCTGTTATAAATTCTGGTGCCAATTCCCTGTCCGCATACGGCCTTTGCAATGTTGCCCGGGGTGTGGAGATCAAAAATCTGAAGGGGCAGATCGTTGTCCATGGCAAGTGATATGGCGGTCATGTCCATGACCTTAAGTTGTTGCTCCAGCACCTCCATGTAGGAGATCTTTTTAATGAAACTTGCATCCCCATGCAGGGCTGGATCCTTGTCGTATACCCCGTCAACCTGGGTTGCCTTGAACAGAATCTGGGCATGAACCTCCTGGGCCCTCAGGACTGCTGCCGTGTCCGTAGTAAAATAGGGGTTACCCGTGCCTGCGGCAAAAATAACGGCCCTACCCTTTTCCAGGTGACGTTCGGCCTTTCTGCGGATAAATGGTTCTGCCACCTGGTTCATGGTAAGGGCTGACTGCACCCGCGTCGGCACCCCCTGTTTTTCCAGGGCGTCACACAGGGCAAGGCTGTTGATAACCGTTGCCAGCATTCCCATGTTGTCAGCCGAAGCCCTGTCCATTCCGGCAGAGCTTCCGGCAACACCCCTGAAGATATTGCCACCGCCCACGACCATGGCGACTTGGACACCCATTTTGTGAACCTCTGCCACCTCTTTTGCAACATAGTTGATCATCTCGGGCTTTATTCCAAAGCCCTGATCTCCCATCAATGCCTCTCCACTGAGCTTGATCAGAATTCTATCAAATTCGGGTGTCCTGTCCAAGGTTTATTCTCCTATCTGAAAACGTGCAAATCTCTTAATCTGAATATTCTCTCCAATCTTGGCAATGGCCTCGGTGGTGATCTCGGCGATCGTCTTTTTAGGATCACGGATGTAGGACTGACTCATAAGGCAGGACTCTTTGAAAAACCTCTGAACCTGGCCTTCCACTATCTTGTCCACGATGTTTTCCGGCTTGCCCTGTTCCAGGGCCTGGGAACGGTAGATTTCTCTCTCCCTTGCTACTATCTCCTCTGGAATGTCCTCGGGATTGAGGCCGCCGGGGTTTGTCGCGGCAATGTGCATGGCAACATTTTTTGCAAATTCAAGGAAATCATCCGTCTTTGCAACAAAATCAGACTCGCAGTTGATCTCGACCATAACTCCAAGTTTTGACCCCTGGTGGATATAGGAAAAAACAACCCCTTCCGACGTTGCCCTGCCAGCCCTTTTCTGGGCCTTGGCAAGGCCCTTTTTCCGAAGGTAGTCAAGGGATTTTTCTATATCACCGGCGTTTTCCGCCAGGGCCCTTTTACAGTCCATCATACCGGACCCTGTCTTATCCCTGAGCTCTTTTACCATTGCTGCTGTTATTTCAGCCATCTTTAAAACTCCTTTATATCCAACTCTCTCTGAACCAGCGGGCGGCAGCGGATAAGGGCACCGCCCCTAACTTGCTCCCGCCCGCTGTTATCGAGTTTCATGCTTGATTGTGGGCTTTGCCTATTCAGCCTTTTCGGCCGTCTGCTCGACCGGTGTAGTTTTCCTTCTGATCATCTCCACGACAGGCCCGTCTGAACCGTCGGATTCGATGGTGCGCTCAACCGCCGCGCCTTTATCGGCAAAGGCTGCCTCATCCATCTCCTTGTCCGATCCTGCGTTCTGCTTCTCAAGATAGCGCTGACGGCCCTCTATTGCGGCGTCGGCAATCTTTGATGCAAAAAGCCGGATGGAGCGGATGGCGTCATCATTGCCGGGGATGACATAATCGATATCATCCGGGTCGCAGTTTGTATCCACAACGGCAACAATGGGAATACCCAGCCTCTTGCCCTCTTTAACGGCAATTGATTCGTTCTTTGGATCGATCACAAAAATGGCGCCGGGCAGATTTTTCATCTTGGTGATGCCGCCGATGCAATCCTCAAGCTTGGCACGCTCCTTGCCCATTTTCACGCGTTCCTTCTTGGGATAATCTTCAATGGTCCCGTCGTTATCTATGGTAGTCAAAAACTCAAACCGACTGATGGTCTTCTTGATGGTCTGAAAATTTGTGAGCATTCCGCCGAGCCAGCGATTCTGAACGTAAAAACTCTCGGACCGGTTGGCCTCTTCGTAAACAGACTCCCGGGCCTGCTTTTTAGTTCCCACAAACAGAACGCTCTTGCCCTGGGCCGTTACGTCTGCGATGAAATCATATGCATCCCTGAACATCTTAACCGTCTGCTGAAGATCGACGATATAAATACCGTTTCTTGCACCGAAAATGTACTTCTTCATCTTGGGGTTCCAGCGCCGGGTCTGGTGGCCGAAATGGACGCCTGCCTCAAGAAGTTCTCTCATTGTAACGTAAGCCATAAATTTCTCCGTAATTCTTTTAAATGGTTTTTTCCCACCACTCCTGTCTTATCCCGCATCAACATCCCATTTAATATCATTAAAACATCATTAGCATCATTCAATGAATCAAATGAAACGCACCCGACACAGAATCAGGGAGTGTGTGTAGTGGCGGTGATAATTTCACCGCTGACAAATCTTGCTTCATATATCAAACGGGCGGTTCATTGGCAATCTTTTTTTCCCAACCTGACCACCCGGTTAAGCCCTGCATAGTCATCGAAGAACTCAATGGATGAAAATCCCGGACAATCCCTGAAGATCTCCTCAACTCGTTCCCGCTGATCTGACCCTGTCTCCATCAACAAAATACCTTCCGGAACGAGGTAGTCACAAGCCTGCATCATGATGGAGCGAATGCAGGCGAGACCGTCGCCCCCCCCGTCAAGGGCAAGATAAGGTTCAAAAAGGCTCACTTCGGGCTGCAACCCCCGTATCTCACCGGTGGGAACATACGGTGGATTTGACACTATCAGGTCAAACTTTGCCCTTGAGTTGAAGGGTGTGAACCAGGAGCCCGCCACAAACGAAACCTTGGAACCACCAAGCTCTTTTTGTGCATTCAATGCCGCAACCTCCAGGGGAATTAGGGAAATATCGCTTGCAAAACAACTCAGCTCCGGGTTTGTCTTTGCAAGGCTGATTATCACCGCACCAGACCCCACACCGAGCTCAAGCACACGACCATTAGGCAGAGCCGTCTCGGACAAAGCTTCAAGGGATAGCTCCACAAGGCGTTCGGTGTCAGGCCGGGGAATAAGCACACCGGGTTTAACCTGGAACTCAGACTCCCAGAATCCTTTGGAGCCGGTAATATACGCCACGGGTTCACGATCAACCCTGCGTTCAATCAACCGACGAAATGCGGTAAGCTCATCCCGGTCAAGGGGTCTGTCATGGTGGAGATAAAGATCAAGCCGTTCCACCCCAAGACAATGGGCGAGCAAGATTTCAGAGGAGAGGCGGGGGCTGTCTATCTCTCTTCTGATAAAATATTCTTGGGTCCAGGCAAGGATCCGCCCTATGGTCCAGAGATCCCTGGCCGCTTCCACCGGTTAGATTGCCTCCTGTAGCGCCTCGGCCTGGGCATGGGTCTTGAGTTCGTCAATGATCTCCTGAATGTCTCCGCCCATGATACTGTCGAGCCTGTACAGGGTAAGACCTATCCTGTGGTCGGTCATCCTGCCCTGGGGAAAGTTATAGGTCCTGATTCTACCTGAACGGTCGCCTGTTCCCACCTGACCTTTTCGCTGAGCAGCCCTTTTGGATTCCTGCTCTCTAACCATGGCATCGAGGATTCGGGCCTTTAGAACCTTCATAGCGGCAATTTTGTTTTTAATCTGGGACTTCTCATCCTGGCAGGTTGCAATGATTCCGGTGGGAAGATGAGTTATCCTGACCGCGGAATCCGTTGTATTGACCGACTGACCGCCTGGCCCTGAAGACCTGAAAACATCGACCTTTAGCTCGGACTGCTCAATTTTAAGCTCAACATCTTCAGCCTCCGGCAGGACGGCAACGGTCACGGCCGAGGTGTGAACCCTGCCCTGGGTCTCAGTCTCAGGAACCCGCTGTACCCTGTGGGTCCCGCTTTCATACTTGAACGCACTAAAGGCCCCGTTACCCTTGACAATGGAGATAACCTCCTTGAACCCGCCGGAACTTGATTGATTGCTCTCGATCATATCAACGGTCCAGCCCTTAATTTCAGCGTACCTTGTATACATGCGAAAAAGATCCCCGGCAAAGAGCCCAGCCTCCTCACCCCCGGTGCCCGCCCGAATTTCAAGAATGACATTTTTGTCGTCATTGGGGTCCTTGGGCATGAGAAGGAGCTTGAGGCGTGACTCCATGGAATCCCGCCGTTCGCCAAGCTCGGCAGCCTCTTCCTTGGCCATTTCCCGTATGCCTGGATCAGCATCCTTCAGCATCTCTTTAGCTTCCGCAAGCTGCTTAAGAATCGTCTCATATTCGGTAAAGGCCGACATCACACGGTTGAGTTCACCGTGCTCCTTCAGATATCGCTGGTACTTCACCTGGTCAGCCATAACCGCAGGGTCACTCAGAAGATGTTCAAGCTTTATGTAACGTTCTTTTATGCCGTGTAATTTATTTATCATGATCTACAAATCCAAAAAGGGAAAACTTCTGCAAAATTCAAAAAGGGGAAACCGGGCATATAGGCCCGACCTCCCCCTTGTTTTTCATGAACCAATCTACTTTTTCTTTGCAGCAGTTGCGGCGTCAAACCCCGCATACTTTTTCTTAAATCGATCAATCCTTCCGGCTGTATCAACAAGCTTTTGCTTACCCGTAAAAAAGGGGTGGCACTTGGAACAGATCTCCACCTTGATATTTTCCCTTGTGGAACCAACCTCAAGGACATTGCCGCAGGCACAGGAGGCCGTTGTTCGTTTGTACTCTGGATGTAAATCTTTTTTCATAACCCTAACTCCTTGTTATATATCTTCTTTTATTACTATTACGAATTCATTGAATCAAGAAACTCTTTATTATCCTCTGTTCCCTGCATTTTTTCAAGTAAAAAAGACATGGCATCAACCGGATTAAGATTTGACAGGAGCTTTCTCAGTATCCAGACCCGGTTCAACACCAGGGGATCCATGAGCAGCTCTTCTTTTCTGGTTCCAGATTTATTCATGTCAATGGCTGGGAAAATCCTCCGGTCGGAAAGCTTTCTATCAAGGACAAGCTCCATATTACCGGTGCCTTTGAACTCCTCAAAGATCACCTCGTCCATACGGCTTCCAGTATCGATAAGGGCCGTAGCTATGATGGTTAGACTCCCGCCCTCTTCGAGGTTCCTTGCCGCACCGAAAAACCGCTTAGGTCGATCCAGGGCATTTGAATCCACACCACCGGAAAGAATCTTTCCAGAGGGAGGCATCACGGCATTATACGCCCTGGCAAGACGGGTGATGCTATCCAGCAGGATCACGACGTCATGGCCCTGTTCAACCATTCGCTTAGCCTTTTCGATTACCATCTCGGCAACCTGGACATGGCGCTCTGCCGGTTCGTCAAAGGTGGAGCTGATCACCTCTGCCCTTACCGACCGGGCCATGTCGGTTACCTCCTCTGGCCGTTCGTCAATGAGCAGTATCATGGGAACAATGTTCTCATGGGAGGCGATCATGGAGTTGGCAATATTTTTTAAAAGCATGGTCTTACCGGTTCTCGGCGGCGACACAATAAGCCCCCGCTGACCGAAACCTATGGGTGCCATCATATCGATTATCCGCATGGAATAGTTGTCATGCTCCCGCTCAAGATTCATCTTCCGGTCTGGATAAAGGGGAGTCAGATTATCAAACAGGATGGTCTCAGCTGCGAGTTCAGGGTTTTCGTAGTTGACTGCTTCGACCTTTAACAACGCAAAATAACGCTCACTGTCCTTTGGTTGGCGGACATGACCAGAAAGGGTGTCGCCGGTTCTAAGATTAAATCTGCGGATCTGGGAGGGGGAAACATAAATGTCGTCTGGACCGGGAAGATAATTATAGTCCGGCGCCCTTAAAAAACCGAATCCATCCGGAAGAATCTCAAGGGTTCCCTCACCATAAATCTGACCGCTCTCCTCAATGGCGGCCTGGAGCAAGACAAAAATCAGTTCCTGTTTTTTAATCCCGCCGATCCCCTTGATATTGTACTTCTTTGCAAGCTCGGTCAGCTCACTGATTTTCATCCTCTTCAGTTCTTCAAGATTCATGGAAATTAACTCCGTAGGTATGTTTGATTTTCATACTGTCTTTTGTTTGGACCTGTTATTTAGACCTGATTGTTTGCATTGTTTAGCCCTGATGCCTAGACTTAATTATTTGAATTTGATTCGAAGAGTGCATTGTTTTATGGATTGAGACTCATCTGTGAAGTATCATTGCTGGGGTTTTGGGGGCACCTAAATATTTTGACGTGTATGGTGGTGTTTGATAAAATTTGGAACGTATAGAAAAGTACTTATACCATTGATTCTGCCATGTCAACAAAAATAGCCGCACATCCCAGCAATTCTCATTTTAGACACAGCAAAGCTTGACATTCATCGACCACTTTTATACTTAATGATCAGCACAACCGGCAAAGCCCAAGCCAAACACCTTAAAGAACCATACAGAGGGATACCCCTCTTGATCTGGATGAGCATAAAAACCATTAAAACAGAAAAAGGAGATTTGAATGAACATTATTTTTTTCGGCCCCAATGGCAGCGGCAAAGGTACCCAGGGATCAATCCTCAAGGATAAGTACAATATCGCCCACATTGAATCAGGGGCTATTTTCCGGGACAACATCAAAGGCGGAACTGAACTTGGCAAGAAGGCCAAGACTTACATTGACAAGGGAGAACTTGTTCCCGACGAAATCACCATCCCCATGATCCTCGACCGCCTCAAACAGACCGACTGTGCAAAAGGCTGGCTCCTTGACGGATTCCCGAGGAACAAAGTCCAGGCTGAAAAGCTCTCAGCATCCCTCAAAAAAGAAGACATGAAGCTTGACATCGTCATCGAGATGCTCCTTGACCGTCAAATTGCAAAGGACAGAATTATGGGCCGCAGGCTTTGTGCCAAGGACAACAACCATCCCAACAACATCTTCATTGACGCCATCAAGCCCGACGGGGATAAATGCCGGGTCTGCGGCGGAGAACTCAGCTCAAGGGCAGACGACCAGGATGAGACAGCCATTGATAAGCGCCACTCCATCTATTACAATGAGGTAGATGGAACACTTGCCGCTGCATATTTTTTCCGTGACCTGACAAAAAATGACGCCTCCATAAAGTACATTACACTGGAGGGAAAAAACGCCCTACCAGATGTGACCAAGGAACTTATATCAAAGCTTTAGCAGTTTAATCAAAACTCTTGATTACTTTTTACTTGCCCATTGTTATGGACTCTGGTATTAAGATTGATCAATTTAAATTTTGTTTTCAACCAGACCATATTTAATTTAAAAAATAAACCACCGTCACGGTGGGCAAGAAAGGGGCGATACATTTGAAGGATATTACAGTCAAAGTCATTGATAATGACGTTGAACGTGCTATGAAAATTCTGAAGAAAAAAATTCAGAATGATGGACTGTTCAAGCGTCTGAAGATGAAAAAGCACTTTGAAAAACCGAGCCAGTTCAGGCGGCGTAAGATGAGAGAAGCAATGAGACGGCAGCGAATTGCAAGCTCAAAAAGACATTAGCAGATAAACTGCCCAGGCAAAAGCTTGAGCGATGGAACGAGAACCCGGCAGGCAGTGAGTCCACATGCCTGCCGGGTTTTTGGATTAAAACTCACAGATATAACTTTTAGGTGTCATTTATAATGAATCAGATCTCCTATGAAGAGTGCCTTGGGCGCATGTATGGACTTGGGCGGTTTGGCATCAAACTCGGACTTGACACCATCTCCGAGATTCTCTCGAACCTTGGCTCGCCTGAAAAAAACTTCAAAAGCATTCACATTGCCGGCACAAACGGCAAGGGCTCCATTGCCTCGTATATTGCCGCAATTTTAAAGGCGGCGGGATTTAAGGTCGGCCTCTACACATCTCCCCACCTCGTGAGATTCAACGAACGATTTGCCATCAACGGTATCGAGGTGACCGACGATGACATCGTTCAAGCCTATCTGGCGACTAGTCAGGCAGACACAGCCGAACGAAAGGCCACATTTTTTGAGCTGGCAACTGCAATGGCCCTTTACCTGTTTGACTGCCATGGAGTTGAGTGGGCCGTGATCGAAACGGGCATGGGCGGCAGACTCGATGCAACCAACATCCTCTCGCCTGAATTGTCTGTTATATCCAACCTCTCCATCGAACATACGGAATATCTCGGCAGCTCCCTTGAGGAGATTGCCAGGGAAAAGGGGGGGATCATCAAGCACAATACGCCGGTGGTAACCGGTGTTACCCAGCAAAATGCCCTGGAAGTATTAACTTCGATTGCCAGGGATAAGCTTGCCCCCCTGTACCGGCTTGACACCGATTTCCACACGGACCAGGAACCTGAGACAACACGATTCACCTACACCGGAATAAAACGAACTATCCCTGGTGTTGAGACCCGACTGCCCGGTAATCACCAGCTGGACAACGCCGCCATTGCCATTGCAGCTGTTGAATTGCTCTTTCCCAGCCCAAAGAACAAGCCCCCTGTTATTCCGGATGTAACCATCCTGAAGGGAATTTTTAATACCCGATGGCCCGGCCGCCTGGAAGCCGTAATGGAAAACCCCCTTGTGGTGATTGACGGAGCCCACAACCTTGCGGCAGCTGTAAATCTTGCCCGCTACTTAAAAGATAACTTGTCAAAGAATCCCTTGACCCTGGTACTTGGAATCCTTGACGATAAGGATTTTATCTCGATGCTCCAGCAATTTGTCCCCCTGACACACCGCATCATCTTCACCCGGGCTGATAACACGAGAAGCATTGACCCCCAAATACTAGCACAAACTGCGAGAACCATTTTTACAGGGGAGATAGAGATTATTGACAAGGTTGGAGACGCCGTGGCCTATGCCATCTCCACTACCCCCCCCAGGGACAGCATATGTATTGCAGGTTCTCTCTATGTTGCGGGGGAAGCCAGGGATAAAATTTTTTCGGACATTCTTTGTTGACATGACAAGCAGTTAAGGAGTAAAGTACGATTTTTTTAGCGCCCGTAGCCCAGTGGATAAGGCGTCAGCCTCCGAAGCTGAAGATCGCTGGTTCGATTCCAGCCGGGCGCACCAGATCAGCCCCCCAGACAACCATGACAAATCCATTAAAAATAGGCATAATCAGCTATCGAAGCAACCCCCACTGCGGCGGCCAGGGGGTTTACGTCAGAAATTTAAGCCGGGCATTGACCGATCTTGGTCACAGGGTAGAGGTGATTGCAGGGCCTCCAGACCCTCTCCTGGGATCTTCCTCCAACAACGGCCCAACCCTTACCATGCTGAAAACCCTGGATCTTTACAACCCCGACGATCTGTTCAGAACTCCGTCCTTTGAAGAACTCAAGGACCCTGTAAACCTTCTTGAATGGCTGGGGGTCTCTACCATGGGATTTCCCGAGCCCCTCACCTTTGGAATGCGGACAACGAGGTACCTTAAAAACAGGCTTGACCGCTACGACATAATCCACGACAACCAGAGCCTGAGCTACAGTATGCTCGCCCTTGCGCGAAAGATCCCGGTCACGGCAACCATTCACCATCCCATCACCGTTGACCGCCGCATTGCAGTAGAAAGCACAAGGTCCTTCATAAAAAAGGCCAAACACCTCAGATGGTATTCGTTCATTGGAATGCAGAAATTTGTGGCCCAGAGACTGAAAAACTTGATCACGGTTTCCGACTGTTCAAAAAACGACATTGCCCGGGAATTTGACATCCCGGCCGAACGTTTCACAACCATTCCCATCGGCATTGACACCAAACTTTTTTACCCCCTAGAAACCGTAAAAAAAGATCCCTGCCGGTTGATTGTAACCAACTCTGCCGACACTCCCCTCAAGGGCCTTTTTTATCTCCTGCATGCAATTAAGAACCTGTCCCTGCGCCGCCCCATAAAACTGACCATTATCGGAAGTCCCAAAAAGAACGGGGGAATCGAGCGGCTGGTCAAAGCGCTTGAACTAAAGGACCATGTCCAATTCACCGGAAGAATTGACAACGACCGCTTTCTTAAGGAGTATGCAAGGGCAAGCATCGCCGTTGTTCCCTCCCTCTACGAGGGATTTGGACTGCCAGTGGGCGAAGCCATGGCCTGCCGAATCCCGGTGATCTCAACCACGGGGGGAGCCCTTGGTGAAGTTGCCGGTAATGCGGCAAAGATGGTACCGCCAAAAGACGCCCATGCCCTGGAAACGGCCATTGACGAACTCCTTGATGACCCGGGAGAGAGGGAACGCCTTGCCGAGAAAGGTTATCGACGGGTAATGGAAAACTTTACCTGGGCGGCCACGGCAGCTAAAACAGCCCGGACCTACAAACGAATCATCCTCGAGGAAAACTCCAAATGATCACTCTTGACTTTAAACGGCTGAACCTCAAACCCGGACAAACGTTCCTAGATATTGGATGCGGCGAAGGAAGACACACGGCCCAGGGGTATGAGCAGGGCAACATTTTTTGCGTGGGGGCGGACAGAAATCCCAAGGATCTTCTGACCTCAAAGGCAAAGCTTGAACTCCACGAGCAGCTTTCAAAGGCCAGGGGTTCCCGCTGGAGCCTTTCCGCAGCCGACATCACCCGTCTCCCATTTAAAGACGCAAGCTTTGACACGGTGATCTGCTCGGAGGTGATGGAGCACATTCCCGACGAAAAAAAGGCGATTTCAGAGATCGTCAGGGTGCTGAAACCCGGCGGAACCCTGGGCGTCAGCGTGCCAAGATACTGGCCGGAATGGATCTGCTGGCAGCTCTCCCAGGAATACCACAACGCCAACCAGGGCCACATTCGCATATACCGGAAAAAAGAACTGACGAGAAAAATCCTCTCCCAGGATGTTGTTTATAAAAGTTTTCACTACGCCCACAGCCTTCACTCACCCTTCTGGTGGCTCAAGTGCCTTGTAGGGCCAACCCGCACCAATGCCTGGTCGGTCAACCTCTACCACCGGTTCCTCGTTTGGGACCTGATGGAGAAACCGGCATTGACAGGTTTTTTCGACAGGCTCCTAAACCCCGTGATGGGAAAAAGCCTGGCCCTGTACTTTGAAAAAAAGACAAATCCACAATAATTCCCCAATCCCCAATAGGATCGTTGTACTGGCAATTCTTGAATCTATAGGGGTCTATGGCATAAACCGACACGTCCTGGCGGACACAACAAAGGTTGAAACTTAAATCAGGACTGAACTTTGTTTCTTGTCTCTTGTTTCAAGTTTCTTGAATGGTGTTATACCGCCCGCTTTAGTCGCCCTGCCCGGAACGGTAAACGTCGGGGGGCTTTTTGCCCTTCCAGGCTAAAGCGCAGGAACTGCGGGCTAAAGTCCTCAAACAGCCTGCGCTTCTTAACGCCTGGAAGGGCAAAAATCCTACCCCCTTTGGTTTACAATGTTCCGGGCAGGGCGACTAAAGCGGGCTCTGAAGTCGGTACTTCCTATGTGATGTTTCGACAGGAGTTTCATATATAAAAAAATCAAAATCAGAACTGTTGGCAAACCACAGAAATGAATTGTGCGATATAAAATTATGTGTTAATTTAAAACAATTTTCCAAAATCAAAAAATTATGAGTGCAGCTTTCAGATAAAATCTGTCCTGCGGATTGGATCATAGGAAACAAGTCAATACTCGTTTAATAGCCGCCCAACAATCGTGTAAGAAAAATCTTGTGGAGGTGCATATGTCCAAAGGTTCTTTTCTGTCTACCCTTCGTTTCTTTCGACCAAAAAATGTCCCCGGGGTCTGCCAGGCAGACAAAACAAAAGATGGTTGGGCCACGACCCGTTGCGGCCAGCGCAGCTGGGAGGATCTTTATCGTCGCCGCTCCCAGTATGACAAAAAGGTGCGATCCACCCACGGGGTCAACTGCACAGGTTCCTGCTCCTGGGATGTCTATGTAAAGGATGGAATCCTGGTGTGGGAAACCCAGGCCACGGACTATCCTTCCTCCGGGGAGGGATTTCCCAACCATGAACCCCGGGGTTGTCCCAGGGGTGCCACCTACTCATGGTACACCTACAGCCCGGTGAGGTTGAAATACCCGCTGATCCGATCGAGCCTGCTTTTAATGTGGCAGGAGGCAATGGCTGTTTACGAAGATCCTGTAGCTGCATGGGCTAGCATCGTTGATGATGGAGAAAAACGCCAGAGGTTTCACAGGGAAAGGGGCAAAGGCGGTTTTGTGAGGGGCACCTGGGACCAGGCCGCCACCATGATCGCCGCAGGCTTGATCCACACCATAAAAAAATATGGTCCTGACCGCATCTTCGGATTCTCACCCATCCCGGCCATGTCCATGGTCTGTTACGCCTCAGGTTCACGCTTTCTATCCCTCATCGGCGCTTCGATGATCAGCTTTTACGACTGGTACTGCGACCTGCCGCCGGCATCGCCCCAAATATGGGGCGAGCAGACCGATGTGCCCGAAAGTGCCGACTGGTACGAATCAACCTATTTCATCGTGTGGGGCACCAACCTGCCCATGACCCGCACCCCGGACGCCCATTTTTTCACCGAGGCCCGATACCGGGGAGCTAGGGTTGCGGCCGTGGCTCCCGACTATGCCGAATATGTAAAGTTCGCCGACACCTGGCTGCCGGCAAAGGCTGGAACCGACGGGGCCCTGGCCATGGCCATGACCCACGTGATTATAAAGGAATTTTACATCGAAAACCCAGTGCCCTACTTCCTCGACTACGCTCGGCAATACACGGATTTACCCTTTGTGGTGGTATTGAACGAAAAGAACGGAGTGTTTACCCCGGGCCGATTTCTGAGGGCCTCAGATCTCGGTGTGAAGGTAAACAACGCCGACTGGAAAACGGTGATTGTCGACGAAGAGAGCAAAGAGTTTAAGATCCCCAACGGCAGCATCGGATTCCGGTGGCACCAGAGCGGACGCTGGAACCTGAAACTCGAGGATGACGGTGAACCTGTCACCCCGAAGCTCAGTCTCAAGGATCTCGAGGATGGTTGGCGGGAGGTATCCTTTCCAATATTTGAGGGCGAAAAGGCAGGTTCTAAAAAGGGTCTCGTTCCCTTTAAAATCGTAAAAACAGATTCGGGCGAACTCATCACAGTCACGGTTTTTGATCTGCTCACAGCCCAGCTTGGCGTCTTACCAAAAGATGCACCGTCCAAGCCCTTTCACAATGGAACTGATTATCCGACAGATTACAATGATCCTAAGCCCTATACCCCTGCCTGGCAGGAGGCCATCACCGGGGTTCCTGCGGCCGATGCCATCCGGGTGGCCCGGGAATTTGCCGAGAATGCCGCTAAAACTCACGGTAAATCCATGATCTTTCTGGGTGCCGGCACCAACCATTGGTTCCACAGCGACATGATCTATCGAACCATCATCAACCTGACCACCCTTTGCGGCTGCCAGGGGGTCAACGGCGGCGGCTGGGCCCACTATGTGGGTCAGGAAAAGGTCCGGCCCCTTGCGGCCTGGTCCCAGGTGGCCTTTGGTCTTGACTGGCAAAGACCGCCCAGACAGCAGAACGGCACCTCTTTTTTCTATTTTGCAAGCGGCCAGTGGCGCTACGACACCCAGGACCCCAAGGACCTTGTTTCACCACTTTCAACGGCATCGCCCATGAAGCACATGGCCGATTACAACGTTATTGCAGCCCGCCTGGGGTGGCTGCCTTCCTATCCCCAGTTTGATCAGAACCCTATCAAACTTGTGCAGGAGGCCATGGATTCAGGTGCGGTAACAGACGCTGAAATCATAGCCTTTGCAGTGAACAAGCTTAAAAGGGGAGAACTCAAATTCGCCATTGAAGATCCAGACAGCCCGGCCAACATTCCCAGGATGCTTTTTCTGTGGAGGGCAAACCTTTTGGGGGCAAGCGGAAAGGGCCATGAGTATTTCCTCAAACATCTTCTGGGGGTCGAAAATGCACTCCTTGGCGAAGAGAGCGATCTTCGACCAGAAGAAATCAAGTGGCGTGATCCAGCCCCGGAGGGAAAACTCGATTTGCTGGTCACCCTGGAGTTGCGCATGTCCACAAGTGCCATGTACGCAGATATTGCCCTTCCTGCGGCGGGCTGGTACGAGATGCACGATTTAAGCACTACGGACATGCACCCCTTTATCCACCCCTTTAACCCGGCCATTGATCCTCCCTGGGAGAGCCGCACCAACTGGGAACAGTTTAAAACAATTGCCGAAAAATTTTCAGAACTTGCTAAGGAGCATCTGGGCGAAGTAAAGGATCTGGTTGCAACCCCCCTGATGCACGACACCCCCGGTGAAATAGCCCAGTCCCAGGTCATGGACTGGCATAAGGGCCAATGCGACCCCATACCGGGCAAGACCATGCCCGACCTCTCTGTGGTTAATCGAAACTATCCCGAGACGTATCGAATGATGACCGCCTTTGGCCCTCTGGCTGAATCAAAGGGAATGGGGGCAAAGGGTGTGACTTGGAAGGCTGAGGACGAAGTTGCAGGATTGAAAACATCCTTGGGCAGGGTTACAGAACCCGGCATAAGTCAGGGGCGGCCGATCATGGAAACGGCCAGGCAGGTTGCGGAAACGATCCTTGCCCTTGCACCCGAGACCAATGGAGAAACGGCGGTCAAGGCCTGGGAGGGTGTGGAACGACGCACGGGTCTCAGTCTCAAACACTTAAGCCAACCCCGCCAGGGCGAGCGCATAAGGTTCGATGATATCACGGTCCAGCCCCGCAAGATCATAACCTCACCCATCTGGAGCGGCATCGAGTCGGAGCATCGGCGTTACTCCCCCTTTGTGATCAACATCGAAGAAAAAGTTCCCTTCAGGACACTTACCGGCCGGGCCCAGTTCTACCAGGACCACTCGTGGATGCTGGATTTTGGCGAACACCTGCCCCTTTACCGGCCCCCCGTTCAAATGCTCAACGAAATATCCCTCAAGGTGAAACGCTACCCTGACCGGGAAATCGAGCTTAACTACCTGACCCCCCACTCCAAATGGTCGATCCACAGCACCTATTCAGACACGCTTACCATGCTGACGCTCTTTCGAGGTGGCGAGGCAATCTGGATAAACGACCAGGACGCCAGAAAAATTGAGGTCCGGGACAACGAATGGCTGGAGTGTTTTAACGCAAACGGGGTGGTAATGGCCAAGGCCGTGGTAAGCCCCCGGATCCCGCCGGGCAAGGCCTTCATGTACCACGCCCAGGAACGCCTGATCAACACGCCCGGCTCAAGGCTGTCCGGCCAGCGGGGCGGCACCCACAACAGCGTTACACGCATCGTTGTAAAACCCACCCACATGATCGGCGGGTATGCCCAGCTGAGCTACGGTTTCAACTATTACGGTCCGGTAGGTTCCCAGCGGGACGAAACCATCATAGTAAGAAAAGCAGGAGAGGTTGAATGGTATGAAGATTAAAGCCCAATACGCCATGGTTTTGAACCTTGATAAATGCATCGGCTGCCACACGTGCAGCATTACCTGCCAGAACGTGTGGACAAACCGTGAAGGTGCCGAATACATGTGGTTCAACAACGTCGAATCAAAGCCCGGAATAGGCTATCCAAAGAAGTGGGAAAACCAGAACGAATATAAGGGTGGATGGGAACTTAGCCGGGGCCGACTGAAACTTAAAGCCGGGGGCCGCATCAAAAAGGGTCTCACTATATTCCACAACCCCGACCTCCCGGTAATGGACGACTACTACGAGCCCTGGAGTTACGACTACTCAAAGCTGATCAACAGTCCCACCCGCAAGCACCAGCCCTCCGTCGCCCCCAAATCCCTTGTGACAGGAAAACCCATGACCCCGACCTGGGGTCCCAACTGGGAGGACGACCTGGCAGGTCTGGGGGAAACAGGGGGAGGAGACATAAACTTCAAGAATCTGGAGATCGAGACCTATCTGCAGTTTAAAAACGTGTTCATGTTCTGGCTGCCCCGTCTGTGCGAACACTGCCTGAACCCAGCCTGCGTGGCATCCTGCCCGTCAGGTGCCATTTACAAACGGGACGAGGACGGCATCGTTCTGGTGGACCAGGAACGATGCCGGGGATGGCGTTATTGCGTGTCTGGCTGCCCCTACAAGAAGGTCTACTTCAACTGGAAGACCGGGCGGGCCGAAAAGTGCATCCTCTGCTACCCAAGACTCGAAGCCGGGCTGACAACTCTTTGCGCCCACAGCTGCGTTGGTAGGATTCGTTACCTGGGGGTTCTGCTCTATGACATGGATCGCATCAAAGAGGCGGCCTCGGCTCCTTCGGACCAGGACGTTTATCCTGCCCATCTCGACATCATTCTCGATCCCCATGACCCTGAAATCAGACGCATGGCAGCAAACCAGGGCATTGCCCCCAACATGGTGGCGGCAGCCCAACAATCGCCGGTATACTCCTTGATCAAGGAGTGGCGACTGGCCCTGCCCCTGCATCCGGAATTTAGAACCCTTCCCATGGTGTGGTATATACCTCCCTTGAGCCCCGTCACAAGCCGGGTGGAGCCTTCCAGCCAATCGGATGCCATCAACAGAATGCGAATCCCCATGACCTACCTTGCAAACCTCCTGACCGCAGGCGACGAGGCCCCTGTCAGGATGGCCCTGAAACGCCTGGCGGCCATCCGAAACTACATGCGCACCCACCGGATTGAAAATCGATGGGACACCGAACTGCTCGATGACGCGGGGCTTGACACGGAAAATGCCATGGCGATTTATCGCCTGCTGGCCCTTGCCAATATAAATCATCGTTTTGTTTTGCCGACAAAACCCGTTCTTGAGGGTCAGGACAATTTCACCCGCCAGGGCTCCTGCGGATTTAACGATGCATTCTAAAAGTTACAGAGTGAACAAGGAAAAATCGACTATGCGCCCATATTCACCAGATTCCATGCAGCTGATTTCCATATTGCTAAGCTACCCCGACGAGACCTTGTTCAGCCACCTGGATGAAATTCTTTCCAGGGCTGACCAGGTCTGCCCTGACAAAGTAAAATCAGCTATCCAGGCGTTCATCAACGAGTATAAATTCCAGGGACTTGTGAAAGCCCAGGAAAAATACACTGCCCTGTTTGACATGGATCCGTCAACCACCTTGAACATCACCTACCACGCCCACGGTGACAGCGAAAAACGGGCCACTGCCCTGACCCACCTTGTGCAAACCTACGCAGGGGCCGGATGGGAGCCAACCAGCGGCGAACTTCCCGATTATCTGCCAATGGTACTTGAATTTCTTGCCATCTCTCCCCCTGGGGAAGATACCTCACCGGCCTGGCTGTGCCTTAAGGGCATGCACCCCCTTGTTGAACGTCTGGAAGAAAAGGCCCCCCTGTATGCTTCTCTCTTAAAACCCATTTTGACCATGGTCACAAAAAAATCCCCACCAATATCTACCCCAGAGGAGGAAATCCCATGAATCTTTTAAACACCTTCCTGTTTATTATTTTCCCCTATCTCTGCCTTACCATCTTTGTCCTTGGCCACGGCTGGCGCTACCTCACCGATCGCTATACCTGGAACGCCCGGTCAAGCGAATTTCTGGAAAAAAAAACCCTGTTCGCAGGATCGCTTCTCTTCCACTACGGAATAATATTCACATTCTTTGGCCATGCAAGCGGTTTGCTTATCCCGCAAAGCCTCCTCGATCAAATCGGCATCGACAGCCAGACCCATACCTTCATAGCTCACTGGAACGGTTTAGCGGTGGGAGTTGCGGCCTTTATCGGCCTGGTGCTGCTTTTTAGACGACGCATGACCCATCCCCGGATTCGAGCGGTTAACAGGCTTAACGACACCGTAACACTGGGTGGATTGTTCGTTGTGATAGTTACAGGCCTTTTCAATGTGATATTTGGAAACTACGACGTACTCTACACCATTGCACCCTGGATACGGGGAATAGTGACCTTTACACCCGATGCCATGCTCATGAAAGCCACTCCCCTGAGCTACAAGATCCATGTGATAACGGCCTTAGCCCTGCTCGGTTTTTCACCCTTCAGCCGCCTGGTCCACATCTGGAGTGTACCGGTGACCTATCTTTTCCGCAGATGGATTCTTTTTCGACGTCAGGCACGGCAATTGTGAATGACGAGGCAGGCTTATGGATAAAATAAATTACGACACTTTTTTTCACAACTTTATGCTGCCGGGCACGGGCATTCTGCTCTTTATATTTTCAGCCGTGTTGATAACGCTTTTTCTTATACGGCCAAAACCTTTACAGGCTCGGCCCGGGCAGCATTTTTTCATGAACAGAATCCAGCAGCTGAACCCGGCCTATTTCGCCCTGGTGATGTCCACCGGTATTGTTTCGATTGCAGCCCACCTCCAGGGATTTAATATCATTGCCACAACGCTTTTGGGGTTCAATATCGTTGCCTATCCAGTTTTGTGGGTTATGTACATCTGCCGCATGGTATGGTTCCCTGAAAATTTTAAGAATGATTTTCTCGACCACACCCTTGGCATGGGTTATTTTACTGCAGTGGCAGCCTCCGGGGTGTTTGGAAGCCAGGTTGTTATGCTGTTCAACAGCTTTTTCATCGCAGCAGCTCTTTGGTGCATCACTATCTCTTTATGGCTCTGCCTCATATATGGAATATTCACAGGATTTATCACCAAGAGAGAAAAGCCCTCCATAGACCGGGGCATAAACGGCGGCTGGCTTCTTGCCATCGTTGCCACCCAGGCCGTTGCCGTTCTGAGTACGACCCTCGCTCCTTTTTTTGAATATTATCTGGAACCCGTACTGTTTTTAGCCTTTGTTACCTGGCTGTTCGGCGGGATGCTGTATATCTGGGTTATCTCTTTGATCTTCTACCGTTATCTGTTCTTTGCCTTTTCCCCCGAGGATCTTACCCCGCCCTACTGGATCAACATGGGAGCAGTTGCCATCACCACCCTTGCAGGCACAGGATTGATAGCCACTGCGGGCTCATCCTCTTTTTTAATCGAGCTTGGGCCTTTTCTTACTGGACTTACCTGGTTTTTCTGGGCAACTGCGACATGGTGGATTCCAATGCTTGTTATCCTTGGGGTATGGCGCCACGGATATCGAAGGTTTCCCCTGGGCTACAGTCCGTTATTCTGGGGAGCGGTCTTCCCCCTTGGGATGTACACGGCCTGCACCCACAGGCTTTCAGAGGTGACCGGGGTTGAGCTGATAGGCATAATTCCCAAGGGCTTTATCTACGTTGCCATGGCAGCGTGGCTTATAACCCTGGGCGGGATGGTGCATGCTGTTTTTACAGGCCTTGGAGGATCCAGAATAAAGAGTTTTTGAACAGCTGAGCTGAGTATTGCTGGGGCAAATTGGAAATAAAGATCCATACCTTCATTATTGAAAGAAGACAATTATAGCTAAGCCGCTATATTGTATCAGTTTATATCCAACAGGCCCTGGCTTAGACGAAACTATGGGGTTGTGTAAAAAAAATGTAGCTTGTTTTACAGATACAGAAAATTCCGGGAGTCTCGATGGAAGTCAAACTAATCGTCGTCAAAACCTGCTGTTCCATCCATTGAAGATATCTTTTATTCCGCTATAGGGGCAGGGGCAATTCATGAATTGCCCCTGCGGTGTCGTCTAAGGTATCGTAAGCACCAGTTACCAGACAGATCGACCGGCGGAGGCTAATTTACGGGTACATAAAACTTGAGTTCTGCCTGTTTATCTTTTGTGTACCCATATAGGTATATTCCCTCCATGCGTAATCGTTCTATCATAGAAAAGAGATCAAGGAACATGAACTCCTGTCGCATCTCTTGCTCCGGACCCGCCATTTTTGTTGCTCCAACTTGAACAAGCTTGAGGTCCCCCTGGGAGTCTACCTCCATGGAGCCAAAAAAACGATTGATGCCTGTGAAACCCAAAAACCTGCCGTCCTTTTCAAATTTTATAAAGGGACGTTCACCAATGAGGGGAATGTCCTTCCCACCCTTTGTAATTTTTTCAAGCTGCCATTGCACTTGAGTGATCTTGCCGAAATTTTCGGAGGTAATCAGAGTTCCCCCATCCAAATCAGCCGGTTTGCCGTCATTTAAGGCAGAACAGCCTGTGAAAATAAGAGCAAGGAAAACAACAAGGTAAAAATAACGTAGCATAAGTATTATCCTTTATTGATCTTTATTAATCAAAGGTTTAAGCATATAACTCAGATCGCTTTCCCGGGTGGGATAGGGACTCAAAAGGGTTTGCCGGTATAGTTCATCAATGGGAATTTTATGAATCATGGCGGTTCTGATAGTATTGATCACACCTCCTGCCTGGTCTGACAGTATATGAGCCCCTAAAATCAGGTTGTTTTCATCGACCAGCACCTTGAATGCGGCATGTTCAAGGCCAATTCGCTGATAGGTGGGCCACCCGATATTTTTTTGAAAATTCTTCCGAAAGGATATCCCTTCCTCTTCCAGAGCCTCTTCTGTTTTCCCGATGGTTGCAAGCTGGGGCAGGGTAAAAAGAACAGCTGGAACCGCACTGTAATCCATTGAAGAACCATTGCCTTGACCAAGGTCAGCCAGGATGTTTTCAGCCGCAGTAATGGCCTCCACATCTGCCACCCGGGCAAGCTGAATGGTTGCCGCACAATCACCCACTGCAAAGATGTGGGGGCAGGATGTTCGCATACCGGGGTCTACCTCTATCCCACGGCGGGAATATTTTACACCGGCACTGTCCAGGGAAAGAGTATCAAGATCGGCCACCCGGCCCGCACCATGGACCACGAGCCCTGCCTCAATGGCATCCTCATCTTTAGATAAAACCCTGAATCCTTTTGCTGTCTTTTCAATTTTTTCGATCTTTACACCGCAGTTGACCTCCACGCCAGCCGCAGTTGATGCCGCCACAAGTTCGGCCACCATTTCAGCGTCAAAGGGCCCCAAGGGTCGCTTGCCCACCTCCAGGATTATTGACCGCTGTTTGCTTCCTCCCAGGCGTGCAGCAAAATGGGCAAACTCAAACGAGATAAATCCGCCCCCGATGAATACTACAGAATCTGGAAGCTCGTTTAATTCAAGGAATTGATCATTTGTAATAACATGTTCCATCCCTTCAATGGGCAGATCCATGGGTCTGGCACCGGCGGCCACAATAAAAAAATCGCCCATGATCTCCCTGTCGTTCACGCGCAGGATTTTATCATCGACAAATGTGGCGATTCCAGGCAGGAACTCGATCCCTGCATCTTGAATGTTTTTAACTGTCCCTGGCGGAATCTTTGAGGTAAATTTATTTTTCTCTTCAACCACCCGGCCCCAATCTCCTTTTGACGCCTGGATAATTCCCCTGCCCTCAAGGTGCCGCGTCTTGTCAACCGCTTCAGCCGCCTCGTAAAACCATTTTTTGGGCTGGCATCCGGTAAGGGCACAGGTCCCGCCGGGCCGATGGGATTTTTCAACAAGGGCAACGTTCAAACCCTTTTCCCTAAGAAGAAAAGCGGCTGTCTGACCGCCTGTACCGCTGCCCACAACAATCACATCGAATTTATCCATGTTTTTGGTCATCCTACCTCCTTATCCTGGAATTATACCATGTTTAACAGCGCCTCAATACACCAAGGGTCTGGGTCAGGGAAATAGCCTCATAATCCCCGGAGGCAAGGGCTGTTTCATAAATCTTACGGGGAGCCTGGCCACCCAGGGCTTCATCGAAAAAAATATCGTGAATTACAAGAAATCCATCCTTCATAATGTGGGGGGCCCAGAGACGAAGATCGTCCGAGGCGGCCTCAAACGAATGCCCCCCGTCAATAAACAGGAGAGAAAGTTGCGTTGCCCACATGCGGGCAGCTGTTTTTGAATCTGAAACTATGGGAACGACGGTTGAAAGCAAGCCTGACCTCTCCAGGGTTGTCTGGAAAAAATTAAAGGTGTTGATTCGGCCGAGGCTTTTATCGAAAAGCTCAGGGTCAAAGTATTCCTCGCCCGGCTGCTGTTCCTCAGATCCCCTGTGGTGGTCCAGGGAGAAAAGAATTCCCTGTCTTTGCTTACAGGCAAGACCTAGAAAATAGGCTGATTTTCCGCAATAAGATCCAATTTCAAGGCAGGGTCCAAGGGCTGCCGCATCAAGGGCGGTATCGTAGAGTTTTTCAGCCTCCTCATCTGCCATGAAACCCTTGATCGTTGCTGCAAATTTAAAATCAATCATTGTCATAACGCTTTACCAGGACCTCCCTCTGCTTTGCCCCTTCCTGGGGACCGATTATCCCCTCCTTCTCCATCACCTCAATAATCCTGGCGGCCCTGTTGTAACCGATCCTCAAATGGCGCTGGACGCTTGAGATGGAAGCCTGGCGCGAACTGGTCACAAGGGCCACGGCCTCGTCATACTTTTCATCATATTCGGTCTCCTGCTCGTTGTTTTTACCATCTTCAGTCCACTCAGTGACATCCTCCACATATTCAGGGGCCTGCTGTTCTTTTAAAAACCCGGTAACCCTTGCAATCTCAGCCTCTGAAATGAATGCACACTGAATGCGCTGGAGCCTTCCGGTTCCCGGGGGAAGAAAAAGCATATCTCCATTGCCAAGCAGCCGTTCCGAGCCGTTGGAGTCAAGAATGGTCCTTGAATCAATGCGTGAAGAGACCTGGAAGGATATCCTGGTGGGAAAGTTGGCCTTGATAATTCCAGTGAGGACATCCACAGACGGCCGCTGGGTGGCAAGGATCAGATGGATGCCTGCGGCCCTTGCCATCTGGGCAAGGCGGATAAGGGCGGATTCCACCTCCCTTGAGGCAACCATCATGAGGTCGGCAAACTCGTCCACGATCACGACGATGTAGGGCAATTTTTCAACTTCCCCACGTTCATCTTCATCGCTGTCTTCAACGTCTTTTGTTCCCCCTTTTTCCACAAGCTCGTTGTACTGGAGGATGTTTCGAACCCCGTTTTCAGCCAGAAGTTCATACCGCCGCTCCATCTCCCGGACTGCCCAGAAAAGAGCATTGGTTGCCTTTTTCATATCAGTAACAACAGGTGAGATCAGATGGGGTATCCCGTCGTAAACAGAAAGTTCGATGCGCTTGGGATCCACCATGATAAACTTGACCTCCCGGGGAGATGCCTTGTAAAGAAGGCTGATGATCATGGAGTTGAGCCCCACGCTCTTTCCCGTACCGGTAGCTCCTGCGATGAGAAGATGGGGCATGCGGTCCATGGCGGCTGCAATGGGAACACCGACAATATCCTTGCCAAGGGCAAGGGTCAGCTTTGACTCTGAATTGATAAAGGCCGTGGAGGTAATTATTTCCCGCAGGCCAACAAAATCACGCCGATCGTTGGGAAGCTCAACCCCTACAACATCCTTGCCTGGTATGGGGGCAACAATACGTATGCTAAGCGCACTCAGGGCAAGGGCAAGGTCATCTGTAAGATTAACGATCTTGCTGATTTTAACCCCGGGCGCAGGCCTATACTCAAAGGTGGTAATCACGGGGCCTGGAAGAATCTCCACCACCTCCCCTGAGATTCCAAAATCGTTGAGTTTTTTCTCGAGGATCTCCCCTTTCCTTCTGAGGAGCTCAATGTTGACCTTTCCCTTTACCGCTTTTTTTTCCTTGAGCAGAGCGACCGGGGGAAGGATAAAATCAGATCGAACCCTCAAATCTTTAACGGGGCCGGAAGCTTGGATTTCAGTATCCCGGGGTGGGGTTTTGATGACAACGGCCCCAGATTCATCCTTGAATGAAGAAGCTTCATAATTCTCCCGGACGGTTGATTCGAACTTGCCAGACCTGTTTTTTTTGGGAAAAAGAGTCAAACGCCTTGGAGGGGCTGTCCCGCCTACATCGATTGTTTGAATCCTCTGTTTTCTCCTGTCGTGAATCCTGTTAAAAACCCTGGTAAATCCATTAGCAAGGGCCTTTGAGCCCCCGACCAGACGACCCGCAACACCTGCAATCTTTCCTTTAAGCCAGAAAAATACCGTTACCAGGGAGATGCCCGTAGTCAAAACAAACCCAAGGGCAAAGAGAAGAACCAGAATGATCACAGAACCTGGAATATTGGTGTAACGAACAAGAAAATCGGCAAAGGAAATGCCCACCCATCCACCCGAAGAGTAGGTCTGCCCCCACAGCGGATAACTCTCCTTAACAAGGGTGAGCATTGCGCCGGTTGACACCACCACCACCATTCCCCCGCACAGGGTCATGACGATGATTCGGCCGATGATCCCACTTGAACCCCGCTTGAAATACCAGAACGAACAGAGAAGCAGTAAAACAGGAACCCAGAATGCTCCAAGGCCAAAGAGGGCGATCAAGAAACCGGACAGGTGGGCGCCCACAAGGCCAAAACTATTGTGGACCTTATGGGTGGACGAAAAAACACTTGTGTTGATCGAAGGATCAAGGGGGCTGTAGGAGACAAGGCTGAGCCCTGTCAGGACAACCAGAAAGACAAAAAAAATACCGCTGATCTCTTTTTTCATACTTCAATAATGATCGGAAGAATCAGAGGACGACGCCTTATGGTAAAGAAGAAATATTGTTTCAGAGCCTTCTGGAGTTTTGAACGGATCACGTCCACCCTTGACTCGCTGCCTACCTCCACCTCCTCCACAATCTCAAGGATGACACACTGGGCATCGTCAACTAGGTAGCCTGTTTCAGCACCAAACACAAAACCCTTGGATATCAGCTCCGGGCCATAGAGCACAATTCCGGTCTCCTCGTCAATGATCATGGAAACCACCACCAGGCCGTCCTCTGAGAGGTTGCGTCTCTCCTTTAAAACGCTGCGTCCCACATCCCCGACCCCCTTGCCGTCAATGAGGACCCTGCCCGTGTAAACCTGACCGTCAATCCTTGCCCCTTGTTCGTCAAAGCAGACCACCATACCGTTCTCTGCCGTAAATACTTGTTTTCTCGGGATACCCTGTTTCTCGGCAAGCCTTGCATGGATCACCAGGTGACGGTATTCACCATGGATGGGAATAAAATATTTTGGCTTTGTCAGGTTTATCATGAGCTTCAGCTCTTCCCTGCAGGCATGACCAGAAACGTGAACCTTGGCGATCTTGTCATGGACAACCTCGGCCCCCCTGCGGTAGAGGTTGTTGATGATGCCGGAGATGGCCTTTTCATTGCCGGGAATGGATTTTGAAGAAAGAATTACAGTGTCACCTTTTTTGATGTTCAACTGCTTGTGAAAACCGGTTGACATGCGGGAAAGGGCAGACATCGGCTCACCCTGGCTGCCCGTGGTGATCACCATGATCCGATTGTCTGGAAGGGAATTCACCGTTCTAAGATCAAGGGTCATGTGATCGGGCCAGTCAATATAGCCAAGCTCCTTGGCAATAGCCACGGACTGCTCGATACTCCTGCCGTTCAGCAGAATTTTACGATTGTTTTTAAGGGCTATCTCAATGATCTGGCGAATTCTGAATACATTGGAGGCAAACAGAGCGATGATCACTCGACCTTCACTCCTTGCGACGATCTTACCAAGGCTCTCCTGTACCTTCTGGTCCGACTCAGTATACCCTTCCTTTTCCACATTGGTGGAATCGGAAAGAAGTGCAAGAACCCCCTCCTCGCCGCACTTGGCAAATTTTGAAACGTCCGTGCAGTTGGACATGTCAAAACAGTGGTTGATACGAAAATCGCCGGTATGGACAATCAGGCCCAGGGGTGTACGAATGGCAAGCCCAACAACGTCTACAGTACTGTGGCTAACGCAGATGAACTCTATCTCAAAACAACCAATTTGAATTTTATCAGGAGGCATCATAAGGTTGAGTTCAGCCGTGTTGAGAAGATCAAATTCTCTCAGCTTGTTCTTAACCACACTTAGGGTAAATGCAGTTCCATAAACGGGAACAGGAAATTCCCTTAAAAGATAGGAGATGGCACCCACATGGTCCTCATGGGCGTGGGTTAATACTACAGCCTTTAAACGATCTCGATTTTCCCTGAGGTAGTCCATCTCGGGAATAACGATATCCACACCCAGCATATAATCTTCCGGGAACATCAACCCTGCATCAATGACAACAATGGTGTCGCCATACTCGATAACCATCATATTTAAACCGATCTCACCAAGTCCGCCAAGCGGTATAATCTTCAGCATTTTAAGGTGTCTCCAAGGTTCAAACCGTTATCCCAATGGTGTCAAGCAGATTGTCTGCAAAATCCATGAGCCATGTGCGCTGAAGGGTTGTTGCATACCCCATGCAGTCACATTTTATGTTGGTTCGTATCCTGACAAGTAACTCACAGGCAAGAAAATCCCTACCAAGCTCCATGGCAAAGAAATGGGGGGCACAAGATGTATGCTCCCTTTGAAGTGGTGTCAGGAGATCCGGCCCAAGCTTTATCCAATAAATGGCCCCAAGGTCGCACGGACCGTGGTGCTCGTCCAGATACTCCTTCAATCGATCGTGATCCCAGGGGCTGAGCCCGTCAATTAAATACTGTTTCATAATAAAAATGAATACCACATACAGTCATAATAATGCAACCAGTACTTGCCCTTCTGAATATTTGCTGTCCCAGTCAATAAATAAAATTTTCCTTGTATATCTGACAAATCCGTCTTATAAGAGATTTGATCTAACGTAAGCATAAACGATACCGATGGTCAATGGTTCAATTGATCGTCAAATTAATGCAAACTTTGCATATATAAAACCCTAGGAGGATTTATGTCAACTTTAGTATTTGGTCACAAGAATCCGGATACGGACTCTGTCTGCGCAGCAATTGCCCTTGCAGATCTCAAGAACAAACTTGGTGAGAAAGTAACCCCTGCAATGCAGGGAGAACTCACACCTGAGTCGAAATTTGTACTTGAAAAATTCAAGGTTGCAGCACCATCCGTGGTAACGTCCTATGCAGGCAAGGATGTCTATCTTGTGGATCATTCAGATCTTGCCCAGAGCCCGGACGATCTTGGTGAGGCAAACATTCTTGGAATTGTAGATCACCACAAGCTGGGTGACGTCACCACATCCCAGCCCCTTGAGTGCTGGATCTGGCCTGTGGGCTGTACCTGCACCGTAATTAAATCCATGTACGACTTCAACAAGATCGATATCCCAAAAGATATTGCAGGCATAATGCTTTGCGCCATCCTTTCAGATACGGTCATCTTCAAGTCAGCCACCTGCACACCTGCCGACAAGAAGGCCTGTGAGGCCCTTGCAGCTGCTGCCGGAATCGCAGACACCCAGGCCCTGGGAATGGAGATGTTCAAGGTGAAGTCGGCTGTTGACGGAACCCCTGTTCGTGAACTTGTTCTCCGTGACTACAAGGATTTTAACATGAACGGCAAAAAGGTCGGGATCGGCCAGCTCGAGGTTGTAGATCTGTCCATACTTGACAAGGTCAAGGCAGATCTTGCAAAGGACATAATTGCCCTCAAAAAAGAAGGAAATCGCCACAGCGTTTTTCTCCTCCTTACCGATATCATCCAGGAAGGATCTGAGGTTCTCATCGCATCCGACGACGAGTCTGTTATTAAAAAGGCATTTGGCGAGACCCCCAAGGACGGCAAAGTATGGCTTAAAGGCGTCATGAGCCGCAAAAAACAGGTCGTTCCCAACCTTGAGAAAGCCTTTGCCTAAGCTGTAATTAAACCATAAAAAATTAAAGAGCCCGGCAAAGTTCATCTTTCCGGGCTCTGTTTATTTAAAAAAGAATAATGTTGGATATCATACCAAGGGTTTGCCACGAAAACAAAAGGGATCAGGTATCAAATCACTCAACAAGCTCTTTCACCTCCTCCAGCTTAGATCGTTCATAGCAAATCAATCCACATCTCAGACAGCGCTCTGCCTCCTTAACCGCTGTTTCATCGCTGAACCCCTTATACATCTCTTGATCGCTTCTCTTGGAGACGCTGAACGTATCCACCGCTGGCATAATATTTCGGGGTGAAATATGAACCCCCTCCAGGTGATTGACGCCCTGGAGTATGCTCTGCCTGGTTATGAGATTTGGAGGATAGTCGGGCAGGTTTCCGTAAAGAAGATGATGGATGGATGCTGCGGCCTTACGCCCCCCGTTTATGGCTTCTATTGCGGAACTATAACCGCTGATCACATCCCCCTTGGAAAGCAACCCCTTTTCCCGACGATTTGCAGGCTCCTTATAAATCTCAATTCCTTCCCACCTTAAAATTCCTGACTGGGATTCATCCTTTTTCTCTCCAGCGTTCAAAATTTCAGATCGGACAAACACAAGCTCTGGAAAACGACCGGACGACAGAAAAAGAGTGTCTGTAGGCAGAATATGGGGTTTCCCAGTATCAAGCTCAGTGTATTCGATATGGGTTAAGCGATCCTGCTCCCCGTAGAGCCTTGTAATACCGGTATTGTACTTTACCGTTGCACCCCTTGACTCTATGGCCGCCAGGGTTTTGGCGTCATAGGAGGATCTTTCCGGAGGTTTTCTGGAGATAACGGTAATGGTTTCAGCCCCAAGTTCCTTGCATATTTTGACAGCGCCGGGAATCATAACACCACCGCCTGCAATCACTACATTGCGCCCACAGGGAACTCTTTCTCCTCTTTTAATGTCCGTACGAAGAAGGTCGATCAGCAAATAACCTCCGGGAAAAACAGTTGCAAGATCTGCCACATCACCCCTTGCGAGCCTGTTGTCCCAACCGCCGGTTGCCGTAAATACGGCCTCAAAGCCCTCCCTGAGGAGGGAGGGGATTGTAAAGTCACGACCTGCCTTTGTGCTCATCCGGGTTTTAACCCCCATCTCAAGCACCCCTTCTATGTCCCAGTCAAGAACGCTCTGGGGCAGACGACCTTCAGCGATAGCTACACGGAGAAGGCCTCCCAGGATTGCTGTTGATTCAAACACGACTGGAGAATGACCAAGCCTTGCCGTAAAAAATGCAGCGGAAAGGCCCTCTACCCCACCACCAATAACGGCCACCCGTTTCCCCGTTGCAGGCGCCTTACAGGGCTGAACCCGTTCACCAAGGTTCATTTCAATATCACAGGCATAACGCTTCAAGTGATTGATGGCTACGGGTTCATCAAGATACCTGCGGCGGCATGCCACCTCACAAAGGGCTGGACATATACGACCGATAACAGTTGGGAAGGGGTTTCTCTCTTTAATCACCCGGACGGCTCCCTGGGGATCGTTGTGCCGGATCAAGCGCACGTACTCCCGGATATCTATACCTGCGGGACAGGCCCGCTGGCAGGGTGTCACACACTCATCTTCTGTATATTCGCTGATTATTCTACGGGTCACCGAAGAGAGCCGGATTATATTTTTAGGGCAGACACGCTCACAGGCCCCGCAGCCGGTACACTTTTCGAGATCCACCTTGGGAAGGGAGTCCTCACCCATGGACAAGGCCCCGAACTGACAGGCCGCAACACAACTCCCAAGACCTAGGCAGCCTATATTACACACCTTCATGCCACCCGATAGAAGGGCCGCGGCCCTGCAATCAGAAAGCCCGTCATAAATATACTTTATATCCGTATCTTCAATGCTGTAATGACAACCGGGAAGGGCAAGATCAGGCTCCTTAGCCTCGATGGAGACGCCCAGAAGGGAGGCTATGGCATCGGCCACTTCAGGACCTGCTGCAACGCAGGAATCCGGCGAAGATTTACCATCGACAATGGCCTGGGCGTTTGGTGCACAGCCTGGAAATCCGCATCCTCCGCAGTTGGCTCCAGGAAGAGCATCATCAATTGCCTCCACTAGGGGGTCCACATACACATAAAACATTTTTGATGCAAAGGCCAGACCGCTGCCGATAACTACTCCCAAACCACCCATCACAAGAACAGCTTCAATCATGGCTACCTCCGTATTTTTTTTATGTGAAACGCGATATGAACTTCCATACGGCGACCGACAAGGGCAATTCACGAATTACCCCTACAACCATCCACCACTTAAAAGCTGTTAGCTTTTAGGTTACGCCTAAAGCATAACTCCTAAGTAGCTATGCACCCCTCGGCTTTTATAATAAGGCAATCAGAAAATGTCAACGATATCATTAAAAAAACGAAGATGATCGTGTTGACATTCCCCTGGTAATCCTGTACCTATAAACAATTATTTTTTCATCATTTTTTTTGAGACAACCCCTCTGGTGAGGACATATAATGAAGAACATGACCCACGTAGATAGTAAGCACAAAATGGTTATCGACAACAAGCCCTCTGCGTTTGAACCCGGCGAAACCATTCTGGACGTTGCCCTTCGCAACAGCATTTATATCCCGACCCTGTGCCACCTCAAGGGGGCCACCCCAACCGGCGCATGCAGGATCTGTGTTGTCGAGGTTACGGGAGCACCCAACCTTGTTCCGGCATGTGCAACACCTGCGGCAGACGGTATGGTCGTCCTGAGCGAATCCCGGGAGGTAATTGAAGCCAGAAGATCCATAATACGCCTCATGCTTTCGTCCGGCCACCACAACTGTGCCATTCGGGACTTTGACACCAAGGATTGGACCCAGTTTCAGCTGAAGGTGTTAGAGGAGGATGGTGAACAGGATCTCTGCCCCGTCTGGGGGGACTGCAAACTTCAGGATCTTGCCTACAGATACCAGGTAAAAGCAAGGGGGCTTCCCCAGTCCCGGAGCAAATACCCCATGGAAAGGGTCAATCCTTTTATTATAAGGGATTTTTCCCGCTGTATCCTCTGCGGCCGCTGTGTCCAGGCATGCAGGGAGATCCAGGTGAACAATGCCATTGATTTTGGATACCGGGGTACCGACACCAAGATCATTGCAGGTACAGATGTGGCCCTCAAGGATTCAGACTGTGTCTTTTGCGGTGAATGCGTGGATGCCTGCCCGGTTGGAGCCATTATAACCGACCGTGCCATGAAACCAGAACGCTTTGTTGCAACCCGGAAGGTTCGCTCCACCTGCTCCTATTGCGGAGTCGGCTGCCAGATTGAAATGAGCGTTCAGAAAAACCGGATTATCAGGATTACCGGGGCAGGCCGTATCCCCCCCAACTACGGCAGCCTGTGCGTCAAGGGCAGATTCGGGTTTGACTTTGTGGCTTCACCCGAGCGGCTAACCTCACCCATGATACGAAAAAACGGGGTCCTGGAAGGGACGACCTGGGATGAGGCTATTAATTTTATTGCTAAAAATCTCACCCAAACTAAGAACGATCATGGGGCAGACTCCATCGGAGTCCTTACCTCGGCCCGCACTACCAACGAGGAGAACTACATAGCCCAGAAATTTACCCGGGCCGTGCTCAAGACAAACAACATCGACCATTGCGCCCGTCTGTGACATTCTTCAACCGTAGCCGGTCTGGCTGCAGCTTTTGGTTCAGGCGCAATGACAAACACCATTGCAGATATTGAAACGGCAGACGTGATCCTTGTAACCGGGTCCAACACCACCGAAAACCATCCAGTTCTTTCCGCCTCTGTAAAGAGGGCAGCCCTCAAGGGGAAAACACTCATCGTCATAGACCCGAGAAGGATCAAGCTTACCGAACATGCCAGTATCTGGTTAAGACCCGGGCTTGGCACCGACATTGCCTGGATCAACGGTCTCATGAACGTTATTATCAGTGAAAATCTTTACGACAGGGCCTTTGTTGAGAACCGATGTGAGGGTTTTGAAGAGTTCAAACAAACCGTTGAGACTTACACACCGGACTATGTTGAAGCCATAACAGGCATCAATGCCGACGATATCGTCAAGACGGCAAGAATCTTTGCAAAAGCCAAGTGTGCAAGCATTATTTACTGCATGGGCATCACCCAGCACACAACAGGAACCGACAACGTTAAATCCCTTGCCAACCTTTCCATGCTCTGTGGTTTTATCGGCATCCCCGGCGGCGGTGTCAACCCATTGAGGGGCCAAAACAACGTCCAGGGTGCCTGCGACATGGGCGGTCTTCCAAACGTGTTCACAGCCTACCAGAGCGTTGCCGATGGTGCCGCCCGATCAAAGCTTGAAACCGCCTGGGGGGTAAGCAGCCTCAGCCCCACCCCGGGGTTAACGGCAACGGACATGATTGAAAAGGCTGGAACAGGTGAACTCAAAGCCCTGTACGTGATTGGTGAGAATCCCATGGTTTCAGATCCAGACCTTAACCATGCGGAAAAGGCCCTTGGACGACTCGACCTACTTGTGGTACAGGACATTTTCTTGACGGAAACAGCCCAAATGGCCGACGTGGTTTTGCCGGCCTTCTGCTTTGCCGAAAAAGAGGGCACGTTTTCCAACACGGAAAGAAGGGTACAGAGGGTAAGAAAAGCGGTAGAGGCTCCTGGATTTGCAAGGGAAGACTGGAGAATCATCTGTGCGATCGCAACCCGCATGGGTTACCCCATGAACTACTCCGACAGTGAGGCCATCTTTGAAGAAATCAGGACGGTCACCCCCTCCTATGCCGGCATTACCTATGATCGTATAAAACGGAAGGGGATTCACTGGCCATGCCCCACAGAGGAACATCCTGGCACCCCTATACTGCACACCCGGCAGTTTACCCGGGGCAAGGGGCTCTTTCACGCCATCGACCACAGGCCGTCTGCAGAACTTCCAGACAGTGAATATCCGTTCATGCTCACCACCGGCAGGGTATTATACCACTACCACACGGGAACAATGACCATGAAGAGCCAGGGACTCAACACCCTTTCACCCGACTGTTTTGTGGAAATATCCGCCAATGATGCGGCAAGGCTGAACCTTACTAACGGCACCATGGTGGATGTTCTCTCCCGCAGGGGAAAGATCACGGCAAGGATTGCCATATCTACCAAGGCGGTTGACGGAACCCTTTTCATTCCGTTCCACTTTGCAAAGGCCGCAGCCAACAGGCTCACCAATGCTGCATTGGACCCGGTTGCAAAAATTCCAGAATTCAAGGTTTGTGCCATCAATATACGTAAGGCTGCCTGATTTACGTATATACGCCCAATTGAGGAGATGCCCAACTAACTGAGACGCCCAGATTGGGCGTCTCTACAATAGCCTTCGTGGAACCCTGTTTCGAAATTACGAATTTTATTTTATGAATTTGCGATGTTGTGACCTGATTATTACAAAACAGATTCCGACCTTTAAAACGCAGTAGAGACACCCAATATGGACGCCTCTACAATATAGTCGTGTCTAATTCAAAGTCACCGTTGACCCTTATTAATCCATGAAAGGATATCGATAATCCGTGGGGGGCACAAAGGTTTCTTTTACCGTACGTGCGCTGACCCAGCGATAGAGGTTCAACGGACTTCCTGCCTTGTCGTTGGTGCCGGAGGCCCTGGCACCGCCAAAGGGCTGCTGACCGACAACCGCCCCGGTTGGCTTATCATTAATGTAAAAGTTGCCCGCCGCATGGGTCAAAACCTTTCTCGCCTTGAGAACGGCAGCTCTATCCGTTGCAAAGATAGCACCGGTCAGGGCGTACTCCGAGGTAGAATCGCAAAGCTCAAGGGTCATGTCGTAATCTGCATCCTCATACACATAAATTGTGAGGACCGGCCCGAAAATTTCTTCTTTCATGGTCTTAAAGTCAGGTTTTTTCGCCACTACTACTGTAGGTTCGACAAAATAACCAACAGAATCGTCAAATCCTCCGCCAGCAATAATTTCGGCATCATCGCTGTTCTTTGCAAACTCAATATAACCTGTGATGGTGTCAAAGGCGCTCTTATCAATAACGGCATTGACAAAGTTTGAAAAATCCTCTGGCGGCCCCATCTTGATGGTTGCCATTGTCCCTGTCAGAGTCTCCTTTAATTCCTTCCACATGGAGGCAGGCACATAGGCCCTGGATGCGGCGGAACACTTCTGGCCCTGGTATTCAAAGGCACCTCTTATCATTGCGGTGGATACGGCGTCCACGTCTGCCGACTCATGAACAAAGATGAAATCCTTGCCCCCCGTCTCACCGACAATCCTGGGATAACTGCCGTAAAGTTCAAGGTTGTTTGCCGCAGCCGTCCAGATGTTTCTGAACACCCGGGTTGAACCTGTGAAGTGAACCCCTGCAAAGTCAGGATGATTGATCGCAGGTGTCCCCACATCAGCTCCCGAACCTGGAATAAAGTTTATAATTCCATCGGGAACACCCGCCTTTCTAAAAATTTCCATGATCAGATGACCGGAATAAACGGCCGTAGATGCCGGCTTCCAAAGAACCGTATTACCCATCATGGCGGGTGCGGAACAGAGGTTGCCTGCAATGGCGGTAAAGTTGAACGGTGAAATGGCAAATACAAACCCCTCAAGGGGCCTGTACTCAAGCTGGTTCCAGATGCCGGGATCGGAAACGGGCTGATCCCTATAAATCTGGGTCGCATAATATGTATTGAATCGCAAAAAATCGATCAATTCACAGGCAGCGTCAATCTCAGCCTGCATGGCATTCTTTCCCTGACCAAGCATTGTTGCGGCGTTGATCCGCATGCGATAGGGTCCTGAAATAAGGTCGGCCACCTTTTTAAAGATGGCAAGCCTGTCCTGCCAGGGCATGTGCAGCCATTGCTTTGCGGCGCTCTTTGCCGCATCGGCTGCCATTTCCACTTCTTTTTCACCTGCCATGTGATAGGTGGCAAGGGTATGATTGTGGTCATGGGGAACCCGGCAGACGCCCATCTTACCGGTTTTAACCTCTTTACCTCCAATTATCAGGGGGATCTCGATTCTATCTGCCCTCATCGTCTCAAGGGCTATTTTTAGTTCTTTACGCTCCAGGCTGCCCGGTCCATAGGCGAGAACCTGTTCGTTTTTCGGGGTGTCGATACTGAAAATTGCATTGCTCATAGGATATACCTTTCTTTAAATTCAAGTAAACATTCGTATTTTTATACCTTTTCAAGGCGCACTGCGCAAGCCTTATACTCTGCAGTAAGTGTAAAGGGATCAAAAACAGGGTTGGTCAACCAGTTTGCACAACCCTCCCTGAAATGAAACCCCATCCACACCAATCCCGGAGGAACCTCTTCGGTAACCCTGGCCTTGACCGTAACCTTTCCCCTTCTTGAGGCGACAACGATTTTTTCACCATGGACAACACCTAACTCCTGGGCATCGGCAAACGAGATGTCGGCTGTCTCTTCGCCCAGAAGATCGTTCAGGCCTTCACACCGCCCTGTCTGGGTTCTGGTATGATAGTGGTAGAGGCGTCGTCCTGTACTCAAGACAAAGGGATACTCATCGTCGGGCACCTCGGCGGCCGGTGTCCATGTGACGGGGGTGAACGCCCCCCTGCCCGAGGTAAACATATTTATATGGAGAACTGGGGTTCCTGGATGTTCAACCGTGGGACAGGGCCACTGAAGACCGTCCCTTTCAATGCGGCTGTACTTTATCCCTGCAAGGGCGGGAGCAAGGGCTGTGACCTCATGGTCCCAGATTTCTCTTGCGTCCATTGACGGCCATGTCTGTCCCATGCGTTTTGCTATCTCCCGGAAAATCCACCAGTTAGGCATGGCTTTTCCAGGGGCAGCGCTTGCCGTTCTCACCCGGCTCACCCTTCGTTCACTGTTTGTGAATGTTCCGTCATTTTCGCTCCAGGCGGCTGCGGGTAGTACCACATGGGCAAAACGTGTGGTCTCGTTAAGGAAGATATCCTGGACAACCAGAAACTCGGCCGAACCAAGCTCATGCTCGACCTTTCTAATATCGGGTTCCGTATTGGCAAGGTTCTCGCCAAAAATATAAAATCCCCGGATAGAACCATCCACAAGACCGTCCATCATCTGGGGAATCATGAGTCCATTTTTGTCGGGCAGGGAATCTACATTCCAGAACTTCATGAACTTCTCCCTGGCAACTGCGCTTGTCACCGGTTGATACCCGGGAAAAACATTGGGAAGAGCTCCCATGTCGCAGGCACCCTGGACGTTATTTTGCCCCCTCAGGGGATTTACTCCGCCGCATTCGACCCCCATATTGCCGAGGAGCATCTGGAGATTGGCCGTGGAGACAACGTTGTTTCGTCCTGAGGTATGTTCCGTTATTCCAAGGGTATAGCATAGCATCAAGGGTTTTACCGATGCAAGCATCCGGGCTGTCTGAACGATGATATCAGGGTCAATACCACAGATGGCAGCCATCTCTTCGACCGTTGATGCAAGGACAACCCTTTTTAGCTCTTCAAAATTAACGGTTCTTCCTTCCACAAACGACCGGTCGTAGAGATCCTCCCGGATCAGCACGTTCATCACACCGTTGAGAAAGGCAATGTCACTGCCCACCTGAATGGGAACATGGAGATCGGCAAACTCGGTCAATTTATGCTTTCTAGGATCCACCACAATGAGTTTTGCCCCGTTCATCACAGCGTTTTTGAGGAAGGTTGCGGCAACGGGGTGTGCCTCGGTCATGTTTGACCCTATAACGAGAAACATCTTTGCACGACCAAATTCTTCAAAGGAATTTGTCATGGCGCCTGAACCAAATGCTGTCGCAAGACCTGCGACGGTTGGAGCATGTCAGGTCCTGGCGCAGTGGTCGATGTTGTTCGTCTTAAACACCGCCCGAAAGAGCTTCTGCATCTGATAGGAGTCTTCGTTGATGCTCCTTGCGCAACTCACCCCGGCAAGGGCATCTGGTCCGTCGGTTTCAATAATTTGTGTAAATCGTTCAACAACAAGGTTCAGCGCCTCATCCCAGGAGGCCTCCCTGAAGTTTTCGCCCTCCCGGATTAGAGGTGTCTTGATCCTCTCCTCGGAATATATGAAGTCATAACCGAATCTTCCCTTTACGCAGAGTCGTCCCTGGTTTGGCTCAGCATTTTCGGCCCCGGTAACCTTGACGATGGTTCCGTCTTTGACGTGGAGGATCTGCTGGCAACCCACCCCGCAATAGGGGCAGGTGGTTCTTATCTGCCGCATCTCCCATGGCCGCCCCTTATTTCCGACCTTTTTTTCAAAAAGAGCGCCCACAGGGCAGGCCTGGATACATTCACCGCAAAATACACACTCGGAATCCTTGAGGGGCACATCGGTTCCAGCTATAATTTTTGCATCAGACCCCCGGTAACCGAAGTCGATGGCATTGTTCACCTGAACCTCCCGGCAGGCCTGAACACAGCGACCGCAGAGGATGCAGCGGGAAAAATCCCTGACAATAAGAGGGTTTTCCGTCTCCATGGGAAACCTGCACTCGGCAAGGGGAATCCCCTTTGCCTTAACCTGATACTTGAAGGCAATTTCCTGGAGTCGACAATCTCCCCAGGCAGGGCAAAGGGCCTGGTTCTCGTCTTGCTCCAACTGCCTGAGCTGGTTCTCGGTCCAATTTTTTGTATCAAAATCCTTGATCTCACAATTGTGGTTTCCCGATGACAGCATCAACCTGAGGATGGTTCTGCGAGCCTCTACCACCTCGAATGATTCCGTTTCAACAACCATTCCCGACCTTGCAGGCTCGGCACAGGAAGGAAGAAGGTTCTTTGCCCCCTTAACCTCCACCACACAAATCCTGCAGGCACCCGTGGGGATGGTACCCTTGAGATGGCACAAGGTGGGAATATCAATGCCATTGGCTATTGCCACCTCAAGAATTGTCTGGCCCGTTTCAAAGGTCACATCCCGGTTATTAATGACCATTCGATTATCTGTCATTCAAAATACCTCCCTGTATTTTTTTGCGAGAAACTCCTTCCAGAGCCTCACCATCGGTAGAGTTTCACTGTTCTACGCAACCAAAAGCCATCCATCGTTCCGGCCTTGCCGACTATAATCAAAAACATACCATCCTTCGGCATGTAATTTATAAGCTGTATTAGTTATAAAAAAAAGACTTTAAAAACCAAACAAGAAAAAAACAACTAAAATACCATATACAAACCATATCAAACACTAACAACCTTGCTCTTATTTATTGTCTGCCCGAAATGGTGTCAAGGAAAAACCTAATGAAAAATTAAAATGCCCCATGATTTTGAATAACGCCATATTAAGGAACTTGTTTTGGCAGATCAATATATATCAGGCAGTGGATGGATGGCAGCAGTAGGGGCAATTCATGAATTGCCTCGGGTGTCAGTACAGCAACGTTATCTAAAGTTATCCACCGTAACCCAGGGCAAGCATCTGAGAAAGTGTATGGCAGAGTTATACGCATAGCTTCCCCCCGATGGACCCAGGGAAAGGGAGCCCATGTGTTAAAGATAACATATCGATTTTATTAGTTTTTTCAACAAAACACCTTGCATTAAGATTTATTTGGTGGTTAACTATTATGATAAATATGCAACGTTTTGGCATTCACAGGTGGTTACTACAAAAGACAAAGACCGACACCACCGTTTTTTTATCACAACCTTTAGGAGGTCAATAAAAATGAAATTTACACGTCGTCATTTTTTAAAGCTTGCCGGGATGGGTGCTGCAATGGTGCCCCTCGGTCAGTTAGGAATAGATCTCAAACCTGTCCAGGCATTTGCAGCAGGTATGAAGATCGACGGGGCAAAAGAGGTAATTTCCATCTGCCCGTTCTGCGCTGTTACCTGTCACTATATCGCCCATGTCAAGGATGGTAAGATCATAAGCACCGAGGGTGATCCTGATTACCCGGTAAGCGAAGGTAGCCTTTGCGCCAAGGGAGCGGCCCAGCTCTCCATGGTCAACAGTAAACACCGATTGTTAAAACCACTTTACAGGGCTCCCTTCAGCAACAAATGGGAGGAAAAATCCTGGGACTGGACCCTGGACCGACTGGCCAAAAACATCAAACAGACCCGGGATAAAGACTTTAAAGAAACCAATGCCCGGGGCGAGCGGGTCAACCGTGTGGAATCCATATTCCACCTTGGCTGTTCCATCATGGACAACGAAGAGTGCGCCATAGTTCACCAGGCGGCAAGGGGGCTTGGACTGGTCCATTTCGACCACCAAGCCAGGATCTGACACAGCGCAACTGTTGCGGCTCTGGGAGAGTCGTTTGGACGCGGTGCAATGACCAACCACTGGATTGATCTTAAAAACTCAGACTGTATTTTTATCATGGGAAGCAATGCTGCAGAGCATCATCCCATCAGCTTTAAATGGATTTTGCGAGCCAAGGACAACGGCGCCAAAATCATGCATGTGGATCCGAAATTTTCAAGAACATCGGCAAGAAGTGATTTCCATGTACCCCTTCGATCGGGTACTGATCTCGCCTTTCTTGGCGGTATGCTCAAGTACATCATTGAGAATAAAAAATATTTTGAAGAGTATGTCGTTGAATACACCAACGCATCATTTATCATAGAAAAAGAGTTCACGTTTTCCAACGGTATGTTTTCAGGGTATAATGCAAATACCAGGGTCTATGACAAGAGTTCGTGGGCGTTCAAGAAAGACGCAAACGGCGTGCCCCTGCGGGACAAGACACTCCAGGACAAACGCTGCGTGTTTCAGCTCATGAAAGAGCACTATTCCCGATACAACATTGAGGACGTTTCAAAAATAACAGGCGTTTCTAAAGAAAATCTTCTCAAGGTGTGGGAGACATTTGCTGCGACCGGAGAAAAAGGCAAGGCAGGAGCGATCTGCTACGCACTTGGCTGGACTCAGCACACGGTGGGCGTTCAGAACATCCGTGCAAGCGCATTGATTCAGCTCCTTCTTGGAAATATAGGCGTTGCCGGCGGCGGCATTGAGGCCCTCAGGGGTGAGCCCAATGTCCAGGGTTCCACAGACCATGCAGTCCTCTGGCATATCATGCCAGGTTACCTGCCGGTGCCCCAGTCCCAGTTGACCACACTTGCCGACTACAACAAGGCAAATACTCCTGTAAGCAATGACCCCCAAAGCGTCAACTGGTGGCAAAACAGGCCGAAATATGTGGCAAGCCTTCTCAAGGGCTGGTATGGAGACAAGGGAACAGAGGAGAACGGATTCGGGTACAACTGGCTACCCAAGGTCGATGCGGGTGAAGACTACTCTTATCTCTTCATTTTTGACCGCATGTACAACAACCAGATAAAGGGCGGCTTTATCTGGGGAACCAATCCGGCCCAGACCGTTCCCAACTCCAACAAGGTAAGAAAGGCCATGGAGAATCTGGATTGGGTCTGTTTTGCCGAAGTCCACAACACGGAAACCACAGATTTCTGGCATCGTCCCGGTGTAGATACGGCAAAGGTAAAAACTGAATGTTTTCTTTTGCCATCTGCCAACCGTGCTGAAAAAGAAGGCTCCATATCCAACAGTGGACGTTGGCAGCTGTGGCACTATCAAGCCACTAAGCCCCAGGGTGAGTGTCTTTCACTGGGTGACATGTGCGTCAAAATTACCAACAAGGTACGCGAACTCTACAAGAAGGATGGTGGAACCTATCCTGAGCCCCTCTTGAACCTTGATTTCCCAACAAGCTTTGAACCTGAAACAATCGCCCAGAAATGTAATGGGTGGTTCACAAAGGACACCGAAATCAACGGCAAACTCTACAAAAAAGGGCAGCAGGTACCGAGCTTCACCGCCCTCAAGGACGACGGTTCTACAGTTTCCCTGAACTGGCTCTACGCAGGCGGTTATACCGAAGAGGAGCTTGGTAAAAAGGAAAACAAGTCCAAACGCAGGGATTTCTCCCAGACTCCGGAGCAGGCGGCAATCGGCCTTTACCCCAACTACTCCTGGGCTTGGCCAGTCAACAGGCGCATCCTTTACAACCGGGCATCAGTAGATCTTAACGGACAACCTTGGGCACCGGACAAGGCTGTTATTCGCTGGGACGGCAGCAAATGGATAGGCGATGTTCCCGACGGCGGCGCGCCTCCCCTTGCAACGGGTAAGGGCACATATCCCTTTATCATGGAACAGGAAGGTCATGGCAAATTGTTTGGTCCCGGCCGCATGGAAGGACCGTTCCCCGAACACTACGAACCTATTGAGACGCCGGTTACTACCCACCCGTTCTCAGACCAGCTCAGCAACCCCTGTGCGATCATTTTCCACGGTGAAATGGACAAACTTGCGGAACCTGCCGACAAACGATTCCCCATCGTCCTTACCACCTACAGCATGACCGAACACTGGTGCGGTGGCGGTGAAACCAGATACACGGAATCCCTTCTTGAGGCAGAACCTCAACTCTACGTTGAGATGAGTCCAGAACTTGCCAAGGAAAAGGGTATTGAAAATGGCGACCCGGTAATTGTTGAAAGCATTAGAGGCCGGGTGGAGGCAATTGCCATGGTCACCGTCCGCCTGAGACCCTTCACCATCCAGGGCAAGACTGTTCATTTAGTCGGTATGCCATTTTGTTTCGGCTGGATCACAAAGGGCTGCGGTGATGCCACCAACCGACTCACCCCGTCCGTGGCAGATCCCAATGTAACCATTCCCGAGTATAAGGCCTGTCTTGTGAACATCAAAAAAGCTGACAGGCTTAAACTTACGGAAATTGAAATGTAACAGGGATTGGAATACCACTTTAGCGTGGGGGAACTTAAGAACCAAAAGCAGTTCCCCCATCCAAAACTAAGGAGCAAAAAAATGGCTAAAGCTTTTTTTATAGATACATCACGATGCACCGCCTGTCGAGGATGCCAGGTTGCCTGCAAGGAATGGCACGGCCTGGCCCCTGTCAAAACCAAGCAGTTGGGAACTCATCAAAACCCCCCTGACTTGAACCCTTTTAACTATAAATTAGTGCGTTTTAACGAGCGTTGTGTGGATAACAACCGTGAGCATGTAGTCTGGAATTTCTTCCCGGATCAATGCAGACACTGCATTGAGCCGCCATGCAAGTACGTTGCGGACGACTACCTGGAAGGTGCCGTGCTTCATGATGAAGCAACCGGTGCAGTTCTCTACACGGATCTTACCCGGAAACTATCCAAGGATGCCTTCCAGGAAATCCGAGACTCCTGTCCCTATGATATTCCCCGGAGGAACGAGGAAACCGGAGCTATTGTCAAGTGCGACATGTGCATCGACCGGGTCCAAAGTGGACTCCTTCCCATGTGTGTCGCCACCTGTCCCACAGGCACCATGAGCTTTGGTGAACGAAAAGAGATGCTCAAGCTTGCCCATGATAGACTTAATGTGGTAAAGCAAGAGTTTCCTAAAGCTCAGCTTGTGGATGAAAATGATATTAATGTCATCTATCTGATAGCTGATGAACCCAAATTTTACGCTGATTTTGTGGTTGCAGACGCACACAAAGGACCGGTCAACATGACCCGGAAAGCCTTTTTTGCAAAAATTGCAAGGCCCCTTATGGGTGCAGCAAAACTAAAGGTTTAGAAATCAAGGTGTAAAACCTGGGACAGATATACTGAAAATACCCGCACAAAAGCCGCTTCAACAGGTGTGAAGCGGCTTTTTACGATAAGGCCCATGATCAAAAAAAGGAAGGAGTAAAAAACATGCTCAATGAGCAAATCCGACACGAGAAATCACCCATGGGAATAGAAAAAGCCCTGGAGAACCTGTGCAAGACCAAACCACAACTGGAAAACATAGCGAGGGCCTTTGGGCCACTTCTTCTTGCAAAGGCGGCCTTTAAAGAAGAGTGCCACCAACTCCAAAGGTTGGAGAAAGAGGAACTTACCATGGACGCCCACCGTTTTTCCCAGGGTGAACCCCTTTTCGCCCATATGGGACTGATTGATTTTAATGAAGACCTACCGGCCGCTGCCAAATGTCTATTGCCCCCAATGAAGCAGGCATTCAAGGGAATCGTGAAAGAGATTGAAAAAATGGACCAATATCTTTCAACAACCAGTATAGATACAGGCGAATCCATCCACGCCCTTGTAAATGACAATCAGAAAATTTTAAATGAACAGGCGGAAAAAATAGGAATATCTGCGCCGGTCTTTACATTTATTCTCGGGCAGCTGGCCAAACCGTTCCTGGAGATGCAATCCCCTATATTCGCCCCGTTAACCGAGGGTCATCAATGGCTCCACGGGTATTGCCCCGTGTGCGGCTCCCATGCAGCCATGGCAGGACTTGTTGGCGAAGGAGGAAAACGCTGGCTCCAATGCTCCCTCTGCAATCATGAGTGGAGGTTTAACCGCAACACCTGTCCCAGGTGCAATGACAGCAACCATGAGAACCAGGAATATTTTTTTGATAAGGACAGTCCCCTTGGGGCGGCAGAGCGTGTGGATCTTTGCAACAAATGCAAGTCCTATCTTTTGACCATAGACCTGCGCCAGAAAACAGACCCGGTGAACATGGAAATTGCAGCCATGGGAATGATCCCCCTGGATATTCTTGCCCAGGAAAAAGGGTACACTCCCACCGCTGCTACGCCCTGGAATTCATTATCCTAGAGCCTGCACGGCCGAAGCGAAAAATGGCTCCTGCCACAACAAAGGTTGAAACTTGAACAAGGCCGCACCTTGTTTCTTGTCTCAAGTTTCTTGACAGCCGGCTATCGCCCAAAGGTGCACCGGGGATACTTGCACTCTTTACAATCAAGGCAAAACGCCCCATGACCCATGCGGGCAAGATCCCGGCGTGTGATGGGAACGTCTGCCAGTATGCGGGGCAGCAAAAGATCCAGGCTTGTGGTCTTGAAATAGAGGGCGCAGGCCGGAACTCCGATCACCGGTATTTTATTGATGCTTGCCAGAAGCGTCATGGCACCAGGCAAAATGGGAGCACCATAAAGCAGGTTTGTTGCGCCCGCATCCACAAGCCCCTGACGGGTAACATCATCAGGGTCAACGGAAAGCCCTGCAGTGGTGATCAGAAGATCTGCTCCGTCAGCCAGGAGACTTTCCACACCTTTCTTGATCGCACCTCTATCGTCAGGAACAATCACAGAGCCCACCACCTTGCAGCCGAGACGCTCGACCTTTGACCTTATTACGGCATCGAACCCATCTTTTATCAAACCCTGGAACACCTCAGTACCGGTGATCAGTATGCCCACATTGGCCTTACGCATGGGAAGCACATCCATGAGGGGTTCATCACCAATAACAGCCATTGCCTTATTGTAATTAGCAAGGGAGAGGTAAAGGGGGATTGCCCTGGTTCCTCCTATCTCATGATCCTTTGACACCACAGAATAACTCTGGCGGGTAGCGCACATAACACCCGATACAAGGTTAAAACCCTCCAGCCTGTCTTCATGAATCGTCAAAAGCCCATCCCGGGCAGCAACAAAGGTAACCTTTCCCTCCCTAGGATTTTCGCCAAAGGCTACCCCACTTCCTGCCATGGCCTTTGCAAAGGCAAGGGCCGCCTTGTCTTCATGCACCCATTCTTCACCCGGACCATCCTGACCTTCAAGATAAAGATTGCTTCGCCCCATCTGCTGGAGGCGGCAGACATCCCCTGGTGTAATCACCTGGCCCCGGTGAAAGGCTGCACCCTTTTTTTTGCCGGGAATTATTTTTGTCATATCATGGAGTATGACTCGCCCCTCAGCCTCTTTCACAGGAACAGAGTTAAGTTTTGGGGACAGGGAATCAGGGTCAAAAGCGTCGTTAACAAAGGGAGCTTCCCCCTGGCATCCCCTGCAGATTGTGCCGTGTTTTGACGGGAAAGCCTCGCCACAGATGGGACAGTCCATAGTTGGCCCAAGGGATCTTTTTTTCATAAAAACAGGCGCCACCTGAACAGCCTCAATTGAAAAAAGATCTGCTCCGGCATTTTTAATCTGCTCACGTAAAAAAGGGGTATCCTGCTCGGCCTTGGGTTTTAACTTGTAAAACCAGGTCATGAGCTCCTGCCAGGGTTTCATCTTTACAGGATCAAGAAAAACCCTGACACCGGCTCCTTCAAATTTATCGTACAGGGTAAGGGCAAATTTTCCAAGGTTGACAACCTTCATCCAATCATTGCCGGTGGTGCATAATGTCAGCATTTGCACAGCATCTGGAAGGCAGTAGGAGGTTTCACAAATGGCTTCAAACAATACTTCCCTTGGAAGCATCTGTTCAAGGGCAAGATCAACCATTTTTCCCCCAATGATCAACCCAGGTGCCGGGTATCCATGGAAGGAGGTTATAAATTCAATATATTCCTCATAGGTATACACATTCCCCTGATGGTCCCGGCACCAGAGAGTATGATGTATATCCAGGCTGTGATTTACATCTTTTGTCTCTGTTTTTATGGGATCCTTACCTGCACTTTTATTCAGCATCTATGACTCCTCTCTTTTTTTATACACTATCATCCCTGACTGGTCTAATATCGATCACTTTTTCAAAAAGCTGATCTGCGTCAATCACCACATTTTTATGAAGTTGCCTGAACTGTTCGACAAACTCCAGAGCCGCAGGCATCAGCTCAGAACCGCCGCCTGCGGCACCTCCTTTGCTTCTCACAAGCAGAGGAAAACCAAGTCTCTCTTCCGTTGCTTTCACCCTTCCCCACAAGGCGCGGTAACTCATTTTCAACTCCTTGGCAGCAGCCTGAAGTGAGCCGAGACGATGTACTGCCTCAAGGATTTTAAGACGACCAAGTCCAAACACCACCTTTCCATCTTCGTCCTCTATCCATATTTTTGATCGAATAAAGAACCGTTCTGATTTTTTATCCATATTAATTCTATCTAACCTCAATCGATATGTCACAAATAACATAGGAGTTTAAAATGCTTGATACCCCAGGATATGCAAAAAGTCAACTCCAATGACAAAACCTGACCAGCAAGGTTGAAATCCCTCCTGAAAAAGGATATCATCCACATGTCCTGGTGAACATAACGAATATTGAAACTAGGCCAACGGTGTCCCTTTGACGTGAGTTTCCTAAAAAAAATAATAAAAACGGATTGAAAGCATTATGAATCAACAGGTTCAAGAACTTCTTAAACGAATCAATTATATAGAAGCAGACATGGAAATCCAACGACAGATCCTCTGTTCAATTCCCTCTTCTGACAAAAAAGAAATGGAAAAGACTATCCAGCTAATTGCCCAGAAAAAGACCATGGTAGAAGGGCTGAGGAAGGAGATAAAAGATACTGATCCCCTGGTCTTTCAACAAATTATGGCCTTTGAAAAGGCAACAAACAAGTTTAAGCAACTTGCCGCAGAAAAAAACTTCATTGAGATCAAAACCCCAAATGAAAATGAACCGTGCAATTTAAATATTAAAAAGGGTAATCAAACGATTGAATGCCTTGTAAAGGCGAAGGATGAATCAGGGGGGTATACCGTAATCAACTACAATGGTGAGATTCTTGAATTTTTAAATGACGAAGTTATGGTCTGAGGCCATCAGTACAGCTCATGCACTGTCCCTTACTTATTTTATCGAGCTTCATGCTTTGCTGTGTCCGCCAGAACATGTGGATTGTTCAGAATGTGAATTGCTGCTGAGCTCTATCATCTCAAGCATGTCTCCTGGAACAGGGGTGAAGAACTCAACTCTTTTACCTGACCAGGGGTGCCTGAAACCTAATGAAACTGCATGGAGCATCTGCCGCGGCGTTTGAATTTGTTTGTCTTTACGAGGTCCATACACCCTGTCCCCTACAAGGGGATAACCTAGGGCACTGAAATGAACCCGGATCTGATGGGTTCGGCCGGTTTTCAAACCAACCTCTACAAGGGTATATCCATGTATCTGTTCCAGAACACGCCACCTGGTTTCTGCTGGCCTTGCACTTTTACTATTGATTGACATGCGCTTTCTATGGATTGGATGTCTACCAATGGGAAGGACGATTCGACCTTGATTCTCATTTATCAATCCTGTAACCAGGGCAAGATATAATTTTCTAACCCGCCGATGCTTAAATTCCTTTTGCAGAAACTCATAGGACCTTTTGGTCTTTGCTACGAGAATAGCTCCGCTTGTATCCTTATCTAACCTGTGTACAATTCCACTCCGTGGCGGGGCATCACAATTTGCTCCATTAAGATCGGGGAAACGATGAATCAAGGCGTTTAAAAGGGTTCCGCTGGAATTCCCAACTCCTGGGAGGACTACCAGTCCCGGGGGTTTGTTGATCACAACAATCCAGGGGTCCTCATAAATCAAATCAAGGGAAATGGATTCTCCAAGGGGAAGCAGTTCTGTTTCAGGCTCAACGCTTCCTTCAACAACCTCACCCGGCTTCACCCGGTAAGCTGCCTTTTTCCGACGACCCGAAACAAGGATGTCACCCCGTTCTATGGCCCTGGCCACTGCGCCCCGGGTGACATCATTTGCAGTTGTGGTAACAAGAACATCCAGGCGCTGCCCCATGAGCATTTCTGATACTTCAATTTTAATCTTCATCTTTCTCCAAAATAAAAGACCGATGGGCTACAATAGCTTCATCGGTCTTTACGAACCATGGCCTTTTTCCGTGTGGTCACCCAAAACCTTAATCGAACAGCTGCTCAATCTCCGTCATCATGGCTGTTTCATCCATATTTTTTGCCATGGAGAGTTCCTGTACCAGAAGGTTTTGAGCAGTATCGAGAAGTTTTCTCTCACCAAACGAAAGATCCTTTTCGAGTTTGAGCTGAAAAAGATCGCGAAACACCTCTGCAATGTCATATATAGACCCGGTCTTGATCTTATCCATATATTCACGATATCTTCGATTCCAAGTCTGCTTGTCTGTATCAGGACCCTTTGACTTCATTATCCTGTAAACTTCGGGGACATCCTTTTGTTTGATGACCTCCCTCAGGCCTACGGATTCGACATTGGCGGTTGGTATCATTATAACCATACCATTATCAACGATCTTCATCATATAAAAGTTCATGTTTTCGCCATTTATCTCTTTTGACTCAATGGACTCGATACAACCGACTCCATGGGCCGGATAAACAGCCATATCACCCTTGAGAAACTCTTTTTTCCTGATCTTACTACCTGAATCGCACTTTTCTTTTTCCGACATAGAAACCACCACTCTTTTTTTAAATTGTTTCAGAAACAATACGGCCATGGTTGAGTAATATAGCATATACTCACATCAGAATCAAATCAAAATCCAAAAGAGTGCTATTCACGGGAATTATAAAGGTTCATGGCAGCCGTAACACCTTTTTCAATAATGGATTCACAGGCGTCTGCCCCCAGGGTTACAACCTTGCATAGCTCAATGGTCTCAGACGGGGTAAAGCGCCCCAGGACATGGCCTGTAACCCCCTGCTCGCCATGGGGCCTGCCCACACCTAACCTGACCCGATTAAACTCCTTTGTACCAAGAGCTTGGATCGTCGATCGAATACCGTTATGGCCACCGTGTCCCCGGTTAAAGGCAACGAGAAGCCTGCCAAATTCAAGATCCAGATCATCGTGAACAACAATAATGTTTGCGGGTAATATTTTAAAGTATGCTGCAAGTTGCTGAAGAGGTGGACCGCTTCTGTTCATGTAGGCCTGGGGTCTTGCTATTACAACATTGAAGCCGCTGATCAACCCCTTTGTATAAGCGGTATTTGAACGATATTTTTCAGGCGGGAACCCATGGGTGGCAATGAGGGCCTGGGCAACAAAAAAACCAATATTGTGACGAGTCTGGGCGTATTCTCTACCGGGATTTCCCAGACCCGCCACCATGAAAATTTGATTATCAGCCATAACCTTAGGCCTACTCTTCGACAGCCTCTTCTTCTTCTGCTGCTGCTGCTACTTCTTCTTCTTCGAGGTCTTCCTCACCTTCTTCCTCTACCTCAGCTGTAGGCGCTACAATGGTGAGAATGGTGAAATTAACCTCATGGGGAATTTCAACGTCCGGGCCCAGATCTATCTCCTCAACATGGACGGCATCGCCAATCTCAAGGTTTGTGGTATCAATCTGAATAACCTCGGGCATGTCGCCGGGGCGGCAGATAACATCGAGCTCACGACGAATAAGCTGAAGAATACCGCCGGCTTCTACACCGATAGACTCACCGATCGCCTCGATGGGAACAGCAATGGTGATCTTTTCATCCACGTTTATTGCCTGAAAATCTGCATGGAGATATTTGAGATCAAAGGCATCCATCTGAATCTCTTTGAGCATCACGGTTCTTGACGGCACGGTATCTCCGTTAACGGCAAGATTGATAAACAGACCTGACTCTCCATTTATCCTTATCATGGTCGTAAGATCCAGGGTTGAAACCGAAATGGGCATGGGATCAATCTTCGGACCATAAAGAACCGCCGGAACGGCCTGATTCTGCCTAAGATGACGGGCGGCACTTTTTCCTCTGCCCTGCCTGAGTTCAGCTTTTAAATTTACAAGTTCCAAATTTCTAACCTCCGTATCTGCACAATAATGCAGCTTGATAACTATGGTTTTTTATGAAAAACTCCAACTCAAGAGTTAGGGAACTGGAAGAAAACAATAAACACACATCGTGCAGGACTTTTGTTCGTTTTTAAGGCGTGATGACAGGTGCATAGTGAACTATGTGCCTGTTATCACAACACAAAAAACTGATAAAAGGGCAAGCAGGATGTACATAATATTTTTTGGAGGTTCCCTTATATCCTTTGGGGAGCTTCATCGTTCGTTATGGCCGGAGTCCATCCTTCATTCCGACCGTGCCTGACTATACAAAAAGAGAATTTACAGAATCCCCCCTGTAACCGCGTATGATAGCTTCACCCACAAGCCTTGCAATGCTGACGGTATGAATCTTTTCACAGAGCCCCGCCTCTTCAGACAGGGGAATCGTATCCGTTACCACAAGTGTACCCAGTGAAGAGTTCTTTATTCTTTCAACGGCCGGCCCGGAAAGGACTGGATGGGTGCAGCAGGCGTGAACTTCCTTTGCCCCTTTGGCCAGAAGGACTCCGGCCGCCTCGGTAAGGGTTCCAGCCGTATCAACCATGTCGTCGAGAATAATGGCTGTTTTTCCCTGGACGTCTCCGATTACTGCCATTGCCTTTGCCTGGTTAGGAGCACTCCTTCGTTTATCCACAATGGCAAGCTCGGCATGAAGACGTTTTGCAAAGGCCCTGGCGCGTTCCACACCGCCTGCATCCGGCGAGACAACCACAAGATCTCCATTGTAGTTGTTTCTGATATACTCAAGCAGTACGGGTGCGGCATACAGGTTGTCAACTGGGATATTGAAAAATCCCTGAATCTGACCCGCATGCAAATCCATAGTGATAACCCGGTGAACACCACTGGTGGTAAGAAGATCTGCAATTAGCTTGGCACTGATGGGAACTCGCGGCCGCACCTTTTTATCCTGACGGGAATAGCCGAAATAAGGTATAACCGCCGTTATAGAACTGGCTGACGACCGTTTCAGGGCATCCACCATGAGCAGAAGCTCCATCAAATTATCGTTTACCGGAGCACAGGTGGATTGAACGATAAAGATATCCTGCTTTCTGACATTTTCATTGATTTCCACCTGAATTTCACCGTCGCTGAACCGGTTCAGCTTGATTTTTCCAAGGGGCCTTGCAAGGTATTCAGAGATCTTTTGTGAAAGAGCAGGATTTGAATTCCCTGAAAAAACCGATATACCGTTCATAGTAAGCATCTCTTTATTTATTTAGGAAAAGCTTCCGCCGAAGTATTACAGACAAAAAAACTTCACCCTTAGTTGTGGCCGCAGCCATCATTTGTTCTGACAGTGCCGATGATTGCTGGCTGGGGCGGGAGGATTCGAACCTCCGAATGCAGGAATCAAAATCCTGTGTCTTACCGCTTGACGACGCCCCATCATTTAAATATTACCATTAAAAAAAGATGTCAAAAATAGACGTCCTTGATCAGCCTTTACTTCTCTGCTCAACCCCTTGAAGGCCTCATTCGCCTTTGACTCCTCAGAAAAAAGTGCAAAATAAGACGAACCGCTGCCGGCCATAAGCAACCCGTCCGGCTCAAAACCTGCCATAATTTCCCTTACCCGGATAACATCCGGACAAACTTTCAAGGCCGCCAATTCAAGATCATTGTGCAAAAGCCCCTTGACATCAAGGGCCTGGTCAATTCCAGACATATTTAACAGAGCATTATTATTAGTTTTTTTCTTTTTTGTCAATGCAAAATTGACATTTTCATAAACCAAAGGTGTTCGGACACTAAACCCTGGAAAACAAACGACCACGTGGTAGGGCATGAGGGGTGGACAAGGGGAGAGTACCTCGCCCACCCCCCGGGCAAAGGCGGGCCCCCCATGGATAAAAAATGGTACATCAGACCCAAGAGTTAAACCCATATCCATGAGTTCCTGCTTGGAAAAAGGATGGCCGAACTGTCGATTTAGCACCTGCAGGGTAGTTGCGGCATTTGAGCTTCCGCCCCCGAGACCTGCTCCCACCGGAGTTTTTTTATTAATTGTAACACTGACCCCGATTTTTTTTCTACCCGAAGGTTCAACCGTGATGTATCGGTCGATAAACAGCACGATGGCCCGGTAAACCAGATTGGATCCGTCGTCTGGAACTTCTGGGTGATCACAGACAACGGTCACACCTGACCCTATAAAATCAAACTCAAGAAGATCACCAAAGGCAAGACAGGTCATTAAGGAATAAAGTTCATGAAACCCGTCGCTTCTTTTGCCTGTCACATAGAGAAAAAGATTGATCTTTGCCGGTGAAAACGCCTCTACTATCACCCCTTGGCCCTTACATAGGCCAAGCGGACCTCGTGGACAAGACTCTTGACAAGATTTGCCTCATCATTGTCAAGGTTGCCACGGGTTTTCTTTTCAAGCATAACTATCATGTCAATGGTTTGTCGTCCAAGATCAAGATTTTTACCCTTTGCGCCGGTGGCCGGATCCTCGATCTCACCCAACTGCACAAGGGCTGTTGAGTAGAGAGAGAGAATAAAGGTGGAAAAATCCACCGCCGGCATTTTTCTATCACCACCCGATGCCCCATGGTCGTCCTGCATGATAAACCCTTTTCCTTCACACATAACATTTCTCCTTGATGTTTAGGGGTTCTCAGGGCTGCCCCTGCTCCCGCCTGCCTCCAGGGCAATTCGTGAATTATACCCACTACCCACTGTCTACTGTCTCCCAAACAACCTCGCCCCCTCCCCTTACCACCGACGCAAGGTGATCGTCCACCCAGAAATGATCGACAGTGTAACTGTTCACGCCATCATCAACAAGGGTGGTATTTGTTTGGGGTGCGCCAACTACCCTGACCCTGGCGAGACCGGCGAGCCCAACCCCCATAGTCTTGAGAACAGCCTCTTTTGAAGTAAAGGTCCTGAAAAATATCTCTACCCGATCATTGCCCCCAAAACAATCCAGCTCTTCTGGGGTCAAGATCCGTTTAAAAAGAGAGTCAGACACGGGCCGTGGTCGCTCTAAGTCAATGCCGGCAGGAGAGCTTGACACCACCCCTGCCACAAAATAGGGCTTATGGGCGATTGACCAGTGAACCCCCTGGCTGGCCAGAGGCTCACCAGCTTCGCCCTTTAACAAAACCCGGGGATAACTGCCGGTTCTTTCCCCCGAGATCCTGAGGGCCTGCCTTGCAAAACGACTTAAAGTCTTTACCGCCGATGCTCCGCCAGGCGATGTATCTGCCCTGGGAACCCTCAGGATTACGGGATAGAGGTTTAGATCTTTATTTTTTTCTAGGTTCAAACTTGATGATAACGTCTGCAACCGTTGTTCCTTCACCCGCTTCATGGACAAATAGAGGGTTGATGTCAAGCTCCTTGATCTCCGGGTGGTTGGTTACCATCTCCCGCAGACTCACAAGATTTTTCTCAAGGGCCTCAATGTCCGAGGGGGCTTCCCCCCGGATTCCGGCGAGGAGAGGGTATCCCTTGATTCCCCTGACCATCCGCCTTGCCACATTTCGTCCCATGGGAGCCATCCTAAAGACAACATCCTTGTATACCTCCACAAAGATACCCCCAAGGCCGAACATGACCGCATGACCGAACACGTCATCACGACTCACCCCGAGGATCACCTCCCGACCCTTCTTGGCCGACTCCTGCACAAGGACCCCGTCAAGCTTAGCCATGGAGTTGTACTCCTTGGCGCTTTCCAGGATCTCTTCAAAGACCTCTTTCACCTCTTCAGGAGTTTTGATGCCCACCCTTACCCCCTTAGCGTCGGACTTGTGGAGAATCTGTTTGGAAACTATCTTCATTACAATCGGATAACCGATCCTGTCGGCAATAGCCACGGCCTCTTCGCCAGTTCTGGCAAGGGCCATATCAAGTGTGTGAAACCCGTAGCAGGCAAGGAGCCTGCTGCCGTCAAGCTCACCCATGGTGGTCTCTCCCCTGTCGAGGCAATCCTTTACAATCTGCCCTGCCTTTGCAGCGTCAAAGGAGATATCATACTGGGGCAGAATCTTTCTTGAAAGCCACTGTTTGTTGCGGTAAAGAACCCCCATGGCCCGAGCAGCACTTTCCGGGAACTGGTACACAGGCACACGGTTCTTCTGAAGAAGCTTAACTCCGTCGGATACGTCCACCACCCCCATGAACGCACATACAATGGGCTTAATGGCGTTCCTTGCAATATTGACAATGGCCTCTGCCGTTCCCATGGCATCGGTCATGGACTGGGGTGTCAGTATGATCAAAACTCCGTCCACCCCTGAATCACTTAAGACGGTGGCAAGGGTATTTTCATAGCGATCCCGTGCTGCATCTCCAATCACGTCCACCGGGTTATGAAAATTTGCCGTGGGCGGCAGATATTTATGCAGTTCGGCAATGGTCTCATCTGTAAAACTTGCAAGGGACAATCCGGAGTTTTCGCTCATATCTGTGGCAATGATTCCCGGTCCGCCAGCATTGGTAACAATGGCGATCCTGTCACCTGTGGGGATTTTCTTTGCGGCAAGGGCCTGGGCATAATCAAAGAGTTCGTTGACCGTATGGCAGCGGATAATTCCGGCCTGGGAAAAAATGGCGTCATAGATGGCATCAGAACCTGCAAGGGCACCCGTGTGGGAGGCGGCAGCCGCAGCTCCAGCAACAGATGTGCCCGACTTTATGGCGATGACCGGGGTTGGATTGATCCCGGAGGTCATCTCCCGGACCTCTGAGATAAACTCCTCAGCCCCCCGAGAGAGTTCTTCCATGTAAATCATGACCACATCGGTATTGGGATCCTTGTGATAATAGCGCAAAAGATCAAGCTCATCCACATCAGCCTTGTTGCCAATGGAGATGAACTTTGAAAACCCAAAACCCTTGTCAGCGGCAAAGTCAAGGACCGCTGTGCATAAAGCGCCACTCTGGGAGATAAACGATACGTTTCCAGCCGCTGGCATCCGGCTGGAGAAACTGGCATTAAGGGAAACCTCGGGCGCTGGGTTAATAACCCCAAGGCAGTTGGGACCGACCAGGCGAATGTTGGCCTTACGGCACATCTCCTTGATCTCTTCCTCAATTTCAGCACCCTCACCCCTAACCTCCTTAAACCCTGCCGACACGATCACCACCCCTTTGACTCCCTTGGCAATGCAGTCTTTCACAGCCTGAAGGGCAAGCTTCGGAGGGAGAATCACCATGGCAAGGTCGATGGGGTCCGGGATGTTGGTCACCGAGGTGTAGCATTTTACACCTATGATGGACTTGGCCTTGGGATTAACGGGATAGATGGTCCCCTTATAACCACCAAACAGAATATTGGCAAAAATATCATGACCCACCTTGCCCTTTTGGGTGGATGCACCGATTACGGCTATGGATTCCGGGGCAAAAATCGCATCTAACTTGTCCATTGTTTCTCCTTGCATGTTTCTCCTACCTTCCTAATTCAGCTTTTTGACGACATGTTCCATTAATTCATCCACAGCCTTAACCGCCACAGAATCATCGGGCAACTCCATCAACGAACGCCTCTCCATATCAAAATCAAGAAGTGCGGTATCATCTGGAATAGTGCAGATTATTGGAACTCCGATTTTTTCACACTCGTCCAGAAATTTCTGTCCAAGCTTGGCCGGTGCACGATTGACAACGAGGCCCACATTTTTGACGTTCAGCTTCAGGTCGGGCAGCATGGATTTAATCCTGCCAACGGCCCTTAACCCCCGCAGGGCATAGTCTGTGATGAGCAGCAGCATGTCCACATTGCCCCTGGTCCTCCGGCTCAAGTGCTCCATACCTGCCTCATTGTCCACCATGAGGTACTTATAATTTTTCTCAAGTTCTTCTGTAAAGCGGTTGAGAATGTTGTTGACCATGCAGTAGCACCCCTGGCCCTCCTGACGGCCCATCACGAGAAGATCGTACTTCTCCTCTTCGATTATCACCTGATTTATGAGCATCTCAAGGTATACTATCTTGTCCATCCCCGAAGGAACCCCCTGGGGATCTCTCATGAAATCTTCCCTAACATCCCCCACGGTTTTATCGACCTTTATGCCAAGAGTTTCTCCGAGGTTGCTGTTGGGGTCGGCGTCAACCGCAAGCACGGGGGATTCCCCCCTGTTTGTCAATTGACGCAAAATCAGAGCCGCCACAGTAGTTTTACCAACACCTCCCTTTCCGGCCAGTGCAATTACCTTACTCATACCGTCTCCCTGGGCAAAACCTGCCCCCTTTATTTATAATTTTCCAAATTCTGTGCAAACCCCTGAAAATCTGCCTTAAGGAGAAAACGTGAAATCATCTCTCCAAGCTTGTCTGCCGTGTCCACCCGGTAAATACCGCTGTCGTCTTTGCCGGCAACGGCCTTGGCGTTTGCGACCACACTTTTCAAGGCCTCAACGCCTATATCCAGATTGACCTGAACGGTCACCATATCCTGTTCATTTTCCATCAGGCTCTGCCCTTGCTTTCATTGGAACCTGTCATATAAACCCTTAATGCCTCCTGCACGGTTCCGGCTGCAAGAAAGGCACAATGCCTGTCATCTTCCGGCATACTGCCAAGCTTAGACAGTATCAGATCTCCTGTGATGTCTGCAAGCTCTTCAACACGCATGCCAATGGCCAGCTCTGCGGCAAAAGATCCACACACATTACTTGATCCGCAACCATCGGTAATATAGGAAGCCCCTATCACCCGGTCCCTTTCAAACTTGAGGTAAATATCCATGGAATCCCCGCAATCTCCCAGGGCGTGGCCATGGACATCAAAATCTTCCAGCCTGCCCCGGAATCTGGGGTTCTGCCATCGTTTAAACCCCTCTTCGCCAAGGGAAGCTCTTGCCTCTTCAAAAATTTTATCCTGGAGTTCGTCAAGGAATACATCCAGCTTATCTGTCATCTTTATCTCCATTGTTAGCTGTTAGCTTTTAACTGTTAGCTACTACCTACTGACTACAAACAAATATGCATAAGGTAGAACAAAATCTGAAAATTGCAATAATATTAACCAAAAAACATCAATTCTAATTTTGGATATCAGTATCAAAAGGGAGGGCGACAGTCGGTATCCCCCTGCTGAACATAAAAAACAAAAAAAGCCGGAAAGCAGCGGGCGCTGCTTTCCGGCTTTGTCAAATCTGATTAAATCTATTTACCTAGGGCAAACTGAGCTGATTTCAAGGTGTTCTTCATGAGCATGGCAATGGTCATGGGTCCGACACCGCCGGGAACTGGCGTTATCTTACCGGCAATTTCCTTTGCCTTGTCAAAGTCAACATCACCCTTGAGGATGGCCTTGCCGGTCTTTTCGTTCATACCGACCCTGTTGACCCCCACATCAATGACCGTGGAACCCGGTTTAATCCATTCGGGTTTTACGAGATCAGGCACACCTGCCGCAACAATCAGGATATCGGCCCGCTTGCAATGGGCTGCAAGGTCCTTGGTGCGGGTATGAACGATGGTGACGGTTGCGTTTGCACCCACACCCTTCTGGGCCATCATCATGGCAATGGGTTTTCCAACGATGTTAGAACGGCCCACCACAACGACCTCGGCACCTGAAGTTTCTGTACCCGACCGAATAATCATCTCCTGGATGCCGGCCGGGGTGCAGGGCAGAAACTTCGCCTCGTCCCCGCCGATCATGAGACGACCTACATTAACCGGATGAAAGGCGTCCACGTCCTTGTCAGGATTGATGGCGTTGAGAACCTTTTTCTCATCAATGTGCTTGGGAAGGGGAAGCTGAACAAGGATACCGTGAATCTCAGGATCCTTGTTGTATTTATCGATCAGGGCAAGAAGATCGGCCTCAGGTATATCATCTGGCTGATCGTCCTGGATCTCTTTAAAGCCGACGCTAAGGGCCGTCTTCACCTTGAGGGTAACATAACTTATGGAAGCAGGACTGCTGCCGACAAGGATAGTCACAAGACCTGGAACCTTGCCGTGTTTTGCCTTCATCTCCTCTACGTCCTTCTTTACCTCTTCAAGAATCTGCTTGCGTATTTCAGTTCCACTGATAATTTCTGCACTCATTTTTTTCTCCTTTTGAATTAAGGAAACTTAACCTCCGGCTAGAATACGCCCTGGACCTTTCCTGTTTCCACATCAACATCAACACGTTTGAAAGCGGGGTTTGACCCTGTTCCAGGCATGAGGCTTATGGCTCCGGCAACGGGCACGATGAATCCCGCACCGCCGTAAGTCAAGACCTCCCTGATGGCGAGTCTCCAGTTTGTGGGAACACCCTTGAGCGCAGGGTTGTCCGAAAGGGAAAGATGGGTTTTTACCATGCACATACCAAGCTTTGCCAGCTCGGGGTCTGCCTGGATTCTGGCAAGGGAGACATTTGCCGCATTAGAGTAGTCAACACCGTCTGCCCCATAAACCTCCTTGGCAATAAGTTCGATTCTCTCCTTAAGGGGCATATCAAGCTCATAAAGGAACTTGAAATCTGTCTTATCTTCACATGCCTCGATAACGGTTTTTGCAAACTCGATTGCGCCGTCACCACCCTTTTCCCAATGGCGGGAAAGGGCTACTCTTGCACCGCCCGCTTCTGCGAGTTCACGAACCTTGGCGATCTCAGCATCGGTATCCGTGTAAAAAGCGTTGATGCAGACAACCGGGCTGATGCCGGCCTTTTTCACGTTTTTAATGTGATGGACGAGGTTGGCGCATCCCTTTGCAACCCACTCTACGTTCTCTGAGCTATACTCTTCCGGCATGGGCTTACCAGGAACCGGAACAGGCGCCCCGCCATGGCATTTAAGGGCACGGATGGTAGCGACGATAACGGCACAGTTGGGCACCAACCCTGAAAAACGGCACTTTAAGTTCCAGAACTTCTCAAAACCGATATCGGCACCGAATCCAGATTCCGTGACGTGGTAGTCGGCAAGTTTAAGCCCCACCCTGTCTGCAATGATCGAGCTCTGACCGATGGCGATGTTGGCGAACGGTCCTGCATGGACGAAAACCGGCTGGCCTTCGAGGGTCTGAATGAGCGAGGGATTAAGCGCGTCAACCATCCATGCCGTCATGGCACCCGCAACCTGAAGGTCTTCGGTGGTAACGGGCTTACCCTTTTTAGTGTAGGCAACAACGATCTTGCCCATTCTCTCGCGCATGTCTTTAAGATCCGTGGCAACGGCGAGTATGGCCATGACTTCAGACGAAACTGCGATACCAAACTTGGATTTCATCATGAAGCCGTCGGATTTTCCATTTACTCCATCGATGCCGATGATGATGTTTCTCAAGGCCTGGCAGCAAAAATCCATGATCCAGCCCATCTCCACGTTGGTTGGATCGATGTCGAGGCGCTTCATGCCGGAAAGACGTTCCAACTGCTCGTCCGTATAGTTTCTCTCGTGCTGGAGACGGGATGTCAAGGCTACCATTGCAAGGTTGTGGGCGTTCATGATGGCGTTGATGTCGCCGGTAAAGCCAAGGGAAAAAGGAGTCAGGGGGATGCACTGGGCAAGACCGCCGCCTGCGGCAGAACCCTTGATATTCATGGTGGGGCCGCCCGAAGGCTGACGAATGGCCGCAGATACACTTTTACCAAGCTTGCCAAGCCCCTGTACAAGCCCCATGGAAGATGTGGATTTTCCTTCACCAAGGGGAGTGGGAGTGATAGCGGTTACATTAATGTATTTACCATCGGGCTTGTCCTTTAGGCGCTCGAGGACCGCACGGAAATCAACCTTTGCGATGTAATGGCCCTGGGGAAGCAGCTCCTCCTTGGTCAATCCAAGTTTTTCGCCAATTTCGTAAATCGTGAGCATGTCTTTTTCTGCGTCCTGGGCAATTTCCCAGTCTGCATGCTTGGTTGGATCTAATGCCATGGTTAACTCCTTTTTAATTGTTGGGGCTCAGGGAACCGAGCCCGTTAGGTCTTAAACACATGATCTAAATTACCATTAATTTTCAAATGATCATATTCCAATAATAGAGCATATGAGTCAAGCACTATTTAGGAATTTCGAAAAAAACAGATCACATATTTTGACCTGATTCACAACCCGAACAATAATGATTTCCCATTAAATAAATTGAATTTATTTAATGGGAAAATCGCATCTATTTCGCCCCTGTTTTTTTGCTCTGTTTTTTCAATACCCTGCAACAATTAATTTATTCCACTATTGACAAAAGCAGATCCGGGTTATAAATCATGATACTATAGAAACCAAAGGTCACCTTGGTTTAACGAGCACAACAACCTTTTTTTGGGGAAGGGAGGAATGACTGTTATCAAATCATCCATACAACCGGCTGACTCAATTGTCGTTCCATGCCGTCCCACAGGTCCTGGCTTTTTGCCTTTTGTGTTTCCTATGATCTTATCTACATTTGATCATTTTTTTTATATCCAATCTGCAACCAATAACTATCACTTATAAGGAGGTAAAAGTGGGATTTGAAATCACGAAAGAATCCTATGCCGGAGCGATAAAGGGAATAACAATCGGTAAGGGAGATACTGCCATTACCGTGGGAGGTCAGACCAGCTATCCCTTTTATCAGTTTGAAGGAAAGATGCCCCACAAGCCCGTTATTGCCATGGAGATCTGGGACATGGAACCCGAAGAGTGGCCAGCTTCAATTGTCGCACCCTTTAAGGACGTTTTAAACGACCCTGCAGCCTGGGCAAAAAAATGCGTGGAGGAGTACGGAGCAGACATCATCGTTCTTCAGCTCAAGAGCATTGATCCAAACGACAAGAATGCAACGCCTGACGAGGCTGCGGCAACGGTAAAAAAAGTACTGGCTGCCATCGAGGTACCCCTGATTATATGGGGATGCACCTCCCCGGCTAAAGATGAAGAGGTCCTTAAAAAAATTGCAGCTGAGTGTGATGGAGAAAACCTGATTCTGGGTCCTGTGGAGGAAAAGAACCATAAGGGCATCGGTGCAGCGGCAATGGGCTACAAACACACCATCGTCTCCTCATCCCCCATTGACGTAAACCTTGCGAAACAGGTCAACATCCTCCTTGAGAATCTTGGCATGCCCCTTGACAGGGTCCTTGTGGACCCGACCACAGGTGGTCTTGGATACGGCCTGGAGTACACCTACTCGGTAATGGAGCGCCTAAACATGGCAGCCCTGACCCAGGGGGACGACAAGCTTCAACTGCCCATGATCAACAACCTTGCCAACGAAATCTGGAAGTGCAAAGAGGCAAAACAACCCGTTGAAGAGGCACCAACACTCGGAGATCCAGAGCGCCGGGGCATCCTCATGGAGGCCGTCGGTGCCGTAACCTACCTCATGGCAGGCTCCAGCATCCTTATCATGCGTCATCCAGAGTCGATCAAGCTGGTTAAATCCTTTATAGATCTCATCTCGGACGGTGGCTCAGCCATGAACGTGGCTCCCATTACAAAACGGCTGGATGACGTTGAGATTGACTTTGCAGAACTTGCCCCTGCACCAGATCTCACCATGGAGGAAGAGAAAAAAGCCGCCCCTGCAAAGGCTGCTGCTGCTCCTAAGAAAGAAGCTGCTGTTCCGGCCGCATCTCCGGCTCCCGCCGCTGCCACAGAAGATCCCATCGAGGCCGCAGCAAAGAGCCTTGGAATCGACCTTGCCGCTCTCTTGACAAAAAGAGGCTGCACCAAACAAGACATTCAGCATACGGCAGATCAGCACAAAATGACCGTTGCCCAAGTCATTGAGAAACTAAACGCTTAATTTCAGGGGAGAATAATCACAATGGCAATAGATCTTTTTGCAAACGAACCTAAGGCACCCAAGGATCTTTTTGGAGCAGAGCCTGCCGTGGATCCAGCTGCTGAGGCAAAGGCTGCGGCAGATGCCGAGGCTGAAAAGGCTGCAAAGGCAAAGGCAGCAGCAGATGCCGCTGCAAAGGCTGAGGCTGAGATAAAAGCCAAGGCAAAAGCCGAAGCAGATGCCATAGATAAGTTAGAGGCAGAAGAGCAGGCTTTAAGGGACAAAAGAGCCCAGGAAAGGGCTGAGAATGCGGCAAAACGAGCAACTGAACCAAAGAAAAAACAGGTCTCCATGACAGCGGCCAGTGTACAGCTGTCAGAACTTGACAAGATACTTGAAAGCCTGAATAGGACACACAGAAGGCATACTGCCTAGGTTCATTAAAACGGCTGTCATATTTTATGTACATGGAATTACACACAATAGGAGGAGGAACCTCTAATGGCAGAAGCAAAGAAAGCAACGGTTGCCAAGAAAGAAAAGGCAACCAAACTCGCAAATCCCATGGAAGCAACCATTGACGTAGCATCCCAGCAGTTGATTGCCCGGGCCCAGGAACTTGGCATAGACACCATCTTTGACAGAGCTGTTACCATGAAGGCCTGTAACATCGGTACCCAGGGAATTTGCTGCAAAAATTGTTCAATGGGTCCCTGCAGGCTGCCCCTTCCCAAGGCTGGCATTGAAGGCAAAGACACGCGAAAGGGCCTTTGCGGTGCAACACCCAATACAATTGCGGCACGTAACTTCATCAGAATGATTGCAGGCGGTGCAGCCGCCCACTCAGACCACGGCAGGGGCGTTGCTGAAGTTTTCCTTGCCGCAGCCCGCCAGGAAACCGATGCCTACAAGATCAAAGATACGGTAAAACTCATGGCCCTTGCCCCCACCCTTGGCGTGGCAACCACCGTTGAAGTTGACGGTGAGACAAAGGACAGGGATATTTATGAAATTGCCGTTGAAGTTGGCGAGATAGCCCTTGCGGAGTGGGGAAAACCTGAGGGAGAGCTTCTCAACCTAAAACGGGCCCCAAAACCACTCTATGAAAAATGGAAAAAACTGGGTGTTCTTCCCAGAAACATTGACCGCGAGATCGTCGAAATCATGCACCGGACCCACATGGGTGTTGACCAGGACTACAAGAACCTCATGAAACAGGGAACCCGTGCAGCCCTTGCAGACGGATGGGGCGGCTCAATGCTCGCAACCGATCTCCAGGACGTTCTGTTCGGAACCCCCTTCCCCCTCCAGAGCGAGGCAAACCTCGGTATCATGAAGGAGGATCATGTCAACATCATCGTCCACGGTCATGAGCCCATTCTTTCCGAAATTATCGTTGCCGTTGCCCAGAGCCAGGAGATGATCGACTATGCCAAGAGCAAGGGCGCCAAGGGCATCCAGCTTGGAGGCATCTGCTGCACGGCCAATGAGCTTCTCCAGCGCCACGGCATTCCAACTGCGGCCACCTTCCTCCAGCAGGAACTCGCCATCATCACTGGTGCCTGTGATGCCATGGTTGTTGATATCCAGTGCATCATGGAAAACATCGCCAACGTAGCAGAATGTTTCCATACAAAGATCATCACCACCCACCCCATCGCAAGAATGGAGGAGAAGAGCGTTCTCCACATCGAGTTTGACGAGCACCATGCCCTTGAAGATGCAACACGCATCGTTAAAATCGCCATAGACAACTTTGAAAACCGCAACCGTGAAGTGATGATACCCCAGCAGAAAGCAACCCAGATTGCAGGATTCGGAGTTGAATCCATTCAATACCATCTGGGCGGAACCTTCAGGGGTACCTACTACACCTTGAACGACAACATAATCAACGGCCGCATCCGCGGTATAGCAGGCGTCGTAGGCTGCAACAATGCAAGAACCAAGCACAATGACGGTCATGTAAGGGTTGTTAAGGAGCTGATCAAAAACGACGTGATCGTTCTCACCACCGGCTGTAATGCAATAGCCTGCGCCATGGCGGGTCTCCTGACCCCAGAAGCTGCCGCTGTCCATTGCGGACCGGGGCTTGCCGAGGTGTGTGAGGTTGTGGGTATTCCGCCGGTCCTTCACCTAGGATCCTGCGTTGACAACTCAAGAATTCTGCTTGCCGCAACAGAAGTTGTAAAGGCAGGCGGCCTTGGCCACGATATCTGTGATCTTCCGGTTGCAGGCAGCGCCCCTGAGTGGATGAGCGAAAAGGCGATTTCCATTGGTCACTATTTTGTGGCATCCGGCGTTTACACCGTATTCGGAGTAACCCTGCCCACATCCGGAGCACCTGTGTTCCACGACTACCTGACCAAGGGATTTGAAGGCATTACAGGCGGAATGTGGGACCTTGAGATTGATCCCATCAAGCACGCCCATAAGATGATTGCCCACATTGACAAGAAACGTAAGGAACTTGGCATTGACAAGGCAAGGGAAAGGGTCCTCATGGATATGGCTGATCGCCAGGCCCTGGAGGCGTAACCTCAAAAAGGTCATAAAGATAAAGCTTAATATAAATATAATGATAAATCCTCAAAGAAGGAGGAACGAATGTCAAAATTAATAGCATTTGCAGCTATTCAGGGTGGATATAAAGTAGTGTCAGAGGTTGAAGGCCTCTATAATAAAGCCCTTGCCACCTTTAGTGCAGATACAAAAGTTGAATTCCCCAACACGGCCTATTACCTTCCTGTCATCTACTCCCTGACTGGAATGAAGGTCGAAACTCTGGAAGATATCAAAAAACCCCTTGCCTTTGCAAGGGGCCTTCTCCCCCCCCATGTAAAGGGCACGAACCACCTTCCCTACCTTGGACCACTCCTTGACGCTGGAATGGCCGGCATCATCGCCTACGAGATCAAAGAGGCATTAAGGATCGTGAATGAGCCTGATTTCTACGTACCCCAGGAAGATCCAGATATCGAGGCCGGTAAGCTCTGGACAGGCCCTGCGGATGATACAATCCTCAGGAAAAGGGGCGTTGAATTTGTTGACGGCTCTGCACCTGGATTTGCAGCCATTGTAGGAGCGGCTCCAACTTCTCAAATTGCAAAGATGATTGTGGAAGATTACCAGAAAAAGAGTCTCTACATCTTCTGCGCCGCCAACCACAATGGTAAAACCGTGATTGAGCAGCTGATTGAAGAAGGTGTTCAGATAGGGTGGAATACCCGAATCGTGCCCTTTGGACCGGACATCTCTTCCGCCGTATTTGCCCTTGGTTTTGCTAACAGGGCGGCCATGGCCTTTGGCGGGGTTCAGCCTGGAGATTACAGAAAGATCCTCATGTACAACAAGGAGAGAATCTTTGCCTTTGTAAACGCCCTTGGTGACATTGGAACTGAATGGGGTGTTGCTGCGGCCGGCTGCGTAAACTGGGGTTTCCCCACCATCGCTGACACGGATATTCCTCAAATCCTTCCCACGGGTATCTGCACCTACGAGCATGTGGTTACAAACGTACCCCATGACGAGATCTGCCAGAAATCCATTGAGGTAAGGGGTCTCAAGGTAACGGTATCTGAGATAGATATCCCCCTGGCCTTTGGTCCGGCCTTTGAGGGAGAAAGGGTTCGTGGAGCCGATCTCCACGCCCAGTGCGGCGGTGGAAAGACCCAGTGTACCGAGCTTGTCAAGATGGCCCAGATGAACGAGATAGAAGATGGAAAGGTAATTCTTGTGGGACCGGACGTAACAGACCTCAAGGTCGGAGACACCTTCCCCCTTGGAATCTTTGTCCAGATCGCAGGTCGGGAATTCCAGGAAGATTTCGAACCGATCATGGAGCGCCAGATCCATCACCTGGTAAACTACATCCAGGGTATCATGCATATAGGCCAGAGGGATATCTCCTGGATTCGTGTATCCAAGGCAGCCATGGAAAAGGGATTTAGCCTCAAGGATATAGGTGTGGTTCTCCATGCCAAGTTCCACCAGGATTTCACCAAGATCCTGGACAAGGTCCAGGTCACCCTCTATACAAAGGCAGAGGATGTTAAGAAACTTACGGAAACGGCCAGGGCCGAGTACCAGACCCGTGATTCCAGGGTAGACAACATGAAGGACGAGGATGTAGAGATCTACTACTCCTGCTCCCTGTGCCAGAGTTTTGCCCCAAACCATGTATGCTCTGTGAGCCCTGAGAGAACAGGGCTATGCGGTGCCTACAACTGGATGGACTGTAAGGCCGCCTTTGAGATCAACCCCACAGGCCCCAACCAGCCCATTGAAAAGGGCGAATGCATTGATCCAGTACTTGGTCAGTGGAAGGGCGTCAACGACTTTGTCTACAAGGCTTCAAGGGGTGCTGTTACCCATTACAACTTTTATTCCCTAGTTCATGACCCCATGACAACCTGCGGGTGCTGCGAGTGTATCGCTGCAATGCTTCCATCGTGCAACGGGGTAATGACCGTTGGCCGTGAGTATCCCGGAGAAACCCCCTGCGGCATGAAGTTCACCACCCTTGCCGGTGTCATGGGCGGTGGTGCTTCTTCCCCCGGATTTGTGGGCCATTCCAAGCACAACATCACCCAGGGCAAGTTCATCCTGGGCGACGGCGGGCTCTTAAGAATGGTCTGGATGCCCAAGGCGCTCAAGGAAGAACTGAAAGATCGTATAGAAAAAAGAGGGGCTGAAATGGGTTGTCCCGACCTCTACGACATGATCGCCGATGAGACTGTGGGCATAACTGAAGAGGAGATTCTTCCATTTCTCCAGGAAAAAGGGCATCCAGCTCTTACCATGGAATCTCTCATTGGATAGTTGACGGATAATATAAACTATTAGAAAAAAAATGACAGGCCCAGGCAGCACCAGAACCATTGCCAGGGGCCTGTCATCTTAAACAAACATACGAGGTGAAAAAATGGCGTTAACCGGTATACAGATTTTCAAACTCCTTCCCAAAACCAACTGCAAGGAGTGCGGCGTGCCAACCTGCCTTGCCTTTGCCATGAACCTGGCATCGGGCAAAGCAGAGCTTGATTCATGCCCCTATGTATCTGACGAAGCACGGGAGAAACTTGCCGAAGCATCGGCCCCCCCCATTCGTCCCGTGGTCGTTGGCAGGGGTGTAAGAAAATGCACTACAGGCGGTGAGACAGTTCTCCATCGCCATGAAAAGACCTTTTTCAACCCCACCCTTCTTGCTGGCACGGTGAAAAGCGATACAGATGCCGCTACCCTTGAGAAAAATCTTAAAATCTTCAATGCCTTCCAGTACGAGCGGGTGGGCTTCAACCTGAGACCGGAACTTATCGCCCTCAAGGATACTGGTGCTGGCAAAGATGCCTTTGCGGCCTGCGCCAAGACTATAGCAGAGACATCTGAATTCAACCTCATCCTGATGACCGAAGATGTGGATGTGATGGCCGCAGGTGTGGAAGCGGCAGGCTTCAAGCGCCCCCTTCTCTATGGGGCAACCGAGTCCAATCTTGATGCCATGGGTACCCTTGCCAAGGAAAACAACCTTCCCCTGGCCGTCAAGGCAGATTCGGTGGATGCTCTTATGCCGTTGACGGCAAAGCTAACGGCAATGGGGCTCAAAGACCTTGTGATTGATTCCGGCGCCAGAGAGATAAAGCAGGCCCTGGAAGATCAGGTGGGCATAAGGCGTGCGGCCCTCAAGGCTGGAAACAAGGCCCTTGGGTTCCCCACCATCACCTTCCCCAGTGAAATGGCTTCAAACCTTGATATGGAAACCCTCATCGCAAGCATGTTTGTAGCTAAATACGGCGGAATCGTGGTTTTGTCAGACTTTTCTGCTGAATCTTTGTTTCCGCTCCTGCTTGAGCGTCTCAACATTTTTACCGATCCCCAGAGACCCATGACTGTAGTTGAAGGAATCTATCCAATTGGTAACCCAGATGAGAACTCACCCGTGATTGTCACCACCAACTTTGCCCTGACCTACTTTATCGTATCCGGTGAAGTCGAGGCAAGCAGGGTTCCCACATGGCTTCTCATCAAGGATTCCGAAGGACTTTCAGTTCTCACGGCCTGGGCCGCTGGAAAATTCGGCGGAGATGATGTGGGGCTTTTCATCAAAAAATCCGGTATTATGGACAAGGTAAAACATACTGAGGTTATCATCCCCGGTTATGCCGCAGCCATTGCAGGCGATGTTGAAGAGGAACTCCCGGGCTGGACCATCACCGTAGGACCCAGGGAAGCAGCCCATCTTCCTGCTTTTCTTAAAACAAAAATATAACCGGCATGACCCTGCAAGGTCTTATTGTCCGGCCATAAACAGATTGGGATCTCCCCCTAAAAAGAACATCCTGAAGGGGAGTTTCCCTAGTAATTAGGAATCAAGCAATCCCAACGGGGCGGACATCTCGCCCCCGGGGTTATAGTTCATCCTAGGATGAACCCAATTTTTAATGTAAAGGGAGATGAAATGATACTTTTTGGAGAAAGCTTGAACGTTATTTCCAATGTGATTGGAAAAGAATTTAAGCAAGCAGATCCTGCCAAAAGAAATCCTGAGCCTATCCAGAAAGAGGTTCTTATGCAGAAAGAGAAAGGCATGGATTACATCGATATCAACCTGGGACCTGCCAAGAAATTCGGTACAGAGCTCATGCCATGGGTGGTCAATGTGGTTCAGGAGGCTGTTCCGGGAATGCCTCTGCTTCTTGACTCTTCGAACATAGATGCAATTGAGGCGGGCCTCAAGGTTGCAAAACCTGCTGACAAGCCCCATATTGTGAACTCCATCATGGCAAGGGCTGAACGGTATGAATCAATGGTTCCCATGACAAAGAAGTATGATGCCGATTTTGTCGCCCTCATGTGGGGACCAGAAGGTCTTCCACGGGACGAGAACGAGCGTGCTGCACTTGCCGTAGAGCTTCTCTACTATGCCAACGAGGCAGGCATTCCCAACGAAAAAATCTGGGTGGACGGCATTGTAACCCCGGTCAACATCCAGCAGCCCCAGGCCATAAGTCTGATGCTGTTCCAGGAGATGCTCCAGGACATAGCCCCCGGTGCTATGAGCACCTGCGGTCTTTCCAACATCTCCAACGGTCCCCCGAATCACCTTCGGCCGATCCTGAACCAAACTTACATGGTTATGCTTCAAAAATACGGAATGGCATCTGTGATCTCAGATCCCCTTGACACCCAGCTCACAGCAATTGCAAAGGGCAAACGCCCGGACATCGTAGAGCTTATCTACGCCATTCAGGACGGAAACCAGCCGGATATGGCATCACTTTCCGACGAGTTAAAGGGCTATGCCAAAACGGTTAATGTAATCCTTGGCAATACCCTGTACTCAGATTCATGGCTTGAGCTATAGATAAAAAAATTCACCCGAGTTACAACCCCTTTTCGGCCATGGCCCTAAAGGGGTTTTTTTTTGGATAATGGAAAATGACAATTGGGGATTTTATTTGCAATTGGTCGCTTTATGAATATATTAGAAGTTAATTCCAATTGATAATTTTTTAATCTTAATGGGGACGCAACATGGAAACCAATCAGCAACCCGACAGCACGGTCAAAGACCAGTGGCTGTTTATTGTTGTTCAGAACCCTGGGACAGGATCTGAGCAATTCATGGGATTCAAGACCAGGGACGATGAACAGGAGTTCATCCCGGCTTTTGAATCACGGCAGGAGGCCGAGCAATGCTTTCTGATTATGCCAAAGGATGTGATGAAAAACAAGTACGAGGTCCAGGCCATCCACAGGGACGACCTTATTTTAACAGCCAGAGACAACGGGTTTAACCTGTTTTTGATGGATGATAAGAGCCGAATCAAGAAAAAACTATAGATCCAAACAATAAAACAGGAGTATAAAAGTGAGCTTAAAATTAGCCATCGGCGGTAAGGGAGGCGTTGGAAAGACCACCATCACCTCACTCCTTGCAAGAACCATTGCACAGATTGACAACACAAGGGTCATAGCCATAGATGCAGATCCAGTTGCTAACCTTGCGGCAGGCCTTGGAATAGATGAGACAACTCCCATAACTCCCATTGCTGAGCTGTCCGATCTCATAGCCGAACGAACCGGTGCCAAACCCGGTACCATGGGCGGTTTTTTCACCCTAAACCCAAAGGTCGACGATATCCCCGACCGATTCTCCCTTGAACGCGACGGAGTAAAACTTCTGGTAATGGGAACGGTTCAGAGTGGAGGATCAGGCTGCATCTGCCCTGAAAGCACCATCTTAAAGGCTTTGATGAATCATCTTGTGCTTGCAAGAAACGAAGTTGTTATCATGGACATGGAAGCCGGGGTAGAACACCTTGGCAGGGCTACATCTGGATCTGTGGACGCCCTTGTGGCAGTTGTCAATCCGGGTAAAAGAAGCCGGGTTGCGGCGGAACGAATCAGAAAACTCGGCCAGGATATCGGCATAAAAAAAATCGTTGTCCTTGGGAACCGGGTTAAAAACAAAGAGGATGAAGATCTGATCCGCAATTCTTTGTCCGATTTTGAGATCATTGGATTTCTTCCGGAAATGGACGAGATCATAAATGCGGACAGAAAGGGAGTTCGGCCGTTTGAAGACCCTGCAACCATACCCGAGACTCTCAAAACCATTGCCCGGCGTTTTCTGGATTTAAATGCAAAATAACCACCCTGGCTCATTCTCGTTTCTAAGGGCCGAGTTAGGGCAGTGCACGAATTGACCCCTGGCGTCGGCCATATTCCATATTATCCTCATTCATCGCACAATCAAACAAATCGACCAGCCATGATTGGTAGAGACGCCCAATATGGGTGTCCTACCAACCAACTACCCCTTGAGTTTAAGCTTGATCCCTGAACCTGTCTCCCTCACGGTAAACCCAAAGGGTTCGAGCAGTTGAAATAATGGCCGCCCGAAATAAAAGAGCTCCTGTGCAACCGAAAGGTGAAATTCACCAACGGATTCGAACCTGTGGTCGAGATCCCTGTTGACAATCTTTTCAAGATTTTTCAAGGCTTTTTTAGACATCCGCCCCAAGGGGCCCAGGAGGGCCTTAACATCGGAGAAAGGAAAAAGAGACTCATGCTGGATCAGTCTTTTGCCAAGCTCAGTTTCTGGTCCAACCAGATCAAGCCTTGACAAAAGGTCATTCCCCGCCAGCTTGAGAATTTCCCCGGTATCCCAGCACTTGAGGGTTTTACACGCCAGGGGACGACTGTCATAAATGGAACATCCCCTTTTACCTTTGTCATAGAACAGGCAGGTCCAGGTGCCGTTTGATCCCGATATTTTCAGCAGCTCGGTTTTTGAAGGTACAACGGTGTTTGTCACGGGGTCATGGACAAACTCACCCCGCCTGATGGTGATGATGCTTTCAAACGGTAGCGTACCATTTTTAACCAACAAAACATCCTGAAGATGCAATGCGGGACCTCCCCTTTCACAGCAGGTTCCACACTGCTTGCACACTATCTGGGTAGGATTTTTCAATCTGTCCCCTGGCTCACCGCCCATCTGGTCGGTCATATACTCCTTGTGTAACAGATTCTTTTAAAAAATAGAATTAAACGGGCACCGGGCATAACAGGTCATGCACTTTATGCACTTATCCTTGTCAATGACGGCCACCTGTTTTTTCTCCCAGATGATGGCACCGGCAGGACAGGCCTTGTAGCAAATCCCGCAGCGCTTGCAAAGTTCCGGATCAACTTCAAACTTGACCAGATTCGGGCAGATCTTTGCCGGGCATCTTTTTTCCTCGATGTGGGCCTCATACTCTTCTCTAAAATAGCGAAGGGTGGAAAGAACCGGGTTGGATGCAGTCTGACCCAGACCGCACAGGCTGGCCTTGCCAACTACATGGGCAAGGCCTTCCAGACGTTCGATATCTCCGGTCTTGCCGTTGCCAAGGCAGATCTCTTCCAGAATATCAAGCATCTGCTTGGTGCCTTCCCGGCACGGGGTACATTTGCCGCAGGACTCGTCCTGAATGAAATCCATGAAATAACGCGCCATGTCCACCATGCAGGTGTGATCGTCCATGACAATGGCACCCCCCGACCCCATTATGGCTCCTACCTTGACAATCTCCTCGTAGTCGATACGGGTGTCAAGGTGCTCTTCGGGAACACATCCGCCTGAAGGGCCGCCAAGTTGAAGGGCCTTGAATTTTCGTTTGTTGGGAACGCCTCCCCCTATTTCATATACCAAGGATCTCAGGGTCGTTCCCATGGGAATTTCCACAAGGCCTATGTTGGACACGTCTCCTGACAGGGCAAACACCTTAGTACCCTTGCTCTTTTCCGTTCCAACACCTGCATACCACTTTCCCCCTTTGAGTATGATCTGGGGGACATTGACAAGGGTCTCGACATTATTGAGGATGGTGGGTTTTTCCCAGAGTCCCTTGTGGGCCGGAAACGGAGGACGGGGCCTTGGCATACCCCGGTTCCCCTCAATGGATCGCATAAGGGCCGTTTCTTCACCGCACACAAAAGCACCCGCCCCCTGATACACTTCGATATCAAAATCAAATCCCGAGCCCAGGATATCCTCACCCAGGAGCCCGTAATCCCTGGCCTGGGCAATGGCAATGCCAAGACGCCTGATGGCAAGGGGATATTCGCTCCTGCAGTAGATATATCCCTTGTGGGCATTTATGGCCTTGGCGGCAATGGTCATACCCTCAAGAACGGCGTGGGGGTCAGACTCTAAAAGACTTCTGTCCATAAAGGCCCCTGGATCTCCCTCGTCTGCGTTACAGAGAACATACTTTTCATCTCCCTCGGCCCCTTTGGCAAACTTCCACTTCATGCCAGCGGGAAAGCCCGCACCTCCCCTGCCCCTCAACCCCGAAGCAAGCATCTCTTCAATGATACCGTCCGCCGTCATCTCGTTGAGAGCCTTTGCAAGGCCGAAATAGCCGTCCCTTGCAATATACTCATCTATCACCTCTGGATCAATGAGCCCCTTGTTTCGCATGGCCCGGAACATCTGGCTTGCAAAAAAAGGAATGTCATCCATCCTGGGAATAATGTTTTTTGAGGCTGGTTCCTTGTAAAAAAGACGTTTGAGCGGCCTGCCCTTGAGGAAATGTTCCTCCACGAGCTCAGCTGCATCCTCCGGCTTAATTTTTTGATAAAATATACCTTCCGGCTGAACCACCATTACAGGACCCACGGCACAGAAGCCGTTACACCCGGTTATGATGATTTCCACCTCATCCTTGAGGCCCTGATCTTCGATCTCCCGGGATAGCGCCTCTCTTACCCGCTCACTCCCGGTTGCATGGCATCCGGTTCCGCCGCAGAGCATGAGCTGTAATCTGATTTTATTCATGAAATTCTCCCATGTATGGCCTATTCGTATTTTTCCAGAATATTGATCACCTTATCCGAGGTCACCTCACCGTAAATATCCTTATCAACGATCATTACAGGTGCAAGGCCGCAGGCGCCAAGACACCTGACCCCCTCAAGGGAAAACTTTCGATCTTCACTTGTCTCTCCCTCCTTGATCCCATAGGTGTTGCTGATACGCCCCATAGCCTCTTTTATGCCCTTGACATAGCAGGCCGTACCCGTGCATACCTTAACTGTATGGCGACCCTTTGGGGTAAGGGAAAAAAAAGAATAAAAGGTTACCACTCCAAACACCTGGCTTGTGGGCAAAACAAGCCCCTGGCTTATGTGACGGATAAGTTCAGCCGGCAAATACCCCACGACTTCCTGGCTTTCACGAAGAACGGCTATCACGGAACCCGGCTTGCCCTTGCCGTTTGCAATGATTTTATTTATTTTTCCCCACATCTCCTCTGAAATGTCTGGATGAACGGGATGTCTGGTTTGATTCATAGTTTCTCCTGTACTCGATAAACGTCTATCCGGCTTAGAACAGCTAATTTTACAAACAGTTGTAAACCTTTATTTTCACAGTCAAGTCAAATTGTCAATCATCGTTCAAAATTTTCCAGAACCGGTACTCTGTCCATGGAGGCAAGACGCTCCAGTACAGCATCGTACTCTTTGAACCTTGACTGCCAGACGTACTGCCCCATGGCATGCAAGTTTTTACACCAAGTCACTATAACTCGTATACAAAATGGACCCATGGTGCTCCAGGGGCATGATCTCAGGATACGCAAGCCTTTGGGGCAAAAGGGGAATGCACCCCATACCCACGGCCTCCACCACCGAGATACCGAAATTTTCCTGAATTGCGCAGCTCACAACCACGTGGCCCTGACTGAGCCATTCAAAGTACTCCTGCTTGGATTCGACATGGCCGAATACCACAATCTCCCTATGGAACACCTCTTTTGCGGCAACAAAAGCCTTGGAAACTTTTGAGACTCCCTCACCAAGAAGTGCCAGCCTGAAAGGAATCCCCCTCTGTTTGATCTCACCCAGGGCCCTGAAAAACCGTTGTGGCTTTTTATCATACTCCCAGCGATGGTTCCAGATGATCAGGGGGAAGAAGCTTTCTTTCCTGCCTGGGTTTAACCTGCATGGCTTGAATGTTCTTTCAAACCCAGGGCAAAATCCCTGTAGGACCCCCCAAAATATGATTCCAGAAAAAGAAACTTCACCAGCTCCTCCCTGCCTGTCTGCCTGTTACTGTTTTCCATAGGCATTGCATCTGTAACAGCAGATTCCATGCCTTTTTTCATTGACTTGCAAGGCACGATACTCTAAGAATTATTCATGATACTTTCAGAAATAGCCGTCATACTAAATGCCAAATTTCTTTTTGGCGAGGAAATGGGCGCAAAAAAGATTCTCAAGATTGGAGCAAGCGACCTGATGAGCGATCTTCTGACCGCTGATTCGGCAGGCTCACTTATTCTGACAGGCCTTGCCACACAGCAGGCTGTTAGGGCTGCCTCCATAGCCGGGGCAAGCGCCATTGTTCTGATCAGGGGAAAAAATCCTCCCCAGGAGATCATTGATCTTGCAAGGGAGGAGAATATTCCCCTTCTTACCACCCCCCTGTCAATGTTTGTCGCAAGCGGACGTCTCTATATGCATGAACTCAAAGGCCTTAACAACGGGCGGTAATCCGGAGGTCCCATGGAAAACCTGGTAAAAACATTTCTCATCAAGCACAGAGATTTTGTCCATGCCGGAAAGCCGTCCATCGAAATAAAGAACATACTAAAATCCCTTAACACATCACCCGACATTATCCGCAGGGTTGCCGTCTGCGGCTACGAGGGAGAAATGAACGTTGTCATGCATGCGTGCAACGGCCGCATGGACCTTGAGCTGTCTGCCACAAGAATAAAGCTGCGCATCAGGGATAAAGGACCGGGCATCAAAGATATCGACCAGGCCATGCAGGTGGGTTTTTCAACGGCCCCTGACGAGTTCAGGGAGCTGGGGTTTGGTGCGGGCATGGGGCTGCCAAACATGAAAAAAAATGCCGACCAGTTTGAAATAATCTCCGGCCCTGGAGAGGGAACAACCATTACGATGGAATTTAAAACCGGAGGGGGCTGATGAATAAGGCGGGAAGCCTTCCATGCTATGTCTCCTTTAACAGCCGGGACTGCACCGGATGCGGAGCCTGCGTCAAGGTCTGTCCCACAAAAGCCATCCGCATCAAAGACGGCAAGAGTATTCTCCTTGTAGACAGCTGCATAGGAGGCGGGGAATGCATAGGCGTATGTCCCCGAGAATGCATCACCCCGATCACCTATCCCTACGGACAATTCAAAAAAGCCCGTTTACCAGTCGTGCTTGTGCCTCCGGTTCTCTACTCCCAGTTCGCCCATGTCCCCCCGAAAAAGGTACTTGCAGGACTCAAACGAATGGGGTTTAAACACACAGTGGACATGTCCTACTTCCTGACCATGTTTAAAAAGGCCACAGAACAGCACATACAAAGCCTTGGCACACCCGGAGAGGGGCGTCCGGTCATCTCCACTCTCTGCCCTGTGGTGCTGCGACTGATCGCCTTCAGGTTCCCAAGCCTCATGGGCCTTCTCCACCCGGTGCTCAGACCCGTATCCCTCATGGTCAAGGATGTGGCCACCTTTCTCGCCAGACACCATGGCGTCGCTATCGGGGAGATTTCCATCTTCTACTTAAACCCATGCTCCACCAAGATGACGCCGGAAAGCTCGACCCACCACCACACCACACCCTACCCTTCCAGAACCATCGGAATCAACCAGATCTATGCAGAGCTAAAGCATGAGATAAAATCCCTGGAAAGCTTGCCCCTTAACTCACCCCTGGCCTCGGAACACGAATTCGAGTTTGAAGAACCACCAACGGGCAGCAGCCTTTTATGGGCCATTTCAGGAGGAGAGACGGCCGGAACCACCATCCAGAACTCAATCGCAATATCCGGCATGGATCAGACCATTGAGTATCTTGAGAAATTAGAACTCGGTCTTTTCAAGGAGTATGACTTTATTGAATTCAGGACATGCCGGGAGGGGTGTGTGGGCGGTCCTTTGTGCGCCGTTGACAAGTATGGGGCAAAAAACAACCTGCTCCAGCACATTGCAAGGCTTGAGATAAAGGATCGCCATGAAAAAAGTCCCATTAAGAATGTCTATGCAAAAGAGCGGTTTTTTGACCGTTTGACCTCCGCAAAGATGGAAAAAATTTTTGGTCAGAAAAAAGAACCTCTCTCCATTGCAGACCTCACCAATATCAACCAGATATATGATCAACTGCCCGGGTTCAACTGTTCGGCCTGCGGAGCACCCGACTGCCGCACCTTTGCCGAGGATGTTGTCAGGGGGAGGGCCGCTCTGGGAGAATGCAGAATACTTGGACAGAAAATTTCACCCGATAAAAGGAGCAAAATGTTGAAAGTAAAGGATTTAAAGGACAGGTTGAACCTTGTCCTCGCAGCTGGAGAAGAGGGGCTTGACCGCTCCTTTTCAGGCGGGTACTGCGGGGACCTTTTAAGCGATGTCATGGCAAATGCTTTGGAACATAACGTCTGGCTGACGGTCCAGGCCCACCAGAACATTGTTGCCGTGGCCGTGCTAAAGGAGATCTCCTGCATCATCATAACCTGCGGCAACCGACCGGACCAGGCTACCTGCCGCAAGGCCGACGAAGAAAAGATCCCCCTGTTTTTATCGGACCGGACGGCCTTTGACCTTGCAGCAGAAGTTGGTCTGCTTCAGGCGGAGTGATCCCTTGCCCCGGGCAGACAAACAATGCTTCAGGGCAGATCTCCACATCCACACCTGTCTCTCCCCCTGTGGAGAATGGGAGATGACCCCGCAACGAATAATCAAACGGGCCAGGGACCTTAATCTGGACATCCTGGCAATCTGTGATCACAACTCATCAAAAAATGCCAGACCCATTGTAGAGCTTGGTAAAATTGCAGGCATCCTTGTTCTGCCGGGCCTTGAAATCTGCACACGAGAGGAGGTTCACCTGCTTGGTATCCACAAACGGGTTCACCAGGCAGAGGCCGTGGCAGATGAGATTTACCGGGGACTTACTCAGGACAACGCCCCCGATATTTTTGGTTTTCAGGTCATTGCCGACGAACAGGACATGGTGATCGGACAGGAGCCAAAACTACTGATCCAGGCTTGTCACCTCACGGTCCAGGAGGCTGTGGATCTCATTCACCGGGAACAGGGCCTTGCCATTGCCGCCCACATCGACCGACCAAGCTACAGCATCCTTGGCCAGCTTGGCTTCATCCCTCATGATCTCAGCCTTGACGGCATCGAAATAACGGCCAGAACAATGGCCCAAAGACAGGAACACTATTTTCTTGACAAAACTTCACTGCCCTGTTTAGTATCATCCGACGCCCACCGCCTGGCTGAAATAGGACAGGGAATCACCCTGTTTAACATGACCGGCAAAACATTTGAAGCCATGGCATCAGCGCTGAAAAAGGGCAATACCGATTTCCAGACAAGAGGATTTTAAACGATAAGTTGAAAGAGCTGTCACTGCACATCCTGGACCTTGCTGAGAACAGCATTCAGGCAGGGGCAAGTAAGGTGGGTATTGCAATAGACGAGACTCATCTTGACACCCACATCAAGATCACGGTCACGGACAACGGCAGGGGCATTGATCCCGAAAGGCTTGCGGTTATTTCTAATCCCTTTGTCACCTCCAGGACCACAAGAAGGGTGGGACTGGGAATTTCTCTTTTCAAGGCGGCATCCCAAAGGTGCGATGGGGAGTTCTCCATTCAAAGCCGGGAAGGCAAAGGAACGACGATCTCGGCCACCTTTGCCATCGACCACCTGGACAGAGCCCCGGTGGGTGATATGGGCGCCACCATCACAAATCTTATTGCGGGTTACCCCGACATAGGTATAAAATACCATCATAGGCTTTATGGCGACAGCTTTACAATGGACACGACCGAACTTGCAGCAGGCCTGGATACAGTGGAACTCAACGACCCGGCCATCCTGTCCAGGATAAAAGAGATGGTAAACGACTTTTGCAGACAATAACCGTCACGGCCGTAGCAAAGTTTCTAATTAGAATAAGGATGTAAAAATGGCAAAAATTTCAGTGGAAGATCTACGACAAATCAAGGAAAAAACCTCCCAGAATTCATCGCTCAGGGGAGGTACGACAACGGTTAAAATAACAGTCCACATGGGAACCTGCGGCATTGCTGCAGGGGCAAGGAGTGTCATGGACACCCTTTTGGAAGAAAAGATCAAATCAGATAAAACAGACATCAAAATAGTTGCCGCAGGCTGTCTTGGCATGTGCAACAGCGAGCCCAACGTCACCGTTGAAATACTTGGGCAGGAAACCATAGTATACAAAAAAATGGACCCCAACAAAACAAGACAGGTATTCAGACGCCACATCCTGAAGGGGGAAGTCCAGACCGATTTTGCCCTGGCAAAGGGGTAAATAGCTATTAGTAGTTAGCTTTTAGCCGTTAGCTAAGAAGTTAACACCAACCATCTAGGAGGATAAACCAATTATGGGTGTCAAAATCATTGAGCAAACTGAATCAGCCTATGCCTACCCGCTGCTGATCAAAAACCTTCTGACCAACTCTCTTGTACGTTCCCCAGACCAGGAGATTATCTACAGGGATCAGATGCGCTATACCTACCGGGACTTCCACCGGCGGGTGGCCCAGCTTGCCAACGGCCTTGAAGGACTCGGTGTAAAACAGGGAGACACGGTTGCCGTCATGGATTTTGACAGCCATCGCTACCTTGAGTGTTATTTTGCCGTGCCCATGATGGGAGCCGTGCTTCACACGGTTCATATAAGGCTGTCGCCCGAGCAGATCCTCTACACCATCAACCATGCAGAGGATGACGTTCTCCTTGTGAATTCGGAGCTTCTTCCCCTTTTAGAGCCCATCTACTCCAAGATTAAAACCGTTAAAAAAATTATTCTGATGAGGGAAACCGATCAAGAGCCCGAAACAGCGATTGAATTTGCAACCGATTATGAAACCCTGGTAACCGGTTCCAAGGAGACCTATGATTTCCCGGATTTTGACGAAAATGCCATGGCCACGACCTTTTACACCTCCGGCACCACGGGTGACCCCAAGGGTGTCTACTTCAGCCACCGTCAGATCGTGATGCACACCTTCGGTCTGATGACGGGACTTTGCGCCTATCACTCCCAGGCTGTAATGACCTCAAAGGACGTTTATATGCCCCTCACCCCCATGTTCCACGTCCATGCCTGGGGTATGCCGTATCTTTTTACCATGCTCGGCAACCGCCAGGTCTATCCCGGCCGGTATGAGCCTGCCATGATCTTGAAACTCGTAGTCACGGAAAAGGTCACCTTTTCCCACTGTGTTCCAACAATAATCCACATGCTTGTCAACTCACCTGTGATCAAAACCGTGGATCTTTCCGCCTGGAAGGTAGTCATTGGCGGTTCAGCCCTTCCAAAGGGACTCTGTACGGCTGCCATGAAGGCAAACATCAACCTTTATTCAGCCTATGGCATGTCTGAGACCTGCCCGCTCCTCACAGTTGCGCACATTAAGCCCCACATGGAAGATTGGGACGAAGAACGGCTGATCGACATCCGATGCAAAACAGGTCTTCCCATTCCCCTTGTGGATCTTGAAATTATAGACCCATTGGGGAACCCGGTGCCCCACGACGGAATTCAGACGGGGGAAGTGGTTGCAAGAACCCCCTGGCTCACCCAGGGATACCTCAAAAGTCCTGAAAAGAGCGAAGAACTCTGGCAGGGGGGCTGGCTCCACACAGGAGACGTGGGTAACATCGATGCCGAAGGCTATCTAAAGATTACCGACCGTGTAAAAGATGTTATCAAGACGGGCGGTGAGTGGGTATCTTCCCTTGAGTTAGAAGACATAGCAAGCCGTCATCCTGCCGTGAGTGAAGCCGCAGCCATAGGTATCACCGACGAGAAATGGGGAGAGAGACCCATTGTTCTTGTAGTTCTAAAGGAAGAGATGAAAGGCCAGGACCTTGAGGCCGATATAAAGCAGGCCTTTGTTGACCAGTATGACCTGGGAAATCTTCCTAAGTACGGCATTCCCGACCAGATTCTACTCGTGGATTCCATTCCAAAAACAGGGGTTGGCAAACTCGATAAAAAGGTGATCCGAAGTCAATACAATGAATAAAATATCTAAAAAACTCATTCCCATTGGTTCCATCCTCGCAAAGGCCCTTGACAGTCTGCGGCCAAGCGAGGACCTTGACATGACACGGATCTGGGACCTTTGGGATGGGACATTGGATCAAAGCGTTGCTGAGAACTCAAAGCCCGGGGCTTTTAAGGATGGAACCCTTATCGTTCACGTATCAAGCAGTGTCTGGCTTCAGCATTTACGATTCATGGAAGCCGACCTTAAGACACGACTTAACCAGGCCCTTGGCAGGCCCCTTGTAAAAGAGCTTCGATTCAAAATTGCAACACTGCACACCTGAATTATCATTAAAGATGCTGCAGCCGGAGACGGGGTATCGCTTCTCAATTGACCCGATCATCCTTGCAGGCCAAGCAAATCCTTTCCCCAACGACAGGATTGCAGATCTTGGTACCGGCTGCGGCATTGTTTCCCTTATAATCTCCAAGAAACACCCTGAAACCCGCACCACCGGCGTTGAGATCCAGGCGGCGCTTGCGGCCATTGCAAGAAAAAACGTCGAGGAAAACAAATTAACCAACAGGGTCTCCATTCTTTTAAAGGACATAAGAGAGCTTATGCCTGGAGATCTTGGCGGGCGGGTAGACCTTGTTGTCACCAACCCTCCCTACATTAAACAGGGATGCGGACGAATCAACCCCGACTCCCAGAGAGCCATTGCCCGCCATGAGGTTATGCTCACCCTTGACCAGCTCCTTGCCGCAGCAACGAGAATTCTAACCGCCCATGGCCGTTTCATGATCATTTTTCCCATGGAGAGACTCCATGAAGTTGTTGACAAGACAAGACTCCACAACCTGAGACCTTCCACCATAAGGTTCATACACACGAAAAAAAACAAACCAGCCGAGCTTTTCATCCTCACAGCCGTTAACAACAGCAACCCATTTTTAACCATGCTTCCCGCCATGTTTTTATAACCCACACGTCCTTACGGACACAACGAAGAGTGAAATTCGACAGCAGAAGGGAGTCAGGATCTTGTTTCAAGTTTCTTGTAGGGAGTTTCATAAAAAAAACCAAAATTAAAATTGATGAAACCATTACTTACTTGACACAAAAATCAAAACAGGATATTAACACCGAGTCATTGTTACTGCGGAGAGATGACCGAGTGGCTGAAGGTGCACGCCTGGAAAGCGTGTGTACTGTTACAGGTACCGAGAGTTCGAATCTCTCTCTCTCCGCCATCCTCTTTTTTTCAGCTTTTTTTCGGGTAAAATGTCATACCGTGTTTTAGCTCTTAAATACCGTCCCCAGACCTTTGACAAGGTTGTCGGTCAACCCCAGGTAACGACCACCCTGACCAATGCCATTCTATCCGGTCGTGTGCCCCATGCCATTCTTCTGACCGGGCCGAGGGGAACCGGCAAGACAACCATTGCCCGTATTCTTGCCAAGGCCATGAACTGTGCCAACGGCCCGACCCCGACCCCCTGCAACATCTGTAAATCCTGCACCAGCATCACCGCTGGAAATGATGTCGACGTTTTTGAAATCGACGGGGCCTCAAACAACAGCGTTGAACAGGTCCGGGAACTGAGGGATAACGTGGCATACATGCCTTCGTCCTCCAAGTTCAAGATCTACATTATCGACGAGGTTCACATGCTGAGCATGGCGGCCTTTAACGCACTATTAAAGACCCTGGAAGAGCCGCCCGATCACGTTATTTTCATCTTTGCCACAACCGAAGTACACAAAATCCCGGTGACCATCCTTTCCAGATGCCAGCGTCATGATCTTGGAAGAATAACCCTGTCCCAGATCTCGTCACATTTAATGAAGCTTGCAGCAGCCGAGGGCTTTGCCCTCGCCCGGGAAAGCTGTGACCTGATAGCCAGCGAGGCTGATGGCTCCATGCGGGATTCGTTGAGCCTTCTTGACCGTATACTCGGAAGCCAGACACAAATCCCTGAACAAACATCAGATCAGACACCAGACCAATCCCCAGGGGAACCATCCGGAAAACAAGAAGTCAACCATACCGAAATTCTCGCCACCCTTGGAATTATAGACAAGGCCCTTGTATTTGACCTTGCCGCCGCCGTTCTGGAAAACAGAGCCGCCGACATTCTGGACCTTGTGGACCATATCCACAATCTGGGACTTGATCTGAAACGCTTTTACGCCTCCCTCATCCGGCACTTCAGGAACCTGGCTGTTGTAAAAATTTCTAACAACGATAAAAACACCTGCGATGTTTCAGACCATGACCGCCAGAGAATGGCCGCACTCACAGCCCCCCTGTCCCAGGTATTTTTAAACCAGATACTCAACACCCTTCTGAACGACGAATCCTTGGTAAAATTTTCTTCCCACACAAGAACAGCCGTTGAGATGGTGCTTTTAAAACTTGTCCAGGTTCGACCCGGAGTTGAGATAGACGAAATAATCAAACGTCTGGACGATCTTGCTCAAAGGTTTGATTCCCCCGGCTTTCAAGGGCCGTTCCCTGGGACATCCCCGCCTCCCGGAGCACTCCGGCAGGATTCAGCAGGACAGAGCATGCAGATCCCCACAACACAGCAACCGGAAGCACTTGCCCGGGTTGAACCCGGGAGAGCTCCCATTGACGAAAATTCTGCACCCAGACACCCCAGGACCGATCTTTCCCAGAACAACCTTCTCCAGACAGATTCATCCCCTGAGGATTTGGCCCGGAAATGGCAACCTTTTTTAAAGGCCCTTACAGGCTCGCTTCCCTCTGCAGCGGCCATCCTGACCAAAGGCCGGTTGCAAAAAATTTCAAACACTGATATTGTTGTCGAGTTAAATGTAAAACCCTTTGAAAGGGGCAGAATAGAGTCCAGACAATCGGATATCGAGTCCTTGATTAAGGATTTTTTTGGACGGAAAATGAAACTGATCATGGTTGGGGAATGTGCCCCTGAAGACTATGATACTGATGAAAAAAGCCCGGCCAGAAAAAGGCAGGAGATGTTAAACCACCCCCTTGTGGCCGATGCAATAAAAAGGTTTAACGCAAGTGTCGTTGACGTAAAATTAAAAGAGAGGAACAACCCGTGAACAATATGAGCAGTATGATGAAACAGGCCCAAAAGCTTCAGAAAAAAATGCTCAAGATGCAGGAAGAACTTGCTACGAAAACAGTCGAAGCTACTGCAGGTGGGGGCATGGTAAAGGTTATTGCCAACGGCAGCCAGAAGATTGAAGCCATCACCCTTGAACCTGAAGTTGTAGACCCGGAAGATATTGAAATGCTCCAGGACCTTATCCTTGCTGCGACAAACGATGCCCTTAATAAATCCCAGGAGATGGTCTCCGCCCAGATGGGCAAGCTCACCGGCGGCATGAACATCCCTGGTATGATGTAGCGCCTGTGGATCTCTATCCCGAATCCATCCTGAACCTTATAAGGAGCCTGTCAACACTTCCAGGGATAGGAAGGAGAACAGCCGAACGTCTGGCCCTTCACATACTCCACGCCCCCCTCCACGAGGCCCAGGCTATTGCCAAAGATATCCTTGAGCTCAAACAGCGGGTTACCCTTTGCCGAACATGCTTCTCCCTGAGCGACCAGGACGAGTGCCAGATATGCAGCAACCCACGGCGGGATGCATCGATCATCTGCGTTGTGGAGAACCCCACGGACATTGTGGCCATTGAAAAGTCAGGTGCCTTTTTTGGACTTTACCATGTTCTTGGAGGGGCACTTTCGCCCATGGACGGCATCGGACCGGATGAACTGAGGATGCAGGAACTTTTTTCAAGGGCTTTCAGGAAAAAGACAGCAGAAGTGATCATTGCCACGGGAACAGATGTGGAGGGCGAAGCAACGGCATCTTATATTTCAGATCGCCTTCGGAAAAAAGGCGTAAACGTTACAAGAATTGCCTCAGGGGTTCCCATGGGCGGCGATTTTCAATACGTTGACCAGGTAACCATGCAGCGGGCAATGGAGGGCAGACACGGATATGGATCCTGAAACGATTTCAGGGGCTGAGATCTTCGACTGCACCCAGTGCGGCCAATGCTGCACCGGCTTCGGCGGGACCTATGTGAACGGGAACGAGATAAAAAGGATAGCCTCATTTATCGCCTGTGACCCTGAAGCCTTTACCCGGCAATACTGTGATAGATCAGGCTCTAAGTGGGTCATCACCCAGGGGAGCAACGGTTCATGCATCTTTTTTGATAAAAACTGCACCATTCACCCCGTAAAACCCTATATGTGCAGGGCCTGGCCTTTTTTAAGAACGATCATAAAAAATCCTGAGAACTGGGAAGCCATGGCCAAATCCTGCCCGGGCATGCGAAAGGGCGTGGCTTTAGACCTGCTCAGTAAAATTGCTGCCCAGGAGGTCGAACGTCTTGATGCCTCTTATCCCTGTTCAACCTCCCAGTAGAGGCATAGGCTATCCCAGGCCTCTACCAGGTGATTAGCAGTTCCGGCTTTTATGCAACCATTTTTCCAGACACGTGGCTTGAACCCGGCCTAGGACAGGCTTGGCTCAAGCCCCTGAAAACATGCCTTCATACAGGCTCAGCATCCTCTCTTCAACATAGTTCTGTTCCCGGCGTCCCGGCGTCATGGCCGCTGCTGAACCGGCTGCAACACCGAGAAGAACAGATTTTCTGACGGATTCCCCCTGGCAATGCTCAAAATAATACTTTGAGATTTTTCTGGATGGATATTTCCTGGAGGAAGGCAGTTTTTATTTACTAAACTGGCTTTTATCTGCCGGAAATATTTTTAATCAGTGAAGCTATTTCTATCAGTCTTTTAGCTTGATGCCTGACGGCATCTTTAACATCTTCCACCATTCCATCCTCACCTAGGGTAACTGAAGTACCATAAGGATTTCCGCCAGCTTTAAAAATAGATGGGTCTGTATAACCGGTAGGCACTATTATAGCGCCCCAATGCATCATAGTTGTATATATTGCCTGAATGGTTTGTTCTTGTCCTCCATGGGGGTTTTGAGCAGAAGCCATTGCCGAAACTGCTTTGTTTATTAATTTTCCTTCTGCCCATATACCACCTTGCAGATCCATAAAATTTTTAATTTGGCTGGCTACATTCCCAAACCTGGTTGGAGATGAAAAGATTATTGCATCTGCCCAAACTAAATCTGCTGAAGCAGCTGCAGGAACATCTTTAGTGTCTTCTGTAAATTTTTTCCAAGCAGGATTAGAGTTTACAACTTCAATAGGAGCTAATTCTGGTACTTTCAATACTTTCACCTCTGCACCAGCCTCTATCGCTGCTTCTTCTGCCCATTTGGCCAATTGATAATTAGTACCTGTCATACTGTAATAAATTATAGCCAACTTAACTTTTTCCATTTGAATCATCTCCTCTCTTCATAATGAGTTTATTACTCCTAAAGGAGCTTCCAACCCTGCCGCATGCAAATCATCTAAGCGGGTAGAAATTTATCCATCTTTCGTCATCCCTTATCGAACATCTCTGGATTCTTTCTAATAAACCTTCGAATCAACTCTTTTACAAAAAATGTCCGTTTCCCTTTAATGTACCACCAGCCAATAGAGCTGATGATGAATGCTCCGATTGCATTTACAATCATATCCCACATGGTGTCGGTCAGACCGGAAGGATCTCCCAGCATAGGTTTTTGCATGTTAAAGCCGAATAGCTGATCCATGGAAAACTCAAAAATTTCCCAGAAAGCTCCAATGGCAACTGCAAATAAAAATGCAAACAAGGATATGAAAAAAGGTGTCATGTGTAGTTCTACCCGCTTGCTTTCATTAAGAATATAGATTAGAAAAAACCCGACTATTCCCATCAGCAAACCCGCCGATGCGTGGAGCACCATATCCCACCACCAGAACCTGTGATAGAAACCCTGAATTTCACCCAGATACAATGACGCAAATATGAAAATAACAGCAGCAATGTGAAATTCAGCTGGGATTTCCATGTCCATTTTATGGCGAAAAATAAGCGGCGAAAGCAGGGTCGCAATAATGAGGGTTGCCAAAAATGCGGAAAGCCAGCGCTGGTCAATCAGAAGGATAATCCACTCCACCACCATCAACAAAAGCAGCAGCAGCACAAGGGTGCGGTGGACACGATTTTCTCCGGGGCTTGCAACCCCTGCAACGGGTGCGGCCTCTTTCTGTTTGTTATTTATTTTCATACTTTGATGATTTTCATCGACAAGGCTTCCAGCCCGTCATCAGACGGATCCTCCTCGACCCAGATCTTCAACGGTGGCCTTGCCGGCACCCGCAGCTACTCGAAAGTAAGAGGGCAAAACGGCCTCATCCCCCTTTTCCAACAGAAGAGATTCTTCCAGTAGTTGGCCGATTCGTATCTTGGGACCGGGGAGGCCCACCATGATCAGGCAATGGTGCTGAAGCCTTGCAGCAACGGTTCGGATGCGCCGAATATCCTCCCTGTGCCCCTGTCGGGTGCCGTGGGCGAAATTGAGCCGCGCCACATGCATGCCCTGCAGCATCAGTTGTTCCATGACGGTCTCCGAACGGGAAGCCGATCCTATGGTGCACACGATCTTGGTTTTGTGGTTCGGTAACCTCATGGTCGTTTCTCCTAGCTGTTCATTAATGGTGTCCCATCATTAATATTTTTAGATGCTATTGTCAATAACGTAACACTGCTGCAACAAAAGCCTGGTCAGGAACTTTTTCCGGTGAAACGGCAAATACCGCACCACCCTTGAGCAAGGTTTGGATGGCCGTAAAATCCAAAAGATCCTCGTCGCCGGGTTGCGGGGTTTCATGCAGATCTACTCGATTATTTTCTGGATCGAACCGGCCCCACACCTGCACGTCCAGGGCGACAAAGAGCACTGCGATCCGCCCGTGATGGGCCGCCAGAACCGCCTCTACAAGGTCGTTCGTGGTCTGTCCGGTGCCGGCAAGCTGTCGATACCGAGCGAAACCTGCTTCCCGTTCCCTGTCAAACACCGGCTCGACGATGGCCCAGGCCGGCGGGAGAAAATCTTCCGGCTTCATTTCATCGGGATTCCCCGGAATCCCTTCCTCCACCAGATGCGGATAGGTATTCACTTCTTTATAGAGCGGGAAAAGAGTGTCTACACCAGCCAACACCAGTGGAGATGGCGCATCTGAGAGAAGCTTTACCACCGCTTTATCAATTGTGCGAAACCATTGTTGGAGGTGGCTTTTTACGTCTTCGCTGGGGTCGTGTCCATGGAACAGGGGGGCCTGGTTTCCACTCCTCAATGGCTTTCCCGTATGAAATTGGAGCTGTTTTTCCGGAAAACCGTTCGGAAAGGTTGCGGCAAGTGTTTCAGGCATATCGTCCAGATTGATTTCATCCACCGTATGCTGCGTTCCCTCCAGCAGTCGAAGCCGGTTCTGGCTGATCGCAAGGATATGGAAAGTGCCGTCACTGGTCAGTAGCGGCAGAAGCGGCTTGACATGAAAACGGTCCGTGACGACCACAAGCTCTGTAAATTGAATGGGCAGTCTGAAAAGATGAAAGTCATCCTCCGAAAAAAACACCGCCAGCCCGTCGCTTTGATGCCGCCAGAAACCGTTGTCCTCAAGCAGGCGCCGGGGGTTTTTGAGTCTTTCCTGCACCTCCGGTGTCCGCAGGCCCTTGGCCGACAGCCGTTCTTCCACCTCCTGCAGCAGATTCTTGAAACGAATAGGATTCTGCTCTGTTTCCCGTCCGGCCCGATGTGTTGGCATAAACAGCGAAATACACCAGCCAAAACGTTTTGTTAAAAAAGTTTCTTTTAATTTTTCCATGGTAATCAGATCCATAACACAACTCTCCTTTAATAATTATTCTGTCGGCATTTATCTCGTATCTTTCCTTTTCAAGAACATGTTGATAACTCATTGTTCATGGTTTTTGTGAGAATCGGCACTATCCTCGGAAAAAGACCCCAACGAGATCATAAGTTCGAATTCTCCGGTACCAGGGCCTGCCTTCACCTGAAAACCCAGTTTTTTCCCCAGGGCAAGCATGCTTTGGTTTTCACGCATAACTATACCCTGCACCTTTTGATAACCCTGCTTTTTGGCGATCTTCAGACATTTTTCAAGCAGACTTGAACCAATTCCAATGCCATGCCAGGGATCCCCGACCACAACGGCGAACTCCCCTAACTTCCTATCCGGATCTCCCATGATCCTGGCCACCCCCAGCATCTGGTCAACTTGAGGATCATCATCCAGGGCCACCAATGCGATTTCCCGGTCGTAATCAATCTGGGTGAACCTGGCCAGCATTTCAAGGTCAAATTCCTTGATATGGCTGAAGAAGCGGTTATAGATGGTCTCTGGCGATAATACCTTTGCAAAGTTTTGAAAAAGAGAGGCATCCTCCGGGCGGACAGGGCGTACAAACAGCCGGGTTCCCTCTTCAGTGACCAGGTGGCTCTCATCCTCTTGCGGATAGGGGCTGATCACAAGGTGCAGAGGGTAAGGGCGTACCGGTTCTGAGACGAGAATGCGGGCATCCACGGCCACAGCCTTTCCGTCCTTGATCATGACAGGGTTCATGTCCAGTTCCGCAATCTGGGGAAAATCAATCAGCATCTGGGAGAGCCGGATGATCATCTCTTCGAGTGCTTCCATATCCGCCGGTGGGCGGTTCCGATACCCTTGCAACAGGGTCCAGGCCCGGGTCTTCTGCATCATGCGCCGGGCCAGAAGCTGATTCAGGGGGGGAAGTCCCAAAGCCCGGTCTTTGAGCACCTCAGTAAAGATACCACCCATTCCGAACAATATCACCGGCCCGAAATGAACATCTCGTTTGGCACCCAGCAGAATCTCATAATCTGGATTTGCAAAAAGCGGCTGCAGGGTGATGCCCTCGATTTGCGCATCGGCTTTGTACCGACGGGCGGACTCAACGATTCCGGTAAAGGCCTCCCGGACATCTTCATCCGAGCGCAGATCCAGGCGGATACCGCCGGCCTCGGTTTTGTGTGAGATGTCCGGGGATAGAAGCTTCATAACCAGGGGGTACCCCATCTCCTGTCCCAGGCGGCTTGCATCGTCTTTGGTTGTGGCCGTTTCCGTCCGAATCACGGGAAGGCCGTAGGCCGAAAGTACATCCCGAGCATCGGATTCGGCCATGAACTTACCTGCGGCCGCACGAGCCAGCATTTTTTCGGCTTTTTTTGAATCAACAGAAATCTCACGGGTCAGTTTGGGGGGGATTTCCAGAACGTCTTCCATGTTGCGGGCATATTCAACCATGTACAAAAATGCCCGGATAGCCCGTTCGGGTGTATCGTAGGTGGGGATACCCGCCTTGTTGAGGATGGTCAAGGCGCCTTCAATGCTTTTCCCGCCCATCCAACAGGCAAATACGGGATACAGGCGGCCCTTCATCATGTCCACCAGGGTTTTGGCCACCACAACAGGATCTGTGAAGGCCTGGGGCGTAAGAATCACACAAACGCCGTCATAATCCTTTGTATCGCAACAAACCTCCAGCGTTTGCCGAAAACGGTCCGGAGAGGCATCTCCGAGGATATCGATGGGGTTGCTACGGCTCCAGAAGGGCGGCAGAAAAGCATCGAGCCGTTGGAGGGTGTCAGGGCCAAGGGGGGCCGGTACAAGACCTGAGCGTGCCATGGCGTCCGTGGCCATCACGCCGGGGCCGCCGGCATTGGTGACAATAGCCAGGCGCGAGCCCCGGGGCCGGGGTTGCTTGGCCATCAGTTCGGCGCAGTCAAAAAGATCCTGGATCGTGTCTACGCGCACGACGCCGGCGCGCTTGAAGGCGGCGTCATACACCGCATCCTCCCCGGCCATGGCACCGGTGTGGGAAGCGGCGGCCTTGGCGCCAGCCTCACTTCGACCTGCTTTCAGGACGATAATGGGTTTGATTCGGGACACCGAGCGTGCTGCGCTCATGAACTTGCGGAAATTCGTCAGGCTTTCGACATAAAGCAGAATGCTTTTAGCCGACGGGTCATTACCGATATAGTTGATGAGATCACCGAAATCCACATCCAGCATGGAACCGATGCTGACAAAATGGCTGAATCCGATGTTCTCCTTGAATGCCAGGTCCAGAATGGCAGTGCAGATGGCCCCACTCTGGGAGATAAAAGCCAGGTCTCCGGCAGCGGGCATCCCGGCGGCAAAGCTGGCATTGAGGCTGCTGCCGGGCCGGATGATACCCAGGCAGTTGGGGCCCACGATGCGAAGCCCGCCTGCATAGGCTGTGGTGCGGATCTGCTCCTCGATTTTACTTCCGGCTTCGCCTACCTCCTTTCCGCCGGCCGAAATGATGATGGCCCCGGCGGTTTTATTCTTAACGCACGCCTGTACAATATCGGGGACCGTATGAATGGGGGTGGCAATGATCGCCAGGTCCACCCCCGGTTCCAGATCCCGGATGGATTTCACAGTGGCCAATCCATGCACTGTTTCGTATTTCGGATTGACGGGTAATAGAGTCTGGGAGAATCCGCCCTCAACTAGGTTTTTCATCAGTGCGTTGCCGATGCTGCCGGTTTTTTCACTTGCGCCTATCACCGCCACCCGGCGAGGCTTGAAGATACGCTCCAGGTTATATTGACTCATGACAATACTCCTCCTTACAGAATGAACTCACATTCCCCACAATTTCGAAACTGCCCACGGATCGATAAAACGGTTCCAAGCGGATAGAAAATTACCCATGGACCGTCAGCCCTTATTAAAGCTCCCTGGATTCAAGCCCCTGAAATCATGCCTTCATACAACCGTTCAGCATCCTCCCTTCGGCATAGTTCCGTTCCCGGCGTCATGACCGCTGCTGTACCGGCCGCAACGCCGAAAAGGACAGATTCCCTGAGCGGGTTTCCCCTGGCAAGACTCAAAACAATACCGGCCACCATGCTGTCCCCGGCCCCAACCTTGCTGATAATCGGCACGGTAGGCGACAGGATGTGTTCAGCGAGCTTTTCCGAAACCACCAGGACGCCAGCCGCACCAAGGGAGATCACCAGCACTTCACACTGGCCGCTTTCGACGATCTTCCGGGCGGCGGCCTTGATCTGGGATTCCTCTTTGACCTCCTCGCCGACCAGCTCCCTGAATTCACGGACATTGGGCTTTAGTAGAAACACCCCTTCTTGAAGCGCCGCATCCAAGGCTTCACCCGAAACGTCGACGATCACTTTTGCGCCCCTCTTCTTTCCGATACGGGCAACCTGGGCATAAAAGTCCGGAGGCGCACCCGGCGGCAGGCTGCCGCTGGCCACCACATAATCAGGTGAAGGCTCCATGACCGTCAGCTTATGAATAAATGGCTCCCATTCTTCTTTGCTAAGCTGGGGTCCAGGCATCCCGAAACGATACTGCTGGCCGGTGGATTCCTCCAAAACAACCAAATTTTCCCGGTTCACGCCTTCAATGGGAAACGGCCGGTGGGTCAAACCTTCTTCGTCCAGGAGTTCCTGGAGCCTCCTTCCCGTAAGACCGCCTGCAGTATAAAGGAGCAGAGATTCGCCTCCCAGTTTTCTAACGGCCCGGGCGACATTCACCCCGCCTCCTCCGGGCTCGAAACGAGGCGTTTTGCAATACAGTTTTCGCTCGGCCACGACATGGGCAACTCTTGAGCTCTTGTCGATCGCCGGATTCAAGGTTATGGTCACAATGATTTTCATTGAAAGGCCTCCTTGTCACACTCCCTACCAGTTGTGTTTGAAATAAAATTGGCTTATTAGGGTTATGCTTATTCAATCATTTGCATTGCCGTCCTGACCATCTGATTCGCATACCCCCATTCATTATCGTACCAACTCATAACCTTTAAAAAATCTCCATCAACAACCTGGGTCATGTTAAGATCCACAATCGAGGCACGGGGATCTTTGATTGTGTCCGATGAGACCAGAGGGTCTCTGGTAACACCCAGAATGCCACGATATCGATCAGTTTTTGATTCTTCGTGAAAGATTTCATTGACCTCCTTCACCGTGGAGCCACGCTCTAACAAAAAAACCATATCTGTCAGTGATCCAACAGGAACCGGTCCCCGAACCGCAACCCCATCGAATTTGTCTTTATATTGGGGAAGAATTTTTGTAGTGGCCTGGGCCGCACCAGTGGTTGTGGGTACAAAATTGACAGCTGCTGCCCTGCCCCGGCTCCACTTGTTTCTGGGTGCATCCACAAGGGACTGACTTGAGGTGTAAGCATGAATTGTGGTCATCAAGGCCTTTTTTATGCCGACTCTTCTTCCCAGAATTTCAACCACAGGGCTGATGCAATTGGTGGTACAGCTGGCACAGGATACCAGATTTTGCGATTTATCAGGTTGATTGACACCGTAAACTATCATTTGAACATTGCCTGTTTTTTCCGGTGCAGAAAGAATCACAAGCTTTGCCCCAGCCTGTAAATGCTTTTCCAGCTCCTCCTTTTTACGAAAGACCCCGGTACATTCAAATACAACATCAACCTGCAAATCTTCCCACGGTAATTTTGCAGGATCTTTCTCGCTGAATACACGATACTTATTACCATCTATATTCAGACTGTCTTTTTCAGCCTCAACCTCCCTCTCATACCTCCCATAAACCGAGTCATACTTCAACAGATAAGCAAGGTTATCCAAGGGTTGCAAATCGTTTAAAGCAACAAGTTCAAATTCAGGGTTTTCCAATATTATTTTTAAAATTGCACTTCCAATTCTACCAAATCCATTAATCGCTACTTTTTTAGGCATAAAAATATCCTCCTTTTTGATTTCTGAATTCTAATAAATTCTTTGGATAGTTTGAAGAATTACAAAGATTACTGTGCAGTATAACCCCCGTCTATGACAAGCTCGCTTCCGGTAACAAATAAAGATTCGTCAGATGCAAGATAAAGAGCGCCATAGGCGATATCTTCAGGTTTGCCCACATGACCTATAGGATGAAGGCTGTCCAGATTTTTTCTAAAAGCATCAACCCCCTCTTTCGAGGCTTTTGCCAGATTTTCAACAAGAGGGGTCCAGACAAAACCTGGATGAATGGAATTGACACGAATTCCGTCTTTTGCATATATCAGGGCATCTGTTTTACTCATCAATCTCAAAGCACCCTTTGATGCACGATAGGCAGGCAGATTAGGTGCTCCCACAAGCCCGTAAATAGAAGAAAGATTGATGATACTTCCGCCCTTGTTTTTTTTCATATGGGGTATGGCATATTTGGTACACAGAAAAGGACCATTTACATTGATCCTGATCAAATTCTCCCATTCCTCGAGATCAATCTCGTGGGTTGGTTTGTCAGGACCCGAAATTCCTGCATTGTTTACAAGGACATTAATTCCGTCAGCCGGTGTAATGACCTCTGCCACATTTTTTTCATCGGAGATATCAAGATGGTAGTATTCTGCCTGGCCATTGTTCCTTTGTATCTCCTTAACCAGATCCTCTCCCTCATCATCCACAATATCGGTGATGATCACATGTGCTCCGTGGCTTGCAAATAGTTTACAAATCCCCCGGCCGATTCCCCTGGCACCGCCTGTTACCAATACTGTTTTGTTTTTTAAACGACGATTCATATTCCCTCCTCGAAAAAAATCATATAGTTGAAAACTACCATTCTTTTCTTTGAGTCTTTCAATAAATAGATATCCGATAACGACAGAAGCCCACCAGACTGCCTTCTATTAAACTACAACCAAAGGACAGACGACAATCATGGAGGGGCAATTAAAATCAAGAAATAAGAAATTAGGATAGACCTATGAATAGGGCTATGAAACAAAGACAAATAGTGTATAGTCAGATTTATTACACTACCAAACATTACTTTTTAATACAAGCGTATGTAAAAAATATTCTTTATGACGAGTCCATCTTTAAAATCATGGCGAATCCGTAGCCATGATTGAGAGATAAACTTATTGATTGTCTTGAATGGAAGCATGCTTTGTGTCATAACCTAATTCTATCTCGTGATGATAAATTTTTGATTTAAGAAACCCTCTATCTTCAACCATCAAGCGCAACGTAATTTTTTTCAGGTGCTGGATTGGGGTAAAACAGCTAAACTTCAAGGAGAAATAAGTGAATGGACAAAATAAAAATAAGTGAATTGATGCGTCCCATTGACGTGTTTCCGGCTATTCCCAGCGATGCTACCTTTATGGATGGGGTGGTGGCCTTGGAGGAAGCCAACGAGCAATTCAAAACGGGAAATGCTCCTGAAAGAATTGTACTGGTCCATGATATGAAGGAAAAAATCATTGGAAAACTATCCCCCATGGATATTGTCCAAGGTTTGGAACCAAGATATGTCGAAATCGATGACTTTAAATCCAGCCAGTATTCTCAAATGATTCGGACTTCACTCCTATCCATGAAAGACCAATTCCGATTGTGGCACAGACCCCTCGGAGAACTCTGTGAAAAGGCAAATACCATCAAAATTCATGATTTTATCAAGATGCCAACGCCTGACCACATGGTAATGATCGACGATAATGTGGACGTCGCCTTTCACCTTTTTGTTGTCAGGCGCCATGGTTCTCTTTTCGTCATAGACGGGCAAAACATTGTAGGTCTGATTCTATTCTCAGACGTATACAGAAAAATTCGAAAGATTATGAAAAACTGCCCAGTTTCGACGTAAAACCACAAAAAGGAACTTTAGATTAATTATCGGGCTTGGTCCTAACTTCGTCCACTATCCACTAAGCGGCTATGTTTAGCTGGTTCCAGGGCCGCACCGGTATGAATCCTGGTAAAACAATCGGGCGGTTGATACCCAAAACCCCGGGCGTATCTCGGTGACTGTGGACAACGATGCCGCAACAGAAAATGTGAGCCGGTTCTTGACCAGATCCAGGAGCTTGAAGGACAGGACCTACCTGACACATTTTGATATCCTTGATCAAATGAAGGTGGACGAAACCACCAATACGCTCAACATTGTGACCTCCATGCAGCTTGCCCATAAGGTAATTAACCTATAACAGCACCTTGTAGTGCACTTTCTGTTATTTATAAGTCGGAAGGAGAATTTAAACGATACCTGATTTTAGATAAAAACCCTGATTTAGTATTAGTAGATACCAAATAGGTACTTTAACATCAACCCCCTCAGGAATTGTAAAACTTAAGGCAATGCTGCTATTCTGTAAAAAATATCAACAGTAGCCCTCAAAACCGGCGGCAACGTCTACGGCCTGGTCTTCGAAAAGGGCTGGATATCCAAGGGACAGCTTGAAGAGATGCTCAAACCCGAAAACATGACCAATTTACGGCAAATCCCCGAAGCCTGATGAACACTTTTATAGAGATTCTTGCCATTGCAGTTCTGCTGGTCGAAATCTTGGGTATACTGGCCGCCGTCCATGCCGTGATGAACGTTCGTACATCCCAAGGGGCGGCGGCCTGGGCCATAGCACTGGTTACCCTGCCGTTTATCACCCTTGGGTTATATGCGGTTTTCGGCCGGAACAAGTTTCAAGGCTATGTCAGTATGCGCAACCGGCAGGATGCCGCCATTCATCATCTCAACGATACCTTGCAGGTTGAGGCAGAGAACAAAAACCTGACACGAAAATCCCTATCAAAAGCCAATGCCGCCCTGGTAACATTGGCCGACATGCCCATTCTCGGCTTTAACCAAAGCCAGCTTCTCATCAATGGACAGGAAACATTCGATCACCTGTTCCAAGATATGGCGGCCGCCAGATCTTATATCCTGATGCAATTTTACATCGTCACCGATGATCACCTCGGCCGCCGGCTAAAGGACAGCCTGATCCGGAAAGCACAGGATGGGGTCAACATTTTTTTTCTTTATGACGAAATCGGCAGTTATAAATTACCGGGCAGTTACCTCTTGGAAATGCAGCAGGCCGGTATCAATGTCACAGCCTTCCACAGCACCCGGGGCAAAACCAACCATTTCCAGCTCAACTTCCGCAATCACCGCAAAATCATCGTGATCGACGGAGATATAGCCTATGTCGGCGGGCACAACGTGGGCGATGCGTATCTATCCCGGCACTGGCGCGATACCCATGTCAAGATCAAAGGGCCCGTGGTTACGGCCATTCAATTCTGCTTTGTCGAAGATTGGCATTGGGCCACCTCCCGGGTTCCCAACCTGAACTGGGAATTAACGCCCTTTCCCGGTGGATCCGAAGAAGCCTTGGTGGTGGCATCTGGACCGGCCGATACACTGGAAACCTGCGCCCTAATGTTTGTTCAGGTCATCAACATGGCCAAGGAAAGGATCTGGATCGCCAGCCCCTATTTCGTACCGGATCTCCAGGTTTTGAGCGCCCTCAAGTTAGCCGTTCTCCGGGGTGTGGATGTACGGATTCTGATTCCTGAACGAGCGGATCATCGTACCGTACACCTGGCATCCTTTTCATATTACCCGAATATCCTGCCCGTGGGTATCAGCCTCTACCGCTATACGGCCGGCTTTCTTCACCAGAAAGTCTTTCTGGTGGACCATGAATGCGCCGCCGTGGGTACGGCCAATCTGGACAATCGATCTTTTCGGTTGAATTTTGAACTGACCCTCTTAAACTATGACCCAGGCTTTGTAGGAGCAGTTGCGGACATGCTCGAAGAAGACTTCAAACACAGCCGCCCTGTAAAACTTGAAGACTATACCAAACGATCTTTCATATTCAGACTTGCCGTGCGGTCAGCGCGTTTGCTGGCCCCGATTCTTTAACCGTTAAGTCAAAAAACTTTGGTTGTTGGAACGTTTGGACTTTAATTTTCCCTTGATCATCTTAACTGTCTGATCGTCGTTACTAGGTTCCGTTGAGACGGCCCAGAATTCGTCCCAGGCCTGTTGGCTGTTCAATAAAATAAAAAAAATATTGTATCCAAATAATTTTTATGTAAAACTGTAAAAGTTAGTTTGGATACAATAGAAAAATCTCCCCTCGTTCAAGCTAAAAAGATCACGCAAATTACAGATTAGAATCTAAAAATTTTACGGGATCTACTAACCTTTAACAACAGGAGAGTATCATGCAATACAAGCCCTATACAATTAAAAACCTGAATACCCTTCCCCAGCTGAACCGCTTCACCCCTGAACAGATTTTTAATATTAAAGTGGTTGGAACCGTTCTGCCCTTTAAGACCAACAACTATGTGGTCAACGAACTTATAAACTGGGACGATTTTGAAAACGACCCCATGTTTATTCTTAATTTTCCCCAGCGGGAGATGCTTTCCAAAAAGCACTTCAACACCATGGCCACCCTTTTAAGGGCCAACCCATCAAAGGAACAGATAACTGCGGCAGCCAACCGGATACGATACAGCTTAAATCCCCACCCGGCGGGCCAGCTGGATAAAAACGTACCAGAAATTGACGGCCAGCGACTCAAGGGCATCCAGCACAAATACCGGGAAACCATGCTTTTTTTCCCCACCCAGGGACAGACCTGCCACGCCTTTTGCTCGTTCTGCTTTCGCTGGCCCCAGTTTACCGGCATGAACGGCCAGAGGTTCGCCATGAAGGATGCAGACCTCATGGTGCGGTATATAAGCGAGCATCCCGAACTTACCGACATCCTTTTTACAGGGGGAGATCCCCTGACCATGGGCACCAGAATTTTGTCGGTCTACCTTAATGCAATTCTCGACGCACGCATCCCCAACATCCGAACCATTAGAATCGGAACAAAAACCCTCTCGTTCTGGCCCCATCGGTTTACGACGGACAAGGACTCGCAAGCGCTTTTGATGCTGTTTAAACGGGTCACTGACTCTGGCATCCACCTTGCAATCATGTCCCATATAAACCACCCTAAAGAGATCTCCACATCCGACTGTAAAAGGGCCATCGAGGCTATCAAAAATACAGGCGCCACCATCAGAAGCCAGTCCCCCATTCTCAACAAAATCAATGCATCCTCCGGGATCTGGTCGAAAATGTGGAAGGATCAGGTAAGCCTTGGAATAGTCCCCTATTACATGTTCGTCGCCAGAAACACCGGGGCCCAGGACTATTTCAGCGTTCCCCTTGTTGACGCATGGAAGATTTACAGGGAGGCTTATAGTTCGGTCAGCGGAATTGCAAGAACCGTGAGGGGACCCAGCATGTCGGCATCCCCCGGCAAGATCAAGATCGAAGGGATCACCGAAATCAACGATGAAAAGGTTATGGCGTTGAACTTTGTACAGGCAAGAAACCCCAAATGGGTTAAACGGCTGTTTTTTGCAGAATATGACGAAAATGCAGTATGGCTTGACGATCTGAAACCCGCATTCGGAGAAAATAAATTTTTCTTTGACCCCCCCAGGGCAGACCGTCCGGTTGAGCTGTCTCCTGCCGGCAATTAATTTTTACCTGCTACCTGCTAAATAATTAGGTCCTGCAATCAAAAGGGGATTTGGAAGGGTAGACTGAACCATCTCCATGGTGGAACCAAAGAGCATCTCCTTTACGAGGCCGTGACCATAGGCCCCTAGGACGGCAAGGGCATTGTGGGGTACATCAAAAAGGTTATGCTCAAACTTTCCCTCCTGGAAAAAATGCCATTTTCTTACGGAAGCTTCGACCTCCTCGTCAATATAGTGCTCTTTGAGAATTTCAACAAAATGGGCCTGGGACAATTCCCCGGCCTGGGTAAAAAGGTCCAGGGGCAACTCTGTAATTCTGCTCAGATAAAGGCCAAGGTTGAGGGCATTTACGGCATTGGCAGAGCCGCCGAAAAAAACCATGATGCTCTTCCATTCCTTAAACTGTGAACTTGGAATGAGCACCGGAAATCTGGCGGCATTGACGATGCGTCTGACCCTTGGGCCGATGTGACCCAGGCTTATCTTGGATGAAAAATCGCTGATGCTCCTCGGGCAGCACATGAAATCAAAATCAACAGAAACATCCGGCAGGGTCAAAGCGGTAAAGTTCATGGGAGGTATAAAGAAAGGTTCAACCCCGGCCTCCACTGCAAGGGCAATGGCATGACTCCTGGCCGTGGTTGGCTGGGTCAGATAGGACTCATCAAGGTCCACCTGAACCACATCATTGTCAAAATACATGAGAAACTTCGTAAATTCTGGGATGTAGATTTTGATCGATGCCCGGGTATGTTTGCAGAAATAAAGGGACTGCATGAAAATCTCCCTGCCAAGGGGGGTGTTCCTGAACACGTGAAAAAACGTTGTTTCCATAAAATTCTCCTATGGACCGTAGATTAAGTTGTTTAATTTCCGGTCCTAAAAGGCCTGGGAGGTCTGAACGTTAAGCTCGTCCCGGTATTTATCAAGAAGTGTGGCTTTGGAAACCATACCCACGAATCGATTGTTACTCACCACCGGCATGCTGAAACGACTTTTTGCATCCATAGTCTCAAGCACATCTGCGAGGTTGTCATCATAATGTACGACATCGGGGTTTGAATTCATTATCTGCTCTACAAAAACGGTGTCGTACATGACTGTATTAAAGATATAGGATCGAACATCCCCCAGTTCAACGATCCCGAGAAACTCCCCTGTTTCCGGGTCCTCCACTGGGAAATAGTTTCTTGTGGAGTGCTTAAGCAGATGAAAAAACTCCCTGAGCAGCATTTGGGGAGACACCGTAATGCAATCTGTCTCGATCACCTCCCGGATGCCGATGTCGGCAAGCACCCTTGAATCTGTACCCGGCCTTAAAAGTTCTCCCCTTTCCTTTAAATCCTTGTGGTAAAATGAGTCAGGTTCGAAATAGTGGGTAACAGTGGTTGAGATGACCGACACAATGATAAGCGGCAGCATCACCTCATAGCTGGCCGTGATTTCAAGGATAAGAAAGATTCCAGTCAGGGGGGCCTGGAGAATACCGCTGATCAGCCCCGCCATTCCAAGCAGGGCAAAACACCCCTCATTGACAAGGGGAGTTCCGGGAAAACCAAAGGCCAGAAGACGATGAAATGCAAGCCCTGCAAAACTTCCAATAACGAGACAAGGGGCAAATATCCCGCCAGACCCTCCCCAGCCAAGGGTGAGGGAGGTGGCAAATATTTTCGCAAAAAAGGCAAGGGCTGCGATCCCGATGCCCCCCTTGAAAACCCCCTGGATCATGTCGTGGATCGAGTGGTATCCCTCGCCCAGCACCTCGGGAACAAAAAAGCCGAGTAACCCCACTGCAGCTCCCCCAATGGAGGCTTTTACCCACATGGGGATCTTAATTTTTACCGAAACCCCATGCATACGCCTGAGACCCCTTGTCAAGAGAATGGAGGCAAAGGCAGCCACAACGGCGAGCCCCAGGCTTGCAAAAAGATCCACCCCGGTAATGTGAAAACCGCTGCTCTCAAAGGCAATGGAGTTACCCTGGAGTATCCTTGAAATCTCAGCTCCAGCCACCGCTGCCACAGCAATGGGAATGATGTTTACCATGGACCATTCACCAAGGATTATCTCCATGGTAAAGATGAGACCTGTTAGAGGAGCGTTAAAAATCCCGGCAATGGCCCCGGCGGTGCCACACCCCACAAGGGTGGTTCTCTGGCGATCATTGAGGTAAAAAAACCTCGCAATTGTCGACCCAATGGCTGCCCCGCTCATCACAACAGGTGCCTCAGGCCCTGCCGATCCACCACTTCCTATGGTGAGACTGCTTGATATAAGCCTTGAAAAACTCGAACGGAACCTCAGGAGTCCCCCATAACGTGAAACACTGTAAATTACTTCTGGTATCCCGTGACCAGCCCCCTCCTTCATGATTTTTTCAAGAAAAATCGAGGATGCCATGGCACCTGCTGCAGGCAGCAGAAATGCCCACCACAGGTGACGCAGGTGATAGAGTCCCTCTAACATGAATATGAGAGACCGGTTGAGACCAACGGCGGCAAGACCGGAGAACAGCCCCACGATAACACCAATGGATATGAGCAGGAGCCTGTCATCCATGCGAAAAAAAGAGAGTCTTGCCGGATACCGCCAGAAGATTGTTTTTCTCATCCTGTTGGCCTATTTTTCCTTACCGTCAATATTTTTTTCCATTTTTTTCACCCTGGCAAGAAAAGCTTCCCTCCCGGGTATCTTCTTCAGAAAAGAGACAAAAGTTCCATCGCGAAGGCAATAGGAAAGTCTGGACAAGAGGGTTAAGTGGCCTTGAACCGTGGGACTTAAAATAAGAAACAACACAAATACGGGCTGATCGTCTATGGCCTCGTAGTCAACTGGCTGGTCAAGAAAAAAGGTCCCTACAACAGGACTTGAAATTCCCTGGTCCAGGGGATTTCTTGGGTGGGGAATGGCAACCCCCCTGCCCACACCTGTTGAGATCAGGGCCTCTCTTTCCAGAAGCTGGTTGTAAAGCGGCGCCTGGAATTCCAGAGGAAGATCCGGCACCAGGGCTACACAGTTCTTGAGCACCGAAGGCTTGTCCCCCCCCTGTACACCTTCAAATACCCCTCCCCGTTCCATGGCCGATGTCAGCACGCACCCCCCCTGCTGAATTTCATTTTTATCCGAACGGGGTGACATTCGATAAGAACGACGATGGGATCTGGCCCAGCGTTTCAGTTCTGGCTCGTTAAAAACCCCCTCGTTGCCCTTTTTGGTCACGGGTATTCGACCCTGCCTGATCCAGCGGTCCAGGGTTTCAAGGTTCAAATCAAGCCGCCTTGCGATCTCTTCTATGGTCAACTTCATAAATCGTTACCGATACTCCCCAGGAGACTGATTACGACGCCCTCCCATTAATAGGTTATCATTAGATCCACAAGCTGGAGATCCGGGCTTTGCCCCACGGCCATGTACAGGTTTCCAGACAAAGTATCACACACTGCCACCTACCACCCCGGTGGCTGGAAAATATTTCAACCAGGCCGTCTCAAGCCGAATGGGAGATATAAAGTAATTTAATAATTTCCAATTGTTCTTCCTATATTACCATCAGGCAAGGAGGTTATACCAGATGACTAAATATTTCAAATCTTTTACTCAATGGTCAAGTTTTTTATCTTCTTCCACACCCCTCTTTCTTGACTTTCTGATGAACAAGGGTTTAAATAAAAATAATATTGAGATTGAAATACTTCCATCAGTAGAGGAGACAGGGTATGCAAAAGCAAAACGCTTCCAGGCTAGTGGCCATTATTTTCATGGTCTGCCTGTTGCACACGGAATCGGGCCTCACAGAGGTTGAACAAGAGCCCCTGGAAGGATCTGGCTTCTTTTACATAATCCAGAGGGGAGACACCCTCTGGGACCTGTCCCAACGATTCTACAACGATCAGTGGACCTGGCCGGGGTTGTGGGAGATGAACCAGGCAATAAAAAACCCCCACTGGATCTTCCCCGGGAAAAAAATCCGCATCTTTCTCACCCAGACCCTTGATTCCCCCCCAAAGCCCCCACCGGCAATGGCAGACAATCGCCCCCGGGGGAAAAAACCCCCAGGCCCAGCCCCCTTTTTTGCATACCCGAGCATGGACAGCCTTGGATTCATCAGGGAAAAGCCCATTGACGAACTTGGAAAAATCATCGGGTCCCAGAGCAACAGCCTGATAATGGCCCAGGGCGAGACGATTTACATTACACCGACCAAAGAACACTCCCTTGTGCCCGGCAAAGAATACCGGATAATATCCACACAAGAAGTATCCACAAACTTCAACCGGGAAAAATTCAACGGGGTCAAACACATCATTCTCGGTATTATCAAGGTCGTTGAAGTTGAGGATAATTACGCAACAGCCCTGATCACACGATCCTTTGACCATGCTTCAGCAGGAGACCTGATAGCCCCTTTTGAACCATCCTCTGGCAAAATCCCAGTTAAGAAAAGCCTCGACACTCCAGGTGCGCACATCCTCTGCTCCCTGGCAAACGATTCTCTTTTAAGCGAACATAAAATCGCATTTATCAACAGGGGAAGCTACCATGGGATAAAGCCCGGCCAGACCTATACCCTGTTTGAACAACGGGAGGGGATAAACAGCCCCTACCTGATGATCGGCAACACCCCCGGCGCCATCAAAATAAAAGACCGCGCCATGGGCACGATCATTGTGCTCCATACGGAAGCAACAGCGTCAACCATACTTGTCCTCTCCTGCTCAAATGAGTTCAGCCCGGGCGTGGCAGTAGACAGTAGATAGTTCGTAGTTGGTAGTTTAGGGGCTCCCTTTGAGGAGGCGTGCCCCAGGTCCTCAATCCTGGCTGGAGGTGACCCTTAAAACCTCCCCAAAGGTGGTTCTGCCAGAAAGCATGGCTCTTACGGCATTCTCCTGCAGGGTGACAAGCCCCTCCATTCTCGCCCGTTTTCGCAAGGACGGGACACTGGCATCCCGGGCCGTCATCTTTTTTAATGACTCTGTATAGGGAAGCACCTCAAACACAGCCTGTCGCCCTCTGTACCCCGTATTACGGCACTTCACACACCCCTTGCCATACTTCAGGGCAACATCTCCCTCAACATCCAGGGGAAGACCCATATCTCTCAATTCGGCCGCATCCATGGTTATGTCGCTTATGCAGTGGGGACAGATGCTTCTCAAGAGCCTCTGAGCCACTACGCCCACGAGGGACGAATGAATCAGGAAGGGGGGAATGCCAAGATCAAGGAGCCTTGTAACCGAGGTAACAGCATCGTTTGTATGCAGGGTGGAGAGCACGAGATGGCCGGTGAGGGCAGCCTGAACAGCACTCTGGGCCGTCTCAAGATCACGGATCTCCCCCACCATGATGATGTCCGGGTCCTGGCGGAGAATGTTTCTCAGGATCGAGTCAAAGGTTACGCCAATGGAGGGCTGGACAGAGATCTGGTTGAAATCCTCATGGATCATCTCAATGGGTTCTTCTATGGTGACGATGTTGACCCCTGGGTTTGAAAGCATCCTCAGGGTGGAATAGAGGGTGGTGGACTTTCCGCTGCCGGTGGGGCCTGTTACCAGCACTATGCCGTGGGGCCGGGTGACAATCGCCTTGAACCGTTCAAGATCCCGGTCGACAAATCCCAGCATGGAAAGATCCTGGAGCAAAACGTCGGGATCCATTATCCTCATGACCACCTTTTCACCGAATGCCACGGGAATAGTCGAAACCCGGATCTCAACCTCCCTGCCCCCCTTTTCTGTTTTAATTCTGCCGTCCTGGGGTCGTCGTTTTTCGGCCATATTAAGCCTCGACAGGGTCTTTATCCTGGAGATCACGGCATTGTGAACCTTTTTGGGCAGTTTGAAAGCAGTGTGGAGGATGCCGTCAATGCGCATCCTCACAAGGCTTGTCTCCCTTTTGGGCTCTATGTGGATATCGCTAGCCCGCTGATCAAAGGCATAGGAAAAAAGATGATTGACCGCATTCACGATGTGCTGGTCGGTTGAGGGGAGCTCATCCATGGATTTAAGCCGCACATACTGCTCAAGATTTCCAAGATCCACCCCTTTTCCTGCAAACTGGTGTTCGGCCGCACTGATTGAATGTCGGAACCCGAAAAACTCGTCGATCAAACGGATGATGTCCGATTTTGAACTAATAACCGGTTGAACTTTAAAGTTTGAGACCCGCTCCACATCGTCGATGGCATCAAAATTGAAAAAATCCGAAGTGGCCACCAGAAGCCTGCCCTCATCCATTCCAAGGGGCAGAACAAGATGCTTCATGGCAAACGATCGGGGGATGGTCCGGGTCACAAGGTTGAGGTCAAGACTTAACGGGTCTATCTTCTTATAAACCATGCCAAACCCCCTGGCAACGGCCTCATAAAGGGTATCCTCGTCAAGCTTCTTTGAAGAATCATCCCTGCGGGTTATCTTGAACGCCACCAGAATATCCATAAAACCAATCGGTGCTTCGATCACCGCCCCTGCCGGGTCTTTTTTTCTTTTTTCAACCCTTTTTGCCTCAAGGGCTGCGGCAGCCTCAGCCTCCCTGGCAAGGATACCCCTTGCCTGTTCCCTGGATATTAGTCCCTGATCAACGAGTATTTTACAAATATTTCGGGATCTATCCTGATCGTCCTGATCCATCATGGGCGGTTCAACCTTAAGGGGTTTGAGAACAAAGCCCCATTTTATAGTCCTGTTTTAAGCTGCTCCCAGTAACGTTCATAGATCAGAATGGCATCGCCCACATCCGTCTGAAACTCACCCTTTTCCACAATTGAAGGGTCAGGAAAAATCATGGGATTGTCTTTCAGCTCCTGGTCCATCAGAGCCATTGCCGCGCTGTTTGCCGGTGCATACCCCACATACTCACAGATGAGTTTTGCCATTTCAGGCTTCAGGATAAAGTCAATAAACCTGTGGGCAGCGTCCACGTTCTTGGCATTTTTCGGGATGCACATGGAATCAACCCAGAAAATAGCCCCCTCACGGGGATAGGTGTACTGGATGGCGGGGAACTCCTGGGATGCCATGTATGCCTCACCGTTCCAGATCATTCCTGCATAAACCTCAAGGTTCATAAGGGGCTGTTTTGGAGAATCACCGGAAAAAACCCTGATGTTGGGCATCAAGGTTTTTATTGATTCAAAGGCCGTCTTGATGTGGTCGGGATCAGTATCATTGACCGAAAAACCATTGACAATAAGTCCGATGCCCAGGACTTCCCTTAAATCATCGTTCATGACCAGGCGATTTTCAAACTCCGGCCGCCACAGATCCTTCCACGAGACGACGTTCTCCCTCTTAACGTGGTCCTGATTATAGGCAATGGCCGTGGATCCCCACACATAGGGAATGCTGTAGAGATTTCCCGGATCATAGGGCTTATCCAGAAGAAGGGGATCAAGATTATTAAAGCGGGTGAGCTTTGAGCGGTCAACAGGGGCAAGCAGCCCCTCTTTTCTCATTTTATGCACAAAATAGGTGGAGGGGAAAATCAGATCATACCCCTTGCCCTTCAGGAGCTTGACCTTGGCATACATGGATTCGTTGCTCTCATAGGTTGAGTACACCACCTTGATGCCGGTCTCTTTTTCAAAGGCTGCGATCACCTCATCGGGCATATATTCGGTCCAGTTGTACACGTATACGCTGGACTTTGCCCCAAATGCAATTGCAGGCAAGAAAACGATCAACGCTATTATCATCCATCTCTTCATCATATTTTTCCTCCTGTTAGCTGTCAGTTTTTAGCTGTTAGCTAATCAGCTATTCTAATTTTAATTTTACATTAGAAACAACAGTCGGTATCCCCACTCTGATATCCATAATTAGAATTACTGTTAACTAATAACTTTTTCACTACCCACTGCCCACTGCCCACTGCCCACTACCTACTATCTACTGCCTACTCTCCTTAGTTACCAAAAAATGGGCCAAAGCCACGGCAGCAAGGGTAATCAAAAAAAGAATGGCGCAAAGGGCGTTAACCTCAGGCTTTACCCCCAAGCGTACCATGGAGTAGATCTTGAGGGGAAGAATTTCAAATTCAGGCCCTGTCACAAAGAAACTGATGATAACATCATCCAGGGAAAGGGTAAAGCTCAACAGCCAGCCGGCCAGGACCGCCGGCAGGATCATGGGCAGTATGATCCTGAAAAAAGTCGCAAATTCTCCGGCACCAAGATCCCGGGCCGCATCAACAACAGCGGGATCAAACCCGCTGATGCGTGCATGAACCGTCACGATGACAAAGGGCAGACAAAAGGTGACATGGGCCAGAAGCAGGGTCAGAAAACCTGTCTCAACACCCATGAGCACAAAGAGCATGAGAAGGGATATTCCCATGACAATGTCAGGACTCATCATCACCGAATGGACCAACCCGAAAAAAACCTTGCGGCCGGCAAAACGGTAGCGATTCACGGCAAAGGCTCCAAGCGTACCTATGACGGTGGCAATGATGCTTGAAACCACCGCCACTGTCATGGAGTTAAAAAATGCGTCCAGAAGCTGACGATTTTCAAAGAGCCGCACATACCAGTCAAGGGTGAACCCCTTCCACACGGTCGTGAATCTTGCACTGTTGAACGAGTAGACAATAAGGGTCAAAAGGGGAATATAAAAAAAGGCATAAACTGCCGTAAGCCATGAGACTCCTATGAAACGCCTCATGGAATCACCGAGCTGTTAAGGCGTTTCATGACGGCCATATAGATGCCGATCATGATGAACATGATAACGATCAAAAACACGCTTGCCGCAGACCCGAACGGCCAGTTGCCCGCAGTCAGGAACTGGTTTTTGATGAAATTGCCGACAAGCATGGATTTGGCGCCGCCCAGAAGGTCCGGGATGTAAAAAAGCCCCATGGATGGAAGAAACACCATGATGCAGCCGGCCATCAGCCCGGGAAGGGAAAGGGGCAGAACCACTCCCGTGAAGGTTTGGAAATTACTGGCGCCAAGATCATGGGCCGCCTCGATGAGCCCGTAATCAAGCTTTTCAAGGACCGCATAAAGGGGCAGGATCATGAACGGTAAAAGAGAATAGACAAGACCCACATAGACGGCAATATCCGTGTAGAGAATCGACACCGGCCCCTTGACCAGGCCAAGGGCGATCAAGGTTGAATTTATAACTCCGTTGGCCTTCATGAGTATCACAAGGGCATAGGTCCGGATCAGGGAGCTGGTCCAAAAGGGAACGATCACCATCATGAGTAAAAGCGAACGCCTGTGTGTGCGTACCCGGGAAAGGAACCAGGCAAACGGATAACCGATGACAAGTGTAAGAACCGTTGTAACCGTCGAATATTCAAGGGAATTGATAAAGACCTTTACGATTATGGGATCAAACAGGTCCCGGTAGTTGGCAAGGGTTGGAACCCACCGGAAAAAAGATACCGCATCCCTCTCCACAAGACTTATGACAACCACCATGAGGTTGGGAACAAGTACGAAAATAAAGATCCAGAGCATGTTGACGCTGATGGCCGTACGCTTAAAAAGCTTGGTCTCATTCATGGGGAAGAATCACCTCCCAGCCGTCTATCCACGAAACGCAGACCCTTTCTCCCACATCATAAAAAATGGTTTCAGACTCTTCGTTAAAGAACTCCAGAATAAACACCTTTTTACCGTCATCAAGGGTAATGATCAAATCCACGGTTGTTCCCTTATAGATCATCTCCTCTACCCGGCCGGGAAAAGAGCCGTTAGGGCAGATCTGTTCACCCCTTTCGACAATCATGTCTTCGGGTCTGAGCAAAACCATGATCTCATCACCCTTTGCTTGATTTTTGCGGTTTTTGACCGTCTTCACAATCCCCTGGACCTGAATCTCCATGGTATCATTTCGAGTACTATCTTGAATATCTTCCCCGGTATTTACCCGGGTATTGTGTCCGACCTCGACCACCCGGGCCTCAAACAGGTTGCTCTCACCCACAAATTCGGCAACGAATCGATTTTTCGGCTCCTCATAGATCTCCTTGGGCGGACCCTGCTGCTCAATCTTCCCGTTATTCATCACCACCACTCGGTCGGAAAGGATCAGGGCCTCTTCCTGGTCGTGGGTGACAAAGACAAAGGTGATGCCAAGCTTTCTGTGGAGCTGCCTCAATTCCAGGCGCATCTCCTTTCTAAGCTTGTAATCAAGAGCGCTCAACGGCTCGTCCAGGAGCAGAATCAAGGGTTCGTTCACAATGGCCCTGGCAATGGCCACCCGCTGCTGCTGGCCCCCGGAAAGGTTCTGAATCCTTCGTTTTTCCAGCCCTGCGAGCTTTACAAGGGCCAGGGTTTCCGTAACCCGGGTTTTAATCTCCCCCGAAGGTACCTTTTTTAATTTAAGCCCAAAGGCGATGTTGTCAAACACCGTCATATGGGGGAAAAGTGCATAGCTCTGGAACACGGTGTTCACGTCCCGGTCCCAGGCAGGCACACGGGTGTGGTCCTGACCGTCAATATAAACCTCACCCTGGTCACAGGTTTCAAGACCGGCTATGAGCCTCAGAACAGTTGTCTTTCCACAGCCGGAAGGACCTAGAAGTGTAAGGAACTCCCCCTTGACAACATCAAGACTAAGATTGCTGAGCACGACATGGTCATCATAGCTTTTGGAAACATTTTTTAAGGACACAACTGACATGGAATGGATACCTCCCGTAAAAAAACTGAACGAGGGGGAATAAACAAAATAACATGGAATGTCAACACTATTCAAGAAACTTGAAACAAGAGACAAGAAACAAAGTTCAGTCCTAATTCAAGTTTCATGCTTTGTTGTGTCCGCAGGACATGGGGGTTATATGAAACTCCCTACAAGAAACTTGAAACTTGAAACAAGAAAGGAGCCTCGACTTTAGAGCTCTCTTTGGTTTTCCTGACCGGAACATTCAAAACCAAAGGGTCGAAATGTTTAAGAAGTGTCAAAATGACCCCCGACGTTTTGCGTTCCGGTCAGGATAACCAAAGGGGGCGGAATGAAACTAATGTCCCTTAGGGCGTGTGGGTTATATTAATCTAAAGGATGGGAAGATACTCCGGATTCCAGCACATCTTCTCGATCAAGGTGTTCAGCCTTTCCGGGTCATTGTTGTGCTGATACCTGCTGTATGCGCACTCGCCTGCAACATTGCCGCGGATTGCCTCTTCTCCCACATACTTTGCCACCTTGAGAGAAATCTTTCTCAGATCCTCCAGGGGCGGACAGAGGATGCCGGCCTCAATGTCCTGCTCAGATACATACTCGGCAATAGCATGGGCTGCGGCAGAGAAAAAGGTGGGAAGCACCTCACGGGCACCAGAAGCAATGATCCCGAGACCCACGCCAGGAAAGACAAAGGCGTTGTTCATCTGGCCGACCCGGATCTTCTGATTCCCAAGGGTTACCGGATTAAAGGGACTTCCCGTGGCAACCAGAGCCTTGCCGTCTGTCCAGTCATAAACGTCCTGGGGAAAAGCTTCGGCATTTTTGGTGGGGTTGCTTAGGGGCAAAATAACCGGTCTTTCGGTATTTTCACCCACGGCCAGAACCACCTCCCTGGTAAAAGTCTTGGGCTGACCTGAGGTGCCGATGAGAACAGTAACCTTTTCGTTCCTGATAACGTTGACAAGGGTGTTTTCTCCGGGTGAAGCAATCCATGGGAGGGAGGCAGGGTCCTTTGCAAACTTTTCCTTGTAGGGCTCAAGGGCGCGATCCGTGGCAACAACCCCCCTGCTGTCCATGGTAAAAATCCGTTTCCTCGCCTCAACCCCGTCAAGCCCCTCCTGTATAAGTTCGGTTTCGATCTGTTCGGCAATACCGATACCACCTGCACCGGCTCCATTGATCAGAAACACCTGGTCGACAAGCCTCTCCTTTTTAGCCTTCATGGCCGCAAGGATGCCTGCAAGGGCGATGGAACCAGTACCCTGGATGTCATCGTTGAAGGAGATAAGATCACTCAGATAAACATCCTTGATGGTAAAGGCGTTCTGCTTTGAAAAATCTTCCCACTGGCACAAAGCCTTTGGGAAAACAGCCTTGAATGCCCGAGCAAATTTCTTGATGAAATCAAGGTAATCAGCGCCCTTTAAGCGGGGTTTTCGCCAGCCCAGATAATTTACATCATCCAGGAGCGCCTGGTTATCGGTTCCCACATCAAGGGAGATGGGTAGACAATGCCAGGGAGCAATCCCCGCCCCCTGGGTATAGAGCATAAGTTTGCCGAGACAGATGGCAATACCGCCTACGCCCTGGTCACCAATGCCGAGGATTCCCTGGTTGTCGGTCACAACCGAAACACGAATATCCCGGTCGCTGTAGCGTCTCAGAATCTCTTCCGCCTGGTCGATATTGCCGGGATAAAAATGAATCCCGCTGGCCCTTCTGAACATGGACGAATAGTTCTGACAGGCAAGGCCAACCGTGGGTGTATAGATGATGCTCAAATATCTTGGTATATCTGTTGCAATTACCCCATGGGCAAGGGTGACGTTTCTGTCAAACAGACTGCGGATATAGACAAATCGCTCAAGGTCACTCCCCTTGTCGTCAATGATCTTGAGGGATGAGGCTATCTGATCCTTGAGATCCTTTACCCTGGGGGGGAGAAACCCCGAAAGATGAAGCTTTTGCCTCTCTTGCTTGGTAAAGGCTGTTCCCTTGCTGATATTGTTGTACCGAAGAACATCGGAGCCGCTTGTGTGGATTTGAACTCCTGTGGTCTCACCATAATCGCCAAATTCAAAGGTGTAATTTTTCTCTTCCATGTCAGTCTTCTAAATACCCTTCATTAAGTGTCAAAAAAACAAAAAAAAGCACACTTACCAAAAAAATTAAAATAGTAGCACAGGGATTGGCTCGACACAAAGAAAAATGCTGTTTTTCTAAACATCTAAAGTTCAACGATTTTGTTTTTAATGGCAAACCTTGACAGTTCGGCATTGTTTCTCAGGTTGAGCTTTTTTAATACCCTCGCCCGATAGGTATCAACGGTCTTGACACTGATGTTATAGCTTGCGGCTATTTCATGGTTGGTCTGGCCAAGGGCGAGCTTTCGAAGTACCTGGAGTTCACGCATGGACAGTGAATCTGCAGCCGAACGAAACTTATCCCCCCTGACAACCCTCAAGGCCAAAGCCTCGCTGGCCTTTTCAGTCAGATACCGGCCTCCCGAGTGAAGTTTTTTGATGGCGTCCACCAGCTGTTCAGGCGCAGACTGTTTGGTCACGTACCCCATGGCTCCGATCTCCACGGCCTTGATCACATACTGCTCCTCATCGTGCATGGTTAAAATCAGCACGGGCAGCCCCGGGGTACTGCGCTTGAGCATGTCGGTCACCTCAAGCCCGTCAAGACCCGGCATGGAGATATCAATAACCGCAACATCGGGTTTTGACGCAAGGGCACCTTTTATAGCACCGTTACCATCCTCAGCCTCGGCCACCACCTCCATCTCGCCGCTCTCTTCGATGATCCTGCGAAGCCCCTCCCTAACGATTTTGTGATCATCTGCAAGCAATACCCTGATCATGATTTTTCCTCCCGGAAATGAACAAAGCATGAGACCGTGGTTCCCCGATCCGGGCCCGAATCAATCTCGAGATTACCGCCGGCCAGGGTGGCCCTCTCCTTCATCCCGGCAAGCCCGAAACCCTCGGCCTCGTCAGCGTCATCAAGGACAAATCCAACCCCGTTATCCTTGATCGTCAACACCAGGCGCTCTCCTTCCACGGAAAGGGAGAGCTCTGCAATGGAACCGCCTGAATGACGGATGGCATTGGTCAACGCCTCCTGGGCAATCCTGTAAAGGGCTGTGGCAAGGGTTACATCGATCTCTGGAAGGTTTGAACTCTGGAACACACAGGTAATGTCAGAACGTTTTTCAAAATCCCCGGTCAGGGACTCCAGGGCCTCCACAAGCCCCAGGTCATCGAGCACACCCGGTCTCAACCGGAAGGCCATGTCCCTTACATCCTCTATGGTGTCATCGATAAGCGAAGAGATGCGACCGGCCCTGACAGCTGCATCTTCATCCCTTGGGGCAAGGTGTTTGGCAATCCACACGGCATCGATCCTGAGGGCCGTAAGAACCTGGCCCAGGTGATCGTGGAGTTCCCTTGCAAGGGCACCCCGTTCAATCTCATGGGCCTCCATGATGCCTCCCGAAAGCCGCCTTAAGTTGTCCCGGACCTTTTTAAGCTCAACCGTCCTCTCCTGAACCTGCTTTTCAAGGTCCATGGAATAGGTGGAAAGCTTTTGAGTGGCCTCTTCAAGGGCCTTTTGCACCTGATTCTTCTCCGTCACATCAACACTCACGGCAAGGGACCGAACCACCCTGTTATTTTCATCCCTCACCCCATGACAGGAAAGCATAATTTCGATCTGTCCGCCGTTCTTCTTCAGATAGGTGTAGGGAACATCCTTGCAAACACCTGTCCTGAAGAACTCGGGAAATACAACCCCAAGGGCATACCCCCGGGACTCAGGGGTATAAAAACTCGTAAGATCCCGGCCGATAACCTCGTCCCTTGCATACCCCATTTTTTCAAGCCAGTAATCGCTGACCCGAATGACCCTGCCTATGGTATCTATGGAATGAAGCATCACAGGGGTTTTATGATAGATATCCCGGTAACGCTCTTCGCTGAACCGCAATTCCCTCTCCACCCTCTTTCTCCTCAATATCTCCTGAAGTGCAATCCTGTACAGGATCAGCACTGAAATCCCGATGAAAATAGAAACGATCAGGACAACAGGCCCCACCACCTTTAAAAATGGATCTGCAAGATGGCGTCCGATCTCTCCATAATCCCTGAGGTGAATCACCTTCCAGCCGGGATGGGTGTCAAGCTCCAGGGCTGAAAAAAGATAGTCCACCCCTTTATTATCTGACACGTGATCGTTCTTTTCACGGCGGAAACCTGCCCAGGGCCAGGGACCTTTACCAAACTGCTTTGAATCTTCTATCCTCTGAATGATTTCAGGATCAAGCTTCCACAAAAACTTGAAAGAAAAACCCTCCTTGTTGGAAATAAAGACCATGCCATTGGGGTCTGTTACCAGAAGAAGATCTTCAGAATCGGTAAAGAGTTTTGACTCGGCAAGCTCAACCGGAGATTTAATCACAGCTACTCCGATAATACTGGTTTTTTCCCTGTCATACACGGGATGACTGTAGTACACGCCCCTTTTATGGGAAGTCGCACCCAGGGCAATATAGGTTGAAGGGTTTCCCAAAATTGCCTCCGTGAAATAGGGGCGAAAGGAAAAATCCTCCCCGACAAAGCTGTCTGTCCGGTTTCGGTTGGAGCTTGCCACGGTTTTGCCCTGCCGATCCATCAGATAGCAGGTATCAAGCCCCAGGGAAAAGGCAAAGTTGTCCAGAATCGGATTCAGTTGAGCCATGGAGGAGTCGTCGTTTTTTTCAAGAACTATTCTCAGCTCCTTGAGACCGGCCAGGGCCTTTACCGGCCGAATATGTTCGGACAAGAAAAGATTGACCTGGCGCCGTAAAAGCTCAAGCCTTGCATCTGCATAATTTTCTGCATCATGAACGGCGCTCTGACGTAAGGAATAGTAATACAGCCATCCCCCGGTTGATGCGGAAAGAAAGGCAAGAAGGGCAAGCACCAGGACGATCAGTCTTAATTTCATACCATACCTACCCTTGGGATGTTTAACTCTTTATCGATGCAGGCATGACAGGACCATGACAGGACCAGGGATTGAGGTCTGATGATGTCCTAATCTCTGAGGTCCTTTTTAAGAATCTTGCCCACCGCAGATTTGGGAAGGTCCTCCCGGATCTCAACCTCCACCGGCCACTTGTACTTTGCAAGTCTTGTTGAGCAAAAATCAAGAATCTCCCTTTCAGTAACCTTTTCGCCCGGTTTTAGCACGATAAACACCTTTGCGGCCTCTCCTCTCTTGGGATGGGGAATGCCGACACAGCAGGCCTCCTGAACCTTGGGGTGTTCGTAAAGAACCTCTTCTATATCCCTTGGATAGACATTGTAACCGCCGGAGATGATCATGTCCTTTATCCTGTCCACAATGTAGAAATAACCGTCCGCGTCCATGGTGGCCACATCACCTGTGTGAAGCCAGCCATCCTCGGTCAGAGTGGCCCTGGTCTCATCCGGACGGTTAAGATACCCCTCCATGACCTGGGGGCCCCGTATAAAAAGTTCGCCTGGTTCTCCTGGGACAACATCTGTCACCCCATCCTCAAGGCTGACAATTCTGCACTCCACATCCGATATTGGAAGCCCGATGCTGCCGGGCTTCCTTGTCCCCTGAAAGGGGTTTACATGGGTCACAGGAGAAGACTCGGTAAGTCCGAACCCTTCCACGATAGTCGCTCCTGTCAGCTTTTCAAATTCAGCTATAATCTCAACAGGGAGGGGAGAGCTTCCTGAGAAAGAACCCTTGAGGCTTGTCAGATCACTTGTCCCGATATTCGGGTGGTTGAGCATGCCGATGTACATGGTAGGAACCAGAGGCGCGAATGTGGGTTTGAACTTTGAAATGACTTCAAGCAAGGGTTCCGGCTGGGGTTTAGGCACAAGGATATTGCCCCAGGCCATGGCTATGGCAAAGTTCATGGAGGTGGAGAGCCCGAACACATGGAAAAAGGGAAGCGCCCCTAGCATGGTGGCTGCCCCCATCTTGAACATGGGGAACCAAGCTTTGAGCTGCTGCACCTGGCAGCTCAGATTCCTATGGGTTAGGACCACACCCTTGGACACACCTGTAGTGCCGCCAGTGTACTGGTACATGGCAGGGTCATCAAAGCTGATCTGAACACCTGGGTTCTCAGGCTTATTTTTCTCCAGAAGAGCTTTGAAAGAATAAAGATCAGGCCCCGGCTGTACATCAACAGCAAGTTTTCTCTTCTTTGCGACCAGGGGAAAGAGAAGCCTCTTGGCAAAAGGAAGATAATCACCAAGGCTGGTATAGATAATTGTTTTTATAGGGGTTTTACCCTTCAGGGCCTTCATCCTCTCCACCAGAAGATCAATGGTGACAACCAGGGTTGAGCCGGAATCGTTAAACTGGTGCAGCAATTCCCGATCTGAATAGAGCGGGTTGTTCATAACGGCAATGGCACCTATCCTTAAAATGGCATAGTAGGCAACCACACAGGGGATTACGTTGGGAAGAAGGATGCTGACACTATCGCCTTTTTTGACGCCCATCTGCCTTAAAACCCCTGCAAAGGTATCGACCATTGCATTTACTTCAGCAAAGGAGAGCTTATACCCCTCAAAGATAAGAGCCGTGTTTCCCGGAAAATTCCGGGCTGATCGTTCGAGATACCCTGGTATTAAGACCTCTTCATAATCAATAGATTCAGGAACTCCCGGATCATAGGCGTTAACCCAAACCTTTTCTTTTGACTGAGCGTGCTCGTTCATTATCTCTCCCCCCTTTAAATAATCTTTAAACAAACTTTAAATTTTATGACAGGCCCCATGACAGGGCCGATAATAATCACAAACCCGATCTGACTCATGAAAATAGTGACAAAAGGCACTGCATGTCAAGTTAAAAGGAACCAAAGGCACAGGCCCTTGACTTTATATTCCCAGGTCGCAAAGAAGAACAAATGGCTCATCCCGGATTGACGCCGGCCATCTCTGCCACCAAGGTCAGGATATCGTCAAAAACTAGTGAGACGGGATTGCCCTTGGTGCTGCTTGACTGCATGGCCTTTTCCGCAAGGGTTCTACACAAGCCATGAGATCTGGATTCATATGGACTTGTCAACTAAATTGACCGAAACAAGTCAACAAAAATTGACACCATCACCTTTTTCCAATTAAAGTTCTGACAAAAGTTTCGAAAAAGGAGCCTATAACAACAAGCTCAGCACTCTTTTGCATATTTTCTTCCAACAGGCACATCCATTGCATAACAATGAATCAAAATACAATGAAGTTAAGCACCAATAACAACTATACTAACAGCTAACAGCTGTCTACCAACCGGAGGTGACTATGAAAACCTTTTTTAACCTTATCCAGGAAGTACAAAAACCGGGAAAGTGCCACTATTGCGGAGGTTGCGTTACCTTTTGTTCTGCCATCAACTATGGAGCGCTTAAAACAGACCACGAGGGTAAACCGGTTTTTGCAGACATAGAAAAATGCATTGAATGCGGCATCTGCTACATGATCTGCCCAGAAACCGGCGTACTTGACCAGGAGATAAAACAGGCCGCCCATTGGGAAGCCCCTGCCGGTAAAACTATCGGAACCTCGGTTGCAAGGGCAAGAGATCTCATTATCCGGGAGTCAGGAACCGATGGCGGTGTGGTCACGGCCCTGCTCGTCCATCTCTTTGAAACGGGAAAGATCAACGGAGCAATTGTTTCGAGAAGCACAGACACGGGCCGGGAACCCTGGCTTGCAACCACAAAGGAAGAGCTTTTAGATGCAGCCGGAAGTCACTTCAATCTTTCCCAGGGTATGGAAACCTTTGGTGAACAATACTCCACCTTTTCTCCATCCATCAAGGCCCTTGCCGAAATCCGGAGGGAAGGCCTTGAACGAATCGCCTTTGTAGGAACACCCTGTCAGGTAAACACAATCAGGAGAATGCAGGCCCTTGGTGTAGTTCCTGCAGACAGTATTGTTCTCTGCCTCGGGCTTTTGTGCTCAGGAAACTTCACCATTACCAAGGAAAGCTTTCATAAACTTGAAAAGGAGTATAAATTTGATTATCACGACATTGAGAAGATAAATATCAAGGAAAATTTTCTTCTCAGACTTGCCACAGGAGAGATACGGGAGATCCCCATCAGCGCCCTTGAATCAATAAAGCGGCCTGCATGCCGATATTGCAACGATTTTTCTGCTGAATTTGCCGATATCTCCTTTGGCGGAATCGGTGCCGATGCAGGTTTCACAACGGTCATAACACGCACTCCCCTTGGCCGGGCTATTTTTGCCCAGGGATTGGAAAAAGTGCTGGAACAGCACAGCCACAAGGAGAATCCCACCTATGCAACCCATGCAGAAGCCATGGTTCTTGCAGCCTCCAAGGCGAAAAAACAGACAGCTGAAAAAAATCTGAAAGAACTTTCACCAGACTCTTTAACTTTTAAGGCATAACCAGCAAAGTCTGAGCCAGTGTAAGGGCGGCCCTTAGGGGCGCCCTTTATGGCATCCCCCGCTAATAATGGTATTTTTTTCGACCGCTGCCCATACTTCGCCCAATGATCCATCCAACGACCAACACCCCTGCACCGGCAAGAAACCACTTCAACATGACGGTTTTTAAATAATCCCTGCTGGCATCTTTAAACTTCTTTAGTTCCGATGTGAGTGTCAGATTTTCCTCTTTCAAGGTTTTATTTTCCTCAATAAGAGCCGCGCTGTCCTTTACCTCTCCCCCCATGGACGATTCAAGGGCGGCAAGCTTCGCCTGGTACTCCTCGCGTATAGCCCCGACACTTTCTGGCTGGGAAGACCTCTCCTGGGTGAATTCATTGTTGACCTTCTCAAGCTCTTTTATCTTTTTTTCCAAGCGGTCAACCACCAGTGCTGCGGGAAGATCATAAATTATATAGCTGCCCTGAACCCATCCCTCATCACCATCCTTGGAACGAACCCGAAAATAGGTACCCTTTTTTTCCAGAATTTCAACCTCAGTATTGCTGGGCAAGGTCTTGATGACAGAATATTTATCTCCTGGACCGCTTCGCATGGTAAGCAAAAGCATGTCTGACACGTAACCCGTTTCTGCAATAACGGGAAGGCTGCAAAAGAGGGCAAGTAAAGCAGACATGGATAGGATGTATAATGAATGGACAATTTTATCTTTGATTATTTGTTTGATTCTCATGGTGAAATCTCTCCTCATTTTTTATTGTTTCAATATCAACACCAGCGCTATTTTACAACAGCTAAAACCTGACACCTAACCCCTAGCAGCTAATTATGCCCACCAGGTCAAATATCCAGCATAGGACGAATAATTGTTGCAAAGCAATCAAGGGCGGTGTATCAATTTTTAACATGATACTTTACCAGGAACGAGAAGCCATCGTCATCTTTGGCAACCGAATGCTCAAAGCGAACCTGACCACCGGTTCCGGAGGCAATTTAAGCCTGTTTAACAGGCAAAAGAATCTAATTGCCATCACCCCGAGTGGAATTGAATACCCTGACCTTTCACCCGAAGACATCCTTGTCCTTGCTCCCGACGGGAGGGTGGTGGATGGAAACAACAAACCATCCAGCGAAATCGGTTTCCACCTCGCTCTTTACCAGAAGCGCCAGGATATCTCTGCCGTGGTCCACACCCACTCCACCTATGCAACCACCTATGCCTGCCTTAACAGGGAGATCCCCGCAGTTCACTATCTTGTGGGTTTTTCAGGCAACAAGGTTCCCCTGGCACCCTACGCCACCTTTGGCACCGAGGCTCTTGCCATTGCTGTCGCAAATTCCATCCAGAATTACAATGCAGTTCTACTTGCCAACCACGGCCTCGTGGCTGTTGGAACCACGATGAAACGGGCCTTTAACACGGCAGAAGAGATCGAACTCGTGGCGCGACTGTGCTTTCAAGCCGAAGCTATCGGCACGCCGATAATTCTAAGTGATAATGAAATGACGAAGGTTGTGGAAAAATTTGCCAGTTACGGTCCGGGTGAAGAGTAAAGGAAATGCCGTCTGATGCCTGTGAAAATATTTGCCCTATTAAACAACATCTAAATGGAGTCAGCTAAATGAATCACGACCACGAACACAGCCACCACAATCATGCTCATAAACATGAAGAGAACGAAAAGCCCCACACCCACGGTCATACCCACGACCACGAACACACCCACGACCAACCCGGCAACAAGGAAGAACTTACCTTTGACGGCAAGCTCGCCATTCTCATAGGCCACTGGATAGACCACAACAAGAGCCATCAACAGACCTATGAGTCGTGGGCAGAAAAAGCGGCCGATGAAAACCAGCCGGAAGCGGCAGCCCTTCTCAAAGAGGTCTCAGAGGATTCCAGACGGATTACAACGACCCTTGAAAAGGCCCTCCAGGACATCAGGCATTAGGCTGATTTCCTATCCTTTACTCTTTTTCTGGTAGAGGCGGTTCTGGAGCCAGGCGCCAATGGATACCCTATAGGGATAAAGCTGAGAAACAAGCATCCCCGACATCATTAGCCCGCATCCAGCCAGGGCTCGACCGGAAAGGAACTCGTTCAAAATCAGCCATCCGCCAATTGCGGCAATCAGCGACTCAAGACTCAGAAGAATTGCCGCATGGGCCGGATGGCTTCCCTTCTGACCGTAAATCTGGAGGGAATAGGCAATGCCAACGGAAAAAACACCCCCATAAAAAATGGGGAAGGCCGCAAGCCGTATTCCGGCAAGGGAAATCTTCTCAAAGGCAAGTGCAGTGATCAAGCTTAAGATTGAACAGAGCATGCACTGGACAAACGAGAGACTCACCGTATCGATCCTCTGGGAGAGCCGCCCTATGATAATAACATGGAGGGCAAAGAAAACTGCGCCGATAAGCTCCAGCACATCACCAAACTCCATGGTCATCTGTTCGGTCACACTCAGCAGATAAAGACCTGCGGCAGCCATCACCGCACCGAGCCAGGTGCCTGTTCCAGCACTTTGCCTCCATATAAGCCCTAAAACAGGAACAAGGACAACGTAAAGCCCCGTGATAAACCCGGCTTTCCCGGCTGTAGTATAGACAAGTCCAACCTGCTGCAGGGATGAGCCGCAAAAAAGGATCAGTCCAGAAAGAAGCCCTCCCCCTAGAATTTCCTTTAAATCAGGCTCGGCAATCACCTTGATCCTGTTCCTTCGCCTTTTCAATCCAACCAGAAGAAACGGCAGCAGGGAGAACCCCCCAAGGGCAAACCGAAGCCCGTTAAATGTAAATGGCCCCACATGATCCATACCCATTCTCTGGGCCACAAAGGCAAGCCCCCAAATGGATGCGGTCAAAAGGAGAATAAAATCTGATTTAAATGTTTTCAATTTCATGGTAGTTATCTCAACTATGGACCTTATGGACAAATTTCATTAACTATTATCACCGGCAGACCAAGTCAAGGCAATTAAACCATGAACCACAAAAATATCACGGACAGGGAACTTGCAGGCCAGAGAGTTATGGCAGGCTTCACAGGAACGCAATTCAACGACGAGGTTGAGCACCTCATCAGAAACCTCAAGATTGGAGGGCTGATTCTTTTTACCCTGAACGTTGAGACCCCGGCCCAGGTGAAAAATCTGTGCGACCAGTCCCAGGCCTGTGCAAGGGCCGAGGGACTCCCCCCCCTGTTCATTGCCATAGACCAGGAGGGCGGGGTTGTGGCAAGACTCAAGGCTCCTATCTTTAAAACATTTCCAGGAAACCCAACCATTTCCACCCAGGAAAAGGCAAGGACATTTGCCGTTTCCATGGCCGAAGAGTTACATCGGGTGGGTATCAACCTCAACCTTGCCCCTGTGATGGATGTGGTTCCCGAAGGATTTGACAGCATCATGGAGTCAAGGGCCTTTCCCGGTGGTCCCCAAAAGGTGGCTGACCTTGGCGGTTGTGTGATCGAAACTCTCCAAAAAAACGGCATCATGGCCTGTGCAAAGCATTTTCCCGGCATTGGAAGGACTGTTATCGACTCACACTTTGAACTGCCGGTTCTCCATGCCGACTGGGATCTTATAGAAACAAGCGACCTTGTGCCCTTTGTCCGGGCCGTAGAGGCAGAGGTGGCCACAATAATGCTCTCCCACATTCTCTACCCGGGACTTGATCCGGTCTGGCCTGCAAGCCTCTCCCCCAATATTGCCCACACCCTTCTAAGAAAAAAAATCGGATTCAGGGGAGTCTCCATGACCGACGATCTTGACATGAAAGCGATCAAACAGGATATCCCCACCTGTATCACCCAGATCCTAAAGTCCGACATAGATCTTGCACTGATCTGTCATTCAGGACCGGACATTGAAATGACTGTGAAGGAGATCGAAGAACAAACGAGAAAAGACGAACGGCTCTTTGGGATGGCGGGCGAGTCCCTTGAAAGAATTACTCGTTTAAAAAAACGATTCATCGGGTAATCACAAAGGGCACCCGCAAGGGGAGCCCCGACACTGACCCCGAGCTTACATTATCGAGCTTCATTGCACTGTGTCCGTCAGGACATATGGATTTACAAATACCTGGTTCTGGAAAAGACATCACTGTCAAGCTGACAGAGATCACCCTGGAGGATGAGCCTGTGTCCCCTTGCCGCAATCATGGCGGCATTGTCACCGCAAAAGGACCTTGGCGGAAGATAGAGAGTCATGCCGTTTTCTGCCGCCTCTTTTTTCATCCTTGCAGAAAGATAGTTGTTTGCAGAGACTCCGCCCGCAATGGCGATCCGGGAAGATCGTGTTTTACGGGCCGCCTGAATGAGCTTAAATACAAGCACATCCGTCACAGCAGCCTGGAAGCCGGCCGCAATGTGGGGCATCATCTCAATTAGGTTTTCGCCGTTCAACTGGATATACCGAGCGACTGAGGATTTTAAACCGCTGAAGCTGAAATCAAACCCCTCCCTGTCCAGAAGGGCCCTTGGGAAATCTATCAGACAGGGATCGCCCTTGGCCGCAAGCTTCTCGACAACTGCACCGCCTGGATATCCCAGGCTGAGCATCTTGGCGACCTTGTCAAAGGCCTCACCCGCTGCGTCGTCCCGGGTCTGACCAAGCAGTTCAAACCGATCCTGGGATGCCACATGGAAGATGCTGGTATGACCGCCCGAGGCAAGAAGAACGGTAAAGGGGAATTCCGGGGGATCATCGGACAGAAGGGTTGAATAGATATGGCCCTCAAGGTGATTCACTCCTGTCCAGGGAATGTTTCTTGCCCAGGCAAAAGCCTTGGCAAAGCTGAACCCCACAAGGAGGGCGCCGATGAGCCCCGGCCCCCGGGTGACAGCCACACCCTCTATCTGATCCAGGGTTATCCCGGCCTGTTCAACAGCCCCTGCAACCACCGGGGATATGGCCTCTATGTGCATGCGGGACGCAAGCTCAGGAACCACACCGCCATACCTGTGATGGACCTCAATCTGGGAGGAAACAACCGATGACAGGACAATATTCTGATCAGACACAACCGCGGCGGCTGTATCGTCACATGAGGATTCAATACCCAGAATGATCATAACTTTTTATTTTTTAAATTTGTTGAACAATTGCGTCGATGCATTGCAGCCGACGCAATTTCACTGTTTGTTGGGGATGTGCCGATTATTTCCACTCAACCTGGGATTCCGAGCTTTCTCGTCCGCAGATTTCACCCAGGAGAAAAGCCTTTTCATCCATGGCCGCAAGCCGGTCAAGAACGTCCTGGGCAGACGCTTCGGGCACAACGGCAATCATGCCGATTCCGTTGTTAAAGGTTCGATGCATCTCGCGGTCAGACACGGAGCCGGCATTCTGGAGGAACTGAAAAACAGGGGGAACTTCCCAGCTTGCCTTTTCGATAATCACCTTGCATGATTCGGGTATTATCCGAATGATATTTTCGTCAATACCGCCACCGGTGATGTGGGCAAGACCGTGAATTGGCAGATCCCGCGCAAGGCCGAGGAGAAGCTGACAATAAATACGGGTGGGGGTTAACAGCACCTCGCCCAGGGTTGTGCCAAACTCCGGGATATGGGTTGTAACATCATAGCCGCACTTTTCAAAACATATCTTTCTGACAAGGGAGTAGCCATTGCTGTGAAGTCCCGACGATGCAATACCTATAAGCCGGTGGCCGTTTCTTATGCCCGATCCATCAATGATCTTGGAATTATCCACAAGTCCCACGGAAAAACCTGCCAGATCATACTCACCGTCAAGATACATCCCCGGCATTTCAGCGGTTTCACCACCGATAAGGGCACATTGCGCCTCTATGCAGCCGTTGGCTATTCCCTGGATCACACTTGCAGCCACCCGGTTATCAAGGTGTCCCATGGACAGATAATCAAGGAAAAAAAGAGGCCGGGCACCCTGAACGACGATGTCGTTGACCACCATTCCCACAAGATCAATTCCGATTGTGTCATGCTTGTCCATCATGAATGCAATTTTAAGCTTGGTGCCGACACCATCCGTGGAACTCACAAGAACCGGATTGGAAATATTGGTCAGATTCAGGGAAAAAAGACCGCCAAAACCGCCGATTTCTCCCATGACACCTGATCTAGGTGTGGCCTTTGCAAATTTTTTAATCGTATTCACAAGATCGTTTGCCTTGTTTATATCAACACCAGCATCGGCATATGTCAAAGACGCACCCATGGAAACACCCCTTTTTTTAGTCACTTATCTGGTCAATTCAAACTTAGAAGATAGCCCTATTCCAGGTAAAAGTCAAAACTTTTTTGACATGGCTTAACTTGTATTGTATTTAAGAATCTAATTTTGATTTTATTCTTGATTTTATTTTTGTTTTAACTTTTTTTTGATGACCTGCCGGGCAGAACGGCACAGGGATTGGAGAGTAATTTTATGCCCATGAAGAACATAGAGATCGGCATCCTTGGATGCGGGATCGTAGGCACCGGAGTCGCAAAGCTTCTCATCGAAAAACAGGCCCTTTTGGAGTCACGCATCGGTGCCCGGCTTAACCTGAAATACGTTGCGGACTTAGATACTACCACGGACAGGGGAGTCGTGTTCGATGAGGGAGTTTTCATCACAGACGCCAACACCGTGCTGGATGATCCTATGATCCATATTGTGGTTGAAGCCATCGGAGGTAAGGGCATTGCCAAGGATTTCATACTCAGGGCCCTTAAAAACGGTAAACATGTTGTCACGGCCAATAAGGCCCTTTTGGCAAGCTTTGGGAACATGCTGGTCTCCACTGCCGTTAAAAACAACGTGGAGATAGGCTTTGAGGCAAGCTGCGGCGGATGTATGCCCGTCATAAAGACCCTGCGGGAATCCTTGGTGGGGAACCGAATCAACGGCATCACAGGTATTCTCAACGGCACCTGCAACTATATACTGACCAAAATGTCCAACGAGCGCTGTTCATTTGACAAGGCCCTGGAAGAGGCCCAGGCCCTTGGATTTGCAGAGGCAGACCCCTTTCTTGACGTGGAAGGGTATGATTCGGCCCACAAGCTTGCCATCCTCAACGCCCTAGCCTACGGCATGGAGATAAACCTGGACGACATCCATGTGGAGGGAATAAGCAAAATCACCCCCATGGACATTGAATTTGCAAGGGAATTCGGCTATACAATCAAGCTTCTTGCCATCAGCAGGAACAGTTCCACCAAGGTTGCGGCAAGGGTGCATCCTGCCATGATTCCCGACAGCAACCCCCTGTCCCACGTAGATGGTTCCATGAACGCCGTGGTAATTGACGCAGATGCAACCGGCGAGACCATGCTCTACGGCCACGGTGCAGGCATGATGCCGACGGCAAGCGCAGTTGTCAGCGACATTTCCGACATCGTAAGAAACATCATGACCGGGGCCAGCCACAGGATTCCGATCCTTGGCTACCCTGAAGCCAACATCAGAAAGATTCCCCTGCTCTGCTTAAAGGAGATCAACACTCCCTACTACTTCAGATTTGAAGCAGCAGATCAGCCGGGTGTCCTATCAAAGATATCCGGCATTCTTGGAGAATGCGGGATCAGCATCAAAATCGTCCACCAGAAGGGACGTCAATGCAACGGCTCGGTTCCCATTGTAATGATCACACATATCGCAAAGGAAGAGAACGCCCAGAAGGCATTGAAAAAAATTGCCGCCCTTGACTCGACCATGAATCCCCCCGTGGTGATTCGAATCGAAGAGGCCTGCAGCAATTAAACCTACGGCCTCAACAAACATTGATCTCCCGCCAATGGCAGCCTTTTGACGGGAGTTTTTTATAAAAGAAAGGAACCCGAATGGATCTTATCTGCTCCGACCTTGAGGGAGTATTTATCCCTGAAATCTGGATTAACGTTGCACAGCGAACCGGCATCGAGGAGTTAAAACTCACAACCCGGGATATTACCGACTATGATGTGCTCATGGAAAAAAGACTTACCATAATGGAACATCACGGCCTTAAACTAAAGGACATCACCGACGTAATAGACACCATCGACCCCATGGAGGGTGCAGAAGAGGCCCTGACCTGGATAAGGGAGCGCACCCAGATCATAATCCTCTCGGACACCTTTGAAGAGTTTGCCCGCCCCCTGATGAGGAAACTGGGATTTCCAGCCCTTTTCTGCCACAGCCTGGTTGTTGACAGTTCAGGCAGGATAACAGACTACAGGTTAAGACAGCACAACCAGAAAAAGCATGCGGTAAAGGCATTCAAGGGACTCAACTACCGGGTAATTGCCTTTGGGGATTCTTACAATGACACCGCAATGCTTAAAGAGGCAGACCACGGCTTCTTTTTCATGCCCCCCGACAACGTTGTCAAAGAATTCCCCCAGTTCAAGGTAACCCGAACCTATGAGGAACTCAAGACAATGATCGGATCTCTACTATAGAATGACAATCGACCTCAAGGCATTTAAAACGATAAAGGCTTTAGTTCTCGGGGATCTTATGATCGACGAGTATCTCTGGGGAGAGGTGGATCGTATCTCCCCGGAGGCACCGGTTCCCATCGTGTCCGTTAAAAGGGAGACCTCCACCCTGGGAGGCGCCGGCAATGTCATCAACAACCTTGTGGCCATGGGTGCTGCGGTTTCGGTCGTTGGAACGGCAGGCACTGGAACGACCGGGCGGTTGATGCTTGACAAATTTAACGACCTCGGGGTTGATACTGGAGGCATAATTGACGAGCCAGACCGGCCCACCACCAGAAAAACCCGGGTTATCGCCTCCAGCCAGCAGGTGTTGAGAATCGACCGGGAAACCAAAAAAGATATCTCAAGTGAAACCCTGAACCGGCTGATCTCGTTTATCAAAGGGGCAGCCTGCCGGGTGGATATAGTCATAATCTCCGATTATGGAAAGGGTCTTGTCACCCGGGAACTTGTGAGGGAGACCGTTGCCATTGCACGAGCCCACGGCATCCCAGTCCTTGCCGACCCCAAGGGCCTTGACTTCACAAAGTACAGCAGGGTATCTATTTTGACACCAAATCAAAAGGAGGCGGGCCTTGCCGCAGGCATTGATATCAGAACCGACCAGGACCTGATCCGGGCAGGAAACGCAATCATGGCCCTTGCCGACCTTGAACGGCTGGTCGTCACCTGCGGAAAGGCCGGAATGATGCTGTTTGAGCAGAACAAGGAACCCATAAGGATAGCATCCCTGGCCCGCCAGGTGTTTGACGTATCCGGTGCAGGTGACACTGTCATTTCCATCCTCGGCCTTGCCCTTGCTGCGGGCGCAGGTTATGAAGAAAGCGCAGCCATTGCCAACGCAGCCGCAGGCATTGTCGTGGGCAAGGTGGGTACTGCCACCGCAAGCCCCGAAGAACTCGCACTTGCTCTTAAAAAACAATACCGGAAGCCTGACCGCACAAGGATACTGCCCGGGAAAGATTACAAACTCGGCTTTTAAAATAATCCTTGACTTGTTCCCATACTTTCGTTATATTACTCGGATTGTTGCGGGGTGGAGCAGTCTGGTAGCTCGTCGGGCTCATAACCCGAAGGTCGTTGGTTCGAATCCAGCCCCCGCTACCATTATTGTTCTTGATTTATCTTACATTAGTCACTTTGTTGCGGGGTGGAGCAGTCTGGTAGCTCGTCGGGCTCATAACCCGAAGGTCGTTGGTTCGAATCCGGCCCCCGCTACCATTTAAATAAAAGCTCGAAAAAGTTGTTATTGACAACTATTTCGGGCTTTTTTTATCATCAGATTCCTCCTGATTTGTTCACAAAATGCAACAAAAGAAACCCATCAAACACGGTGGATTCATTCTAACTTTCATCCTATCTATTTCAGACCTTTAAGACCGCCAAATTATTTTACCACGAAGAGCACGAAGAAACCTTTACTTCGTGGCCTTCGTGGTTTAAAAAAGAATCAAATCAATGTAGTTTTATCCGATACTAATGATAACCGTTTAAATTTATTTTATAATTTGTCAAGAACGAGGTTGCCCTGACCCATCAAAGGGTTGAATAAAAGATCAGAAACGGTTAGACGTTAAACCTGAAATGAAGAATATCCCCGTCTTTTACCGTGTAATCTTTTCCCTCTACCCTGAGTTTTCCCATCTCTTTTAGCTTTTGTTCCGATTCAAAGGCAAAGAGATCTTCACAGTGATAGGTCTCGGCCCGGATAAAGCCCCGCTCAAAGTCCGAGTGGATCACGCCTGCGGCCTGGGGAGCCTTTGTGGCAGCCGGAAAGGTCCACGCCCTGACCTCCTTTTCCCCTGCGGTGAAATAGGTCATGAGTCCAAGCATTTCATAACCCTTTCGGATCAGCTTGTCGAGGCCAGATTCAGCAAGACCTGCGGCCCCAAGGAACTCAACCTTTTCTTCCATAGTATCAAGGGCGGCAATTTCAGACTCAAGCTTTGCACAGATAACGACCACGCCCGATCCATCGGCCTCAGCAAAGGCCCGGACATCTGCCACAAAGTCATTTTCCAAATCAAGGCAATCTTCGTCCACATTGCAGCAGTAAAGCTGGGGCTTCATGGTGATGAGATGGAGATCCTGGACAAGCAGGCGCTGGGCCTCGTCAAACCCCAGGTTTCGTGCGGGCGTTCCGTCTTCAAGGGCCGCAATAAGCCGGTCGATCAAAGGTTCCGCAGCCCTGGCCTTGTCCCTAACGGCCTTGTCCTGGGACTTCAAGAGCTTTACCAGATTTTCCCTTCGCCGCTCAACGGTTTCAAGATCGGCAAAGGCAAGCTCTATTCCAATGGTTTCAATGTCGGCCACAGGGTCCACCCTGCCCTCCACATGGACAACATCAGGATCATCAAAGCATCTTACCACATGGATAATGGCTCCCACCTGGCGAATGTGGCCCAGAAACTTATTTCCAAGTCCTTCACCCTTGGATGCCCCCCGGACAAGACCTGCAATATCCACAAATTCCACCACTGCAGGAATAACCTTCTGGGGCTTTACAAAACCGGTTATTCGTCCAAGCCTCGAATCTGGAACGCTCACAATTCCGACGTTGGGCTCAATGGTGCAAAAAGGATAGTTGGCCACCTCGGCAGGTGCCGAGGTCAAGGCTGAAAAAAGTGTTGATTTTCCCACATTGGGAAGTCCTACAATACCGCAGTTGAGCTGCATACCTGTTTCTCCATACGTAAAAATGCCCGGCAGAATAAATGCCGAGCATTGAATGTTTTGATATTTTAATATGTTGATGAAAAAAGAATCTACCCTTATTCGTCAGATTTTACAATCTTTTTCAGGCGAGCCCATATGCCCCAGCACCTGAAAGTGCCCCATTGGGGTTGAGAATAACATGAACCGGAATCTGTTCCAGCAGATATTGCATACTCTGTTTCTGGGTAAATGCCTCCATGAACAACCCGTTTTTTAAAGCCGGTACAAGGCGATGGGGTATTCCTCCTCCAAGATAAATCCCGCCCGTGGCCTTTGCCTTCAAGGCCAGGTTTCCGGCTTCAGCACCTAAAATGGAAATAAAGCAATCAAGTGTGGCCCTGCAAATCCGGCAATCATCCTCCTCATTCATGGCTGCATTCATTATTACCGGTGCAGGATCATCAACTCCTGAAAGGGCCAGGGTCAGCCATTCGGGTTCCTTCATGTTTTCACCGTTTTTCAGAAAATCATAGATGTTGGGAATCCCTGACCCTGAGCAGACCCGTTCATAGCTGACATGGCCGAAACGGTCCCACAAATACTCCAGCAGCCTCAGCTGCAGGGGGTTAACCGGAGCAAAATCACAATGTCCACCTTCCGAAGCATGGGGATTCAGCACTTTTTTGCCCCCCTTTTTATCCCTTGTGAGGAACAGCTCTCCAAGGCCTGTACCGGGTGCAATAACGGCCATATTACCCAGGGTGTCTTCCCTGCCATGGTTCAAAGTGTAAAGCTCAGTAGGATCGAGCAGGGGCAAGGCATAGCCAAGTGCCTCAAGGTCGTTTATCAATGAGATGGATGGGATCTTGAGAAAATTCTTTAAACTATTTTCAGCGATCGTCCATGGGAGGTTTGTAACCGAGACCCTGCCATCGACCAGAGGACCTGCAACGCCAAAGACAGCCCTGTCGAATTTCATGTCAATCGAATGCAGGAACATCTGTAAAACAGACTCAAAATCGGGATATTCTCTGCTCAGAAATGTCTCTTCAACCAGGGGCTTTTTTCCACCCTTTTCTGAAGAAAAGATCCCCAGCCTGGTCTTTGTTCCACCGATGTCACCGGCAATCACGAGCATGGAATCCGCCTTTATTTTTATTTTAACTGACTGTCCTTGCTGCCCCGGCGATTAAACCCGGCAAATGTGCCCTGATGTTTCTCAAATTCACCCTGGCAGACAACACACAGCCGAACTCCTGGAATGGCCCTTTGTCGAGCCTCTGGGATTGAAGCATCGCACTCCTGGCAATGAGTCAGGCTCTCACCCCTTGAAAGGCGACTCCTTGCCATCTCCACCGCATCCCTGACACTTGCGTCTATCTGTTCCTGTACAGCACCGTCCCGGGACCAGCCAACGGCCATAATATACTCCTGATTATAAGAAACAGCTATTATAGTTCTTAGCTAACAGCTATCGTGTTTCATAGTTCGTTGTATACGCCAGGACATGGGGCTAAACCAAAAAAACAGCAACACATCAGGCTCTGCTTTTTTAAAACTCCCCCAAAAGGTGTTTTTATTTTTTAATTCTGCCCAGCCGTGCAGCACCAAGAAGAGCCATTCCTAAAAGCAGCATAGTCGAAGGTTCCGGTACCGGGCTTGAGCCTGAAGGCGACGGTTCGTACTGGTACTTCAAAACCAGAGAATTTATATAAAAATTGTCAAGTTTTTTCTTGCCAGAGTTCGTTCCTATCTTAAAGGTAATATTATTGGTAGTATCGGGGCCAAAAACCGAAAAATCAGAAAAAGTGTTTTCATCATTAACAATTCTTCCATATCGAGAATTATTAACAGTCAGGAAACTTTGAAAATTACTACTGTTTTCTTGAACATCATTTGCTTTAAACGACAATATAAATTGAGGATCACTACTTGGCTTGTAGTTCAAAACAAACTCACTTTTGATTTCTGACAGCCCATAATGGTCGTTAAGAAAATTTTTCTTATCACCAATCTTATCACCAAAATAGATTACTCCATCTTTATTTGTGTCAAACAGGGGGAAAAGATTCACCTCAACCCAGGAACCTTCTAAAACAGTTGTAATGGGCATAGGTGCCGCTGAAGCTGCGCCCAAGGAGCCGAAAACAAACGCCGCCATCACAAGTATTAAAACAAAACATCTTCTCATTCAGCCATCCTTTTATACTATAATTTGATCTTGGTTATTTTTTATACCCATCGACCAATTTTTTTCTTTTGTCCGAAGATAATTGGTTGATGATCCGTCCCAGGACGAGACATGGTAATATAAACTTATAGAATTACCATTAGATATGCATTATAGCTGTTTTTTAAAAAAAGTCAAATAAAGCATGGTTAAAAAATAGAGCCCCCCAAAAAAACGAAACAAGTACAAACAAGAAACAAATGTAGAAGGTATACAGAGAAAAGGCTTTATTTCGGGCAAATCTAATCATCAGGTGTGGTAAAAAGGTAATTCTCCTACCCGCAGTGGATATACTGCCCCGCCAAAGCACCACCATTGGCAGGGGCTTAACCTGTTGGAATCAAACGCCGTACCTTCGGAGGATCACATGGCTGACCCCCTTGAGCTGTTTGAATGAGACCCCCTCTTTTATTCCCTGCTTGACAAGCTCCCTGTCCCGCACCACGACCCCTGCCACATAGTCAAACCCAAGCTCAAAAAGGGCCGGAGTCACCGGGGTGCTGGGTCCTATTATGAGCTTCACTG
>JAVEQI010000014.1:0-71828 GCA_034007745.1 Desulfobacterium sp.
CCCGAACACGGAAGTTAAGATCTCCAGCGCCGATGGTACTGCAGGGGAGTCTCTGTGGGAGAGTAGGACGCCGCCGGATTATCTTTATACAAAGCCCCGATCATGGAAACATGGCCGGGGCTTTTTTGTTTATCATCCATTAACTAATTTCTGTTGTCCAAAAAGAGCACCTGCAAAGCGCGTCTCCCTGTATTGATGATTTTCTGAACGTTGTTTTCCGTGGTCGGGGAGTTTCAAATTTTGACCAAGTCTTTCCAGATATCAAAGATATCAGCAATTCTAATTATGCAATGTCAGCGTTGGGGGCGGCGGCCAGTATCGCCTTGCTGAACATCAAGAAACAAAGGGGATCAGATTTTCGGACAGGACAAACCCTAATAACCGCAAATTGTCTGAGGGAGGCACGACCGAGTTTTTGCGGTTTGGGTTTGTCCTGGCTGAAAATCCCCCGACTTTCTTCGTTCAGCAAGGTGATACTGGCTGACGCCTAAAGAAGGAAGTCAAAATTAGAACTGCTGCAAAGATATAAAAAAGATTGTGAATAGTGCCGGTTTTGGGTATATTTAAAATTTTGTTAATTAAACAGGACGATAAACGATGAAGACCGACGACAATTCCGCTGACTATTGCTATTCCCTTGAGCAGGTCAAGGAGTGTATTCCCCTTCTTCAAGCGCTTGTGGATAATTATGATCTGCTTGCAGAACTTGATGAGGCGGACAGAATTGCCCTCATGACCGCCGCAGGAAAGCTCTCCCGCCCCGATAAAAAGGAGATAAAGAAGCGGCGTAAGGCCATTAATCGTGCAAATATGAGGCCTGTTAAAGAGGAGGACAGGGCGGCAAGGGCATTGACCGGTATCAGAACTGCCCGGACAGCCAGTGTTTTTGAGGCACCCCCGCAGCTTATTCAGAAATCGTCATGGCAATTAATGCATCCAGATTCAAAAAATGCTGAGACCGTAAAGGGGCAAAGGCTCAATTCTCCACGAAACTGCTACGTGTGCAAGAAAGAGTTCATGGATCTTCATTTCTTTTATGACACCATGTGTCCGACCTGCGGTGAATTCAACTATCAGAAAAGATTCCAGACTGCAAACCTGGAAAACCGTGTGGCATTGATCACCGGAGCAAGGGTCAAGATAGGATTTCAGGCCACCCTCATGATGTTGAGGGCCGGGGCAACCGTAATTGCTACCACAAGGTTTCCAAAGGATGCAGCAAACAGATATTCGGGTGAAAGGGATTTTTCTGATTGGGGCCATCGTCTCCAGATATTCGGCCTTGATCTTCGCCACACACCCAGTGTTGAGATTTTTGCCGACTACATCGAGACACAGTATCGCCGCCTTGATATTCTCATCAACAATGCCGCCCAGACCGTGCGTCGCCCGCCGGGGTTCTATGCCCATCTGATGGAGGGGGAAAACCTTTCTTTGGCAAGTTTTCCCGGGGCAGCAAAGTCTCTCTTAAGCCTTCACGAGGAGTGTAAGGCAAGGCTTGCCCACCAATGCAGTTTGCCTGAATCGGCTGAATCTGCCCTGCCGGTTGCCTGGCACGGCCAGGGACCGGGTGTAGGGCTGAGGGCCTCGGCTGAACTGTCCCAGATTCCCTATTCCTATGACAATTCCCTGGACGTTGAACGTGTGTTTCCAAGGGGGGAGCTTGACGCCGACCTTCAGCAGAAGGATTACAGAAAGACCAACTCATGGCGGCTCAAGATGGGAGAGATTCAAACGCCTGAATTACTTGAGGTCCAGCTTGTGAACGCCATAGCTCCCTTTGTGCTGTGCAACCGGCTTGTTCCCCTGATGAAGCGAGACTACACGGGAGAAAAGCACATCGTTAACGTCACGGCCATGGAGGGGAAGTTTTTCAGGTTCAAGCAGGCCTCCCGCCATCCCCATACCAACATGGCCAAGGCTGCTCTTAACATGATGACCCACACGGCGGCCGGCGACCTCGCCCGGTACGGCATTTACATGAACGCGGTGGACACTGGGTGGGTTACCGATGAGGACCCGGCCGAACTCGCTGAATTGAAGGAGCGGATTCACGATTTCCAGCCGCCCCTTGATATCGTTGACGGTGCGGCCCGGATTTGCGACCCTTTTTTTGACGGCATTATTACAAAAAAACACTGGTGCGGAAAGTTTTTGAAGGATTATCGGCCAATTGACTGGTAGGGTTGAGAGAAACAGTCATACAAGTTTTCAAAGTGTTAAGACGGCAGAATATCGTCTGCCGTCTTCTGAGTTTTACACGGGACTGGATCCTATTCTTTGCTGTTCTTTAAAGGGTAGACAATGTGTTCCAGGATGAGTACCGCAAGCACGCCCATGGCAAACCCATTGCCTATCACCGGCAGGAGCAAGGGGGGAAAGCCTGCCTTGACCTGGGGTGGAAGATAGGAGACCAGTATGCTTATCATCATTGGTATTCCAATGGTGAGGCCGTCTTGGAAAGAGAATCCTTTAGCGCCAAAGGCCATCATCAGCCCGGCCGCAAGCTGGGCGCACATGATATAGAGGAGAATAGTTCCTATCACAACTGCCGGTACATTCCAGATAAAAGCCACCACCCCGGGTAAAAAGGCCATGGCCATCAGGGCCAGGCTGGTGGGAATCAGGGTAAAACGGGATGCATTGCCGTTGGCTGCGATGATTCCGACGCTCATGGAAAAGTTTACAGGTCCGATCACACCAAAGAAACCGGCCAGCATGTTGGACAGCCCGCTCAGGGTTATGCCGCGGTTCACCCTGGATTTCATGTCCGTGGGTGTCACAATTTGGCCCACCGCCTGAATGGAGCCTAAATCATTGATGGAAAGGGCGATAAAGCAGATCATAAACGATATAAGCAGACCCGGTTCCCAGACCAGACGGGTGGTGAAACCGCTGAAAAAACCGGACACCAATCCTAGCTGTCCCCGGTCATGCCATACCTCGGCCGGCACCACCACCAGGTAGGCCATGGTGCCGATAATGATTGCCCAGACAATCATGGTGGTTTTCCAGATGCCCGGAAGAAGCCGGTCTGCTGCGATCATGGCCATGAAAAAGACCAGGGCAAACCCAAGGTTGGTCAATGGCGTTTCAGCAGCGGTGGTGGTGAGGACCAGATTTAAGATGGTCGGGGTAATGGTCAATGCAATCAATATCAGAATTGTGGCAACCACTCTGGGAGTGAAATAACGGGATATAAAGGAGAACAGTCCAGTCACACTCAGCACCACCAGAAAGGCGCCTCCCGCTGCAATGCTTGTATATATGGCATCAATGCCCCTGCCGGTTCCTGCCAGAATGGCCACCAGCAGCACCGTTGCCGGCCCTGTGATAAGCGGCAGCCTGTGGCCCCACAATACCTGGAAAAATAAGGCTGCGGCAATTACAAAAAACAGCTTCTGCATGTAGAGAAGCTGCTGTCCGAAATCGGCATAATGCAATCCAGCAACTACCTTACCGATGATGATCACCGTGGCAACGGTAATGGCCAGCCATTGCATCCCGAATATCAGGGTTTGAAGTAACGGGGGACGTTCATCCAGGCCGTATTTGATTTTAATTTGTTTCACAATACCTCCTTGGGACCGCTGAATGTTTTTGTTATAAACTGTTGTTCACAAACAGCTATCACAAAAGGTAAGGTTTGTCACATTATTGTCGTCAACAGATACATGGTCCGGACAGGTCGAAAAGATTTGTCCATGACTGGATTTTTCGGGGGTTTTTGTTCTTGACTTCATTCCCTTTCCTATGTAGTTTTATCTTTTTATAAGAAACAGCTCTTAGCTAACCGCTAAAAGCTAACAGCTATCGTGTTTTATTGTTCGTTGTGTCCCTGGGGGCGTGTCGGTTATATGAAACTCCCGTCGAAACATCACATAGGAAGTACCGACTTCAGAGCCCGCTTTGGTCGCCCTGCCCCATTGAGTTTCATTGTTCGTTGTGTCCGCAGGACATGTGGGTTATATTAAATGCTGATCGAAACTCTAAATTGTTTTTTAGGCCTTGATAATATGCTATCCTTCTGCCCCCTTTAGTTACTCTGACTGGAATGGAAAACGTCTGAGGGGTTGACAGTAAATTGGATTATAAAAACTTGACCATCGAGCAACAAGGAAACAAACAGATGAGAAGCAGCAAAACGATTCTACTTTTAGTGACGGCGCTCATGGCATCGAGTCTGTGCATTACATCAAACTGCTTTGCCGCGGAATCAGATACTCAAGGGGCACAGCCGGTTGTGCTCGAAAGGGTCGCCATTACAGATATCACCACGGACAAAAAATATCCGGGAAGCGTCCGGGCGTCCAGAACCGCAAACCTTGCCTTCAGGGTGGCGGGTCCCCTTGTCCGTGTTGACATAAAATCTGGTGATGCCGTAAAAAAAGGTCAGATCCTCATGCAGATCGATCCCCAGGATTATGAGGACAGGATCAGGGTATTAAAGGCCCAGAAGGCCGGGGCCGTTGCCCAGCTGCAAACGGCTTCCCTTGATTATGGGAGGATCCAGACACTGTTTAAAAAGAATGTGGTCCCGGAGGTGGATTACGACCATGCAAGAAACGGGGTAAATACCCTTACCGCCTCTGTGGATGCAGTGGAGGCTCAGCTTGTAATTGCCAGGCATCAACTCGCCTATACCACGCTCAGGGCACCCTTTGACGCCATAATAACCGCCAGATTTATTGATAATTATGAGATGGTCCAGCCGGGCAGACCAGTTGTGGGACTCCACGACATTGATACCCTGGAGGTTGAAATCAAGGTGCCTGAAAACGAGATCATCCGGCAAAGCCCCAGGCGGGGAGCCACGGCTATTGTCTCCTTTCCGGCTAAGCCTGACAGGCGTTTTAATATGTCCCTCCATGAATTTAACACCAGTTCAGACCCTGTCACCCGAACCTATTCCATGGTTTTCACCCTGCCGCCTCCCGATGGGTTTATGGTTTTACCGGGCATGACGGCGGATGTCTTCTGGTCGGCGGGGGAAGGTGAAAATTCAGGTATTACCGTTCCGTCAAAGGCGATTGTAACAGACAGCAGCGGTGGTTCATCCGTGTGGGTCTTTGACGAAGCTACCTCCACGGCTGAAATGAAAAAGGTTGAGGTAGGCGGCTTAATCGGCTCTTCACGCATACTTATCAGTGGGGGGCTCGCCCCGGGCGAGCAAATCGTCATTCAAGGGGTTGATTTTATCCGTTCCAACATGAAACTTAATGCAGTTCCTGGCAAAGGAAGCCTCGAATGAACCCGGCCCGATTTGCCCTTGAACGCCGGACGTTTATGGTTATCCTGACCCTGCTTTTGATCGGCGGGGGAATAGTTGCCTTTGAACGACTTGGAAGGCTCGAAGACCCCACCTTTACCATCAAAACTGCCCTTGTGATCACCCCCTATCCCGGGGCAAGCCCCCTGGAGGTTGAAGAAGAGATCACCGAGGTTGTGGAAGAGGCCATTAAATCCATGGGCCAGGTCAAGGAGATCTATTCTACCTCCCAGGAGGGGCTTTCATTTGTATACGTGGATATGAAGGATGAGTTCGCAAAGCAAGAACTTCCCCAGGTCTGGGATGAATTAAGAAGAAGGGTGGTTGACATCCAGGCAAGCCTTCCACCAGGGGCAGGTCCGTCAAGGGTCAACGATGATTTCGGTGATGTCTATGGGGTGTTTTTTGCCCTGACCGGGGACAGATACACCCAGGCCCAGCTCAAGGAGTACGCCAAATACCTTAAAAAAGAGCTACTTCTGTGCAAAGATGTGGCAAAGATAGACTTCTGGGGAATAGAACAGCAGGTGATTTATATAGAGTTTGAACCCGGTAAACTTGCCCGTCTAGGTATCACACCGGACCTTATCTACCAGACCCTTAATCTTCAGAATGTTGTGGAGGCAAGCGGTAAGATCGATGTAAATACGGAATACATGCGGATTACTCCCACGGGTGAGTTCAAGAGCGAAGCCATGATAGCAGACCTTTTGATCGGCGGAGGTGATTCGATGGTTCGCCTCGGAGATATTGCCACGGTTAAAAGGGGATATTGGGAGCCTGCCAGAAACCTCATGCGTTATAACGGCCAGCAAAGTATTGGCATAGGTATTTCCACTGTTGAAGGTGGAAACGTTGTTACCATGGGAGATTCGGTTGCGAAAAAACTAAAGGTCCTTGCTGACCGCCAGCCCTCCGGCATGACCATTAATACCATTTACTACCAGAGCCGGGTGGTGACTGAATCTGTAAACACGTTTCTTTTGAATCTTGTCGAGGCTGTTGCCATTGTGATCATCCTTCTCATGCTGTTTATGGGGTTGCAGAGCGGCATACTCATCGGCATTATTCTTCTTTTGACCATCCTTGGAACTTTTATCGTGATGATGCTCATGGGGATAGATCTTCAGAAAATATCCCTCGGCGCCCTGATCCTTGCCCTGGGCATGCTGGTCGACAATGCCATCGTGGTGACCGATGGGATACTTGTACGGATAGCCAAAGGTGACAGCAGGGAAGATGCTGCCTTGAGAACAGTCAAGGAGACTCAATGGCCCCTTCTGGGTGCAACCTTTGTTGCCATCCTGGCATTCGCCGCAATCGGCTATGCTCCTGGAAATGTGGGGGAATTCTGCCGATCTTTGTTCCAGGTCATGGCCATCTCTCTTTTGCTGAGCTGGCTGTTTGCGGTTACCATCACCCCGCTTTTTTGCGTGTGGGCACTCAAGATTCCAAAATCAAGCGTAAACCGAGATCCCCATGGGGCGAAGATATATCGTATCTATCGGGAAATGCTCCACCTGACCCTCAGGGGGCGTTATATCACCCTTGGGGTAATTTTTTTGCTTATGGTATTTTCAATCCTGGGGTTCCGGTCGATTCCTTCGGCCTTTTTTCCCGACTCAACCCAGCGATATTTTTACGTTAATTTCTGGAACCCCCAGGGAACCCACATGGATCATACGGTGGATGATCTGGAAAAGATACAGATGACCATTGCAAAAATGGACGGGGTGAAAAACATCACCACCTTTGCAGGCGAAGGGGCACTCAGGTTTATCCTCGCCTATGACTATCAGGTCCCCAATTCAAGCTACGGGCAGCTGCTGGTGGAGGTTGAGGATCATAACCAGATTGACGGCCTTGTCCGCCGGACAAACGATTATCTCGCAGAGAATTTTCCCGATGCCGAACCCTATGGGGAAAAGATTGTATCAGGTCCGCCCATTACTTTCCAGGTGGAGGCACGCTTCCGGGGACCGGAAATCCATGTGCTCAAAGACCTGGCTGATAAAACCAGGCAGATCATGGAGCAGACCCCCAATGCCAGGGATGTGAGAACTGACTGGCGCCGCCAGGTAAGGGTCATACGGCCCGAGTTTTCCCAAAGCCAGTCCCGCAGGTCAGGGGTGACAAGGAGTGAACTTTCAAACGCATTACAATGGCATTTCACAGGCGTAGTGGCCGGGCTCTACAGGGAGGGGGATGAAATGATTCCCATCGTTACCCGGTCTGCCCAAGGTCAGGGTGACTCAGTCGAAGATCTTGACAATGTTCAGATCTACAGCCATGCAAGCCGGGCATTTGTTCCCATCAATCAGGTCATTACCGGGGTGAAAATGGAGTGGGAGTGGCCCTTAATCATGCGTCGGGACCAACAGCGGGCGGTCACGGTTCAGTGTAACCCGTCCAAGGGTCTTGCGGCACCCCTTCGCCTATCCATGGTCAAGGAGATAGAGGCTTTGCCCCTTGCTCCGGGGTATACCCTTGAGTGGGTCGGTGAGTTTGAATCTTCAAATGATGCACGAGAACCTTTAAGCAGAATATTTCCCCTGTGTGTGCTTGGAATGTTTGTTATTGTGGTTGGGCTGTTCAACTCTATCAGATCTCCCCTGGTGATTTTCCTGACCGTGCCCCTTTCCATCATGGGGATTGCAGCGGGTCTTCTCCTCACGGGTTTTCCCTTTGGATTCATGGCCATCCTTGGCTTTCTCGGGCTCAGCGGCATGCTGATCAAAAACGCCATCGTTCTCATCGAGCAGGTTGAAATATTGCTTGGCAAAGGGCATGCTCCCTATAAGGCCGTTCTTGACAGTTCGGTGAGCCGTGTCCGGCCGGTAGTCATGGCCTCTGGAACCACCATTCTAGGCATGGTGCCCCTGGTGTTTGATCCTATGTTTGCCTCCATGGCCGTTACCATCATGGGTGGTCTTTTTGTGGCAACTTTCCTGACCCTGATCGTTGTTCCCGTGCTCTATTGCGTTTTTTACCGGATAAGATCTGAAAAGAGATACCTATGAAAAATTCATCCATAAAATTCATGGTGGTTGTTTCCCTTTGGCTGGCCTGGACTGGGCCGCTGGTATTCGGCCCGTTGGCGTTTGCCCAGACAGAGGCTGATTTAGCGGATATCCCCAGGGGATCTTTGACCCTGGAACAGGTGTTTACAATGGCGGTTGCTGCAAATCCCGATATCCTTGCCGCAAAACAGAGGATCCACGAGGCCGTGGCCGTCCTGAAACAGGCCAAGTCCGCATATCTGCCTACCGTTTCCTTAAAGGGGAGTGTCAAGGCCCTTGATACTACAGTTCAGCCGGACTGGGCGCCCGAATTTAGAATAAACGAATCCTTTAACGAGGCCGGGGCGGCGCTTGAGATGGTCTGGTTATTGTTTGACGGATTTGCCAGAAAGGCCAATACTCTTGCCGCAGCCCACGGGGTTGAGCAGCGAAAACAGACGGTGGCTGAAACCCGGCGACTCCTGTTCAAGGCCGTTGCAACTGCCTTTTACCAGGCCCAGTTGGCCGTTGAAGGCATGGTGGTGGCAAGGCAGAATCAAGAGTTCAACCAGACCCTGGAAAGGGATTCCAGGATCAGATGGGAGGTAGGAACGGTAGCAGAGTCTGAAATGCTCAACTTTTCGGTAAAGGCCCTCCAGGCAGAGAGTGATTACAGGACGGCTCGACGGGATTTCAAGGTCGTTAAAACCGTTCTGGCCCAGCTCCTGGCATTGCCAGACTCGTTTTTACCCGAAGATCTCTATCCGGTTCGAATATCAAGGAGCCAGCAGACTCCTGTGGTCGGTTTTCATGAGGATCTAGAGTTTGCCCTGGACCATCGTCCGGATTTAAAGGCCCTGGACCAGGGAATTTTGGCAATGAAGCAGAGACTTACCGCACAAAAGGGGACCCTGTATCCAAAAATCGCCCTTATAACCGGGGCCGACTATCTTTACCAGGAAAATATCACCGTCATCGACCAGGAGGAGCACGACACCTATGTGGGCATTGTCGCAGCCTGGGATCTCTATACTGGTGGTCGTCGAGGGGGTAAGATCGAGGAGATCAACTCTCAAATTCGAACCCTTGACCATGAACGGGCGAAGCTTGTTCTGGCAATATCCTCGGCAGTTCGCCAGAGCAGGGATAGGGCAGAGGCGGCCTTTGATATCTACGAACGTCAGCAGAAGACCCTTGAAATGATCCAGAGGATCAGGGATCATGTGGAAATGGCCTACCGGGCAGGCACGCTTTCATTGACAAGGCTCAACGAGGTCCAGACAGATCTTGTTCGTGCTTCTGGTGCCGTGGCTGCAACCTGGATCGATTACAGGATGGCCCTTGTGGATTTAATGGCTGAAACCGGCAGGATTGATACTCTGCTTGAATAAATTAAAAGGAAAATTATGAAGTATATCGGTGCCCATGTAAGTGCAGCAGGCGGGGTTGAGAATGCCCCTGAAAATGCAAGCCTTATCCGGGCAACAGCGTTTGCCTTTTTTACAAAGAATCAGCGCCAGTGGAAGGCAAAGCCCCTTACCCGGAAGAGCATTGAACAGTTTAAGGATAGATGTAAAACCCTTGGCTATTCCTCCGACCGGATACTCGCCCATGACAGTTACCTGATAAACCTGGGGCACCCAGATGGGGAGAGTCTTGAAAAGTCAAGAATAGCCTTTGTAGATGAGATGCAGCGGTGTGGGGAGCTTGGCGTTTCCCTGCTCAACTTTCATCCGGGCAGCCATCTGGGAAAGGTTGACGTTGACATCTGCCTATCAACCATTGCGGAATCCATCAATATAGCCCTTGAGAGCACTGCCGGTGTCACAGCTGTTCTCGAAAACACCGCGGGCCAGGGAACCAACCTAGGTTTTGATTTTACCCACCTGGGTGATATCATTGACATGGTTGAGGACAAGACCAGGATAGGGGTGTGCATTGACACCTGCCATGCCTTTTCAGCCGGATATGACCTGAAAACCCGGGATGGGTTTTTGCGGACCTGGGAGACCTTTGACCGGGTGATCGGATTTGATTATTTAAGGGGGATGCACCTCAACGATTCAAAAAAGGAGATGGGTTCAAGGGTGGACCGCCACGCAAGCCTCGGCCAGGGCACCCTTGGCATGGAGCCGTTCGAATGGATAATGAAAGATGCAAGATTCGACAATATTCCCCTTATTCTTGAAACTCCAGATCCCTCCCTGTGGGAGAATGAGATTCGGCTTTTAAGGGAAGCTGCTTTGACCGTTTCCAAATAGAAGAGTAATAGTCATAGTAATGTTAATTTTGGTTTTACACTAGAGGCAGCATTCTGTATCCCCCTGGTGAACCAAAAAAGTCGGGTGGTTTCAGAACTGCCAGAGGCATGCAGGCTGCCCTTGATTCAGGGGCCACTGATCTTGTGGGCCTTGCCTGGTATGAGCAGCAGATCCACCGCATGGCCCGGGGAAGGGCGCCGAAAAAGGATCTTTCTGCCTGGCGGATAGTGTGGATGCAGCTTACCAGTATGGGGTTGTCATCGTTTAAACGGCGACGGGCCTGAAAGTTTTGACCTGATAAATTTATGTCTGGCAGGAGAGCCGTACAGAAAAAGTAAGGGGGATAATGGTTTTGGAAATTCAGAGTATCACCATACCAAAGGAGAAGGCAATCTTCTGGATGGATAAAAACGGGGTGTGGCACAACGAACATGGACGTTTTGAACATCCAAAGCTGATCGCCTACTTTAACTCCTCCATCCGTAAAGACGACATGGGCTACCATGTGTACCAGTTGACCGACGAGTTTGAAGAAAAGGTTTACTTCTTCCATGAAGACACGGCCCTTTTTGTGGTGGATTTAACCGTCTCAGACGAGGTCAGGCTTGCATTGAACAACAGAACAAAGCTGACACTCCAGCCGGAACAGCTATACACATCCAACGACGCCCTTTATCTTGAAACCCATGGGCACATCATTAAATTCACCGACCGGGCCCTTGTAAAACTGTCAAAGTTCATGCAGGACCGGGAGGGACAGCTTTTTTTGATCCTGAACGACCAATCCTGGCCAATTGTTGAAAAACAGAGTTCCCCGAATTGATGCTTTTTCAAAAACAGAGTTCCAAGTTGCGGGGTATCCTTTGCCTAGGAATTTAGAAGTTCAGCCACGGGATGTCTCCCCCTTCTCCATCCCCGATATACGCCGTTTTATTGGCTTTCGGGTGCTGTTTAACTCACGGTTTTACTACCCGGTTTTTACCATCCTGTTCCTTGATTTCGGGTTGACCGTGGCCCAGTTTTCCATTTTAAACGCCGTGTGGGCCGCCACCATTGTTTTGCTCGAGGTGCCGTCCGGGGCTCTTGCCGACGTGATCGGGCGAAAACATCTGGTGGTATTTGCATCGGCCGTTATGGTTGTTGAGGTGGGCATCATCAGCTTTGTGCCCCTCATGGAACCCGGGGTGATCTTTGTTGTTTTTCTGGTCAACCGGATTTTGAGCGGATTTGCCGAGGCCGCAGCAAGCGGGGCCGACGAAGCCCTTGCCTATGACGCATTGACCGAAAAGGGCAATCCCCAAGACTGGGGCAGGGTTCTCGATTACATGACCCGGTTTCAATCCATGGGTTTCATCCTTGCCATGACCCTGGGGGCAGCTGTTTATGATCCTGGTCTTGTCCAAAAGTTGTGCGATTTTGCAAGTGTTGATATTGTTGTTGCCCAATCCATGACTATGCGGTTTCCCCTTTACCTGACCTTTGTTCTGGCCCTTGCCTGTCTTTTTGTAACCCTGGGTATGACAGGTGACGTCAGGGGTAATGGAAAAGATGACCACGGTGGCGATAGGGATGGGGTCTCCCTGTTAGAGGCTTTGAGGCTCACCATGGATGCTGGAAGCTGGATTGTGAAAACATGGTTTGTGTTCTGGGTAATGGTCTTTGGCATGCTTTTTGACGGTGTGATCCGCATGGTTGTAACCCTGTCCAGCCAGTATTACCGCCTTGTGAGCGTTCCTGAGTCCCTTTTTGGCATTATAGCTTCAGCCATTGCCATCCTAGGGATCTTCATTCCCCGCCTGGCCTTACGAATCGTTGAAACAAGACCCCCAAGGGATGCCCTTTTACTCACAGCTCTTCTGGCCCTTGTCGGGCTCTGGAGCATGAATTTTTTCTGGCCCTGGTTCGGGGTTCTTTCTGCTGTTATCACCTCGAGCGCCATGTATTTTAACGGTTTTTTTGTAAGTTACTACCTTAATCGGAACACTGCCTCAAAAAACAGGGCCACGGTTTTGAGCTTCAAGGGGTTGATTTATAATATTTCCTATGGAATGATGGGAGTGGTTTATGCCCTTGCCTTCAAGGTTCAACGCCTCTCCCTTGAAGCCGCATCTCCGGGAGGGTTGGATCCGGCCGGGATCGAGAACCAGGTGTTCATGGATGTTTTTGTCTGGTTTCCCCTGGTGCTCATGGCAGGGCTTGTTATCATGGGCGTTGTCGCAGGTTCGAGTTTTAAAAAAAAGGGTCTTAACCATCGTCTGGGTCAACTGTGAAAATTTAACCTTTCAGGGAAAATATTTCAACTGTGAAAATTTAACCTTTCAGGGAAAATATTAATACCTATGCTTCCAAGAGAATTTAAACGCCAGCTAATAACCCAGCGGGTGCTTGTTGATCTTAAACGAAGAAGCTTTACAGGGATCGCTTTTTATTTGGTTGTCATGTTTGTGATTCTGCTGACCAACGGGTATTACCTCAGATATCCCCAATTTTCAAAACAATTTGTCCTTTTCATGTCGGGAATCTGCCTTTTACGTTTCCTTTACCATTTTGCAGACTACCTGGCTGGTGAGTGGATAGAGGTGCGACTGAACCGGGCCGGCATCTGTTTCTTTTTTGGAATTGTAATTCTGACCGGGCTTGTCTGGGGGGTGGGTTATTCCAAGTTTGTTGTTCAGCAGGGAGAGCAGCAAAACTATTTGCTCTTTGTGGTCTGTACCACAGGGCTCTGCGCAGGAGGGGTCGTTGCCTTTCTGCCCTGCCTCTGGCTTGCAGTGACCTATGGTTTAGCAATGTTTGTACCGGCCATGCTTGTAATGGCCGTGACTGGAACTGACCCCTCCCTGTTGATAGTGTCTTTTTTTTATCTTGTTTACATGGTGGGCGTGGCCATCAGGGGCAACAGGGAATACTGGGACGCCCTTGAAAACGAATTTCTGTTAAAGGAAAAGACAAGGCAGATCGAACTTTTAAGCCAGAAGGATGGATTGACCGGGCTCTATAACCGTAGTTTTTTTGATGAAAGGCTTGAATATGAGTGGAGCCGTGCCATAAGAAACAGGAGTGCCATCTCCTTGGTGATCTGTGATATCGATCATTTTAAACGGGTAAACGATACTTATGGTCACCTTGCAGGCGACGAATATCTGCGCCTTATGGCAAGGATTCTCAAGAAGGTGGTTCGCAGGGAAACCGATATTGTGGCAAGATTTGGGGGTGAGGAATTTGTTATCCTCATGCCCGACGAATCCCGAGAAAACGCCATGGCTCTGGCTGAACAAATAAGAGAGCAGGTGGAAAATACAACTCTCAACTTTGAAGGTCAGGTCGTTCATACAACAATCAGCCTCGGGGTCGTCAGGATGATTCCCGATCCTTTTGAGCAAAGTGATATAATCATCTCAAATGCGGACTATGCTTTGTACAAGGCAAAGAAAACGGGCCGAAACCGAGTGGTTTCCCATGGGGAAACTCCTGATTTTAATGGCTATAGTTCTGGATTGGCAAAGGGTATCGTTGCAAAACGAACTTTGCCGGTGGAACGGGCAGCTGTACCCTGTTCATTGGAAAGTGTTGCCAATAGTATTGTCGAACAAGTCTCTTCGTAGATAGTTAAAGAGGATTCCCCCCAGGGAAAAGGGCCTCTTCGACCTTGACCGGGCTTTTGATAACCCCCTGGTCGAGCATGATTTGTTCGGTCTGTTTCCAATCTACAACATCAATTGCTCCGACCCGTTTCGGAGGCGGTGGAACGACAAGGATGCGGGTTGCATCAAGCTGTTTTTTACGAAGATCCTCGGGCGTATCCCGGTTGTATTTTCTCAAAACTTCCAGTGCTTTTTCTCTGTTTTCCTGCAAAAGGGCCTCTGTCCAGCCTGCCATAAGAGCTCTGGCAAAGGCACGTACCGTTTCAGGGTGGGCGTTCAAGGTGTCCTGGGAGGTAACAACCGAGTTTGCCACAAAGGTGATGCCGTGGTCGGCGGGGTTGAAAAATTTTACCGCCTCCCCTTCCCGGGCAAGCTTGTCGGCAAGGATTATTCCCTGGGCATTGATGTAGCAGGGCCAGAGATCCACCAAGTCCCTGTAAAAGGGGGTGTAGTCGTAGCGGACGCTGTACAGGGTGACATCTCTCTTCTTGAGATCTGCCCGGGCGAGAAGCGCTCCCATGATGGTCTCGTCGTTGCCGCCATAGGTGACGCCCAGGACCCGCCCCTTGAGATCCAGGGGAGCGTTGACGACTGGCTTTACGGCCCTGTAAATCCACTGGAGGGGGTTGATCTGGAAGAGCTGCGCAATGACGATCACAGGCGCTCCCTTTTCCCTTGCCCGGATAACCTGGTCGGCCGAGGCAACCCCAAAGGCGGCATGACCTAGTTCAATCTCCCGGATGGCATCCCGTTCAGGGCCGCCTGCCTTGACAATGACATGAAGTCCAGCCCCTTCGAAAAAACCCTGGTCAAGGGCGTAGAGATCCCCTACAGAACTTGTGTTGAACAGCCATTTGAGGCGGTAGTTGAGAGTCTTACAGGTTGCGTCCCAGGGGAATAAAAAGAGCATCAATGCCAGGGCCGTAAAAAAAGTGATAACAAAGTTATTCTTGTTCATGTACCACTCCTTTAGGAACGCAGATTAAATAACATGAACGAAATTGTTTGTCCTTTGACCCATCTACTGTGTTGCATCAAAGGTCCAATAGGCCTGCTATTGGTCCTTTAATGCGCCTTGTAGATGAGTCAAAGTTCTGCGCTATTTCTGCTCATCTTATTTAATCTGCATTCCTTAGTTAAAAACAAGCTTGAGGTGATGCGTTTTCCAATACTTTCCAGGATTTCCTGGTAGATGGATAAAAAAAGTCCAATGAGAAACAGGGCCACAAGTATCCGGGCAAGGTCACTCTGGTAAAGGGCAATGCGGATGCTGTGGCCGATTCCCTGGTTGGCGGCTATGAATTCAGCCACAATTGTTCCGGCCATGGCAAGGGTGGAGCTTCCGGCAATGACAGTGGTGAGCTTGCCCATATTTTCAAAGGCTCGGATCTTCACCTCAAGCTGCCAGTGCATGCGGCCGGTGGCCACGTAAAAATGTTCGATGTCAACCACTGGCTCCGCCATGATGCCGATAACCGACAGCAGCAAAGGGAAGTAGCAGATCATGGCCGCAATCAAGAGTCGTGATGTGAAGCCGTCGCCAAGAAGGATAAAAATGATCGGAGCCACCGCCACAATGGGGTATGCCTGGATATTGTAGGCCGCAGCCCGGATAAGGGTGCCGGCCCAGGTGCTTTGCCGGGCTGTGATGCCAACAAAAAAAGCCATGAATATGGAGATTGCCTGGCCGATGACCGCAATGATAAGCGTGTTCATGGTGTCAAAAAGATACTCATGGAAAATCGACCTGCCGGTTGTCAGGATTTCCCTGGGACCGGGGATCACATAGTCGGACAGGTTGAGCGAATACTTCACCCCCATCAGGCAAATGATCCCCAGGGTAAATATGAGAAAGAACTGAATGATTCGTCTACCCAGCATTCATAATCTCCAGGAGGACCCGGTCAAGATCCTCCTTTCGTGACAGCTTGTCCATGCGGGTATCAAGCCCTTTAAAGGTAATGGTCTGGGGGGATTTGCCCTTGCCCCGGAATACAAAGATCCTGTCGCAGAATCTTGCCACCTCGATGAGATTATGGGAAATATAGAGAAAGTAACGGTCGTAAAAAAGTTCTTTTATTTTTAACAGTATGGTCTCTTTGGATCGTTCGTCCACGTTGGCAAGGCTTTCGTCCATGATCATGAGGTCGAAATCCTGGAGGAGATAGCGAAGCAGGTTGACCCTGTTCTGCTGTCCAAGGGAGAGCTGGGCAAAGGTATGGTTCAGAACGGGTTTAAGGCCAAAGGTCTCCACAAGTTCCCGTCGCAACTCATCCTTGCCCGGCGGGGTCATGCCGGTGAGATGCCTTGCCAGGGATGACCAGCCGGGAAGCCGCTCCTGGTTGTAGGTGTAGAGTATCGTTTTGATTGTTCCCTGATCAAGCTCACCGCCAAACCCCTTGATTTCTCCTGCTATTACCCGGGCAAGGGAGGTCTTGCCAACCCCGGACGGCCCGAAAAGGGAATGGAATCCCGGCCTGTCAAGGCTGAACGAGAGATGTTTGAAAACCCATTCATCGGATTCCGGGTAGCGGTATTCAAGTTGACGGCATGTCAGTCCCAAAGGTGACTTTCCTTTGATTGTTATGTTTTTCAGGTCCATTTTCGATTTTGCCATAATTTGGTTCTTAACATATGAGAGTAAAAAACTTCAAGGGTTTAATCTTCATCTGGCCCTTGATGTTCCTCCTTGACATTTGTTTCAGGGTCAAATAGTTTATCATAAACTTTTTTAACCTGTCTGGATAAATTGATGATTAGAATTAACGGTTTTTTGCTCTTACCTTTTCTTTTGCTGTTTGGCTTTGGCTGTGCTGCTTTGCAGCAGGGATATGAAACACCCCAGGTTACAATTTCATCGTTTGAGGCATTGCCGTCCCAGGGGGTCATTCCCCGTTTTAAAATTGGGATGCATATCATCAATCCTAATCGCACACCCCTTGATTTAAAGGGTGTCTCCTACACCATTTCCCTTGAAGGAAGCAAGGTCCTGACCGGAGTTTCCAACCAATTGCCCAGAATTGAGGCCTATGGTGAGGGGGACGTGGTCTTGAATGCCTCGGTTGATTTTTTCAGCAGCATGATTCTTTTAAAAGATCTGATCCAAGATCAAAAAAATGATAATATTTACTATAGCTTTGCGGCAAAATTGGATATCGGCAGTTTGTACCCCTTTATAAGGGTGACTAAACAAGGAAAAATTTCCCTGAATCAACTCCTGGAAAAATAATTTTTTAAAGGCATCGCACCAGGATAAAAAGGAGAAAACTATGTGGGTGAATCTTATTAAGGCCGGGGGGAGTGTAATGATTTTAAATGAACTATCAAAAAAAATAAATCAGATAAGACAATCACAGGACAAGGCTGCCCGCCGTACCAGGGCCAAAAATGTGGTGATAGGTGCAGGTGTTGGAGCCCTTGTGGGGGTTGCCGCTGGAATTTTGTTCGCCCCAAAAGCCGGCAGGGAAACCCGGCAGCAGATTGTGGAGGAAACCGGTAAGGCGGCTAAAAGCATGAAAGAAAATATGGGTGCGGTAAAAACAAAGATTGCTGATTCGGTTAAGGAAACTGGATCAAAACTCCACGAGGCCGGTGCAAAAGGCGTTGATGCTGCAAAAGAATCTTTGAAAGGAAAAGAGCCTTTAAAGGAAAAAGAGGATAACAAATCTAAAACCAGTAAAAAATAATTGTTTTATAGTAAAAAGGGAAAGCTTGCATGGAAACATCCATTACGTTGAGTCAGCTGAGCGATTTTATTATCTTTGTTTTGATTTTGGTTGTCGGCGGATACGTTATCCTCACCTTGAAAAGCATAAATGCCCTGCTTGGGGAGGTCAAGCAAACGGTTCAAAAAAATAAAGATCATATTAATCAGATCATTCCAAATATTAATGAAATCTCAGAAAATACCGTTACAATAAGCAATAGCTTAAAGACAAGTGTAAACGAGGCTGGTGAATCAATTAAAATGATATCCCAGGAAACAGTCGATGCTGCTGTTACAATAAATGAAACGGTGAATCGCCTGACACAATATACCAGTTCAATGGGCGAAATTGTAAAGGCAATATTAGGTCTTTTCTCGCCGGACAAGAAATAACAGAAGAATTATCCTTTAACAGCTAACCGCTAACCGCTAACCGCTAAAAGCTATCGTGTTTCATTACTTGTCGGATCCGGCCTCTTTTTTGTCCAGCTGTCGAACGGCAAGCACGGGGCAGGGTGACTGGCGGATGATCCTGTCCGTGGTCGATCCCACCATTAGTTTTTCCCAAAGGGTATGTCCCCGAATGCCCAGGACGATCATGTCTATTTTCTCCTGTTGGGCATAGGTGATCATTTCCTTATAAGGCTCTCCATCTAAAAGGGTTGTCTTGGGCGTGCACCAGTTCCGGCTCTCCTCTGGAACCATGAAGTAAAGTTGTTTTTCAAGATTATCCCGCAATTGATTGAACTTTTCCCGTTTTTGGTCCATGGATCGCTTCTGCATTTCAAAATAATCACTTGATCGCCACTTCACATAGTCTGGCGGGGTTACATCAATATAGTCTGAAACTTTCAGGTCGAGGTTTTCCGATGGTTTTACCACATGGGTCAGATAGAGTTCTGCCTGGAATTCCTGGGCAAGGCTCAACCCATAGTCAAAGGCAAGCTTGGAATCCTGGGAAAAATCGCAGCCTACCATGATTTTCTTAAGTCTTATATCAGGGGGAGAAGAAGCTGGACTATCAAACTTTTGTGTGTTCAGCACCAGTAACGGACAGTGAATGGTCTTGATCAGTTTTTCCGTTACAGATCCCAGCAAAAGGCGTTTTATTCCTGAGTTCCCATGGGTGGCTGTTATGACCATGTCGGCCCTGTGCTCCAGGGCAAGGTCTCGGATCCTGTCTGCCGGGTCGCCCTTGGCGATAAGAATCTCATAGGGGATATCTGCTTTTTTTACAAGGGTCGTAAGCTGTTCAAATGCCTTATCCATGTGGCTTTTCTGAAGGGCTTGAACATCAAGGGCGATTTCACTGCTCTTTAGAAGCGGTTCCACCTCAATGACCACATGGACCAGGAAGAGTTTAGCGTTAAACTCCCTGGAAAGTGCAATGCTGTAAGTGAGAGCCGTGTCTGTAAAATCAGAAAAATCAACGGAACACATGATTCTCTGGGGGCGTATTCGCATGGTGTCCTCCTTATAGTGTTTCGACCGGTGGATTGGGACGTGGAATTATTTACTTCTGGGTCCCCTGTGTGATAACCTTGCAAAAATGAAGTTCCCGAAGTTTCAGATCCTGGACAGAAACTCGAATAAAAATGATGCTGTTTGATTGTAAAATCTTGATGGGACGGTGTCAAGGAAATATCCTATATTGATTTGATAATAGATCCATGCTATACGCACGAAAAATGATTTGTATCTTAAACTTACATTTTCCTTTCCGGTATTTTCAACGGAGTATTATTATTATATGACTGTTCAAGTAATTCTTCTCCTGGCAATTATTGTCATGGCCCTGGTCGTATTTGTCGGGGGGTGGCTGTCTGTGGATCTTGTCGGGCTCCTCGTGCTTTCGGCCCTTGCATTGATGGGGTTTCTCACTCCAAATGAGGCCCTGGCCGGGTTCAGCAGCCCGGCTGTGGTAACTGTATGGGCTATGTTCATCATTTCCGCTGGCCTGAACCGTACCGGCATAGCCCATAGGCTCGGACAACCTCTCCAGCGTTTTGCCAAGGGCAGCGAAATTGTGCTCGTTGTTGTCCTGATGGCCACGGCGAGTGTTTTTTCTGCCCTCATTAACACTACTACTGTTGCTGCGGTTCTTTTGCCAACGGCCATGGATCTTGCCAGGCGCAGCGGTCGACCGCCATCACGGCTCCTGATGCCCTTTTCCCTTGGATGCCTTCTTGGCGGTCCGTTTACCGGTATCTCCACCTCAACCAATATTCTAGCCACCGATGTTCTGACCAGTGCTGGACTTGAGACCTTTGAAATTTTTGATTTTACACCGATCACAGCGGCAATTGTGGTGGCAGGCATCCTGTTCGTAGCCTTGTTCGGGCGTTTTTTGCTGCCTTCAGGGGCCGGAAAGGCATCTGATAATAAAAGCGCTTCAGGGGCAGATTCCTACGGGCTTGACAAGCACCTCTTTACCACCCGGATTCGACCCGGATCTAAGCTTGCCGGTCGTACCCTTGTCGAGAGTCGTTGTGGTTCAGCTCTTTCCATCACAGTGGTGGCCTTGAAACGTAAAGGGGTACTGATTCTTGCCCCCCGCCCCACTGAAGTTCTGCTGGTGGGTGATGAGCTAATTGTTCACGGCCAGACCGATCGTGTAAGGCGATTGGACGGCAGTCAGCATCTTCGAATAGAACCCTCGGTTCAGGTTAAGGATATGATTTGTCAGCAAATGATTGTCGCCGATTGTCGCGTGTCTGAACGTTCCTCTTTTCTGGGTGCTACGCTTGTAGAAAGCGGGTTGCGGCGTGTGCACCATGTCCATGTGCTAACCTTGAATGACCCTGACGGCAAGCCAGTCAGGGATGCCCAGCGCCATCGTTTTGCTGCGGGTGATCGTTTGCTGCTCCAGGGAGAAAAAAAGGCCCTGGAAGAGCTATTCAGCAAGGATCTCGTGACCGAGCCGCAGTTTGTCTCCAGTGATGAGGTGGATCGTTTGACCGATGGCCGTGCCCAACTGCTGCCCGTACGCATTCCTGAGGGTTCGGGGCTTGTGGATCGTAATCTGCTTGAAAGCCGTCTGGGCAATGTTTTTGGTCTTACCGTTGCAGGAATTGTCCGGAACGGGACAACGATCTGCATGCCGTCGCCCCAGGAAAAAGTGCAGGCAGACGATCTGCTGCTCATGCAGGGTTCTCCACGGGATCTTGAAACTCTCCAGGGGCTTCAGGAACTTGAAATGTCTGAAAAAACCGCCGGCCTTCTAGCCGAGCTTGAATCCCAGCAGGTTGGGGTGACCGAAGTGCTGCTTTCGCCAAGAACCACCCTTGCGGGCCGAACCCTTGGGGATCTTTTGTTTCGGGAACAATACGGTGTCAGCGTGCTCGCAATCTGGCGCAAGGGCAGAGCCTTTAGAACCGGCCTGCAGGACATGCCCCTCAAGTTCGGAGATGCCCTGCTTGTCTATGGACAGCGGGAAAAGCTCCATGCCGTGGCCAGGGATCCTAATTTTCTAGTGCTGGATACGGCGGCTGTGCAGGTTCCCCGCATGGAAAAGGCGGGCTTTGCCGCCGTTATCATGGTGTCGGTGATCGTGAGTGCCATCCTCGGTCTGGTTCCCATCTCCATTGCCGCCCTTGCCGGGGCGTCTCTCATGGTTTTGTCCGGGGCTTTGAGCATGCAGGAGGCCTACCGGGCCATTGAGTGGAAGGTTGTTTTTCTCATGGCCACCATGCTGCCCCTGGGGGTTGCAATTCAAAAAACAGGAGCTGCCCAGATGGGGGCCGATGTTTTGATAACCATGGTGGGTGACCTTGGACCCCGCTGGGTGGTTGCCACTCTTTTCTTTGTTACGGTGGTCGCAGTTCAGGTGATTCCCCCGGCGGCCCTGGTTGTGCTCATGGCCCCGGTGGCTCTGAGTACCTCTTCCAGCCTGGGAATTTCGCCTCAACTTTTGATGATGACTGTTGCCATCGCAGCTTCCGCCAGCTTTGCAAGTCCGGTGTCCCATGCCGCCCATATGCTTGTCATGGGGCCGGGCGGGTATCGGTTCATAGACTATGTCAAGTTGGGGGCACCGCTTACGGCCATTGTTTTTGCGGTTTCGGTGTGGCTGCTTCCCATCCTTTGGCCGGCTTATTTGTAGGTAGTGGATAGTGGTCGGGGTGGTCGGGGCAATTATGAATTGCCCCGGCACCTTCTGTCCTAGCGGATGATTTTGTCCGGATCAATTCCTGTATCTGTCTTTTTGTCCTTGTCTGCCACCTGGCAGGAGTTTCTCATTCATGTGGAAATTCCCATTTTGGGAAGAATATACGCCTGCAGCAGCACATAAATGCCGATAAACAGAATAATCCAAAGTCCCTCTTTCATATGCAACCTCCATTTTTTCAACCTGGGTCGAGAAAAGTTCATACCTTTTTTAGGAAACTTATAAAACTATAAGCACCCATGGATAGAGGGTCAAATAAAAATATAGCCTCCCACAATTGTCTTGACAACTTGACAGGTATTTGGTTTGAATAATGGTAATCGATAATTTCCTGGAGCTTTTTATGCTGAACAGTCAATCCCCAGTGCCCCTCTACCGCCAGCTTGCCGAAATTTTGACCGCCGCAATTGAATCGGGTGAGTTTCCATCGGGCACCCGGATCACACCCGAGACCACCCTTGCAGCTAACTATGGCATAGGGCGGCCCACGGTGCGCCAGGCAGTTGAGCTGCTGGTGAATAAGGGCCTTGTACAGAGAAAAAGAGGGTCTGGTACTTTTGTCGTTGAGGCACAGCGCAAAGTGGATCTTTTTTCCCTGGCCGGCACATCCTCGGCCTTTGAACGGCTGGGCATAAAGGCCCAAAAGAAAATGCTCGATCCAGTCAGCCTTGCCGTGGTGAATGATAAACCTGATAATCCCTTTCAAGGGCTTGAGGCCTATCAATTTTCACGTCTCGTCCTGGCCGGAGAAGGCCCTGTTCTGATCGAGGATTTTTTTCTGCACAAGGCTCTTTTTTCCGGCATTGAAACCCTAGTGTTGGAAGACGTATCCCTTGCCCGGATGGTCGAAGACCGGTTTTACCTGAAGCCGGTAAACGGAAGGCAGACCTTTAAGATTGCAACCCTTTCTCCCCCCAGGGCGGCCCTTCTTGGTGTGGGGGAGAAGACCCCCGTGCTTGAGGTCGGCCGATCCATCCATTTCCCGGGTGTTAAAAACGGTATTTATTCTAAACTATTCTGCAGCACCGATAAATTTTCATTTTCCCAGACCCTAGGAGGGCATTCAAATGATTGACAGGGGCTATTACGGAACCTTTGGAGGGGCATTTGTGCCTGAAATTCTGGTTGCAACCTTTGACGAACTTACACGGGAGTTCAGGCGGGCAAAGTCTGATCCAGCCTTTTGGAAGGAATATTGTGACCTCATGGGCTCCTATTCGTGCAGGCCGACCCCACTCACCTATGCTGAAAATTTGACCGATCATTTTAAGGGGGCAAAGATTTACATAAAGCGTGAGGATCTAAATCATACGGGCGCCCACAAGGCCAACAATGTCATGGGCCAGGGGCTTCTGGTCAAACGAATGAAAAAGAGCCGGGTGATCGCAGAAACAGGTGCGGGTCAGCACGGGGTTGCAACGGCCACCATGGCCGCAAAGTTCGGGTTTGACTGCACCGTTTACATGGGGGAGAAGGATGTGAAGCGCCAGCGGCCCAACGTGTTCTGGATGGAACAGATGGGTGCCACGGTTGTGCCAGTGACCCAGGGCACAAGGATCCTGAAGGACGCCATTAACGAGGCATTCCGGGACTGGGTCACGAACATGGATACCACCCATTACGTCCTTGGAACGGCCTGCGGACCCCATCCCTTCCCGGAGATGGTGAGCTGGTTCCAGTCCATCATAGGCAGCGAGGCAAGGCAGCAGATTCTTGAAATAGAGGGACGCCTCCCCAAAAGGGTCTATGCCTGTGTGGGGGGCGGTTCCAATGCCCTGGGACTTTTTTCAGGATTTCCCGATGATGCCGTGGAGTGTGTCGGGGTCGAGGCTGCAGGACATGGGATCTCGTCCGGGCATCATGCCTCAAGGCTCTGCTCCAGGGATGCAAGTGTCGGTGTTGCCCAGGGCTACAAGACCTATTTCCTCCAGAACGGCGACGGCCAGATGAACGAGACTCATTCGATTGCGGCAGGCCTTGACTATGTGGGTGTCTCTCCCATTCTTTCCCGGATGCATGAAACACGAAAGGCAAGATTTGAGGCTGTGACAGATCTTGAGGTGATCGAGGCGCTAAAGCTGACCATGCGATCAGAAGGCATTATCCCTGCCCTGGAGTCGGCCCACGCCTTTGCCCAGGCATTTAAGGAGGCTCCATCCATGTCAGCCGACGACTCTGTCATCATCAACCAGTCTGGCAGGGGGGACAAGGATATCTTTACCATTGCCGACGCCCTTAACGACCCTTCCTGGAGAGAGTTTATCATGGAAAAGGCAGGTGACTACAATGCTTGAAACCTATATTCGGGAACGGCGCAGGCAAAAAGATATCCTTCTGATGACCCACATTGTGATGGGGTATCCTGATTTTGATACTTCCATGGAGGTTGTCGAGGAGATGGTGGAGGCAGGGGTGGATCTCATGGAGCTCCAGATTCCCTTTTCAGAACCCATGGCCGACGGACCTGTAATCCTCGGTGCCAATCAGGCGTCTCTCCAGGGGGGAACACGTGTTGAGCGCTGTTTTGAGTTTGCAGAACAGGCTATCGAAAAATTTGACATTCCCTTTCTCTTCATGACCTACTACAATATTCTGTTCAAATACGGGGTCGAAGCGTTTGTGGAAAGAATGGCCAAAATCGATATCAAAGGAGCCATCGTGCCGGATCTCCCCCCAGAAGAGGGCAGAGATTATCTTGTGGCCATGGAGCAGAAGGGTCTTGCCCCTGTCCATATCTTTTCTCCCATGACCTCAAATCAGCGAATGGATTTTCTCGCATCTAAAACCCGGGGGTTTGTCTACTGCGTGGCAAGAAAGGGTGTCACTGGTAAAGAGACCCGTTTTACCAATGAGCTTGGCGAATATCTGGCTCGGTGCAGGCGGTCGACTGACCTTCCCCTGGCCGTTGGATTCGGCGTAAAGGATCGAAAGGACGTTGAATTTCTCAAGGGCAAGGCAGACATTGCAGTTGTGGGCTCAGAGATGATCCGGGTGGTAGACCGGCAAGGAGTCCCGGGTGTTAAAGATTTTGTTAAGAGCCTGGTTTGAAACCCACCAATTTTAATTTTGATTTCACACTATAGGCGGCAATCGGTATCCCACTCTGACATTCAAAATTAGAATTACTGTTTGAAAATGAGAAATATTGAGGTTGGAATTGCCTGCTTGACAGGCAATAATTGATTGTCCTATAGTTTGCCCTGCAACTTTTGGAAATGTCGGTAAGGAATGCAGATTAAATAAGATGAGCGGAAATAGCGCCGAACTTTGGCTCATCTACAAGGCGCATCAAAGGCCTAATAGCAGGCCTATTGGGCCTTTGATGCAACACAGTAGATGGGCCAAAGGGTAAGCAATTTGATTCATGTTATTTAATCTGCGTTCCTAAGATTCTATCAGGATTATAATATCCTGTCAGTGATATTCAGGTTTTTTTCAGGCTTTCAGGTCTAAGGGGTAGAGGGGTAAAGTTGGGACAGTTCGATTTGATCAAACCCTATTTCATTGAACGGCGGTATTACATTGCTGCCGGTTTGCTTTCTCTGCTTGTGGTGGACATTCTCCAGCTCCTTATCCCGAGGGTAGTTAAATGGGCCGTGGACGGGATTGCCGCCTCATCACTTCATACCGGGTCCCTCTTACGTTATGGGAGCTATATTCTCCTGGCCGCTGTTTTTATAGGAATCTTCAGATTCGGCTGGCGATATTGCATCATGGGCACGGCCAGACGTGTGGAAGAGGGTATTCGCCAGAGGCTCTTTGACCATGTGATCACCATGCCCGCCCCTTTTTTTGACCGGGTGAGTGCAGGCGATATCATGGCCCACGCAACCAACGATATCACCAACATAAGGATGGCCCTCGGCATGGGACTTGTGGGTATGACCGACACGGTTGTCCTCGGGATTACTGCAATTGCCTTCATGGGGTATATCAACCTTGAGTTGACCGTTCTGGCCCTTTTGCCCATGCCCTTTATCGTTGTTTTCACAAAGATACTCAGCAAGCGGCTTTTTTCGGCCTACATGGCCGTTCAGGAGTCTTTCTCCCAGCTCATGGAATCTTCCAGGGAGCGGTTTGCGGGGATTCGAGTCATCAAGGCCTTTAATCGGGAGGATGAAGAGACCCGCACCCTTGCCAGGGAGTCCCAGGCATATGTGGATGCAAATATGCGACTTGTACGGTACAGGGGGTTGATCTTTCCCCTCATCACCCTGCTCACAGGCGTCAGCCTTGCCGTGGTTGTGGGCCTTGGCGGCCAAAAGGTGATTTCAGGTGTGATCTCCCCGGGTGATTTTGTGGCCTTTATAGCCTACCTCGGGCTTCTTACCTGGCCAGTCATGGCCCTTGGGTGGGTGACCAACATGATCCAGAGGGGCAAGGTCTCCATTGACAGGATAAACGCTATTCTCAATACCCGGGCCACCATCGGCAACAGGGAGAATGCCCTGGCACCCGAGTCAATAACGGGGGATATCCGGATTGAAAACCTGGTGTTTAACCACGGTTCGGGCAAGGATAAAACAGGAATCCTCAACGGTGTGAGCGTGACGGCCGGCCCCGGTCGCATCCTTGGAATTGCAGGTCCGCCCGGGGCGGGTAAAACCACCCTTGTGAACCTCATCCCAAGGATCTATGATCCCGATTCAGGTCAGATTCTGATCGATGATATTGATGTCCGGGATTTTGATATCCACTGTCTCCGGCGTTTTATTTCGTTCATGCCCCAGGAGCCCTTTCTTTTTTCTGGAACCATCCTTGAAAATCTCAAGCTTGGAAATTTTCAGGCCGACGCCCATGATATCGATACTGTAGTTGAAATGGCGGGCCTGACAAGAACCCTTGAGCTGTTTCCCAGGGGGCTCGACACCATGATCGGGGAAAAGGGGGTGATGCTTTCAGGTGGTCAGAAGCAGCGCATCGCCCTTGCACGGGCGCTTCTCAAAAAGGCCCCCATCATGATCCTGGATGATCCTGTGAGTCAGGTGGACATTAAGACCGCAGCAGGCATAATTGACACCCTTGAGGCCTTGTCTGCCTCCATGACCCTCATCATTGTCTCCCACAGGTTCCAGGCCTTTAGAAAAGCTGACAACATCATCGTTCTTGACAGGGGAAGAATCGTTGAAACGGGCAACCATGAAGAGCTTGTGGCAATGGGCGGATACTATGCAAGGGCCCATGTCATGCAGTCGGGCAACGAGGATATATGAAGACCGGATCAAACCGCCTGCGGCCGCCGGAGCCAGGACAAGAACAGGCCCTTGCCAATGGTCGGGATCTGGGGCTGGTGAAGCGGTTTTTTCCCTATGCCGCAAAGAGCTGGCGGATGATTCTTATCTCCGTTGGCCTGATGCTCGTTCTTTCCCTGCTTGATCTTGCCGTTCCCTATATTACGAAAATGGCGGTGGATCTCTACATCGTTCCGGTGGACGGGCAGCAGGCGACCGAGGAGTTTCGACTCAAAGGTGCCATGATGGTCGGTGTTGTCCTGGTTCTGCTCTCCCTGGTGCGCTTTGCCGGTGGTTTTTTCCAGATCATGGTGATGGAGCTCGCAGGTCAGAAAACCATGCACGAGCTTCGCATCGAGCTGTACCGGCATATCCAGAAGCTCCCCATGTCTTTTTTCACGGAAAATACTGTGGGTCGCCTGTCAACCCGGGTGACCAATGACGTACAGAACATGCAGGAGATGTTCACCACCGTCATCACCTTTGTTATGAGCGATATGTTCACACTGGTGGGGGTCCTCCTCATTCTTATGTACATGGATTTCAAGCTTGCCCTTGCGGTCATGGTCATCCTTCCCCTTGTGGTCTGGACGACGGCTGCCTTTTCAGGAAGATCAAGGGAGGTATTCAGGGTGATGCGGATAAAGATCGCAGAGATCAACTCCATGTTTTCCGAGTCCTGCGGCGGTATAAAGGTAATCCAGCTCTTTACGGGCGAAGATCGCACCAGCGCCTCCTTTGAACGCCTTAACCACGAGAACTACATTGCCAGCATGAGTCAGATAAAGATCTATGGACTCTTCATGCCGGTTGTGGATCTGTTCGGTTCCCTGACCCTTGCAGTTGTAATCTTCTACGGCGGAGGTCGGGTGGTGGCCGACCATGTATCGCTGGGTACCCTGGTCGCATTTATCTCCTATACCAGGATGTTTTTCCGGCCGGTCCGGGATATAGCTGAAAAGCACAATATCCTTCAGAACGCCCTGGCTTCGGGGGAGAGGATCATTCAGATCCTGGACCGGGTTGAGGAGGAAGAGACCGGCGGACAGGAGATTGGCGGTATCGACACGGTGGAATTTAAAGATGTCTCGTTTGCCTACTCGCCGGACCAACCCGTGCTTGAGAATGTAAGCTTTTCAGTCAAGAGCGGTGAGTCCCTTGCGATCATCGGACCCACCGGGTCAGGCAAGACCTCGCTGACCCATCTTCTTATAAAACTCTATCCGAAGAATCAGGGTGATATCTTTATCAACAACAGGGACATTGATACCTATTCAACACCGTCCCTGAGGTCAAAAATAGCCCTGATCAGCCAGGACCCCTATCTCTTTTCCGGAACCATCCGCCAGAACATCATTGCCAGTGGAAGTTCCATGGACGAAGAGGAGTTCACAAGGATACTGGAATTCTCCCATTTAAAAGCGGTTGTGGACAACCTTCCCAACGGTGCAGACACCAGGGTGGGGCAGGGGGGAACCCTTCTTTCCAGCGGCGAACGCCAGCTTGTCTCCATCGCAAGGGCCTTTGCCCTGTGGCCGGATTTGATCGTGTTTGACGAGGCTGCATCCCATGTGGACACGGAATCCGAAGAGAAGATAAGGCTCGCAACGGCCAGGCTCAAGGAGAACAGGATCTCCATCACCATTGCCCATCGCCTGCGGTCGGCAGTTACCGCCGATCGTATCATCGTGCTCAGGCAGGGCCGGATAACCGAAATGGGTCACCATGATGCGCTGATGAAAAAAAGAGGGTATTACTATCGTCTCCACACCATGGAGCAGATGGGGTGATTCCGGTCGCACCTTTTTAACTAAGATCGTAAAGAGGAGCAGATCATTTCTTCTTTCTATTGCTTGTTTTTCTATTGTACGGTCGTTTTGCACCCGTTTTTTTATTGTCTGTTCGTCTACTATCTTGTCGCATAGGGGTTGTGAGAATGTTTTTTTGGGTTTCCTTTGCCGAAAGATTACGCTCAACAAAGATCGGTCTGCCTGAAAAGGGATCTTTTTGCGTGTAGTACATAAGCGTTGAAAAGGTCGATGGCGTGGGGGTAAAAATCTGGGTCTGTTCGGGATTGATCTTAAGGATCGTGGAACAGAACTCTTTTAATCGTTTCATCTCCTCCATGGTGGACCCGGGGTGTGCTGCAATGAGATAGTAGGTTAAAAATTGTTGTTTCCCGCTCTCTTTGGACAGCCTGTCAAACTTTTCCTTGAACAGTTTAAGCGTTGCTGAGTCAGGTTTTCCCATGAGTTCCAGGATCTTTGTCTCCGTGTGCTCAGGGGCGATTTTCATCTGGCCAGACACGTGGTCGTCCACAATGGTTTTTAAATATGCCGTGCCATGGTTTTGATCTGCAAAAATAAGGTCTGGCCGGATTCCCGAACCGATGAACACCTTTCTGACGCCAGGAATTTTGCGGATAGCGCCTAAAAGCTCGATCTGGCAGCTATGATCAGGTTTCAGGCTTTTGCACACCTTGGGAAAGAGGCAGCGCCTGTCCGGGCAGGCACCCCTGTCGAGTTTTTTGGCGCACTCAAATCCATACATGTTTGCGGTCGGGCCGCCCACATCGCTGATTATCCCCTTGAAGTCGGGGTGGCGGGTAAGGGCCTTGGCCTCGCTGATGATGGATTCTTTGCTTCGCCATCCAACGGTCCTTGTCTCATGCACGGCAATGGCGCAGAAGTTACACTCACCATAACATCCCCGGTGGGTGGGGATGGAAAACCTTATGGTGTCAAGGGCTTTGACCCGTCCGTCCCGGGTGTAAAAGGGATGGGCTTCACGTTCAAATTCAAGGTCGTAAACGGCGTCCATCTCCAGGGTTGTAAGGGTTTGCTGGGGCGGATTTTGAATAAGAAATCGATCTGCGTGGCCCTGGGCAAGACCCCTGGCCGTGACAGGGTCATTGTTGGCATAAAACAGGCAGAATGCGTCGGCAAAGGAACCTTTGTCTGCAAAGCTCTCTTCAAACGAGGGAAGCTGGATATAATCCTGGGGAACGGTCTTTGATATATAGCAGAGCCCCCGAATGGCGGTAATATCCAAATTCTGGTCTAAGGCCCTTGCAAGTTCTGTCACCGTTGTCTCGGCCATGCCATAGACAAGGATGTCAGCCTTGGAGTCAAACAGAATGGATCTGCGAACCTTGTTCGTCCAGAAGTCAAAGTGGGCCACTCGCCTCAGGCTTGCCTCGATGCCTCCGATGATTATGGGGCAGGTCTCCTTGAAGTATCTGCGCACTAGGTTGGTGTAGGCGATGACGGCCCTGTCCGGCCGGCGGTTGTTATTTCCACCGGGAGTGTAGTCGTCGTTTTTCCGCCATTTTTTTGTGGCTGTATAGTTTGCCACCATGGAATCCACAGAACCGGATGTTACACCCCAGAAAAGCCTTGGCTCGCCAAGCCTACGGATGTCAACATCTTTTTTGATGTCCGGCTGGGCGATCACTCCGACCTTGAATCCTTGTTTGATCAGGAGCTTCCCAAGCAGTGCTACACCGGTATACGGCGAATCGATATAGGTATCGCCTGTGACAAAGATGATATCAAGCCGGTCCCAGCCAAGCCTGTCCATCTCATCGTGGGTTGTTGGCAGGAACATGGTTATTTGTTCCGGGCTTCCAGGATTTCTCTGATGTACTTGAACAGCAGCCGAAAGGATTTCGGCGGTTTTTTTGCAGCAATCTCCTGGTTTGCATTTCTGATGAGCTGGCGCAGGCGCTGGCGGTCGGCCCTGGGGTTCTCGTCTAAAAAAGTCTCGATCCGGGAATCATCACCTTTCATCAACTCGTTTCTGACCTCTTCCATGGCCTTAAATCTTGAACTTGCAACGGCCCGGGCCATGGAGATTCTGTCAATTGCCGTAACAATGGTTTCAGGATCGATGGTCCGCATGATCGAACCGATATATTGAAGCTGCCTGCGTTTTGCCCCGTGTCGGGTGATGGTCTTGGCAAACAAAACCTCTTTTTTCAGGGCGTCTGGAATCTCCATTGAATTGATCTGTTCAACTGGGAGGTCCAGGAGCCTTTCCCCAAGGCGCTGAAGGGCTTCAACCTCGAGTTTAGCCTTAGTCCTGCTTTTTTTCTCTTCTCCCTGATCTTGTCCTTTTCTATCCCGATCCATCTGCTATCCCGTCTTTTGAGGTCGATGTTTTGTTGAAAACTTATAATTATACACTAAAAAAACGAAACTACAATCTTCGAATCGTCATTTCCAGCAATGTAAGAGAGAATACCCTTCTAATTTTGATTTTACAATTTACATTATACCTAAAAGTTGCAAGCGTTAGATGGCTGGATATGCAAGACGCCGGTCATGGAGCTGTAATACGAAAATTCCAGCGTTTGTGTGTTTTTTGTTGACTCAGATTTCAACCATGGGTATGACTCATACTATGAAACATTTTTTAACTCTTTCGAAATTTTTATTGGTCGTTTTTCTGCCTTTGATCACGGGTCTTGGGGCCGGATGCGGTACCATTACGGGAAACCTTGCCGCAAGTCTCTCTGCCGCCATTGGTCAAAACAACGACCTTGAGACAATCAGGCAGGGCGGGCCTGCCTATCTGATCATGGTGGATGCCTTTGTGATGGATGATCCAACAAATCCTGCTCTTCTTACATCTGCGGCAAACCTCTATTCCACCTATTCAGATGTTTTTGTTGAAGACACGGACAGGGCGATTCGCCTAACTGACAGGGCCCTTGGCTACGGATTAAGGGCGGTGTGCGAGAAGAACAAGGATCTTTGTGGTTTGGACATGATGGATTTTCAGACCTTTGACCGAACACTCAAGGATGCCGATCTTTCAGATGTGTCGGAGCTTTACACCCTTGGCGCATCCTGGGCCGGGTGGATAAAGGCCAGGAGCGACAGCATCAAGGCTCTTGCCCAGATTCCAATGGTTAAGGGTATCATGGAGCGGGTCGTTGAGCTTGACGAGAAGCATCAGAATGGTGCGGCTCACCTCTACCTTGGTACCCTTGCCATGATTCTGCCCCAGATTTTAGGGGGAGAACCGGATGTCGCAAGACTTCATTTTGAAAGGGGGGTCTTGCTTGCCGGAACAAAAAATTCCATGGCCAGGGTTCTGTATGCCAAAAATTATGCAAGGCCCATGTTTGACAGGGATCTCCACGACCGGTTGTTGAACGAGGTTCTATCCAGACCCGTTGAACCCGGGGACGACAGCCTGGTAAATACCCTTGCCAGGAACGAGGCGGCGATTCTTCTAGAAACCGGCGACGATTATTTCCAATAAAAAAAATCAGTTGAAATATGGAGAAAATGTAAATTATGACTCTTCGAACATCCCTTGTTATACTTCTGTTCATCTTGACACTTGGTTTTACCCCTGCCAATGCTACCACTGTATTTAAGATCGCAACCCTGGCCCCTGAGGGGGCGTTTGAGGTGGTTCAGATGCAGGCGGCGGCAATTGATATCGCAAAAGCCACCGACGGCCGGGTGAAGTTCAAGTTTTTCACAGGAGGGGTCATGGGCAACGACCAGGGGGTCTTAAGAAAGATCCGCATCAACCAGCTCCAGGGTGGGGCACTCTCTTCTGGCAGCCTCTCGACCTATTACCCGGACAGCCAGGTATATAGCCTCCCCTTTGTGTTTCGATCCTTTGACGAGGTCGATTATGTGAGAAAACAGATGGACGATAGCTTGATCAAGGGGTATGAGGATGTTGGATTTATTGTGTTCGGCCTTGCCGAGGGGGGATTTGCCCGCATCATGTCCAACACCCCGATTTTAACGGTTGCCGACCTTCAGCAGCGAAAGGTGTGGATACCTGAAAACGATGCGGCGGCCCTTGAGGCGGTAAAGGCCTTTGATGTGAGCCCCATTACCCTTTCCGTGGCCGATGTGAGGACCGCTCTCCAGACCGGCCTCCTTGATACGGTGGCCATCCCACCCTCCTACGCCATTCTTCTTCACTGGCACACCCAGGTTCGTTATATAACCGAGATCCCTCTGATCTATACCAACGGTCTTTTGGCCATTGAAAAACGAGCCTTCTCAAAGCTGTCTTCCCCAGACGGACAGATTGTTAAATCCAGGATGGCCGAGGCGTTTACCCAAATCGACAGGCACAACCGCAATCAGAATATCGAAGCCGTCGAGGTGTTAAAAGAGATGGGGCTCACCTTTGTAGTCCCCGATGCCAATGCCCATGACACCTGGCTGCAACGATCGTTGATCGTTCCCCAGAGCCTGGTTGACAAGGGGGTTCTTTCCAGGCAGATAGTTGACACCCTGAACCTCCACCTCTCAACCTTCAGATCGCGGTAAAGTCATGGGGTTTACGAGAATTATGAGGATACTGCACCGCCTGGAGGATCTGACCCTGGTCCTTCTCCTGTCGACCATGATTGTGACGGCGGTTCTCCAGATAGTTCTTCGCAACACCACGGGATCTGCCCTTGTGTGGGGAGACACCCTTGTGAGGATTCTGGTCCTCTGGGTAGGACTCGTGGGTGCCATGGTGGCCACAAGGCAGAACAAACACATCAATATCGATGTGGTGACCCGCCACCTCTCGCCGGATGCGGCAAGGGCGGTAAACGGAATCACCTTTCTGTCTGCATTCCTCATCTGCCTTGTAACGGCATGGTACAGCCTTTTGTTTGTTAGAATGGAGTTTGACTTTACGACTCCTGCCTTTGCAAATGTCCCCACCTGGGCCTGTCAGACGATTATCCCGGCGGCGTTTCTGGTCATGGCCCTTCGATGTCTGGGGCTCGCCGTACGTTCGTTTACCTCTCCCCCGGAATCCGTGTCTTGACAGCTTTCATTCTCATAGCAGTAATAACCCTCTCTGCCCTTTTGGGGATGCCTCTTTTTGCGGTTATTCTAGCTGCTGCCTGTGCTGGGTTTTACTTAACCGGCATTGATCTTTCAGCCATTGCCATTGAGATCTACAGGCTGACCGACACTCCGGTTATGTCTGCCTTGCCCCTGTTCACCGTTGCAGGCTATTTTCTTGCAGAGAGCAACACCTCAAAACGTCTGGTGCGTCTATCCAGCGCCTTTCTCGGGTGGATGCCGGGAGGCCTTGCCGTGGTGAGCTTTGTCACCTGTGCCGTTTTTACGGCCTTTACAGGGGCTTCAGGCGTCACCATCGTGGCCGTGGGGGCGCTGCTGTTTCCGGCCCTGACCCGTGCCCGCTACAGTGAAAAGTTCAGTCTTGGCCTTGTGACCACCTCGGGCAGCCTGGGGCTTTTGCTGCCCCCCTCCCTTCCCCTTATCCTCTATGGTATTGTGGCCCAGCAGATGGGCTCAAACGTCGAGATTGAGGACCTCTTTCTGGCGGGAATTCTTCCTGCAATTCTGATGATCGTCCTCCTTTCTGTGTGGAGCGTCTGGGCAACCCGGGACAGGGTCGTTCACCTGGAGCCTTTTTCCGGCAAAGAGGCCTGGGTTGCGGTCAAGGCGGCAGCCTGGGAGATTCCCCTCCCCCTGTTTCTCGTTGCAGGTATCTATGGCGGTTATTTTGCCGTTTCAGAGGCTGCGGCTGTTGTGGCCCTCTATGTTTTTATAGTCGAGGTCTTTATATACAGGGAGGTTCCCCTTGCCCGTGTCCCGGCGGTCATCAGGGACGCCATGGTCATGGTGGGAGGGATACTTCTCATCCTGGGCGTGAGCCTTGCCTTTACAAATTTCCTGGTGGACGCCGAAGTCCCGACCCGTCTTTTTACCCTTATTCAGAGCAAGATTGCAGGAAAACTAACCTTTCTGATTCTTCTGAACCTGATCCTTCTGGCCCTTGGCGCCATCCTCGATATCTTTTCCGCCATCGTTATCATGGTGCCGCTTCTTCTGCCCATTGCCCAGAGCTACGGCATAGATCCCGTTCACCTTGGCATCATCTTTCTTGCCAACATGCAGATAGGCTACTTTACCCCGCCCGTGGGCATGAATCTTTTCATCGCATCCTATAGGTTTGAACGGCCCGTGACCGAGATCTACGCCTCGGCCGTGCCGTTCATGTTTGTCATGCTTCTGGCGCTGTTGATTATCACCTATGTTCCGGCCTTGAGCCTGATCTTTCTTTCCTAGGAAATATTCCATGTACAGGCATAAAAAAGAGACAGATACAACTGATACAGGGGTAAGCGGTATCAGGGAGGTATTTACCTATATCAGGCGATACAGGGAAAAGACCTTTGTGCTTAAGATTGAGGACACCCTGATCGACACCCCGCTTTTCCCCCTGCTCATGAAGGATATCATCCAGCTCCATGACGTCGGCATCAACATTGTCATTGTGCCGGGGATTCGTAAAACCATCGATCAGAAGCTTGACCAGGCGGGCATTGAAACCCGGTTTGTACAAGGGATTCGCATCACCCCGGCCGAGGCGCTGCCCCTTGTGAAACTTGCCGCAATGGAGGTTACCGAGACCATTATATCCCACCTTGGTGCAGGCGGTGCCAACGGCATCATGGGCACCTGGATCAAAGCTCGTTCCCTTGGGGTGAACCGGGGAGTTGATTTTGAGTTTACCGGGCGTGTGGAAAAGATCCGGTCGGACATTGTTGTAAAGTTGATGTCCCAGGATTTCATACCGGTGTTCTACAACGTGGGGTTTAATTCAACGGGTAAGAGTTACAATGTCAACTCCAATGAAGTCATCTGCCGTCTGTGCCGGGATCTGGATGTTATCAAGCTCTTCTTCATCGGCCGGGACGGGGGGATTCGTGGTGAAAATATAAAGGTACCAGGGGGTGTTGTATCCCAGGCTAACGGTGTTTTTTCCAACCTTGACCTTGCCCAGGTTGATTATATTCTGGAACACAACCAGGACCAGCTGCCCCGTCACTATCTGGAGTATCTTCAAAATGCCCTTGAAGTGACCCGGCCCGAGAATGGAGTTAACCGGGTTCATATCATCTCCGGGACCCGGGAAGGGGCTCTGCTTACCGAGGTTTTTTCCAGCACCGGTCTCGGAACCATGATCTACCGCAACGACTATGCGTACATAAGAATGGCAACCCCCGGGGATGTTCCGGAAATTCTTCTGCTCATGGAAGACTATGTGAAACATGGTAACCTGGTGCTGCGCTCGGAATCCGAGATTAAAGACAGGATCAGCGACTATTATATCTATGAGGTGGACCGGGTCATCTACGGCTGCGGTGCCCTTTATCCCCAGGAGGATGACCAGGGTGAGATCGGAGCCATTGCGGTCAACCCCTCGTACAAGTGCAGGGGGATTGGAAAAAAAATCATGCATTACCTTATCAACCTTGGACAGAAGAGAGGCATGACCCGGATTTTCCTGTTGACCACCCAGACCTCGGACTGGTTCTATAAGTTTGGTTTTTACCCGGGTACGCCTTTGGCCCTCCCCCCCGGGCGAAAGGTCAGGTATAACAATGAGCGGAACTCACGGGTTCTGCTGCTCGATCTCGGGCCCCGTCACTAGGGGGTAATTCCAGAGATACAAGCTCCAGGGTGAAGTTTTCCATCTGATAGATGATCATCCCGTCGACCTTGAGAATGCCATCGGCTGTTATTGTTGGATTTTCCCCGTTTCCCCCGCCGTAGACTGATTTTATGTGGGCCTCGATGGTGATTTCTTTGTTTTCGGGGGTTATCTGCCCCCGATAGGTCCAGCGGTGATCCTGGCCTGCCAGGATCAGACTATGGGTCTGGGGTGAAAATTTCCATTTCTTCCCAGCATAGACCGCTATCGTCTGCAGGAATGACTCAATGCCGAGGGATCCTGGACACACGGGATCCTGGTAAAAATGTGCCTTGAAAAACCATTCCTCGGGATTTACGATCTTACTTGCTCGCACATACCCCTTACCGTATACACCTGCATCCATGGTTAAAACATCGATGGTATCGATCATTCTCAGGGCCTTTGAGGGCAATATTGTGGGTGGGGATACGTTGTCATCCCCGGGTGTCAATGGGGCGTCATCCTTGAACTTGAGGGGAAAGGTCGCCTTGATCACGGATTTTTTTATCTCGGATTTTGACGGTGCATGGTCAAGGGGGGTTGAACGTATCCCGGTCTGGTTGGACAGGGATTTTTTTGTGAAAAAACCAAACCCGGTTTTGCCGCGGTACAGGGGTTCCCCTTGGTTCAGCACCTCCATTTCAAAATCCTGGATTATCAGACCGCCTGCCTCGGACACCTTTGTGATCCTGGCCCGCATGGTAAGGGTCCCCATATTCCGGGTGACGGGCCGCACAAGGGTTGCCTCACCCCCTAGGTTCCTGAAGTAGAGGCGATCGTCGCTTTTAAGGGCTGAGCCCGCATAGGCGGCAAGCCACCCGCAGGGCTGGAGGGCAATTTCAAGAAGGATGGCAAAGGGCAGGGTGCTGCTTCTTGCGGACTTGAAGTACCAGGCGTCCCGGGGCAGGTCAAACTCGGCCTCGATCCAACCTCCGGGGGTCATCTCCCACTGAACGGCATCAGTTCGAACAATCCTGTCCATGAAGAGAAAGGGTGGGCGTGGAAGACGTGCTATCTCACGCTGTTCGTCAAATATTGTGTAAGGTTCTCCAAAGGCTTGGGACGGTCGTCCCTCGGCAAAGGCGAGAATCTCCTGTCCGGTGAAGCACACCGCCTGTTTGTGCTGTTCTTCCGGTCGTTTGTCGTTCTTCTTTTTTTTCGCTGTCTTTTTTTCTGCCTTGCCCGGCTTGAATTTCTCCATGAGCCCAGGGTCCATAATCGCCTCAAACCCGTTGATGGCTGCTATCACCCGGTTGGAATCGTCAACAAAGCTGAAATCTCCCTTTAGGCTGTGGGCCGTCTTTTCGGTGACGGTCAGGGTGATCAAGACTTCGCCCGTTGAAGAGGCAAAATGTTCGTATAGCCGGAGGCTTGAGAAGTGGGAGGGAAGGCAGGCCTTTCCGGTCTGTTCATGGCTCCAGATGATGGCCGCCTGGAACGCACAGTCCAGAACAAGGGGATCCATGGACCACCTTGCCGCATGGGGATGTTCCATCCAGGAACCCGGGGTCTTGGCCCTTGCAGCCGAAACTGTGATGCCGTCAGTGCCAATTGCAGGTATGGCTTTGATGCCCCTTAATCGGCCCCTGTGAAAGAGAATAGAGTCATAGGCCTGGGCAACCGAAATCGAGCAGGGCTTAAGTTTTTTGGGGCGCTGGGGGGGATGATCAGGACTCTTGTCCAGGGTCTCAGCCAGCAGTGTCGTACCCCGTGCGTGGATGCTGTCGTCTGAGCAAAGTTCGGTTTCAACTCTGAACAGACCCTTGTCCAATCTGCATTTGTCCGTGTTGACGGTTATCCCGGTAGTGTCAGCGCCCGGTTTGATCCCCTTGAGCACACGCACGTCGTCCATGCCGGCAAACGTCAGGCCGGGATTGACGTGGCGGGCACCATGGGCAAACCACTCGACCATCAGGGCAAGGGGAACGACGGGTTGGCCTGCGATGGAATGGTCTTCGAGGATTGGAAAGAGGGCCGTTCCAACCTCTGTTCCATAGGCCTTGATGAGATTGGTTTTCCTTTTGGGCTGGTCGGGCACCGGTGCGGGCAGGTGGCCGCCGATAATAACTTCCACCGGCCCGCTAGATCCCATCTCATGGATCAGCTTTGCAGCCCCGGCCTCAAGTGGAATGAGATCAATGCCGAGCCTTTCAAACTTCTGCCGTAAAAGGGGGGTGACCATGCCGCCCTCCCAGGGCCCCCAGTTGACGGACAGGGTTTTGCACCAGGGCAAGCGCCGGGACAGGTCCTGGGCCATCTTGTTGAGGGCCTCGTTGGCCATGGAATAATCCACCTGGCCGGGGTTGCCCATGCGGGCCGCAATGGACGAGAACAGGACCAGATGTTTGAGACTGTTCGTTTTGACGGCTGAAAGGAGATTTTCAAGCCCTTGAACCTTGGTGTCAAACACCCTGGAAAACAGCGCTTCGTCCTTGTCTATGATGAACCTGTCCGCCACAACGCCTGCCCCATGGATGATGCCTGTGATCGGCCCCATTTGGGTTTTTACCTTTTCCAGACAGTTGGCCACCTGCCGGGCATCCAGAACATCGATGGAGAAGTAGGCTGCCCTGGCATTGGCCGCCCGGATCTCTTCAAGGGTCTTTATGATCTCCCGGTTGGAGACGATTTGCCTGAAGCGGGTGTCAAGCTCCCGGGGGGAGGGGCGCTTGTCTGTGAATTCGTGTTCGAGCACCCTTCGTTTAATATCGGTCTCATCTGTCAGGCCATTGAGCCATTGGGGTTCATCCCGGGGTTCCGGAGACCTTCCCAGGAGAACAATGGTCGGCCGGCAGCGTTGTGCCAGGCTCAAGGCGCATCGGGCAGTTACTCCCCTGGCGCCGCCCGATATTACAAACACATCGTCCTGGTTAATCTCTATTAAGGTTGTTCCAGGAGCTGCATTTGTTTTTACAAGCTCCGGGATGTTGCACAGCTCCCCCTTGACCCCCATTTCCACAGGGCCGTGGATCATGGCAAGGTTTGCGACGGCGTCCATTGGCCTGTCTTCGGGCAGGAATGAACTCTCAAGATCAAGGCTCCGGCACAGCACCCCTGACCACTCAAGTCCGGCTGTCTTGGCAAGGCCAGCAAGCCCGCCCTGAATTGGATTTACAAGGGCCTGGTCCAAGGCGTCCGGATCATCAAATCCAAACGAGCCGCCAAGAAAAGATACTGTGGTGAAAAAAGCCCCTTGCTCTCTGGCTGAGTCCATAAGGGCCGGGCCGCTCTTTTTTGCCAGGAGAAAGGCCGACTTGAGAAAGGCCCGGGCATCCTTGCTCTTATCATACACGATCACAAGGCCTGCCATGGAGGCAGGATCACTCTCCAACCCTCCGTCCATGGATATGACTTGGGTCTTGATGCCAGCCCGGTTGAAACCCCGGGCCAGGGCCGTTGAAAAATTGGTCGTTCCGCCTGCGATGAACACGGTTTTAGATTCAGGAATGGTTACCCTTGAACCGTTGTGGAACCGCACCTGGTCCATGGTCAGCTGTTTGATCTTGACGGTCTGGCGCATCAGACTTGCATCACCTGGGGCAGATTGATTCTCTCCGGCAGGGCTGTTCTGGCGTGATGTTTCGCCTTTGGATGCCACAGGTTCAGGGGAGGAGGAATCGGCTGTAGTCTGGACTGTTGCCGTTTCGCTGCTGCTGTCGTCAATGTGGGAGGCAATATCGGCCAGGGTTTTTAATTCCGCCATTTTTTCCGGTGAAAAGGTCCTGGCATTGGGCAGCTCCTGTTCCAGCCTTGAAAGGATTTCCACCCGTTTTATGGAGTCGATGCCAAGGTCTGATTCAAGGTCCATGTCGGGTTCGAGCATTTCTACTGGAAAGCCCGTGAGTTCTCCGATAACCCCTACAAGGATGGTCATTGTTGCCGGGCCTTGTATCTGGCTGTTTCCGTCGGCCGGGAGCGGTTCCGCCATTGCTTTTTCCCCGGGTTCTGAAACGTCGAGGTGGACAATTGTGTTGAGAATATCCTGCAGGGTTTTGAGGGTGCCCATCTCTTCCGGGGCGAAGCTTACATTGGGCAGCTCCCGTTCAAGCTCGCTTACGATCTCCACCCGTTTTATGGAGTCGATGCCAAGGTCTGATTCGATCTCCATGTCAAGCTCGAGCATTTCCTGGGGAAATCCCGTAAGGCGGCTCACCGTTGCCATGATGGTCTGGGCGGCCCTGTCTGTTCCCAGGGCTTCCGGGGCGGCAGAGGGTGGGGCGGATGACAGCACTGGCTGTGCTTCTGGCAAACGACCTTTTATATGGCCTGGTATATGATTTGGTTTGGCCCTGGGGGCAGGTTTATCGGTCATTGGTTCAGTCGAATGTTCATGTCCGGTCTGGCCAGGGGTTGCGACAGGTTCTGGGGGCTCAGGAACTGCCCCAGGGCTGTAGACCTGGTTGCTGATCTCCTCGTTGTGGCTGCCAGGGTGGGGGATGGCGGATCCAGATCTGGTTTCGGCTGCAAATCCGGACTCTGCAAACAGACGTGTCTGCTCCATCATCTTCTGGAGTGTCTGGCTGGCAAGGGCCTGGGTATCGAGGAATCGTTCATGGGCTCTGGCCGTCTGGGACTGGAGAGCCTCCATTGATTCAAGCCCCCTGTAGAGAATTTCCACGGCACCGGTGCGGGGCTGGTTGATCCTGATAGGAGTCTTTGACTGGTAAATGTCGGGTTTTGAAGTTGGCATGACTGTTCCTTTGTTCTCTTTTCCAGGGGTTTGAGCGCTCCCTGAATTTTTATGCAGCTTTCCATGGGGGGGTACATGGAGGGCTTCATGGGTCTTTGCAGGTCGGCTCCCCTGGTCTTTGTCTCCGGAAGACCGGGCAGGCCCGGGGTCGTTGGAAGTGGTCAGGGCATCTGCCGGCAAAGTCGTTTTGGGGGGTGACACGGGCAGGTCGCATCCGGGTCGGGGCCGGATGTTGGCACCGGTCAGGGGAACTCTCATCATCTTTTTTCCGGGTTCATCGGCATCCTCCTCCCAGGCGGCAAGGTTCACGGGGAATCCCTGGGCTGCAAGTTCACACACCACCCTGGCAAGGTCTTCAATGCCGGATCGCCGACCGTTTGAGCCGTCAAGGGCCATGGCCGTAAAACGTTTGTCCTTGAGAATGGACCGGGTTAGTCCAGTTAACACTCCTTTGGGACCGACCTCGACAAAGGTGGTGGCGTTGTCGGCAAACATAGCCTCGATGCTGGTGACAAAATTGACGGGGTTGAGAAGCTGGTTGCCGAGAATCTCCTCCGCTTTTTTGGCATTCCTGGGGTAGGGCTTTGCAAAGGTGTTTGAAAAAACTGCTGTCCCTGAAGGGGTCAGACCGAACTGCTTGAGGCGCTTCTTGAATGGAAGGGCTGCATTCTCGACAAGGGGGCTGTGAAAGGCCGCTGCCACGGGAAGCTCAACTGCCCGGATCTTTCGTTCCTTGCAGAGCTTTAAGGCTTTTTTTATCTCGTCTGTTCGACCGGAAAGAACCCCCTGGTCATGGCTGTTGCGGTTGGCAAGGATGAGGTCCAGGTTCTCGTCCCGTATAAAATTCTCGATTTCAGGCAGGGCGGCCATCATGGCCATCATGCTTCCCTGTTCTCCCCCCTTGTCCTGGGCCTCGGCCATGTAGCGACCCCTTGCCGCTGCCAGGGTAAGAAAGGTGTCGCTGTCTATCCAGCCCGCCGAATAAAGGGCAGTAAGTTCGCCAAAACTGTGGCCGCAGGCAAGGTCTGGAAGGATATTGAACCGTTGGAGGACCCTCGCCATGGCAAGGCTTACGCAGCCCAGGGCCGGCTGGGCCACATCGGTTTTTCTCAGCATCTCTTCGCCAGTTTTTTTGTCCCGGCAATGGAGGGGCGGGGGAAACATGTAGTCATTGAGGGGTTCTTTCTGGTCCTCCCCTTCCCGCTCTTCTGCCCTTTCCCTGGCAAAGTGACGGTTGGCCTCTTCCAGAGCCTTGAGCCCTTCAGGGAATATCGAGATAATATCCCGTCCCATTCCCGTGTACTGGCTTCCCTGACCGGGAAATAGAAAGGCGAGTTTGCCCTGTTGTGGTCCTGATCCAAAGTAGATATTCTCCCTTGTCCAGGATTGTTCATGTTCGTCGTTTACAAGGGTGACGGCCCTTTGCATGGCCTCTGCCCCATCATCGTCCCCGGCTATCAGGATCAAAATTCGCACGCTGTCCATGTTGGAAAATGATTTTCTTGCCTTAAAGCAGAGCCAGGCCGTGTGGGCGGTCCGTTCGGCTTGATCCCATTGGGCGGATTGGGCAAGTTCTCCGGTAAATTCCAGGAGTTTTTCCTTGATTTCCTGGCGGGTGGCGGCTGAAAAGGCTGCGATCTGAACTGTGCCGTCCCAGGATACCCTGGTCTTTTCGGGCTCATTCTCCTCCAGGACCGCATGGAAGTTGCTGCCTCCGAATCCAAAGGCACTTACCCCTGATCTTCTCAAGGAATTGTCCCGGCTGACCCAGGGTTTTGCATCGGCGTTAAGGTAAAACGGGGTGTTGTTAATTCCAAGTTCTGGGTCAGGTGTCTCAGCCTTGAGGGTGGGGGGCAAAACCTTGTGATAGAGGCAGAGGGCGGATTTGATGATGCCTGCCGCCCCGGCTGCGGCCTTTGAATGGCCGATCATGGATTTAACCGATCCAAGGGCACAGGCCGTGGTTTTGCCGCTCTCCTGTGCAAGGGTCTTCAGGGCTGTGAACTCGATCTTGTCGCCCACCCTTGTGCCCGTTCCATGGGCCTCGATCAGGCCAACCGTTGCAGGGTCAACACCGGCAAGATCGTAGGCGGAATGGAGGGCTCTGAGCTGGCCTGCCGCATCTGGGGCGTAAATGCCCCCTGTCCGGCCGTCACTCGAGGTGCCTATGCCCCTGATGACGGCATAGATCCTGTCCTTGTCCCTTTTGGCGTCGGACAGGCGCTTTAACACGATCATGCCGACACCCTCGCCCAGAACGGTGCCGTCCGCATCCTTTGAAAAGGGTCTTGCATCGCCTGAGTGGGAGAGAACCCCTGTCTTTGCAAAGCACATGTTCATGAATATGTCGTTCAGGGCATCCACACCCCCGGTGATGGACATGTCGCATCGGCCGGAGACAAGCTCCATGATGGCTGTGTTAATGGCCGAAAGGGAACTTGCACAGGCCGCATCCACCACCGAATTGGTTCCGCCAAGGTCAAGGCGGTTGGCGATTCTTCCTGCCACCACGTTACCAAGAAGGCCTGGAAATGAGTTTTCCTGCCACTCGGCATATTGACCCGAGATTCTTTCCACCACCTCGGCCGACTTCTGGTCTGAAATCCCCGACTCTTTCAACGCTTTTTTCCAGATGGGGTGGCCAAGCCTTGCCCCAAGGGGTATGACAAGCTCCTGGGTGCCGGTTACCCCGAGAATCACGTTGGTTCGAAGCCTGTCAAATGATCCTGGAGCTCCATAGCCTGCATCTTTAAGGGCCGCCTCGGCCACGATCAATGCCAGGAGCTGGGAGGTGTCGGTGGCGTCAAGGTTGTTGGGGGGAAGGCCGAATTTTGCAGGGTCAAACGAGACCCGGGGGATGAACCCTCCCCTGGAACAGTAGGTACGATCTCTGGAAGAGGGGTCGGAATTAAAATAATCTTCTAAAGACCAGTGGCTCTCTTCTGGAACCTCTGTGATGGCGTCCTCCCCATTGAACAGCAGACGCCAGAATTGCTTGAGTCCGTTGGCCTTTGGAAAAACACAGCCCATCCCTATTATCGCCACAGCGTTCTTGTTTTGCAATTTATCCCCCACATGGTGTTTGTTTGAAAAAGAAGGTACTGGGTTTTGAGTACTAACAGCAACTGCTTTTTCATTATTCGTTGTGACAGCATAGTCTGTCATGTGAGCTTTATAATAAATAAAAATATACATACCCTACTATAGGGGAGCTGTTTTTTACAGTCGGGGGAAAGGATTTGACAAAAGTTTTACAAGGAGATCATTTCAAGGAGCTGTTCCCGGGGCAGGGGTGTGAAGTTTTCGATCCTGGAATCAAGAATTACACCCTGACTTCTGAGCTAGCCAGCTCTGGTTGAAACCGAGGCTCCCACAAGCAGACTGAGGGCAAGGTCAACGACCCTGCGGTTTTCAGGGTGCTCGAGCAAGCTTCCCCTTACCCACTGGTTAAAGGCGCCCATGGAAGGTCCGCACCAGATTTGAAAATCCATCTTTCGGTTTGGTTCTCCTGTGATTGCCCATCGGGAGGATTGCCCAAGGTAGGATCTGAACACCAGGGACATCTTGTGCTTTGGGTCCCTTTTGGCCCTTTCCACCTCCCTGATGTTTCTTGTGAGGAAAAAGGCCCGGGTCTGCTGCCAGGTCTCTTCAAAGCTCGCCAGGAGGAAGCGTGTTTCGACCTCCCTCTGCTGGGCCGCCGGGGTTGCGATGCCTCCTGCAAGTCCCACGCAGAGGGGTTCATCATACCTGAAACGTTGGTTGAACTCGTCCCTCAGGGAGAGCATGGTCGGCAGCAGGGCAAGGGCCGGGCGGTTGTCAGTGTGGCCGCCGGAATCAGCCTCGGCCGTCAGATCCTGGGCCATGGCAGACACCATCTCAACCGAGGTGATGCCGTTGGCCATGGCACCTGCTATATAGGGATATCTGATCCCATGCCTTGCCTTAAAACCTTTTAAAAAAGAGATTGCTATTTTTTTAGAATATTTTCAAGGCCTTAAACTGTTTTTCAGGAGCTGGTTTTAAGGTTAAGAAGCAAGCTTTATCATGCTATAGACAAAGTCCGGCATCGAAACAAACAGAATTAGCATCAGAACAAGAAGTACCATCTGTGGAAAAACTGAAAGAAATCTGTGCTTTACTGAAGTCTTGGAATGATCTTCACCACAACTTCCAAAGCTCATTTTGAGCACTGTGCTTCCCATCCCGTAGATAATTATTGTAAGAAGAAAAAAATACAGTGTCAAAAGAACGTAGAAGCCATTTTGAAAAAGTTGACGCGCTATAAGAAATTCACTTATAAACACAGGGGAGGGCGGAAAACCCGTGATAGTAAAGAACGATATTATCCATAACCAGCCGTTCACGGGATCAGTCTTTAGCAGACCTTTCACTTCTTCTATATTTTTGGTTTTATATGTGGTATAAATATTACCGGATGTCAGAAAAAGAGAACTTTTAGCCAGCGAATGACAGATAATATGAAGATATGCGGCAAAAACTCCCGCACCTCCGCAAGCCACTCCTATTGCAATGATGCCCATGTTTTCAACTGAGGAATAAGCCAGCATTCTCTTATAGTTAACAACTTTAAGGATATATACGGCACAGATGAAAAGTGATGCAAATCCGGTAACCATAAGCAGAGTTGAAGCATAGTACCTGAGTCCGGCACTTTCCATTATATTAAAAAAATGCAGAATTCCGAGCAGAGCTGTATTTAAAAGAGTTCCTGAAAGCATTGCAGATGCCGGCGCAGGAGATTCTGAATGGGCATCAGGAAGCCAGGCATGCATTGGAGCAAGACCCACTTTCGTACCAAACCCCATAAGGATAAACGGAAAGGAAAATTTCAGCCAGAATGGAGATATTCCATTAATATTATTCAGAATATCGTCAAAAAACAGTGAGTTTATCTGTTTGGCGGCAATTGAAAAAAAGATTATACCGATAAAAGCGATCGAAATACCTATCGAGCAGATAAAGACATATTTCCATGTAGCTTCAAGAGAAGCTTTCGACCTTTCCATATAAACGAAAAAAGCAGATGAAAGAGTTGTAGCTTCAATAAACACCCACAAGAGTCCGAGATGAGTACTGAGGATCACTCCTGTCATCGAAAAAACAAATGTCAGCATAGCGACAGTAAAATAAGTGTGCCGTCGATCGTCGATGTCCGGTCCGGCAAGAAAACTCATGCTCTGAATTGAGCAGGCCAAATACACTACTGCCAATACAGCAAGAAAGATAAGATTAGTGACGTCAACCCTGAAATACTGTGTGAACTGCTCGTTGTGAAGAGCAAGCCTTACCGTAGCCGCAAGATAAAGAACAGGATAGAGGATAAGAAGGATCGTATTAAGCTTTCTGTTCCTGAGCAATATCGCCAGAAGAGCGGTCACTAACGGGAATATGAGAATAAAACATATAGTCATTTCAATCCCTCAGATCAGTTAATTCGTCAGAGCGGACATTGTCAAATGCCGATTGGATTTTACCGACAAAAAGTCCGAGAATGAAAAGTACAAGAAAGAGATCAAGAAGAACTCCCAGATTTACAATGAGCGGCATTTCGACTGCAATGGAAAGTGACAGAAGAAATATCGCATTCTCAAGAAGCATGAAACCCATGACATGGGTGATAATATTCTTTCTCGTGACAATGATAAAAAGAGAGACGACCATATTTGATATCGAGATCCCGAAATACAGTGGTTTTATATCCTCACCTGAACCGGCAACCCTGAAAGCCATGTAAAAGCCTAAAAGCATGATCACAGTGGCAATAACTACCGATGAGAACTGAGGTATGTGAGGATCTGTTTCCTGAATAAGATTATTTTTCCTGACGATCCTCAGCAACATGAAAGGGATGACGATAGCTTTGAATCCAAGTGCTTCAACTGCAAGGAATATAGTTGTGAATGTATCAATCTCTCCCTCGTCAAGTATTACCAGTGCAAAGAGTATCACTCCCTGAAAAGCTATCGCCTTAATATAGGAATCATATCTGCTTTTAAGAGCAAGATAGATCATTGTAAGTCCGAAAATAAGTATGAGAAAATTTATCAACCCATCCTCCCTCCGGCAAAAAGAAGCACTGTGCAGAATACGATAAGAGCAACCGAGGTTATCAGAACCATAAACTGTGGCAGATGCAATATTCTGAAACGCGCGATCAATGATTCAACTGTTGCGACAAGTACTGCTATTGCTATCACTAAAAGAACAAACAATATTGAAGACTGCATTACAGATAACCCATGCGGCAGAATAAGTCCGGCATTTAAGGCCGAAAAAAGAACCATTTTCAATGCTGACGAATGCTTTATAAAAGCCAGACTGGGGCCCGAGTTATCCAAAACCATTACCTCATGGATCATTGTAAGCTCAAGATGTGTGTTGGGATCATCAACAGGCACTCTGCATCCTTCAACAAGAAGTATTAGAAGAAGTGTTATAAACCCGGCTACAACTACAAGTTGACTCCAACCGCTACTTCGCTCAATAGTTGAAAATATATCTACAAAAGACATCTGACCGCTCATAAGAGCAAGCGATCCTATAAGAATAAAAAGTCCGGGTTCAACAAGTGTGGAGTTGGTCGCTTCTCTGCTCGCCCCCATTCCTTCAAAACTCGATCCGGTGTCCATTGCGGAAATTAATGAAAAGAACTTCCCCAGAGCGAGAATGTATGCAAACGCAACAAAATCACCGCTGAAACTGAAGAAGGATTCATGACCTGATAGCGGTACGACCAATGCCGCACATATCGCACAGGCAAGCTGTATGGACGGATTAATTTTAAAAACAGCTGTGGTGGTGGCACTTATGACTTCACCTTTTTTCAACAGTCTGAAAAAATCGTAGTAAGGCTGAATTACCGATGGCCCTTTTCTTCCTGCCCAAATGGCCTTCGTTTTATTAATTATACCGATATATAAAAAAGGCATACCTAAAATGATCAGGATGTTGATTATTGTAAAACTGTTCATTTGATCCCCGTTATCCAAAGGATTGTACATATGAGAAACACCAGTCCGTAAAGTATGTAATTACCTGTTCCCCCACTCTGTACCCAGGTGAAAAGAGCTAACAAACGCCTTATTATTTTTATCAGAGGGTCTATGACATGATAATCAATAATATCGCTGAAATGAATTCCGAATTTCGTATTTTTCGGGAAAAGCCCGACCGGTTTTTCGTGTTGACGTCGAATTTTCACAATATGTTTTATCAAAACGATAAAAGGTGTCGAGTAGGACAATCCCGTGTACTGCATTCTTGAATTAGGTGCCTGGTAAGCACAACCCCATGTCGCTGAACTTTCAACGGAACGTTTCCTAAGAAGCAGGAGTCTTAAAAAATATGCGGCACCGGCAACTGCAATGAATATAAAAAAGAATATCGAAAGATTGTTCAGGGTATCTAACAGAGGAAAAGTTTGTTGGAGCAAGTCTTTTTTAACAGGCATATATCTTGAAACTGCAAATGCCGGGACTGTCATGATTTGAGGCAGCAGCCCTATAACAAGACAGGATAAAGCCATTATTCCCATTGGAATGAGCATCGCTCTACCGGATTCAACAGCAGGATCTGTGCTGATGCTTCTGGGAGACCCAAGAAAAACAACACTGAAAACCTTGCTAAAACAAAGAATGGCTACAACACCGGTAAATGCAAGTCCGGCGATAGCTGCTATCGAAGCGATCGCAAGTTTGGGATTGTTGAGCATCAGACCCTTGAACATGCCGATATATATCAGAAATTCACTTATAAATCCATTGAATGGCGGTATTCCCGATATTGCTATCGAACCAATAAGAAAGAACAGAGCAGTAAAGGGCATTTTTTTTGCAAGTCCGCCCAACAACTCAATGTTTCTAGTATGTGTCTGCACGTAGACAGAGCCTGCACCATAAAAAAGGAGTCCTTTAAAAAGTGCATGATTGAGCACATGAAGCATCGCTCCTCCAAAACCCAGAGATGTCATGATCTGACTTTCATTTGCAAGCCCAAGCATACCGAAAGCCATTCCGATACCGATTATTCCAATATTTTCGATACTGGAGTATGCAAGAATTTTTTTCAGATCGTGCTGAACTACCGCATAGATGATACCTGCAACCGAAGAAGCAAGTGCAACAGACAAAAGAATATAGGCTGAAAACTCTGAAGGTTTCCCTATCAGAACTATTATTCTCATAATTCCGTATATGCCGACTTTTATCATTATTCCCGACATCATTCCCGACACATGACTCGGCGCTGCAGGATGAGCTTTGGGAAGCCATGTGTGAAAAGGCATAAATCCCGCTTTTGTTCCAAACCCGACAAACATAAGAGCAAATATAATTTCAGCGAATCTCTGATCTTTTCCAAGCACAATTGAAAAATCATCAAAAGAATAGGAGCCACCTGAACTGACAGAAAGAAAAATAAATCCGATCATAATAAATATCAGACTGATATGCATGGTGACAAGATAGTTTATTGCCGCATCGTAAACTTCTTTTTTTTCATTTTCAAACGCAAGAAGAAAAAAGGAAGAAAGTGACATGATTTCCCAAAACACAAGAAAGGCAAGTGCATGAGAAACGCAAGTTACCATAATGAGAGAAACAATAAAAATGGTTAAGAAGAAAAAATGGGATGTCAGAGACCTTTTTTCCGCATAGCTTGACATATAACCTGCACCGTAAATAGTCCCCAACGCACCGCCACCGGAAAAAACCATTATAAAAAACGCTGAAAGAGGATCTATTGTGAAAAGTACACTTCCAAAAGGAAATGAGAGATCCACACTGAAAGACATGACATTATCAGGCTGGAGCAAAAGAAAAGACATTACCATTAAAGGTATTGCCCCGATCGTTGTAAAAACAGCAGTCACAGGCCCTTTAAAGCGGGGAGCAAAGAACATTTGTGCTATTCCGCCGGCTAAAACAACTATTATTCCTGAAAGAAAAAGAGGCATCATAGCATTACCTGCCTATAAAATCCAAAACGCCATTAATAAAAGTCAGAGGATGTACCGGACAGCCGGGAAGATAAAGGTCGATTGAATGATCTTCAATAAAACTTCTGTTCAATGCGGGAGATCCTTTAAAAACACCGCCACTTATCGCACATGTACCCATGAGGATCACTATCCTGGGTTCCGGCACGGATTTATATGTATCTTCAAGAGCTTTGGCCATATTCTCATTTATAGGTCCGGTTATGACTATTCCATCAGCGTGTCGCGGCGAAGCAACGATATCGATCCCGAACCTGCCCATATCAAAATTGACATTTCCACAGGCATTCAGTTCCAACTCACACCCATTGCAACCGCCTGCTGAAACAGAACGAAGTTTAAGTGATCTTCCAAATATTTTTTTTATATCGGTTCGAACCTTTACTGCACTATTTCTGTAATTCTCCGGAGAAAGTGATCCATCCACTATTAATTTATCCCGACTGTCAGACGCAAGCCAATGAAAGTTTGTAAATGTCAGGCTATCACCCGCAGCCTGCTGACATCTGCCGCAGAAAACGCATGACCCCATGTCTATTCTCACAGGATCTTCAAGTATAGCCCCCACCGGACACATGTCGGCAGTCACAAGGTCCTTGCCACCTTTGTTTATAACCGGGAATCCCTTGAAAGCCTCATTGATCAAAGCCTTTCTAATATCAGGAACCGCCTGATAACCATGCATCAATCTTGCTTTTATTAAGTTCCGCATTTAAACCTCACAGATCAAAACCGCAGTAGGAAAGATTGAAACTCTTGTTGCACAAAGGGAAGTCGGATACTCCATTGTTGCGTGTAGCCAAAGCGAGTCCGTACCAGTTGTTAAAAGAAGGATCCTTAACCTTATACCTTATAACCTTTTCCCTATCATCGGTAATTGCAGTGTGAACTATTTCTCCACGCCAGCCTTCTGTCATTGCAACGACAATGCTACCGGGCACAATTGAAATATCCGACTTTTGATCATGTTCGACATCAGGCATGTTAGACAAGATCTTTTCAATATATTCAAATGATTGCATTATTTCCGAATATCTTATATAGGTCCTTGCATAAACATCGCCCGTTGTCATTACTTTGGGATATATCGGGAAATCTTTATAAATACCATAGGGATGATCCACACGAATATCCTTTTTAATTCCTGAAGCTCTGGCGGGCATACCGACTAATCCTATACTTTTAGCATCTTCATGTGTGATGATACCTGTATTTTCAATTCTTGTTATGACACCGCTGTTTTGAAACATCGAAGATACCATGACCTTAATGAGACTTCTGACATCGTTTATCATCAAATTTATCAAGCCTGCAGTTTGTGCATCAATATCAAAATTAACTCCGCCGGGTTCAAGCAATCCCCGGCCCAGTCTGCTTCCGCAAATTACCAGCGAAGTGTTAATAACTTTAGTACGCAGAGCACCGAAAATGCTATTTCCAGGCAGATAGGCAATATCATTCGCAATTCCGGAAAGATCGCCAATGTGTATTGCAATTCTTTCAAGCTCAGCGGCAATCCCCCTGACAGCTTCGCTTCTCTTTGATACCTGAATCCCGGCCAATGCCTCGACAGCCATACAGTATGCAGATGCGTGCCCGATAACCGTGTCGCCGACAATTGATTCAGCAAGAATTATTTTGTTTCTTATATCACCTTCAGTTAAAAGCGGCTCTATACCCCGATGCTGATAGCCAAGCTGTATTTCAAGATGGTTGACAAATTCGCTGTTACACATAAATCTGAAATGGCCGGGCTCTATAACACCGGCATGAACCGGACCGACGGCAACTTCATGAATTTCATCTCCGTCCATACTGAAAAAAGGATAGTTTTCCATTACCGATGACTTGTCGTTACGATAGTAAGAATATCTCACGCCCTTTAACCAGGGATGTCCATCGGGAACGATCCCGAATTCTTCAAAAATCTCGCGTTCAAACATGTGAAAAGCCGGAATGTCAGGAGTAATTGACGGATAGTGTGAATCAGTAGCAACAACAGAAGATCCAATTGACAGTGACGATCCTTCATCATCAGCCAGAACAACGAAAAGTCTTATATGTTCGCTCTCTTTAACACCGAAAAATCCGACAGGCCTCTGACCAACGCGACAGGCAGATATAATTTCCGCTCTTAAGGTATGAATATCAGTAAGCGGAATATTTTTTATTTTCAGGCATTTACAGCTCTCTGTTCTTACCCAGGACATCTATGTCTCCCCTAAATATAGCGATATCATAATGCTATAAATACACTCTTGAGTTTAGTCAGTTTGTTTTCAGCTTTGTCCAAACGATTTTGAAACGATTTTTTTCGACGCTGGGTATGGCTATTGCTCAAGCTGACCATCCATCGTTCATGCCATCGATGAACTGCCCCGTTTTCGAGTTTCTTTTCCATGCTGTGGCCAAAAGCCAAGACACCGTTTTTATTGTTCTATAGGTCATGGTACACGTTGAAGGCCGTGGCATCCTTTTCACCAACGCTCCAGCCTGTCACACGTTCGATAACTGTTTTGTGTTGATTGACCCAGGATTCCGCCCCGGAAAAATGATGGGTCAAGGAATGCATCACATAGGTTACAAACAAAACCGTCAACTGCCCATAGCTGAGACCGGTCCAGTTTCCATGTGCAATAAAAATACTGTCCACTGTTTTTTGAACATTCATCTTCTCAAGGTTGCAATGATAAGCGGTATCGTGTCGATTCTCTCAATTTTTGGGGCCATCATAAATCTCCAGGATAAAGGGTTTTATGTTGACCATGACACGGCTTGCCTATATTTTCCAGTCCAAAAGCCACGTTAATTCAAATGCCGTTAAAAAATTAGCGAACCGTCAGTACTCTACTATAGGGCCGCTGTTTTTTACAGTCGGGGGAAAGGATTTGACAAAAGTTTTACAAGGAGATCATTTCAAGGAGCTGCTCCCGGGGCAGGGGTGTGAAACCTTCGATCCTGGAGTCAAGAATTACACCCTGACTCCTGAGCCAGCCAGCCCTGGTTGAAACCGAGGCTCCCACAAGCAGATTGAGGGCAAGGTCAACGACCCTGCGGTTTTCAGGGTGTTCGAGCAAGCTTCCCCTTACCCACTGGTTAAAGGCGCCCATGGAAGGTCCGCACCAGATTTGAAAATCCATCTTTCGGTTTGGTTCTCCTGTGATTGCCCATCGGGAGGATTGCCCAAGGTAGGATCTGAACACCAGGGACATCTTGTGCTTTGGGTCCCTTTCGGCCCTTTCCACCTCCCTGATGTTTCTCGTGAGGAAAAAGGCCCGGGTCTGCTGCCAGGTCTCTTCAAAGCTTGCCAGGAGGAAGCGTGTTTCGACCTCCCTCTGCTGGGCCGCCGGGATCGCCTCAAAGGATTCATAGGTCTTGTAGAGCCTGTAGAGTTTTTCGGCCCGGATGGAAAACATGGTCCCCCGCTTTAAAACCTGGACCCTGGCTCCCAGCTCAAACATATCGGCGGCAGGTGCCATGGCAACGTCCGCCTGCTCGGTCTGGGCAAGGAGTTCCTTCACGCCGTCCGAGGTGGCAGCCTCGATGCAGGACTGGTTTATGGACCCTGTGAGCACGTATGCCGCTCCCATCTGAAAGGCCGCAGCTGTTGCCGCCGGGGTTGCGATGCCTCCTGCAAGTCCCACGCAGAGGGGTTCATCATACCTGAAACGTTGGTTGAACTCGTCCCTCAGGGAGAGCATGGTCGGCAGCAGGGCAAGGGCCGGGCGGTTGTCCGTGTGGCCGCCGGAATCAGCCTCGGCCGTCAGATCCTGGGCCATGGGAATCTGCCGTGAAAGGAGGGCCTCCTGATCCGTGATCAGTCCCCTTTCCAGGAGATTTGCCACGATCTTTTCCGGGGGAGGAGAAAAGAACTGCTTCGCCACTTCGATCCTTGAAACTTTAGCAACTACAAGGTTGGGGGCGACAACTTTTCCGTTGCTGTCCCGGTGAATACCCTTGATGCGATAGTAAACAAGGGCCGGGGTCATGCCCATGAAGGCTGCGGCGGAGACCCGTGTAACGCCTTGCCTGAGGTAGAGATTGACAACGGCCATCTCAAGTTCGGGGTCTCCTGGGGAGTGGATAAGGTTGGAGCCAAAGGGGAGTTCCCCAAGGCGTTCCTTTAAAGCAGTAATAGCTGTGTCCACCTGTTCGACACTGAGGCCGCCCGCACCGAAAAAACCGATCATTCCGTTTTCGGCCATGGCAGACACCATCTCAACCGAGGTGATGCCGTTGGCCATGGCACCTGCTATATAGGGATATCTGATCCGGTGTCTTGCCTTGAAACCTTTGTCTCCCAGACTATCTATGGGGAAGGCCGGGGCATAGCCCTGCAGGGGATAGAACCCCGTCTGGTCGTCAAGATCTTTTCCCACAAGGGCTAAACCGGTTGTTGCCGCAGCCGTCTGCTGTTCAAATTCAACCAGGTAAATGGGGTGTGAGATCCGCATGAGGTGTTGTCTTATGTTCTCAAAGCCCTTTTCGGGAAGGGTGTCGGCAGGTTGCCATAACCCCTGGGAATAGTTTTTGTTTGTCACTATATTATTCCTGTTTTTGTGTTTGAAATTTCTTCTGAACTGTCCGCCACAAAGGGCGACAGCAAGGGTAAACTCTACACTCACATTTAAACACCGGCATTATCTGGCATGGAACATGAAAAGTCAATTCGGTATGACTCACATCAGCAGTTCTAATTTTGACTTCCTTCTTTAGGCGTCAGCCAGTATCACCTTGCTGAACGAAGAAAGTCGGGGGATTTTCAGCCAGGACAAACCCAAACCGCAAAAACTCGGTTTGGAAACCCACTCTCCAGGGGGATTTTTGTTGAGAGTTCCCAGGAGAGTGGGCTGTTGTACTATCGTGAAAAAACAAAATTAACTTCCCTAAGCTGAGAAGTTAATTAGGGTACCGCTGTCACTCCTGCTTGGTTGTGTAACGTACGCATCTGTTTAGCCAGGGATTTAATCTCCCCTAAATCTGCGGTCATCATGTTCCAGCCGTACCAGTAGGCATAGTCCGGATTTACATGGAAGAACGCCTGGTAGGCACGCATCCGGTGCTTCATGAACATGCGCACCAGCACCTGGTCAATATGGGACAGGCCGTCAAGGTTTTCATCCCAATTGGCTCCATTGGTATGCATGAAGGTCAGCAGGAAGGGATAGTTTTGCGGATAACTTGCCGGTTTCTGAATTATTCCATCTTTATACAATGCGGCAACGGTTTCGATGGCATCTGCCATCAGACGGTCGGCCTTGGTCAGAATGGCGTCACCCATATCGAGCTGCTCTTTGGCGTATCGACGTGAATGGCACTTGGTGCAGGTATCGAGCATTTTGTTGCGCTCTTTTTCCCAGGAAGCCTGATCCAGCCTTGCCATATCGTATTTCTTGACCGCATCCAGAATAGCGGTAGGCTCGCCGGTTTCAGAATCGAGAACACCAAGGGCCTTGAGGATGGTCACACGATCCGCAGCGGCCTGGGGATCCTTCGGAAGAGGCAGACGCACACCCAAGAAGCCCCAGGCGGTGTGGTTCTCATGGGTGCCATTAGGTAAATGGCAGGTCTGACAAGTGGGGGCGGCAGCTTTTTCCGGCAGATCGCCACTCTTCTTTACAAAATATCGCACGCCATGCTTGGAGCTGGACCACATTTCCCACTGGGGATGATCGTAACCCATATGACACGTCTGGCAAGCCTGGGGATTCTGCGCTTCCTTCAGGGAAAATGCGTGCCGGGTATGACATTCATCACAGGAATTGTTCTGGTAGCGATACCCTTTAGCCGCTTGATCGGCCTTTTGCTCTTCAGACCTAATTCCCATGTTATGACAACCACCACAGCCACGTCCCCCTTCGATCAACTCATCAGGTGCCAGGTGGGTAGCCGGGATGGCATTGAGCACTGACCAGCCGTGGTTGTGTTTGCCCTTGGTAAATTCGGTAAATTGTTTGTCGTGGCACTCGGCACATTTTTCCTCATCAGGCAGAACAGCTTTCTGGTAGTCCTCGGCACTCTTGTGGGCATTGCCATGGCATTCATCGCAGGTTACATCCACCTGTGAGTGCCTGCTGGCTTCCCAATCCATAACCTGTCCCGGCGAATTCTTGCTGTGACAGTCGATGCAGTCCTTGTTGGCCAGCGCTGCTGTTGCAGCACTGAAAATAAACCCCACACATACGATCCACATGAACAATAGAGTCTTCTTCATTGTTATCTTGCCTCCTTTTTTATGTTGTTAACTCCGATAAGGTTCATCCACAATGGATGGATCTTATCGTGAGTTTGGATAATCGCTGTTACATGCTATCCCCTTGGATGGTATTTTTTGTGCATATCAACCAGGTATTTCTTTGATACATGGGTGTAGATCTGGGTTGAGGCAATGTCTGTGTGGCCAAGCATGGTCTGGACGCTTCTCAGGTCTGCGCCCCCCTCTAAAAGATGGGTGGCAAACGAATGGCGCAGGGTGTGGGGGGAAACTTCGGTTGAGATGCCTGCTTCAACGGCAAGTTTTTTTAAAAGCTTCCAGAAGCCCTGGCGAGTCATGGGTTTTCCCGCCCTTGCGACAAAGAGATAGCGACTTGATATGTCCTTGAGCAGCCATGGTCGACCCCATTCCAGCCACTCCTGGGTGCGTTTCCTTGCATGGGAGCCAAACGGGACGATTCTTTCCCTTGATCCCTTGCCAAAGATCCTGACAAAGCAGGCCACAAGATCCACCTGGTCTGTAGTTAAACCTATGAGTTCTGAAACTCTTAGTCCTGCACCATAGAGGATCTCGAGCATGGCTGCATTGCGAAGCCCCCTGGGTGTTGTCCGGTCGGGTTTTTCAAGGAGGGTCGCCACTTGATCGGGTGAAAGAAAGTGGGGAAGGCTAGTTCCGATTTTGGGGATGTCGATCAGGGTTAACGGGTTTATCGCTGTAATTCTCTCCTGGACAAGGAAACGGTAAAACCCCCGCACGGCAATGAGGTGTCTGGCCCGTGAGCGAGGGGTGAGTCCCATCTTCTCCATGTGGACAAGCCAGGATAGAATCACGACGGTGTCAACATGACCTTGATCCTGCTCAGGATTCTGGCTATGACCCTTGTCAATGGCTGATATCTTGTTCTTTTCAAGAAAATCTGCAAAGGCTGAAAGATCCATGGCATAGGACTCAAGGGTGTTCTGGGCAAGCCCGCGTTCGAGGGTCAGGTGGGCCAGATATCGGTCGATTAAAAGGTCCATCTATAACCTGAAATCCCCGTAATCCATTGAGTTCAATACCTCGGCCCCGGTGTCGGTTACAACCACCATGTTTTCCAGGCGGATGCCTCCCCATTCTGGAATGTAGATGCCGGGTTCCACGGTGATCACCATGCCGGACTCAAGGGCCGAATGGTTGAGCCTTGACACCCTGGGCTCTTCGTGGATGACAAGGCCTACACCATGGCCAAGGCTGTGGCCGAATTTCCCCCTGTAAGGTGTGGCATCGATGTAGTCCCTGGCGATTTTATCGATGCTGCTTGCCGGAACCCCCGGGGCAATGGCTTCTATGGCAATGCGCTGGGCCTGGAACAAAATCTCGTAAATCTCCTCGAATGGAGAGTCCGGCTCTCCGATCACCAGGGTTCGGGTGGTGTCGCTGCAATAGCCGTTTAGCCTTGCGCCAAAATCAAAGAGCAGGGGTTCTCCCTTTTTAAACTGCCTGGAACCTGGTGTGGCGTGGGCAAGGGCACTGTTGGGGCCGGAGGCTGCGATTACGGGAAATGAAAGTCCGTCGGCCCCCATCTCCCGCATGGTCTTTTCAAGAAGCCAGGCTGCCTCCCTTTCGGTCATGCCGACCCGGATCTGGGGTCTGAGCTTTAAAAAGGCATTTTCAGCAAGGCTTAATACCTCTTTGATCTTGATTAGTTCCCCGGGATCCTTGTTCGTTCTAAATGATCCAAGGAGGTCGTCTGCCGGGGATAATTTGATCTCAAGATCCCCGTCCTTTTCGATCTCTTTACACAGCTTTTGATAGAGCCTGTAGGTCAGCCTTGACTCTTCAATGCCGACTTGACGGGCATCCACCGACTTCAACAGTCCGGGAAGCTCCTCGATCAGGCTTTTTTTGCAGCAGTGGACAGTGTAGAGGCTTGCCTCGTCCCTTGCCTGGGTGTCATAGCGCGAATCTGTTGCAAGGATGAGGTCCTTTGGGGTGATGATGAGCAGTCCCGCAGTTTCATCGTAGTTCCCGTCCTCTCCTGTGTACCCGCTTAAGTATCGTCTGTTTGCATCTGACAGAACTACAATTGTGTCAAAGATTGTGGCAGTTTCCTGCCTTAGACGCTGGATTCTCTGTTTGATAATTTCTTTTTCCAATGGGTCTCCTCTATCAGCAATCGTGAGAACTGCTGTTCATTAGTGTGATTTTTCAGTTATGCATCTGAAACCAAAGGCACAGTCTTCCCATGATTGATTGTTATGAAAATCTATTATGGATGAAAACAGTCATCCTTTCAAGAATGGATTTTTAGGTTGTTTTATTGATTTGTAGGATTGAAAAAAACAACGGTTGTGGTAGTGTACGATTCTATGGGAATAATAATTACAATAACCGGCCAAAGGGGCGGAAACGGCAGAAGCGTTGCAGCGGTAAATCTGTCTGCCTCCCTTGCCCTTCTTGAAAGAAAAACTCTGCTTGTGGATTGCGATCCCCGGGCCTGTTCCACTTTAATTTCGGGTGCTGACTTTCCCCCCGGCTATTTTGATTTGAGTTCTGTTCTGACGGGTAAAGTTGACCTGGCAGGGGCGGTTTTAAAAACCCGACTGGGGTTCATGGATGTTCTGCCATCGAGTTTCAATCTTTTCCATGCGGCAGCAAGACTCTCCCGCAACGCCGGAAGCGAAAGAATTCTGAGGGCCTTATTAAGAGAGTTAAAGACAGAGTATGATTATATAATAGTTGATCCTCCCCCCTCCTATAGCTTTTTAACGGTAATGGCCATGGCCTCAGCCGACTGGCTTGTCCTGCCGTTTCACTGCACCCCGGAGGCAGTTCAAGATCTTAGATCGTTTCTTTGGATGGTACACCATGTCAAGGGCAGCTTTCAGAGGGACTTGAAGATAGCGGGTGCTTTTTTCAACCAATGCAGTTCCAGGGATGATATTGACTTTTTCCTGGAAGGAAAAGACCTCAGGGGTGTTGAGAAAATGGTGTTTAAAAGCTTTATTCCCCGGGATAATGCCCTGGTGACAGCATCCCGGCTTGGCCAACCCGTTGCACTCTTTGATATTGAAACTCCGGGTGCAAGGGCCTATCTTGATCTTGCAATTGAATTGATTTCATTCTTTAACTGAGAACCATGGGAATAATAAAATCCAGCACACAAAAAACCTGTGTTCTATTGGCGTGTTTTAATGTTTCTTTACTCCTGACGGGATGGCAGCGATGAAAATAACCAATAGGGAAACAATCAAAGCTGGCGAGCGCGAGTTCATCGATAATATTAATGCCGAACTTGACTGGGAGGCAATTGAAGTCCTGCTGTTGGAAAAGCACAAATTCAGCCTTGAAGAGGTGGAGTATAAAAAAGGTGACCTTGTCGTATTCAACGAACAGATTGCCTATAAGTTTGACTTCCATATTAAAGTACCCCTTTCGGTTGTGTTCGGCCGGGACGGAAAGTGCCTTGACATTTCAACCGCAGGGTTCGAAGAAAAAGAGACCCAAACGGACATTTTCTCGAACAACTCTGCTGCAAATATCACCACCAGGCCAGCCCTCCAGGGCATGGCCTCGACCATTGCGGAGCTGATTTCAGATATTAACCAGGAAAACGATGATGGGTGAACCGCCCGCCCTTGAAAGATAAAAAGTCGAAGATCAGTCAGTCAGGAAAAAAAATAGTCAGGAGGGTAAAGAGGAGATAGTGAGTGAAGCTCGAATTTGCCGATAAACGGCTCAACGCCATTGGCGCAAAACTAAATGAAAAAATCCGTCTTTCACGACAGGACGGGCTTCTTCTTTTTGAGACACAGGATCTTACAGGTGTGGGCATGCTTGCCAACAGGGTGCGCCGGGATATCCACGGCAATCTTGCCTATTATGTTTACAACCAGCACCTTAACTATACCAACGTGTGCAGGAACCGTTGCAGGTTTTGCGCCTATGCCGTGGACAGGGTGGACCGGGGGGCCTATACCTGGACCATGGACGAGATTGAACGGCGACTCAATGACCGTATTGCAGAACCTGTAAACGAACTTCACATCGTTGGAGGGCTCAATCCGGCCCTTGACTTTGACTATTTCATCAATCTTCTCAAGACTGTGAAGCGTGTGAGACCCCTTGCAAAGATCAAGGCTTTCACCTGTGTTGAAATCGACTACCTTGCCGAGCTTTCTGGCCTTTCCATTAACGATACTGTGCGGTCGTTGAAGGATGCAGGTCTTGACATGATGCCCGGCGGCGGAGCCGAGGTGATGAGCGACCGGGTGAGGGACGAGCTTTTTCCAAAAAAGATCGATTCCAGGCGATGGCTCGAGATTATGGAGGCGGTCCATGGAAACGGCCTTACATCCAATGCCACCATGCTTTACGGCCATATCGAGACCATGGAGGAGAGGGTGGACCATCTTTTAGCCCTGAGGGATCTTCAGGACAGAACCCATGGTTTTTCCGCCTACATTCCCCTGGCCTTTCATTCTGAGAACACAAAGCTTGCCCATCTGCCCCCCACAACCGCCGTGGACGACCTCAAGAACGTCGCCGTTGCAAGGCTTTTGCTTGACAACTTTGATCACATCAAGGCCTACTGGGTCATGATTGGTGAAAAACTCGCCCAGGTGGCCCTCTCCTACGGTGCAGATGATCTTGACGGCACCATCATCGAAGAGCGGATTACCCACACGGCAGGGGCAAAATCGGCAAGGGGGCTTTCACGGGATGAGATGGAGTCAATGATCCGCTCGGCAGGTTTTGTGCCGGTTGAAAGGGATTCGTTCTATAACCCCGTTAACCAGGCCCGTTAATAAAGGATTAGACCATGGTAAGCGAGAGAATATCCAGGGAAGAGGGGCTGAAACTCTTTTACGAGGCAGACCTTTTAACCCTGGCAAGGCTTGCGGAAAATAAGAGGTTTGAACTCCATCCGGAAAGGATCGTCACCTTTGTCGTTGACCGCAACATCAACTATACAAACATCTGTGTTTCAGGCTGCCGTTTTTGCGCCTTTTACAAGACCCCGGAGAGCAAAGAGGGGTACGTAATCACACTGGCTGATCTCCGGGAGAAGATAAAAGAAACCATGGAGCTTGGCGGAACCCAGATCCTTCTCCAGGGGGGAATGAACCCTGATCTGTCCCTTGATTATTACACGGATCTGTTGAAGTTCATAAAGGATAATTTTGATATCCATATCCATGGATTCTCCCCGCCGGAAATCTCTTATATATCTGAAAAGTCAGGTCTTTCAATTGCCGAAACCATTGCCCGACTGAAAGGGGCGGGGCTTGATTCTATTCCCGGCGGCGGGGCCGAAATTTTAAGCGACCAGGTGAGAAAAAAAGTTTCCCCGGGCAAGTGCTCGGCCGACACCTGGATCGAGGTGATGCGCCAGGCCCATCTGTCGGGCATGCGCTCCAGCGCAACCATGATGTTCGGCCACCTTGAAGAGCCCAGTCATATAGTCGAGCACCTCTCAAGGATAAGGGATCTCCAGGACGAGACCGGCGGGTTTACAGCCTTTATTCCCTGGACCTTCCAGCCTGATAACACAAAAATCCAGGTGCCGAAGACAGGGTCGGTTCCCTATCTGCGGGTTCTTGCCCTGAGTCGGATTTTCCTTGATAATATCGACAACATCCAGGCCTCCTGGGTGACTCAAGGGGACAAGATTGCCCAGACAGCCCTTTTCTACGGGGCCAATGACATGGGCAGTACCATGATCGAGGAGAATGTTGTGGCTGCTGCGGGGGTTAATTTTATGCTCCCGGAATCTGAAATTAAAAGACTTATCACAACGGCCGGGTTTGAGGCGAGGAAGCGGGACTGCTTTTATAATCTACTATGAGTTCTTATTTTAAAAATTGTGAGATCATCCATCACCTGAATGGCAGCGGTGTTGTTCACAGGGCAGCCTGGGTGGTTCTAAATCCCTGGAATATACTTGAGAATGGCTATGTCAGGGTGGAAAACAACAAGATTGTCGAGGTGGGGAGAGACTATTCCGGAACCGACGGGATAGATCATGGTTCCGGGGTGCTCATGGCTGGTCTCGTCAACGCCCACGTCCATCTTGAGCTTTCGGCCCTCAGGGGGAGATTGTCCTTTGGTATGGGGTTCAAGGCCTGGGTGGCAGATCTTCTCAAAGAACGTACAAGGCTTGGCGTCCCGGCCCTGGAAGCTGCTGCCCTGGATGGCATAGCCCGGACCCTTGGATCCGGTACCCTTTGTGTGGGTGAAATATCCACCCTGGGCATTACCCGGGATATGGTGGCTGATTCAGGACTTTCGGGTATCTGGTTCCAGGAAATGCTGGGCTCAGACCAGGTTTTGCCCGACCTTGATTTCGAGTTTCGCCCGGATCAGGAGCTTAGTTTTTCCGTTGCAGGTCATGCTCCCCACACCTGTTCACCTGGTCTTTTAAAAAGGCTTAAACAAGAATCTCTGCTCCACGACCAAATTTTTTCAATCCATGTGGCTGAATCAAATGATGAGTTTGAATTTATTCAGACAGCCCAAGGGGCTTGGGCCGATTTCCTCGAGGAGCGGGGCATTGATTTTTCCCACTGGCCCCTTCCTGGGGCAAGTCCGGTGACCTATCTTGACAGCTTGAACCTGCTTGATTCAAAGACCCTTGCCGTTCATCTCTTAACCGTCGATAAAAAAGACCTTGGTATTCTGATGGAACGGGGGGTTAAAACCGTTGTCTGTCCCAGGAGCAGCAAAAATCTCCACGCCAGGCTTCCTTGCATCAGGCGGCTCCTTGACCACGGATTCACCCCTGCCCTTGGAACTGACAGCCTTGCCAGCTGTGATTCCCTAAGCATGGCCGACGAGATGGCCTTTGTGGCTCAAAACTATCCTGATATTTCACCCGCCGAGATCCTTGCCATGGCAACCTGTTACGGGGCAAAGGCCCTTGGTGTTGACAACAAAATAGGAACGCTTGAACCGGGGCGATGGGCGAGATTTCTCTTTGTCCCGGTTGAGGCAAATAATCCTGAACAGCTATTGGAAACCCTTACACGCAATGAATAACGACACCCTTGCCATGGGGCGGATGGATTACATCAACGCCTCCCCTGTATATTACGGCCTTAACAACGGGCTGCTGCCCTCCTGGATCACCATGACCGATGGTCCGCCGGCCGTGCTGAACGCCATGATTCTCAAAGGTGATCTTGCCATAAGCCCCATTTCATCTGGATTTTACGGCTGTCACCACAGGGATCTGCTGGTACTTCCGGATCTTTCCATTTCCTGCAACGGGCCTGTGCTTTCGGTGATCCTTATGGGCAATTACTCCATCGAAGATCTTGACGGCAAAAAGGTTGTGCTTACCGAGGATTCTGCCACCTCAGCCCTTCTTGTACGCCTGCTGTTTGCCGAACATGGAGTTGCCCCGGTTTTTGTGACGGGGAGAATGCGAACCCCGGAGGATATCCCGGGCGATGCAGGTGCGGTTCTTGTTATTGGAGATGCGGCACTGACCCAGCCCTGGGACGATTTTTTCCCCATCCGCATGGATCTTGGGGAGCTCTGGCACCAGAAAACCGGAATGCCCTTTGTGTTTGCCCTCTGGGTGGTGAGAAGAGATTATGCCCAGCGTTATCCGGATCGGGTGGCCCGGGCTTTGAGTTTGTTTCACCTGTCAAGGCAGCAGGGCTATGGGAATATCGAAACGGTCATAGACAGGGGGGTGGATAAGCTCAAACTTCCCCGTTCTTTGATCGAGCGTTACTACCAGGTACTGTTCTGCGATCTTGATCAGCCAAAGATCCAGGCCCTGGAGCATTTTTTTGAAAGTCTATACACGCATAAGCTTTTCACTGAACGGGTCAAGGTCGAGCTTTTTCAGCCCTAATTCAAGTTTCATGCTTCGTTGTGTCCGTGAGGACATGTGGGGTTATAGGAAAAGAGGTTTTTTGCTCGGTTTTATAAAGCCCGCCTGCTCGCCCTTTTTAAAGAAGGTTTCAATGGCAGCCTCACCCTCTTTGCTAAGATACAACGAAAACTCATTCACATAGAGGTCGATGTGCCGGGCGATCACACCGTTGTCAAGCTCCTGGGCATGCTCATTTATGTATTGTCGACCGGATTCGGGATTGTTTGCGGCATGGTCAATGCTTTGCCTGATAAGGGCCTCTATCCTCTTTGCAACGATGGGTCCAAGCGTTCGTTTTACGGCAATACACCCCAGGGGAATGGGCAGGCCAGTGTGATCTTCCCACCAGGATCCAAGGTCTGCAAGGCATTCGAGTCCCAGGTTGCCAAACACAAACCTGCCCTCGTGGATGATCACCCCGAGATCGGCTTCACCCTTGAGAACAGATGGCATCACGGTCTCAAAGGGCATGGCCGTAAGTTTTGCCTCTATTCCAGGAAATTTCTGTTCAAGGAAAAATCTGAACAAAAGACAGGCAGTGGTGCCCAATCCCGGAACGGCCACCTTGAGCCTCATGTTGGGAACAATCCCTGTGCCGGGTTTTGCTACCACAAGGGGGCCGCATCCCCGGCCAAGGGCTGAACCGGTTCTTAAAAGGGCATACTCATCCCTCAGGCTGCCAAGGGCCGCAAACGACAGCTTGGTGACATCAAAGATTCCTTCACCCGCCTTCTGGTTCAGTGTCTCCACATCGGCCAGGGTGATGGTGAAGTCAAGCTCCGGATCTGTCACAATGTTTGCCGCAATGCCATGGAAAATATAGGTGTCGTTGGGGCAACTTGAATAGGCAAGGGACAGGTTTTTTTTTGGGCTCAATCTTTTCACCTTGTAACTTCTGATTTTTCGGTTGAAGTCATATTAATGGGATAATCGTTATCATTATTCGAGGATCATGGCAATGGTTTTGATTTCATGGTGAAACAGCATGCTTAAACAGTTAAACAGGTTAGGATTAACAGGGAGGATGTAAATTTCAACCGGTCTGTCCCGGGGGTCTGCCTATTGATTCTTGACTTAAAACCGGTATTTTTATATTGATAGTTCTGACAAACGGTTTCAGCCTGGCCGTTTTTTAGGTTTTGTATGAATTTTTTGAACCTTAAATACCATAGGAAAAAACATGGGAAAAAATATTGTAGAGAAGATTGATAATCTCATCCCCATAAACACGGTGCTCGTGAGTGTATCGGACAAGCAGGGGCTTGAGGTACTGATTCCTGCCCTTGTTGCGGTTAACCCGAAGATCAAAATTCTTTCCACGGGGGGAACCTTTTCCAGGATTCAGGAGATCCTGGGGCAGGATTCCAAAGACCTGCTGCAGCAGGTGTCCGATTATACCGGTCAGCCCGAAACCCAGGGCGGGCTTGTCAAAACCCTCGACTTCAGGATTTATCTTGGGCTCCTGACAGAAACTTATAATGATGCCCATCAGGAGGATCTCAAACGTACCTCGTCCATGACCATCGACATGGTGGTGGCTAACCTCTATCCGTTCAAGCAGACCATTGCAAAGGCCGGAGTAACCTGTGAACACGCCCGGGGAAATATTGATATCGGCGGGCCCACCATGATCAGGGCTGCGGCCAAGAATTTCATCCGGGTGGCGTCGGTTGTAGATCCCGAATCCTATGCCGGTATTGTAAACTGCCTTGAAGAAAACACGGGGTGCCTCACCCTTGAGGACAGATTTAACCTTGCAAGAAGAGCCTTTAAACACACGGCCGATTATGACGCCGCCATATCGGGGTATCTTGAAACCCTGACCATGAACCAGGTCAACGCCTGCTACAGCAGTGAAGGAGAATAACCCATGGCTGAAGATTTGAAAAAAATGTACAAGACGGTTATGGACGATCATTTTACCCCTGCCATGGAGATCAGCTTTGTGGACGGGGAAAAACGCCAGACCCTGGTCTATGAAAAGGTGTCCTGGACCATTGAAGGGATTAAAAAGGGGCTGAGGTATGGTGAGAACCCGGGCCAGGAGGCGGCCCTTTACCGCCTTGTCAACGGCAACCTCGTTCTGGGGGATGTTGAGACCATAAAGCCTGGTCGATACCTTGTGTCGGACCTCGAACTTCTCCAGTCGGGAAAGCACCCGGGCAAGACAAACCTCACGGATGCCGACAATGCCTTGAACATCCTGCGCTACTTCTCAGACATGCCCTGTGCCGTCATTGTCAAGCATAACAACCCCTGCGGCGTTGCCAGGGCCAAGACCCTGGAGCAGGCCTATGACAAGGCCTACATGGCGGACAGGGTAGCGGCCTTTGGCGGATGCATAGCCCTTAACCGGGCCGTAGACAAAAGCACAGCAGAGGCAATTGCCAATCAGTATGCAGAGGTGGTTGTGGCCCCGGACTTTGAAGAGGGAACCCTTGAAATCCTAGGCCAGAGGAAAAATCTGAGGCTGATTCGCATCAATGCCATGGATAAGCTTGCCACCTATATTGGTGACCGGGTGATTGACTTTAAAAGCCTCATGGACGGCGGGCTTGTCGCCCAATGGTCGTTTGCCCCAACTTCCCTCACAGAGCAGGACCTCACCCTTGCCGCCACGGTTTATAAGGACAAGACTTACACTGTGAATCGTAAACCCACGGAACAGGAGTACAAGGACATGCTCTTTGGCTGGCTTGTGGAGTCGGGCATTACCTCAAACTCAGTGATTTACGTCAAGGACAACGTAACTGTCGGGATAGGAACCGGTGAGCAGGACAGGGTAGGGGTTGCCGAGATAGCCGTTGACAAGGCTTATAGAAAGCTCATGGACCGCTACAGCTTTGAGCGGTACAACACCCCCTTTAATATCCTGAAAGAGAGTGAAAAAAGGGCCGAGATAGAGGAGGCAGTAAAGGCGGTCAAGGGCGGGCTGATCGGATCCACCATGGTGAGCGATGCTTTCTTCCCGTTCAGGGACGGCATTGACGTTGGGCTTGCCCAGGGGGTCAAGAGCGTCATTCAGCCGGGCGGTTCCATGAACGACTACGAGTCCATAGAGGCCTGCAACGAGAACGATGCAACCATGGTCTACACCGGCCAGAGAAGCTTTAAGCATTAGTAAGATATGAACCAGCAGAGTCAAATATATAGAAAAGAAGTGCCTGTCATTCTCACGGCCTTTGGCACCACGGCAAAGGCATTTTCAACCTATGAGAAAATGGACGCCGTGTTCAAAGAGGAGCTGCCCGGGCATAATATCATCTGGTCCTACTCTTCCCGGGTGGTAAAGGATGCCTTGAAAAAAGAGAAAAACATGGATCTTCAAGACCCGGGGCAAGTACTTGAAAGCCTTGACCGAAAGGGCCATCCCTGGGCGGTTCTCCAGTCCTTACACCTCATCGGCGGACATGAGCTTCACAGGCTTGCGGCCCAGCGAAACAGTGTAAAGATGCGAACCTCCCTGGGCCTTCCCCTTTTGTCCTCTTTCCAGGATTTTAAGGATGTTGCCAGGGCGTTAAAGCCCGTTATCCCTCATGATCCAGACCTTGCAGTTCTGGTGCTGGGCCACGGCACGGATCATCCCTCGTGGACATCCTATTACGCCCTTGAGGCCATCATGGGACAGGAGTACGGCCCCCGGGTGTTTTCAGGAGTGGTGGAGGGCTTTCCTGAAATGGGTGAGACCATTGATAGAATCTTGAAAAACGGGTTTAAAAAAGTCCTGATAGTTCCCCTTCTCCTGGTGGCAGGGGTTCATTTCATGGAAGACATCACAGGCAATGAGGACTCATGGCAAAGACAGCTTGAGCACAACAACATCGAGGTGAGTCTTATCTCCCACGGGGTAGGGCACGTAGACGGCATCACCCGGATCTTTTCAAGGCACATCAAAGAGGCCCTGGATGTGATTCCCCTGTGATACTGATGAGCTCTTTTTTCTGGAAAAGAAGGTGCTGGGTGTTGGGTACTGGGTGTTAGCAGGAACTGCTTTTCATTATTCGTTGTGACAGGATCGCCTGCCATGTGGGGTTTTTTATAAGAAACAGCCATTAGCCATTAGCCATTAGCTAACAGCTATATAGAAAAGCCCATGGCTGGCCCTGTTTTTTAATCAGGCCTGATATGTTCGGACATCTCTGACAGGTTGATCTCGTGTTGGCCTTGTTTTTCAATTTTCAGGGCCCTGTTTCGAAAGTCTTTCTCATCAATTTTTTTCTTTACCCACTCGTGCCATACAGTTTTTTGGGAGGAGACTACAGTATCGAATTCCTGGGACGGATCAAATTTTTCAATTGCGTTATCGGCAATCCAGACACAGTAGTTGCATTTTTTCTCACCATTTTCGAGAACTTTAAAAAAATAACGAAAAGTCTTACTTCCAGGTTTTAATCCCTCTTCGATCTCATAATTTCTATATGTCCATTTTTCCTGCATTTTATCCTCCCGGGTAAATTTCTCATTGGTCAAAATGATGATCAAGGCCAAAAAACTTGATTTGTAAGAACTAAATATATACATGCGGTTGTATTTGGCAACTGTAATCCTAGCCACGATGCTATTAAAGATTAGAATTATTGCAGGGAATCGAAATCCCTGGAAAAGATGGTATTAATGAAATATAGTACCGAAAGTTTTGTAACTACTTACTGATTTTAACCCACAGGAGAGTGAACTCATGAATCCTGGTACTCTTATTCCTGCCCCGGATGCCATCCCGGTACCTTGGGGGTGGTTTTACGCATTGCTGATGTTGACATTCCTGCTGCACATTCTGGTGATGAATGCCATGCTCGGCGGTGGTATCATCACCCTCATAAGTACCCTGCGCTCCGGGAAACAGGATAATCTTGTCGCAAGGGAATTCAGCTATAAATGGCCCTACACCATAGCATTTGCGGTGAATATGGGAGTTGCGCCGCTGCTGTTTGTGCAGGTCCTTTACGGGCAATTTTATTACACAAGCTCCATTCTCATGGCGGTCTGCTGGTTTTCCATCTTCGGACTGCTGATTCTTGCCTACTATGCCGCCTATGTGTACGATTTCAAGTTTGACCTGCTGGGTACGTGGCGGGTCTTTGTCATCTCTTTTGCGGTTCTGCTCATGCTGACCATCGCCTTTTTCTTTGTTAACAACATGACGCTGATGCTGCAGCCTGCCCAGTGGGGCGCTTATTTTAAGGCGGCCGGAGGAACCCTTCTCAACCTGGGCGATCCCATTCTTGTGCCCCGATACCTGCATTTTGTGGTGGGGTCCGTGGCCGTGGCCGGACTTTATCTTGCCTTGATCGGTCATTTTGGGTACACAAAGAGCAAGGTAGATCCCAAGGCCTTGGTGGAAAAGGGATTGCAATATTTCACCCTTGCCACCGGTATTCAGGTGGTTTTTGGGATCTGGTTTCTTCTCTCATTGCCAAGGGAAATAATGATGCTCTTCATGGGGGGCAGCGCCTACGGCACCGGTCTCCTTACAGCGGGTCTGATCCTGGCCGGGGTGGCGCTTTACTATGGTGTCCGGCGTCGTCCCATTGGTGCTTCTGTAACTGCCCTTGTTCTTGTTACCGTGATGGTTTTCATGCGGGATCTGGTTCGGATTGCCTACCTTAAACCCTGGTTTGAACTTTCCCATCTGGAAGTTCGGCCGGAGTATTCTCCGCTGATATTTTTCCTTGTGATCTTTGCCGTGGGGCTCGGGATGATAGGCTACATGCTCAAGCTTGTCTTCAGGTGTCCCAGGGAGGTGTCTGAATGAATTATCCTGTGTGGGAACTGACCACCTATGGGGGAGGGTTTCTGATCGCCCTTGTTGCGGTTGTTCATGTTCTTGTTGCCCATTTTGCAGTTGGAGGAGGACTTTTTCTTGTAACTCTGGAAAAAAAAGCCTACCGGGAAGAAAATCTTAAAATCCTCGAATATGTCAAAAAACACAGCAAGTTTTTTCTGCTGCTGACCATGGTGTTTGGAGGTTTGACAGGGGTGGGCATCTGGTGGACCATTGCCCTTTTGAACCCGGCAGCAACTTCCAGCCTGATTCACATTTTTGTGTTTGGCTGGGCAGCTGAATGGGTGTTTTTTCTTGTGGAAATTATCGCGCTCTTTATCTACTTTTACACCTTTGGCAGGATGAACAGGAAGGATCATGTCCGCATCGGCTGGATCTATTTTATTGCGGCCTGGTTGTCTCTTTTTCTTATCAACGGCATTATAGGCTTCATGCTGACTCCTGGGGAGTGGATTGAAAACCGCAATTTCTGGTGGGGTTTTTTCAACCCCACTTTCTGGCCGTCCCTTGTTTTTCGCACCGGTCTTTCCCTTGTTCTGTGCGGTGTGTTCGGCTTTGTAACGGCCGCATTTCTAAAGGATGATGATCTGCGGCAAAACATCATGGGTACCTGTGCAAGGTGGGTTGCGGTTCCCTTTGTGTTGATGCTCCTTGGCGGCATATGGTACATGAATGCCCTGCCTGCTGAACCAAGGGCAATGATCATGGGCAAATCCCCTGAAATGGGATTCTATCTCAATACATTGATCTGGGTTATTCCTATTTTGTTCGTTTCCTCCATGGCCATGACCCTGAGACTGCCGCAAAATTTTCAGAAGGGATTCTGCTTCGTCGTTGTTGCCCTGGCCCTTGTCTATTTTGGTGCCTTTGAGTTTTTACGGGAAGGGTCCCGACGTCCTTACATTATTTACGATTACATGTACTCAAATCAGGTCTATGTGGATGATGCGGCTAAATTAGATGAGGCGGGTTTCCTGGCCACGGCCAAATGGACACAGCAGTCCGAGGTAACCGACAACAACCTCATGGAGGCGGGGTACGATCTTTTTAAATTTCAGTGCAGCGCCTGTCATTCCGTGGGGGGAGTTCTCAACGATATAAAACCGCTGATTGCCAAGTATGACAGTGTCTTTGGCATGGATGCAAAGCTTAACGGGTTGAACAGGTTTAATAACTATATGCCCCACTTCATGGGCACCCGAAACGAGAGGTGGGCCCTTGCCAACTATATAGTCCTGGGACCCGATCTGCGTTCAGAGCAATAGCGGTATAACATTCTGACGGTCAAAGATAATGCTGTCGGACAAAAAAATACTGACCCGATTTACTGGAGTATGAAGATGAAAAAAACATCAAGCAAAGTCTTGTGCCTCGCCTTAATAATCTGTGCCGTGGGAGCTGCTGCATTAATGGGATCTGTCATGGCACAAAGGAGCGTGGCCCAGGGTAAGGGGCAGGCGGTCGTCGGCCTTGGTGAGATGGACGGTCTTAACATGGGAAA
>JAVEQI010000014.1:71928-75829 GCA_034007745.1 Desulfobacterium sp.
CCTTAATAATCTGTGCCGTGGGAGCTGCTGCATTAATGGGATCTGTCATGGCACAAAGGAGCGTGGCCCAGGGTAAGGGGCAGGCGGTCGTCGGCCTTGGTGAGATGGACGGTCTTAACATGGGAAACCCTGTGGTTGAACAGAAAAACCTTCCTGTTACCATCCCTCCCTTTGACAAGGACAAGGATGAATACGTCCTTCTTGCGTGGAACAATCTCGGAATGCACTGTCTTTCGGACAGTGATCCCTATTGGATTCTTCTTCCCCCTGCCAACGACCTGTATGCCCAGCTTGTGAGACGTGCAGATCCGCCTGAACTTATCACCGACGGGGTTGAAATCAGCTACACGGTTCAGGAGGGGTTTGAAAACCCTCATAACCAGGTCAGATTCTGGGAATTTGCCGATAAACTCCTTGATGCTGATCTCGCACCTTCCGTGGGTGTCAGCGGACGCAAGGTCAACGGGACAATGGATATGGAAGAAAAACACCGGGCCTATACGGCAGCTTTTATCCCGGTGGTTCCCTATTCCAAGGATGGAGCCTACAATCCCTATCCGATTTTTACCATCACAGCCCGGGATAAAGATACGGGTGAGGTGCTTGCCACAACTAAAACTGTAGCACCCACCGCAACGGAAATGGGATGCAAAAACTGCCATGGCGGCGGCTGGCGGGTGGACGGGATGGCGGGATTCACCGATGCCACAAGTCGTGATGTACTGGCTGCCCATGATAAGAACAGCGGAACAAAACTTCTGGAACTGGCAGAAAAAGGTGAGCCAAAGCTCTGTCAGTCCTGCCATTCAGACCCGATCCTGGGGACCGAAGGAAAACCTGAACTGCTTAATTTCCCCGCTGCCATCCATGGCTGGCATGCAAGTTTTCTGACCGATCGAAAAGGTATGCAGGCCTGTGCTGCCTGTCATCCCTCACGCCCGGAAGGCCCCAGCAGCTGCTTTCGCAGTCACCATTCCGAGTTCATGGATTGCACCAACTGCCATGGGACCATGGAGGACCATGCCTTGAGCCTGCTTAAAAAAGAGCACCAGGCCGGTAAAAAAGGTGCGGCTCGATTGATGGAGCCTTTAAAGTCAAGATCTGTTGCTTCGGTTGATGAAATCAATCCCAGGACGCCATGGGTTCAGCAGCCGGACTGCCTCACCTGCCACGAGGATTTTGAGGCGGGTCATACTGACGATGCCTTCAATGTCTGGACAAGCGACGTGGATGATCTCTATCGCAACCGCCACGACGATATGGGTGCAATGATGTGCGCAGCCTGCCACGGCAGTCCCCATGCGGTTTATCCGGCCAACCTCAATAAGCTCGGTACGAATAGGGACAGCATCCAGCCGCTGCAGTACCAGAAAAATGAGCGGCCCATTGGTAATGACTGCACCGTCTGCCATACTGAGCAGCCGGACTTTGAAGCGCATCATCCCAACTCCCTGCGCATGTGATAAGGGCTGATCTTTTCGGGAATTTGAAATTACGACAGCCCAGGTATTCTTTAAGGCATGGAACTTTTCGTTTTTTAAAGGAGAGATTTAAGTGGAACGTGAAGATAGTAACCAAATCAGCAGTTATTCGATCATTGAAACGGAAAAACTACCAATAAAGCTGTGGTTGAAGATAGATCAAATGGAAGAGGGGGCACTGGCCCAGGCACGAAACCTGGCGAACCTTCCCTTTGCATTCAGTCATATCGCCATCATGCCCGACACCCATCTTGGTTACGGCATGCCCATCGGCGCAATACTTGCTACCAGGGGGGTCGTCCTCCCCAACGCCGTTGGCGTTGATATCGGCTGCGGCATGTGTTCTTTACGCACCAATCTGACAGATGTGGAAACAGAGGATTTGAAAAAGATCATGGGCATTATCCGGAAGGCCGTTCCTGTTGGTTTCAAGCATCACAAAAACCAGCAGGACGAAACCTGGATGCCCGAGAGAAAAGGGGACCTGCCTGTCGTGAACCAGGAGTATGCAAGTGCTCTTCGCCAGATCGGCACCCTGGGCGGAGGCAACCATTTTATCGAGATACAAAAGGGATCGGATGGATATATCTGGATCATGATTCACTCAGGGTCCCGCAACATCGGTTTTACGGTGGCCAACCACTACAACAAGGTGGCAAAAAAGATGAACGTTAAATCCGGCGAAGACGTGTCCAAGGACCTGGCATATATCCCGGAATCGTCCCCGTCTTTTGAGTTGTACTGGAATGAAATGAACTATTGCCTCGAATTTGCCCTGGCCAACAGAAAACTGATGATGGAGCGGATAAAGGCGGCATTCATGGATGTTCTACCCCAGGTCGAGTTTGCGGACTTCATCAACAAGCCCCATAATTTTGCCGCCGTGGAAGAACATTTCGGCGAAACGGTTATCGTTCATCGAAAGGGGGCGACCCGAGCCCGCAAGGGAGAATGGGGGATGATTCCGGGTTCCCAGGGGACGCGTTCTTTTCTGGTAAAGGGGAAGGGAGAGGCGCACTCCTTTGAGTCGTGTTCCCACGGGGCCGGAAGAGTCATGAGCCGGACCCGGGCACGCAAAACCCTGGACTTGAAGGAGGTGGTAAAATCCCTTGATGAAAGCGGAGTTTTGCACGCCATCCGTCGGCGCTCGGACCTGGATGAGGCACCGGAATCCTACAAAGATATCGATGAGGTAATGCAAAACCAGACCGACCTGGTTGAGGTGCAAATAGAGTTGCAACCCCTGGCTGTTATCAAAGGGTAATTTTGGTTCTGCGTCCAGCCTCCTGGCAGCAATGCAAAGTCTGTGGAGATGTTTTGAAAAAAATAAACCCATAGCCGTACTACCTTTTAGAGCGGATATTAAACGTTAGAAAAAGGGGGTATAGTTATGGAAACCTTGTATGTGGTGGAGCAGGGAGCCTACCTTAAAAAAGATGGCAATTCCCTTAAAATCGTAAAGCAAAACATCATTCTTGACACCATTCCTGCCCAGGGCCTTCAAAAACTTTTGCTGTCTGGTTATGTCTCTTTGACCGGGTCGGTGATGAATTTTCTTATCAAAAACAGAATAGAGACAGTTTTTGTGACACCGACCGGGAGATTCAGAGCAAGGCTGATGATTGATGAGCATAAGCATGTGGCCCTTCGAAAAGCTCAGTATCTCATGCTTGCCAACGAGCAGTTCTGCCTTGATACTATGAAGATCATCGTCAGGGGAAAACTTGAAACCATGGTTGCTTTTCTTTTGAAGCGGGCAAAAAACTATGGTGATGAGCCCATGAGAGTCGCCGCAGCCGGCCTGAAATCCCTTTGCAAAAATCTTGATTCTAAACTTTCAAAAGATGCCATCCGGGGTATTGAGGGTGCAGGGGCAAGGATTTATTTTTCCATGTTTAACCGACTCATTAGAAATGATGTGTTTCAGTTTAACGGCAGAAACAGGCGGCCGCCAAAGGATCCTGTCAATGCGCTTCTTTCCTTTGTTTATACACTGCTTACCAACGAAGTGATTTCGGCTATTAAAATTTCCGGTATGGACCCTTACATGGGATCACTCCATGAGATCAGTTATGGCAGACCATCCCTTGCCTGCGATCTTGTGGAAGAGTATCGATGCGATCTTGGAGACCGGCTTGTCTTGAGTCTGATTAACAGAAAAATGGTGGGGCCGGATGATTTTGTTTACAAAAAGAGGAAAAACTTGAACTTTATTGACGAAAAAGAGATGAAGGATTCTAGGCCTGTGGAGATGAAGCCCTATCTCTTAAAGGCGTTTATTGCCTCATCTGAGTATAGTGGCCCCCGGCAACTGGACAATATGTTAAGATAAAATAAAACAGTCCAGAAATGAAAAAGGGGTTAATTTTGAAACGGAAAAACTACAGTAAAGAATTAAAAAGCAAAGTCGCATTGGCAGC
>JAVEQI010000015.1:0-75732 GCA_034007745.1 Desulfobacterium sp.
TTGGACACCTCTCAACCGCAGTCATGATCGGCATCCGACCGGACGATGTCCACCACAACCTGTCGGCGCCCGGCTGGGCCAAATGGCACTGGAGCAGCTTTTTCGCACCCTTGAACATGGGCGCCACAGTTGTCGGGTTGAACTTTGCGGCCCTTGACGGGGAAAAGTACCTCAAGGCTGTTGAAGAATGCGGAGTGACCATCTTTTGCGCTCCGGCTACGGCCTGGAGAATGTTCATCAACGTTGACACGACAAACATAGATCTTTCGAAACTTCGCCACTCCATATCGGCTGGCGAGCCGGTCAACCCCGCTCTGATAACCCAGTGGAAAAAACTTACGGGCACGGAAATCCGGGATTTTTACGGCCAGACCGAATCCACGGCCATGGTAGGCAATCCCCCGTGGAGGGTCGGCAAGATACGCTCAGGCTCCTTTGGCTACCCGTCGTTCATGTACGATGTCACCCTGGCCGACGACGAAGGCAAGGAATTGACGGTTCGTAACGAGCCCGGCCACATGGTTGTTCGCCTCAACCGCTGGCGGGCCATCGGCCTTTTTACCGAATACATTGGCAGCCCTGAAAAAATGGCCTCTGCATTTGTTGGTGACTTCTACTACACGGGCGACAAGGCATTAATTGATGATGACGGCTATTGGTGGTTTGTGTCAAGGTCCGACGATGTTATCAAGTCTTCGGATTTCCGCATCGGACCCTTTGAGGTGGAAAGCGCCCTTGCCGAACACCCGGCCGTTAACGAGACTGCAGTGGTAGGTGTACCCGACCCTAAACGCCACCAGCTGGTCAAAGCCTACGTAATCCTTAATAAGGGATTTAAGCCGTCAAGGGAGCTTGCCCTTGAGCTGTTCCAGCAGTCTATAGAAATCCTGGCCAAGTTCAAGATCCCCAGGATCATCGAATTTGTCACCGAAGTTCCCAAGACAATCAGCGGAAAAATCCGCAGAATCGAGCTCAGGCAAAACGAGGAGGCCCGTAAGGAGAGGGATGACGCTAGCAAGGTCAACGAATATTTTTACTGGGATTTCCCGGAGTTAAAATCCAAGAAATAAACAGAAACAAAACGGGGATGTTTCTTGTCAGAAACATCCCCACAATTGTTCTAACTGTGCAGACCAGACCCCAATCCAATTTGGGCGTCTCCAGGTAGTGTGTGGGACAAATACCCATAACGACAATCCACGCAAAGGCACCCGCAAGGGGAGCCCCACTACCCACTACCCACCACCCACTACCCACCACCTACTGCTCTTCCTTTTCAAACTCCATCTCAATCTCAATCTCACCACCGCCGGAACGAACCAGCTTTGAGTCGGGGTAACGGTTCTGGAATACCCTCACCATCCTTCGGTTCTCCGCAAGGACAGTAGCCACAAATGCGGTGTAACGGTTCTTTCTTGCAATTCCCTCCAGCACCTCCAGAAGATAGGTGCCAATACCCATGCCGTGGAGTTCATCCTTGACCAGAAATGCCACCTCAGCCTGGTTTTCTCCAGCCTCGGCATAGGAGCCGATGGCTACGATCTGCTTGCGCCTGCCCTTTTGCATCACACCTATGATGGTCATGTTTCTCATGTAGTCCACATCGGCCCATTGGCGCTGGAGCATCTCCCTTGAAAACACCTTGCGCTTGTTAAAAAACCGGTAGTAGATGGTCGTCTCCTGGAGGGAGTAGAAGAACTGCCTTGACTCAAACTCATCCGAAGGCATGACCGGACGGAAATCCACGTGTTTGCCCATGGGAAGCTCCAGGGAGTAGTGATAATTATCCAGAAACAAAAGATCCTGGGTGGTGGGCGGCAGCTGATCGGGAAATATGTACCTTCGTTTTTTAGCCTCTTCAATAAGCTGCTTTCTAAACTTTGGATGGGCGATCTGGGCAAGCTCCATGACCCTCTGGTAGATGCTCTTTCTTCTAAGCTCGGCAATGCCGTACTCGGTCACCACGATGTCTATATCCCCCCGGGTGGTTGCAACACCGGCCCCCTCACTCAGGTGGGGAACGATCCTCGATACGGAGTCATCCTTGGCCGTGGATGGGATGACAATGATGGAGAATCCGCCCTTTGACATGGACGACCCCCGGATAAAATCCACCTGATCGCCAATGCCCGAGTAAAAGAGATAATCCTTGGAATCGGTGCAGATCTGCCCGGTGAGATCTACCTCCAGGGCCGAACTTATGGATATGAAGTTGTCGTTCCTTGCAATGATATTGGGATCGTTGACAAATTCCGACGACCGGAAGTAAAACATGGGGTTGTTGTTAACATAGTCGTAGAGCTTTTTTGACCCCATGCACAGGGACGCCACCACCCTGCCATGGAGATAGTTTTTGTTACGGTTGGTCACCACCTTTTTCTCAAAAAGCGGCAGGAGCCCGTCCGTGATCACCTGGGTATGAATTCCAAGATCTTTTTTCCTGTCAAGAAAAGAAACAATGGCATCTGGAAGATGTCCGAATCCCACCTGAATGGTGGCACCGTCGTCCACCAGCTGGTTTACATAATGGCCTATCCTGTTAGCCACCTTGGGATTTTTGACAGTGTACACAGACTCTACAAGGGGTTCATCCTCAAGCACAAAATAATCTATTTCATCCACATGGACCAGGCTGTCCCCCCAGGTCCTGGGCATTTCACGGTTCACCTGGGCAATAACCAGAGTGGCACTATGCATGCCCGAGAGGGTTATATCAACGGAGATACCAAGGCTGCAGTATCCAAACCTGTCCGGCGGACTCACCTGGACAAGGGCCACGTCCAGGCCGATCTCCTGGTTGGCAAATATTTGGGGAATCTGGGAGAGATAAATGGGAATATAGTCAATTTTACCCTCAAATGCCGCCTGGCGCATGTCAGGACTGACAAAAAAAAGTTTGAGGGAAAATCGATAGAGGAAATCCTCGTGATCCATATATTGTGCAAAGGTGGAGCTAAGCATCTGGTACACGACTATGTCCTGGATGGATCGATCCTCGACCATGGCCCTGATCAGCGCCTGGGGTTCACCGCAGCCAGTTCCGGCAAAGACCCGGCTGCCGTTTTCTATTTTTTTAACCCCCTGCTGGGCTGTGACAAGTTTTTCAGGACAATACTCCTCAAGATTCATAGTCAATACCCCCCTTAATTTTGATCCATGTCGGATCTTACGGCCAAAACCTGCTTTGCCGGTATCAGCCCGGTGGCTGCGGCAGAGACGATATTTCCAGCTACCCCGGGACCATCACCGGCGACGAACAGCCCCCGGATAGAGGTCTCAAGTTTATTGTCGGTTTCGATCTGGCTGGACCTGCGTCCCCTTTTAAGATCTCCAAAACCCTGGGGAATGGCCTTGCCGCCTCCAACAATAATGACATCGTAATCCATTGCATACCTGTATCGTCTATTGTAACATTTCAAATCTTTCAGGTTATACACCAGTTGCCAGGTTTATCAAGGTTTTTATGGACAAGGCGTTTGATCTGCTCCGGGCTTCAGGTTTAAACAACATATGCAACACCAGATCCAATGGAAAGCAAAAAATGATACAATCTATTTGACAAATAGGTCAAACCCGACTAAGAAAACACCATGAAACCAGCAACCACATACAGAATATGCGTCATAGACGGCCAGGGAGGAGGCATCGGTTCGACCATCATCCGGAAGCTCAAGGATCGTTTTGGCGAAACCGTTGAGGTTCTTGCCCTGGGCACCAATGCCATAGCAACGGCCCAGATGCTCAAGGCGCGGGCCAACCGGGGAGCATCCGGCGTCAATGCCATTGTCCAAAGCGTAAAAATGGCAGACCTTATCATCGGAACGGTGGGAATTATAATGCCCCACTCCATGATGGGGGAGCTCACCCCGGAAATGGCGGAAGCCATAGCACTTTCCCCCGCAAAAAAAATACTGATCCCCCTGACCCAGGAACACATCGAAATCGTAGGCCTTGCGTCCACTCCTTTACCCCAGCTTGTGGATGAGCTTATCGATGCACACCTGGGCGATTTTAACAATCAAATATGAGGAACTAATCAATGTGTGAAGCAAATGCATATATACGTGACAAAGATGGTGAAACTCTTATAATGGAGGCCGTTGACATTGTAAACCCTGAAGAGGGAGGGCTCCGCCTGATCAGCATCTTCGGCGACCAGAAGTTCATCAAGGGCCACATAGAGGCCCTTTCCCTGGTTGATCACAAAATCTATATCAGGAAAGATTAAAAAAGAGGGAAAAGAACCAAAAGACGGCAAGTCTTTACTTTGATATCCGGCTCTTATCCCTCCATAAAAATCAAAAAATCGAACTACCAGCCCAAGGTCAGGTAGTCGTGAATGGAATCTGCAGCCTCCCTGCCGGCACCCATGGCAAGAATAACAGTTGCCATACCGGTGACGATGTCACCTCCTGCCCAGACCGCCTTTTTGGTTGTCTTGCCAGTAACTGGATCTGCAATGATGTTACCCCAGCGGTTCAACCCGATCCCTGGGGTTGAATTGGTGAGCAAAGGGTTGGCCTTTGCCCCCACAGAAACAACCACAAGATCACAGTCGATCCTGTACTCAGACCCCTGGATGGGAACCGGTCGTCTTCTGCCGGAATCGTCGGGCTCCCCAAGCTCCATCTTGAGACACTCCATGCCCACAAGACGCCCCTCCTCATTGCCAAAGAACTGGGTGGGGTTGGTCAGGAGGACAAACTCGATTCCCTCTTCTTCAGCGTGGTGGAGCTCTTCGGCCCTTGCCGGCATCTCCTCCCTGGAACGGCGGTAAACGATCTTGACCGAATCGGCCCCCAGGCGCATGGCCGTTCTTGCCGAATCCATGGCAACGTTGCCGGCCCCGAGAACAACGACATTTTTGCCCCTTGCTATGGGGGTGTCATATTCGGGAAACAGATAGGCCTTCATGAGGTTGGCACGGGTCAAATACTCGTTAGCAGAAAAAACACCGATAAGATTTTCTCCGGGAAGATTCATAAACCTTGGCAATCCTGCACCAACGCCCACATATATGGCATCATAGCCCTCTTCAAAAAGTTCGTCAATGGTAACGGTGGTTCCAACAACGCTGTTAAGTTCGATCTTTGCCCCGAGTTTTTCAAGAGTAGCTACCTCAGATGCAACGATATCCTTGGGAAGCCTGAACTCGGGAATCCCGTAAACAAGAACGCCGCCGGACTGGTGAAACGCCTCAAAGATCGTCACGTCATGGCCCTTGACCACAAGGTCACCTGCCACGGTGAGTCCGGAAGGTCCGGAACCGATCACGGCAACTTTTTTACCCGTTTTTTCCGCAACCTCTGGAAGGGTTCCGCTACCCTTTTCCCTTGCCCTGTCTGCGGCAAACCGCTCAAGGTAGCCAATGGCAACCGACGATCCCTTTTTCCCCAGGATGCAGTTTCCCTCACACTGTATCTCCTGGGGACAAACTCTGCCGCAAACAGCAGGGAGGGCATTTTTCCTCCACAAAACCTCTGCAGCCCCATCAAAATCCCCCTCGGCAATACAATGAATAAAACCCGGGATATCCACGGAAACAGGACAGCCTTCCACACAGGCTGGTTTTTTGCACTGAATACAGCGAGATGCTTCAGTCATGGCCATCTCATCGGTGAGCCCCAGGGGTACTTCCTTGAAGTTTCGACGTCGAACCTCGGGTGCCTGTTCGGGCATTTTAGCCCTTGGCACTGCTTTCTTTTTCTCTTTAACTGCCATCATATCCTCCGTATATCCGAACTACTCTTATTTCGTAAATAGGTCAAAACTCTTTTTTTCATCTTCCTGGTAGGCCCGAAGACGATTGGTGAGTTCATCATAATCCACCTTGTGCCCGTCAAACTCCGGACCGTCAACACAGGCAAATTTTGTCTCGCCGCCAACCGAAACACGGCATCCACCGCACATGCCGGTGCCGTCCACCATGATCGGGTTTAGACTGACTAGGGTTTCGACTCCTTTTTCCTTTGTTATGGAAGAGACAAACTTCATCATGGGTACCGGACCGATGGCAACCACCAGGCTTATCTCATCCTTTTCAAGGACATCCTTTAACACGTCGGTGACAAAGCCGTGGTGGCCCTTGGACCCGTCGTCCGTGCAGATGTGGAGAACGTCGGACACCTTTGCCATCTTGTCTTCAAATATGAGAAGATCCTTATTCCTGGAGCCAAGGATGGTTGTCACATGGTTGCCCGCAGCCTGCAGGGCCCTTGTGATGGGGTGAAGAACGGCAATGCCGGTTCCGCCGCCCACACAGACCACATTCCCCCTCTTCTCAACATGGGTTGCCTTGCCAAGGGGACCTATCACGGCAAAATAATGATCGCCCACTGCCATTTTCCCAAAATAGGCCGTGGATTTCCCCACCACCATATAAATGATTGTGATGGTTCCCTTTTCAGGATCCGAATCGGCCACGGTCAGGGGAATTCTTTCGCCCTTTTCATGGGATTGAAGAATTACGAACTGGCCGGGCTTGGTCTTTCGGGCAATACGCGGTGCCTCAATTTCGTTGAGGATGATGGTGCCCTGGGCCATCTCTTCACGATTTACAATCTTAAACATTCGAACCTCCTGGCATGAACATCTGCACACGATGCAGATATCGTTATCTAACCCGTTACGTCAACGGGCAATAGTGTTTACTTACACCTGTTTTTAGTAAATGACAATAACCAGAAAAACCCAACAAAATCAAGGAGAAAATAATGGGGTATCAGCCTGGCTTAATATCACCTTTGAGAAACAGAACCCGATCAAAAAACAAGTAAAATCTCTTGATCAGAAATGCTGCAAAAAAACTCAACGAAATAACGCCTATTTTCCCTTGACCCGGTATCTTAATACCAGGGACTGGTCTGAAATAACCTCACAATCCACAAGGGAGAGCCGGGTATCCATGTCATGGTCAAACAGACTGAGTCCCCTGCCAAAAAAAACGGGAATCACAGTCACACAGATCTCGTCGATCAGGTTCGCCCTGGCAAAAAGCGAGTTGATCTGGGCGCCTCCCAGGAGGGCAGCCTCTCTGAACCCCTCCCTGGCGAGACCTTTTAAAATCAACTCAGGGTCCTGGTCTGTAAAAATAAGGTTGTCAACACTTTTCCTGTCCCGGTTCCGGGTCATGACGATATTTTTACGGCCCGGCAGGGCCTTTCCAATGGTATCAAAGGTCTTGGAACCCATGATCACGACACCCGCCCTCTTGGTTATCTCGACAAATTTTCGCTTATCCTCTTTTCCGGTCCAGTCCGCAGGATGATTGTCATCCCTTGCAATTTTTCCGTCAAGGGTCATTGCCATGACCATGGTTACCTTCATGGTTTCTCCTTTTTACTGCTGACACCTGAAGTTGGATTCATGGTGAAACCTTCCACTTAACAGGAGTGTAATCTCTACTGTATGTTTGTGTCAATGATCGACCTCAGGTGTTAGCTGTTAGCCGTTAACTTTTAGCTGATACAGCGGCTATACGACCAGATCGATCATCTATACAACCAACGTGTACTCTGCCCATAAATTAATGAACGGCCAGGTGGAACTGGCCCCCTGGGTCCGCACAGGTCGAAATATTTTCTGTTTTCCCTTGACTCCCCCATGGTGTGCTGATACTTGAGTTTTAGAATCAGGTATCCATCATCATGGGATGGATAAGAGGGAATCCGGTGAAACACCGGAACGGGCCCGCCGCTGTATCCGGGGACGAACGCCAGAAAAAGCCACTGTGGACAACCATGGGAAGGCCTGGCCGGTAGAATGATCCGGGAGTCAGAAGACCTGCCTGATTTTAAGAACCGCAGATGAAATAAATTGAACATGAATATTTGCGGTCCTAGGGGGATAGGAGACCACGGTAACGGAACCCATCCAATGATCACAAGGACAAAAAGGGAAGCCCTTGATCGATGTAAATCGGTTGGGGGCTTTTTTATTTGCTGGCCCCGGCCAATAGATGGTTTTTAAATTATTTATTGCTTACAAAGGAGGCAGAAAATGAAAAAGTTTGCGACATGTCTGGCAGGGTTGTTTCTGTGTCTGGCCATTGTCCAGAACGCAACGTCAGATGAGAAGAATGTGAAAATGGACGAAATTATTGTCAGTGCCACCCGTACGGAAATTGCTACGGACAGGGCAGGCGGCAACAGCATAACCGTCATCACATCCGACGACATCCAGGCAAAGCAGCAGAACAGTGTGGCCGAACTCCTCAAAACCGTGCCTGGAATCAACATCACCTCAACCGGCGGCCCGGGCACAGCGACCTCTGTGTTCATCCGGGGAGCCGACTCCAAGAACACATTGGTCCTCCTGGACGGAATCATGCTCAACGATGTTTCCGGCCTCAACAGAAGCCCAGATCTCGCCAACATCAATGTTGACAACATCGAGCGGATCGAGGTGATTCGGGGCCCCATGAGCGTCATGTACGGGAGTAACGCCACGGCCGGTGTTATCAACATCATCACAAAGAAAGGGAAGAAAACGCCATCGGCATCGGCTCAATTTGAAGCGGGCTCCTACGGGACATGGAAGGGTGATGCCAGTCTGGCCGGAGCAGTTGAAAGGATCAACTTTGCCTTCAGCGGATCCAAGACAAAGACCCAGGGATTTTCCGCTGCCAATGACGACAACGATGCTATCCCCACGGGCGATAAAACCTCCGAAAAGGATGGCTATGAGAACATGACCATTTCCGCCAATGCAGGGATCGATATCACGGACAACTTCAGCATCAGCGGTGTTCTCCGGCATATGGACTCGGACGTTGATACGGACGGATACAACTGGGAAGGATATGCAGAGGATGACGACTCCAATATCGAATCCCGACAGACCTTTGGCAAGTTAGACGTGAACAACACCCTTTTCAACAATTTCCTGACCTCCAAATTCACCTGGCAGGGAAGCCAGCAGACGAGGGACGGGTTTAACGATAATGTCAAAGAGTACAAGTATGATGGCGACACACGCACCTTCTCATGGCAGGGGGATCTCAACTTCAACAGCAACACCGTATCCATCGGAGCATCCTATTATGAGGAGAGCATGGAGTCGGAATCCTTTGGGAGCTGGGCCTCAAAATTTGACAAGAAGAAAGTCAACACCAAGAGCTACTGGCTCCAGGATCAGTTTTCGGCCATTGACAACCTTATCGTCATCGCAGGGATACGCCTGGATGACCATGAGGAGTTCGGCAACAAAACAACCTTCCGCCTGGCACCCTCCTACACCTTTCCCGACATCGGAACCACGCTCAAGGCAAGCTATGGTACGGGGTTCAGAGCGCCATCCCTTTATGAACTCTACGATCCCTACTATGGAAACAATGCCCTTGATGCTGAAGAAAGCGACGGATGGGACCTGGGATTTGAGCAGAGGTTGATCAACCACACTATTACCATGGGCCTCACCTATTTTTCCATGGACTACGATAACCGCATCGACTATGACTTTGCCACCTCAAAATACACCCAGGCAGATGGCACTACCAAGACCCGGGGTGTTGAGTTTTTCGCTGGATGGGACCCTCTGGAGAACATCGGGCTCACCCTGAACTATACCTACACAGACACCGAAGATCCAGATGGCGAGCCATTGGCCCGCCGCCCGGAAAACAAAGTAGCGTTCAACACCCGGTATCTATTCCTGGAAAAGGGGACTCTGAATCTGGACGTTCAATGGGTGGATGATCGCAAGGCAGCAGGCTCTGCAATGGACAAGAACGGCAACCCGGTTGAAAATCTCGACTCCTACACCCTGGTGAATCTCGCCGGGTCATGGCAGCTGAACCCCCACATACTGCTGTTCGGCCGGATCGACAACCTCTTTGATGAATTCTACGAGGAGGCTTTCAGCTATGCAACGGCCGGCCTGTCAGCCTATGGCGGTATCAGGCTGACCTTTTAACCAGATCCAGAAACAATAAATCCCCCACCCGGGGCAGGAGACAGCAATGATCAAAAAAGGATTCTTCAGGGGCTTCACAACTTTTATTTCAACTCTGATTGTGGTTTCGACATTGGTTACGGCTTCGGCCGCGGGTGGGGATATCATCGACGCAGAACTCTCAAGCGAGCCCATTACCATCAATCAGGGCGTGGTGAAGGAGAGCTGGCGCAAGACCAGCCGCATTGCAGACTTCAAGCACAAAACCCTGGTCGTTGACTTCACATCACCCCAGGACATACTTTCCACCCTGGAAGGATTTAGAACAGGCGTTACAACGGTGGCCAACCACTACCTGCCGCCCCCCTCCTGGGGCATCCCCCATGGCAAAGGTCTGGAATCGTTCACGTTCAGGATACTCGAAACAGTGGGACGTGACCCCGCCTCGTCTGCGCTTCTAATGACCGGCGCCGACATGGACAACCTCACAGTTACAGACAAGCACTACAGGGAGATGAGGGCCACGGCCCTTGTAACGGCCGGTGTCTGTTCCAATGCCCAGCGAGCCTCCCGGTCCACGGGCTTTTTTTATGAGCCGGGAACCATCAACATCATTCTCATCACCAACATGGAACTTTCCCCCAGGGCCATGGCCCGGGCCATTATTTCCATCACTGAGGGAAAAAGTGCAGCCCTGGCGGATCTTGACATCAGAAGCTCGGATGATCCCCTGAACCTCCAGGCAACAGGAACGGGCACGGACAACATCATCGTTGTAAAGGGCCGGGGCCGCCCCCTGGACAGTGTGGGCGGCCACACGAAAATGGGGGAACTCATCGCAAAGGCCGTGTGCGACGGGGTTAAACAGGCCATATTTCTCCAGAACGGCATCCTCCCGGGCCGGGACATTTTCCAGCGCCTGGACGAGCGAAAGATCTCCCTCCACGCCCTGGCTCAAAGTTCGGATTGCCAAGGAGATAAGACCTTATCGTCCAACACAGCCGCAAAACTTAAAAGCCTGCTGCTGCAGCCCGAATATGCAGGTCTGGTGGAGCAGGCATTTGCACTGTGCGACGCCCGGGAACGTGGTTTGTTGAATGACCTTTCCGCCTTTTCCTTCACGGTAAACGCCGCAGCCCGGAAGATTGCGAAAAAACCCGTTGAGCGAATCACGGCCTTTGAATCCACCGGTTTTCTGCCCGAGCCCCTTAAAATGGTTTTTAACGCCCTGATTAACGGTATAATCCTGGGACAGAATTAGTAGGTAGTAGATAGTGGGTAGTGGGCAGCGGTAGTAGACTGAGCACCCTTTGTGGCGGGCACAATAAAGCCCAAGCTTAGGTTTCGCTGTACTCTACCCAACCTGCATTGCCAAACCAGCAATAATGGCGAATGGCCGACACTAGGATCAAAACCAAAAATCTTGACATTGTCTTCAGATATTACTAAGTAAGAAAATCTTAATTGAGCCTGATTCGGAGAGGTGGCCGAGTGGTTGAAGGCCCTGCTCTCGAAAAGCAGTATTCCGGCCAAACCGGGATCGTGGGTTCGAATCCCACCCTCTCCGCCAGACAAGGAAATCAGGCCCGACAACAACCGTATACTCGATTATCAGGTGAAAGCAAGGACTGACTTAAATTGATGCCTGGCTGGCTTCAGAATCGTTTTAATCGCATGCATCCAACCACCCTGCTGCTGCTGAGCTACCTCATGACCATTGTGGCGGGAACCCTGGGACTGATGCTGCCGGCGGCAACGGTGAACGGGAATATTCCCGCCATTGATGCTCTGTTTACTGCGACCTCGGCCGTTTGCGTAACCGGGCTTATCGTCGTGGACACAGGATCATTTTTCACACCCTTTGGCCAGGGGATAATTCTGATTCTGATTCAGATCGGCGGACTTGGAATAATGACCATCTCCATTGCACTTTTCCAGATCATCGGGAAAAAGGTCGTATTTCAACAACGCATGGCCATGCAGGAGGTCTTCTCCCACACCCCGCGCCAAGACATCTACTACCTGCTCCGCTCGGTGCTTTTCTTTACAATTTCCATTGAGAGCGTAGGTGCCGTGATTCTGATTTTCCACTGGAGCTCCACCTGCCCGTTTCCCGAGGCCGTGTATCGGGGCGTTTTCCACTCGATTTCGGCCTTCTGCAACGCCGGATTTTCACTTTTCAGCGACAGCCTCATGCCAGACAGGGGGTCTGTTACGCTGAATACGACGGTGAGCGGCCTGATTATTCTGGGCGGTATCGGGTTCCCAGTTGTATATGAGATCTATGGCCGCACCATATTAAAAAAACCGGGCAAAATCTCAATTCAGACAAAAAGTGTCATCCTTACAACCATCGGACTTACCGTAGCTGGCTTTTTGGTGATCCTGGTATCCGAGAGGGCGCTGATCACCGACCTGGGATGGAAAAAAGGAGTTCTGGCGGCATTATTTCAATCCGTGACCTGCCGCACGGCCGGATTCAATACCCTGGATATCTCTTCCTTGAATACCGCCACCCTTTTGTTCATGATGTTTCTAATGTTTGTGGGGGCATCACCTGGTTCCTGCGGAGGCGGGATAAAGACAACCACCTTTGCAGTGCTGACAGCCTTTTCCTGGGCCCGGATAAGACGCTGCAAGAGTGTAAACCTGTTTAAAAAGACTCTTCCGGATGAAACAATCACCAAAAGCATCTCAGTACTTGTCTTTTCCCTGGCCATCATCTGCGTTGCGGTCTTTATGATCCTTTTCATTGATCCTGATCATGGGGCCCGTATCAGCGGAAACCGTGAATTTTTAAGCTTTCTCTTTGAAACGGTCTCGGCATTCGGAACGGTCGGTCTCTCCATGGGTGTTACCCTGGCGCTGGACTCCTGGGGCAAGCTGATTATCATCGCTTTGATGATCATCGGCCGTGTCGGGGTTCCGGTATTCACCTATATTATCGCAGGAGGGGGGCACACCAGGGGATTACAGTACGCCGAGGAAAACATGATGATTGGATAAATAAAAAGGACAGGAGTAATAATGAAACGATTTGCCGTGATCGGTGCCGGAAGCTTCGGATATTATGTGGCCAAGGCACTGTATGAGAATAAAAACGAGGTGATCGTAATAGATCGCATGAAGGAACGGGTGCAGGCCATTGATCCCCATTGCACCAGCGCCATTGTGCAGGATGTCACAGACATCGAGGCACTTAAGGGGCTGGGGCTGGAGGAGATGGATGCGGTCATCGTCAGCACGGGAAGCAACATTAAACCCAGCATACTGATCTGCTTTCATTTAAGCCGTATGGAAATCAAACGGATTATTGTAAAGGCTGAGGATGACGATCACGGGGAGATTCTCAAACAGCTCGGAGCAACGGAAATCATTCGTCCCGGCCTTGACATGGCCCAGCGCCTGGCACTCAAGTTGACATCTCCCAATATTATTGAGTTTTTGCCGCTGGTAGAGGATTTCACCATTGCCCAGGTGGAGCCTCCCCGATCGTTCATTGGAAAATCCATAAAGGAGCTGGACTTGCGAAAGCGCTATAAGGTCAATATCATCGCCATTAAAGAAATGGTTCCGGAACGAGTTGTCATGGTCCCCGGGGCTGATTTTCTTGTCAAGGAGAGCGATATCCTCATTATCCTGGGCAAGGAAAAGGATCTTTCTGAAATCAGGGAGTTGAAATGAAACTCATTATCTGCGGGACAGGGCGGATCACCGATGAACTCCTAAAGCGCATGGGTGAAAGCTGGGAGATCACCTTGATCGAGAAACAGGAGTCAAGGCTCTCACCCTTTGCCCAGCGATTTCCAAACATCGTGCGGGTCATGGCTGAAGATGCCTCAAGTCCGGTGGTGCTCGAAAAAGCCGGGCTGGCAGACCAGGACGCTGTTCTGGCAATGACCAATGATGACGATGTGAATCTTGCCATTGCACGGTTTGCGCGGGGGGCAGATATAAAGACCGTTGTGGCGGTGGTCCGTGATCCAGAAAAGATTCCCGAGTTTCAGGAACTGAATATCTGGACCATCAGCATAACCACGGATGCGGCGCGCAAGGTATACCAGTTTCTCAAGGACCCGCGCATCCGCATTATCGGCCTTGGGGAGGGTGAAGGTGAACTCCTGGAAATGGTAGTGGGCCGGAAGGACGTTTCGAGCCTTGCCAATATCCCCTCCTGGCAGGACCCGGAATGGCAGGTGGCGGGTATCATACGTAAAAACAGTCTCCTTTTTCCAGACACCCTGATTTCCGTCAAAGAGGGTGACCGGCTGCTGATTCTGGGCAAAGCCGAACTCTACAATACATTTTCACGACGTCTGGCGGAAAACCCACTCCACTTTCCCCGGACATACGGACAGCACATGATCCTGGGAGTTTCTGATGACGCCTCCCTTGATATCACCGAACTTTTGAACGAGGCCTTTTACCTGGCCCAGGGGACCCACATTGAAAAGATAAAGATCACCTGCGAAACGCCCATCCCTGATATTGAAGAGGCGGTTTCACGCTGGTCAGAGAGCCTTGAGATCGAGATGGTTGATGGAGAGGGCAGCCTGAAAAAAAGAACAACCAAACTGGCCAACGAAATCGAGGCAGGTATTGTTATCATTCCACACACGCAACGCTCCTTTCCAGGCACTTTAATGGAAAACCCCTTAATAAAACTCGCCGCATCCCTTCCCTGTCCCCTTCTTCTGTCCCGGTTCACCGATCCCTATGAACGACTGCTGGTTCCCTTTAACAGGTCCCTGGCCAGCCAGCGTGCCCTTGAGATTGCAATGGATCTTGCAGCTCAGCTTACGGCAGAAGTCTCTGTGATCATCGTGGTTGAACCCGCATATCTGCGGGGGGATGCCGCCGCATCCGGGCAATGGGAACAGGAAACATTGAAACAGGTGCGTGAGCTCTCCCGGGTCCACAAAATCGAGGTTCAAGAGATTATCTGCAAGGGAAATCCGGTCAAGGAAATCGCAGCCGCAGCCATCGATTTCCAACTCCTGGTGATGGGCAGACAAAATGGGGATACCGGCTTTTTCTCCACCGGTGTCCCAGGCATGGTCGTGGACCGGACACCTTGTTCCATACTGCTTGTTTCATAAAAAGAGGCCTACTAAAATGATCATCCACTCTGCATGGGCACTGGTTCTGGTATCTGTTGGAGCTGCGTTTCTTCCCAGCCTGGGACGACGCCTGCGGCTCCCTTCTGTGGTGCTTGAAATTCTTTTCGGCGTCTTCATCGGCAAAAGCCTCCTGAACCTTCAGTTTGGAGAAGACTGGCTTTCATTTATGGCCCACCTTGGCTTTCTCATCCTGATGTTCCACGCCGGCATGGAAATCAACTTCCAGATGCTCAAGAAACAGCGGGCCGGCATGTTCGGCATCCAAGCGGGTGTTTTTCTCGCCACCGTACTCCTCTCCATGGGTGCCGCCTTTATCCTTGATCAGGGGTTCTACCTGGGGCTGGTCCTGTCGACCACGTCGCTCGGGCTGGTGGTCCCCACCCTCAGCGATACTGGTGCCAGTCAGTCCCCCCTCGGACAAAACGCCCTGATTGCAGCGACCCTGGCCGATTTCCTGACCCTCTTTGCGATCACGTTCTTCCTCCTGTGGCATCAAAACGGATTTGGCTGGGATTTCCTGCGCCCCCTGCCGCTGTTCATCGGATTTGGCATCCTGCTCAAGCTCGTAAAGTTCCTGGCCTGGTGGTATCCGGAAAAGACAGGACGGTTGCTGGCGGACAGGGACTCCCAGGAACTCGGAGTCCGGTTTTCCATGGCCCTGCTTTTTCTCTTTGTGGCTCTCTCCGAGATGGCCCATCTTGAGCCGGTCCTGGGGGCCTTCCTCGGGGGTGCCCTTCTCTCTATTGTATTCCGGGAAAAAGCCCAGCTGGAGATGAAGCTGTCAGGATTTGGATATGGGTTTCTGGTCCCCCTTTTTTTCATCCATGTGGGTATGCAGTTTGATGTGGCCAACGTGCTTAACCTTGAGCAGCTTTTGTTTACCGCCAAGCTGCTGGGATTTGCCGTGGCCGTAAAGGTCCTGCCGAGCCTGCTGTTCATGCTTTCCGGGGTCTCTTTTCTGAACTCCCTCAATATCGGACTGCTCATGACATCGCGGTTGAGCCTTATTATCGTGGCCGCCACCATCGGGCTTGAGTTCGGATTCATCACCGAAGCATTCAAAGATGCCATCATCCTGCTGGCAATCATCACCTGCCTGATGGGCCCCACCATGTTCAAGGCTTTTTATCGAACAGAAAAGGAGACAACAGACAGCGGCACCCGCATCGAAAAATCCCGGCTGACCGCTGGTTGGATGCAGCAGTCCAAATAAAAACCTTGTTCCTCGAATATGAGCATTTTATGACGATGGCTGGTATTACGATCAACCCAGAGTTATTTAAGGCAGACATCCACACTATTTGATTTTCTTCTTGACATCCCCCGTACGAATAAGTAATTATCACTTACCATGATATTCAAGATGGATAAAAAACCAAGCCTAACCGGCAACAAACTGAAATAAAAGAAAATAATCCAAAAACCTGACAGGTAAGGGAAACATACCTTAAAGACAATGGAACAGAAAGAAACTCAGTCCCCACCAGGAAAGAAAAAGATCCTCAAGGCCCTGCGCCACCTTCTGGAGGATAGAAACTTCGCATCTATTACCATTGCAGAAATCGCCCGCACCGCAGGGGTTACCGAAGGCCTGATCTACAAATATTTCAAAAATAAGCGGGACATTCTTCACCAGGTACTGTCAGACCACTACCGGGAATTTCTAATCCAGATCCGCCGGGACCTCAGGGGGATAGACGGCACGTTGAATCGTCTCCAGAAGATAATCTGGACGTGTATCGACCGCTATGCCAACCACCGGGTTTTTGCAAGGATCATCCTGCTGGAGGTTAGAAACAGCGACGATTATTTTGAGAGCGAGGCATACCAGCAGGTTCGAACCCTCAACACAATCATCATGGAGTTAATTGAGCAGGGAGTAAAAACAGGCGAAATACGTCGGGAAATTTCTCCAGCCTACATCCGAAACGCCATCTTTGGAGCCATCGAACATTCGTGCATGAACAGGGCCATCTTCAACAAACCAGTTTCAACAGACGAGGCTGCCCGAAACATAACGGACCTTATTTTTAACGGCATCAAACAATAAGCGGCAGGGTCTCCTGCCATATATTTAGCGACGAAATTTTAAAAGGAGGAACCCGACCATGCCACACATAACACCGCCCCTTTCAAATGCGGACAAAGAACGATACAATCTTATCAACAAAGAAAACATCGAATTCATCATGGAGCGCAATAACCGCACCAACCGATGGGTCATTGCGGACATGCTCAAGAGGAGCAGCTACCATTTTCCCGACAAAACCGCCCTGGTGTTCAACGAGATCACCCGCACCTACACCGCCCTTGAAAAAGAATGCAACCAGGTGGCCAATGCCCTTTCTGGCCTTGGCATAAAGAAGTACGACCGGGTGGCAATCCTTGCCCACAACACCCATCACCATGTCCTTACCTGGATGGGCAGTGCCAAGATCGGGGCCATCTACCTTGCGGTAAACTATCTTTTAAAGGGCAATGACATTGCCTACTGCATCAACCATTCAGAAAGCAAGATCTTCATTGTAGAAGACACCCTTTATCCCCAGGTAAAGGATGTGCTGGATCAAATGCCCACTGTGAAAACCCTGATCTGGTCCAATCAGGGGGCCGGGGGACAACCACCCTCAGACGCTTTCCTCAACTTTGACGACTGGTACACCCCCTACCCCAACACCGAACCAAATGTGATCCTGCGCATTGAAGACCCCGCACAGATGACCTACACCAGCGGTACGGAATCCCTTCCCAAGGGGGTTATCATCAGCAACCAGGCCCTGATTGCCGAATACACGAGTGTCATAATCGACGGAAGGTATGAAAGTTATGATATTAACATCAATGCCCTGCCCATCTACCACTGCGCCCAGCGGGATGTGATGATGAATCCCGTCTTCTGGATAGGGGGCACCAATGTTTTAATGTCGCCGGACATTGGTATGATTTTAAAAAACATCGCCCGATATAAAGCTACCATGTTCTTTGCCCCGCCCACTGTGTGGATCGGCATGCTGCGTCATCCGGATTTTGAGAAATATGACCTCTCAAGCCTGGTGAAATGTTATTATGGGGCTTCCATCATGCCCAGGGAGATATTAAGGGAACTTCTGGAAAATTTCCCCAATGCCGGGGTGTATAACTATTATGGCCAGACAGAACTTGCCCCTACCCATACCGTTTTAAAGGCCGAAGATGCCTTAAAAAAAATAGGCTCCGCCGGCATGGGTGCCCTTCACATGGAATCAAAAATCGAAGCCCTGGACGGCAGTGAAATCCTTGAAATCGATCTACCCGGAGAAATCTGCGGCAGGGGTCCCCATGTCATGACCATGTATTTTAAAGATCCAGACAAAACTGAGGCGGCCATGGCAGGCGGCTGGTTCCACTCCGGAGACCTGGGAATCCTGGACAAAGACCGTTATATCACCGTGGTGGATCGAAAAAAAGATATGATAAAAACCGGTGGTGAAAACGTGGCCTCCCGGGAGGTTGAAGAGGCGGTCTATCTCCATCCCCATGTGGAAGAGGTGGCTGCGGTCGGCGTTTATCATCCAAAATGGGTTGAGGCTGTGGTGGCCATAATCAAGCTTAAGGCCGGTAAGGCAGTGACAGAAGAAGAAATGATGGCCCACTGCAAGACACATCTCTCCTCATTTAAAGTTCCTAAAAAAATAATATTCGTGGACGAACTGCCCAAAACCCCCACGGGTAAAATTTTGAAACGGGAGATGCGTGATTCTTACAAAGAAATTTTTTAATAAAGGAGAATGATCATGGAAATCAAAAAAATATGTGTATTGGGTGCAGGTCTCATGGGAAATGGCATCGCCCAGGTGTGCGCCCAGGCGGGCTATACAGTGACGCTTCGAGATATTGAACAAAAATTTGTGGACTCGGGCATGGACAGTATCCGAAAAAACCTGGGTCGCAGCGTAAAAAAAGAAAAAATGACCAATGAAGAGATGGAGACAATTCTGGGACGTATTACGCCCTGCCTGGACCTGACCCAAGCCGCAATCGGTGCCGACATTGTGGTGGAGGTAATCATCGAGGTGATGGCCGTTAAAAAGGAGGTCTATGCTCAGCTTGAAACCATTGTACCCGATCACTGCCTCTTTTTCACAAACACATCAGGGTTGAGCATCACGGAACTTGCGGCCATTACCCATCGTCCCGACAGGTTCATCGGAACCCACTTTTTTAACCCGGTACCGGTAATGAAACTTCTTGAAATAATTAACGGACATGAAACATCCAAGGAGACCTTGAATGTTGCCAAAGAATGGGGAAAAAGCCTTGGCAAAGAGGTCATCGTGGTGGAAGAAGCTCCGGCATTTGCCGTGAACCGGGTGTTGTGCCCCATGATCAACGAAGCATTCCTGGTACTGGGAGAGGGAGTGGCATCGGCAGAGGATATTGACAAGGGCATGGTGCTCGGCTGCAATCATCCCATAGGTCCCCTGGCACTGGCAGATCTCATAGGCCTTGACACTCTGCTCCTGGTGATGGAAGGTCTTCACAAAGAGATGGGAGATAAGTATATGCCGGCACCCTATCTGAAAAAACTGGTTCGGGCAGGTCGATTCGGGCGTAAAACCGGTAAAGGTGTTTACGAATATTAAAAGAACAGGGAGACAGGAAAAAACATGACAGAACAGATAGCAGACCGGCGGGACATCGATTTTGTGCTGTACGAACAGCTGAACACAAGGGCCATCCTTGCATCGGACAAATTCAAAGATATCAACAAGACCATGGCAGACATGGTTATCAGGGAGGCAAGAAACCTTGCAATTAAGGAGATCCTTCCCACATACACCCTATGCGACCGCCAGGGTGTCGTCTTTGACAAGGGGTGTGTAACCGCTCCGGAATGCTTTGAAAGGGTGTTGAAGCTCCTGCAGGAGGGAGAGTGGGGAGCCCTCACGGCCGATCCTGAATTCGGAGGCCAGGGACTTCCCCACACAATAGCCCAGGCCGCCTTTGACTACCTTATCGGGGCAAATTACACGGCCATGGTCTATGTAATTCTGGGACATGGCGCTGGTAAAATGATAGAATACTTCGGCACACCGACCCAGAAGGCACTATTTCTCGAAAAGCTGTACACCCTTGAGTGGGGAGGGTCCATGCTTCTGACCGAACCCGAAGCAGGGTCGGACCTCGGTGCCCTCACAACAACGGCATCCAGAAACGACGACGGCACCTATTCGATCTCGGGCAGCAAGATCTTCATCACCAACGGCGAACAGAACCTCACCGATAACATCATCCATCCGGTCCTTGCAAGGATCGAAGGAGCACCCGCAGGAACCAAGGGCATCTCCATCTTCATCGTTCCCAAAATATGGGTCAACGAGGACGGCAGCTTTGGTGAGCCAAACGACGTGGTCTGTACGGGCATAGAAGAAAAAATGGGTCTCCACGGAAGTCCCACATGCAGCCTCTCCCTCGGCAGCAGGGGCCAGTGCCGGGGGTTCCTCCTTGGCAAGGAAAACCAGGGCATGGAGATCATGTTTCACATGATGAACGAGGTGCGCCTGGAGGTGGGCACCCAGGCAGCCACCCACGCATCCTGCGCCTATCTCCACGCCCTTGACTATGCCCAAACCCGGCTCCAGGGCCGTTCTTTAGATGCAGGCCGGGACGGTTCAGCACCCCAGGTACCCATAATAAAGCATCCGGACGTACGCCGCATGCTCATCAGGATGAAGGCCTATGTGGAAGGCATGAGAAGCCTGCTCTATTACACTGCCTCGTGCATCGACTGGAGCCATTGCGCAGACACGCCTGAAGAAAAGGATCGTTACCAGGGGCTCACCGAAATCCTCACACCCATTGTCAAAGCCTATTGCAGCGAACGCGGATTTGACGTATGTGTGGAGGCAATGCAGGTATTTGGCGGCTATGGCTATACCCGGGAATACCCCATGGAGCAGCTGGTCAGGGACTGCAAAATATGCTCGATCTACGAGGGGGCAAACGGAATCCAGGCCATGGATTTCCTTGCCAGAAAACTGACCATGCACAAGGGCTCCTGGCTCTCGTCCCTTGTGGACGAAATCAGACAGACAGCCCAAACGGCCCTGGATACAGAAGGCCTGGAGGAGATGGGTAAAAAGGTTATGGATGCGGCTGAGCTCCTTGAAACGACCTGCACAAAAACAGCCATGGCAATAAAGGGCCCTGGGTTCAAATCGGCCTTTGCCCTTGCCCACCCCCTGCTTGAAGCAACAGGGGATGTGGTCATGGCATGGATGCTCCTCTGGCGGGCAAATGCTGCACAGGAACCATTGGACAAAATATTGAACAGGGTAAATGCCAATTCCCTTGATGAAGTATTTGCAAAGGACAAAAACGCCGCCTTTTACCACGGCAAAATAACCACAGCCGAATTTTTCATCAACACTCTTTTACCCGCAACCATGGGAAAACTTGAGGCCATTGTCCAGGGAACAAGCCCTGCGGTCACAATCCATGACAGTTCATTTTAAAAAAACAGGAGAGACAAATGAAAGAAGTTGTAATCGTTTCAGGATGCAGGACCGCCATCGGCGGATTTGGCGGAACACTCAAAAATCTTAGTGGCGCACACCTTGCCGCCATCACCATGAAGGAAGCTGTTAAGCGGGCCGGAATTGATCCGGCAATCATCGATGACGTTCGTTACGGCACCTGCATCGAATCCTGCGACACCCTTAACACGGCAAGGGTTGCTTCCCTTTTGGCGGGATTCCCGGACACGATCCCTGCCGTCACCATCAACCGGGTCTGCATCTCGGGCATGGAGAGTATGATATCGGGCATGGCAATGATCCAGGCGGGAATGGCCGATGTTATCCTTGCCGGGGGCACCGAGCACATGTCAAGCGCCCCCTATGCCGTCCCAGGGGCCCGTTGGGGATGCCGTCTCCAGGACAGCACCCTTGTGGACACCATGATCCACGCCCTCCACTGCGGCTCCCACGTGATTCCCCATCCTGAAGACGGGCCGGTTGATGCGACCAAGGCCCCCTTAAGCATGTTCGTGGGCAAACCCTATATCATGGGCCACACAGCTGAATTCGTTGCCCAGCACCACGGGATCACAAGGGAAGAGTCTGATGAGGTGGCATTGAGAAGTCACAACCAGGCAGAGCGGGCCACCAACGACGGGTCGTTTGCCGACGAGATCGTTCCGGTTTCAGTTCCCCAGCGGAAAAAAGATCCCATCATCTTTGACAAGGACGAACACTTCAGGCCCGGCATGACCATGGAAAAACTTGCCAAACTGCCCCCGGCCTTTGTGCCTAAAATAGGCACGGTAACAGCAGGCAACTCCTCGGGTCTCAACGACGGATCCACGGGCATGGTCATCATGTCCCTTGACCGGGCAAAGGAGCTCGGGCTCAAACCCATTGCCAGGATCAAGGCCGTATCCCGGGGAGCCTGTCACCCTTCGGTCATGGGTCTGTCGCCTGTTCCTGCGGTGAACAACCTCATCAAGAACAGCAACCTGTCCCTCAAGGATTTCGAGCTGATAGAGTTGAACGAAGCCTTTGCAGCCCAGTACCTCGGGTGTGAGAAGGAGCTTGGCCTCAATCGGGAGATCACCAATGTCAACGGATCAGGCATCGGCCTTGGTCATCCAGTAGGTTCCACCGGGGCAAGAATCGTGGTCTCCCTCATGCATGCCCTCAAGCGCAGGAACAAGAGCCTTGGCATGGCGACCCTTTGCGGCGGCGGCGGCGTATCCATGGCCTGCGCCATTGAAATAATGTAAAAACTCTTTCCAAAACAACCAAAAACAAACGGGACGTTTCAGGTGAAACGTCCCGTTTGTTTTTTTATAAAATGTCAGCCTGGGGGGCGGCTGTCGGTATTCCCCGACTTTTTTGGTTCAGCAAGGGGATACCGACTGCCGCCTATTGTATAAAATAAAAATGAGAATTACTGATCAATCCATCAGCTTTTTTTCAAATCGCTTGAGAAGCAGGGAATTTCCCACAACCGACAACGAGGACATCCACATGGCAATGCTTGCAAATTCAGGTTTCAGGGTCAAGCCATACCCGGGATAGAGAACCCCGGCCGCAATTGGAATCATGAGCAGATTGTAGAAAAAAGCCCAGAAAAAGTTCATTTTAATGGTTTTCAGGCTCTTCTTACCAAGACGTATAGCCCGCTCCACATCAAGGAGACTGTTTTTCACAAGAATCACATCCCCGGTCTCCTTGGCAACATCGGTTCCAGATCCAATGGCAATGCCTATATCTGCCTGGGCAAGGGCCGGAGCATCATTGATCCCGTCTCCCACCATGGCAACCTTTAAACCCTTTGCCTGCCATTTTTTCACCGTGTTGATTTTATCCTGGGGCAAGACCTCTGCCTCCACCTCATCTATCCCCACCTGTTTAGCCACGGCAAGGGCCGAGGTAAGGTTGTCCCCCGAGACCAGAGCCGTTCGGATGCCCGCCCTGTGGAGCCGTTCCACCGCCTCTTTTGAATCTGGTTTGATCATGTCTGAAAGCGACAGGATACCAACCATTCGGTTGTCAAGGGCGATGTAAACTGTTGTTTTACCCTGCTCGGCGAGCATCTTGCCCTTGGATTCCATCTCCGGGGTAATATCAACCCCCTTGACCAGTTTCAGATTTCCAGCCTTTAACTCTTTGCCGTTCAAGAGACATTGAACACCAAAACCCGAAATCTCTCTTGCCCCAGTTGTTTTTTCTGGTTCAAAACCACTCTGCCTGGCAAAGGCCACAACCGACGCTGCAAGGGGATGGGAAGAGTTGACCTCCGCACTTACCACAAGCTTCAAAAAATCATCCCGGGTAACTCCCTCTGCCGGAAATACGTCGCTCACCTCTGGTTTCCCCCTGGTGATGGTACCGGTTTTATCAAACAACACAACGTCCAGGTGAGATATATTTTCAAGGACAGAGCCCTTTTTAAAAAGAATGCCCCGGTTGAGCCCCACGCCGGTACCCACCATAATCGCAGTTGGGGTGGCAAGGCCAAGGGCGCAGGGGCAGGCAATGACAAGCACGGCAATCATACGTTCAAAGGAGAACAAGAAAGGGGTTGTGTCAGCGTCTGCCCCGAGAGCTCCCATGAAATACCAGTAGAAAAAAGTGGCAAGGGCCACGGCAACGACAATGGGAACAAATACATTGGAAATCGTGTCTGCAAGGCGCTGGATCGGGGCCTTGTCCGCCTGGGCATCCTCCACCATTTTAACGATACCTGCAAGCACGGTATCGTTGCCGGTTTTTGTGGTTTTTACTCTAATCGTGCCGGACTGGTTGATGGTTGCCCCGATAACTTTATCACCAGGTACTTTATGGACCGGAAAGGATTCACCGGTGAGCATGGATTCATCCACCTGGGTTTCTCCCTCCAGGACCTCCCCGTCAACGGGAATTTTTTCGCCGGCAAGCACCTTTACCACATCGCCCTTTTCCACAAGGGATGGGTGAATCATCTCCTCCAGACCAGCTCTTACGACCCTTGCCTGATCCGGATTAAGGGCCAGAAGTTCTTTCAATGCCTGGCCGGTTTTTCCCTTGGCATTTGCCTCGAGCATCTTTCCGATCATGATAAAGGTGATGAGCATGGCTGAGCTGTCAAAGAACACAGGTTTGGCAGCGTCAATAAAAAACAGGGAAAACACGCTGTAGAAGTAGGCTGCCGAAATTCCCAGGCTGATCAGCACATCCATGTTGGCGACCCGGTTTTTCAACGAGTAATATGCTCCCTCGTAAAAGGCCCTTCCCGAGACAAACTGCACAAGAGTAGCCAGGACAAAAAGAATGCTGTTTGTGACGGCCATGCCAAAGGGCCCCAAATGCATGATCAAGACCATGGGAACGGTCAGCCCCAGGGCAAAAAAGAACCTGAATCGTTCCCTGGCGGCAGCGGCCTGGCCTCCAGCCTTGTCCAGAGTGGCCCTGTATCCAGCCTGCTTAACAACATCCAGGATACCGGCATCGTCTAAAACCCTTGGATCATAGGTGACAAAGCCCTTGTTTAGGGGCAGGTTGATCGAGGTTGTCCTAACCCCCTTTGTCCGTTTAAAGGCCTTTTCTATTGCAAGGGAACAGTTGGCGCAGGTCATGCCCTCGATGTTAAAGGAGATGTCGGAAAAATTGTCCTGGCCGGATTCAAGTTCTAGTTCAGGCCCAGGTTCGAGCTCGAATTCAAGATCGGGAGCAGCCTCTGGCTGAGAAAACTCAAGGGTGACATCGTCCTCCCGGGGGGCTCCTTCTCGAAGCTCTTTGACCTCAGGGGGCTCCAGGGAATAATCGTTGTCAAGAATGACGGCCTCAACATCCGCAAGAGTGCTCTTATCGGTATCAAGGGTAAACGAGACAACTTCATCCTCAAACGAGGCAGCGGCATCTTTTACCCCTGGAAGTTTGTTCAATTCCGTAGCAACTGTATTTTCGCAATGGCTGCACATCATGCCATAGACTTTTATTTTCTGATTTTCGATCATCCCGCACCCCTCCTTTCCATACGGAGAATCATATCAGCTTTTTTCTGTTGCCGTGAACCCAAAGGATTTAATCTTCTCTATAACCGCATCCATATCAATATCAGGGCCAACCTTGAAATCAGCCGACTTATTTTCCAGATCCACATGGACGTCAGTCACATTTTCAACCGATTCAAGATATTTTTTCACCCTGCCAACACAATGCTGGCATGACATTCCCTCGATTCTCAATTTTTTTTCCATGCTAGCCTCCTTAGATCATCTTTGTATCCAGAATGCTAAAAGTTACTACACATTGACACCAAGTCAAATAAAAAGCACCGCCCCGGGATTGTTGATCCTTGCCCAAGGGTCCGGTAAAGTTTGGTATTTCCCATATCTTTTGACGTCTCGGTGGTGTAGGATGAAACCCAGTATGGGAACTTTACCTTACACATCAGCAACTGGCTGTATGCTCTGACTTTTTCTGTCTTATCCGGCAGACCTTTTCCCTGTCATACATGACCTTGAGGAGGAAAAGCAGTGGAAACAGAAAGAGAAGTGGCAGCCCATGCCCTGGAAAAACTCTTTTCCCGGATTACGACATCCCATTTAGAACCTCGATTTTCCCAGGAAGGAATCAAGGCCGCCCTGATTCAGATCATGGACCTTGCCCAGGAGATGGTTAAACACATAAGCGATGCCCAGGAGGAACCAGGAGTGGAGTGCGCTAAAGGCTGTAGCTATTGCTGCTATACCCAGGTCAAGCTCACCCCTGCCGAGGCTCTTTTTACCTTTTCCTGGATAGGCCAGAAGTTTTCAAGCCAGGAGAAACTCCTGTTGTGGAGGCGAATCGACAACAACCGGCGCTTGACCGAAGGACAGTCCCTTTCAACAAGAGTCAAAATAAAAAAAAGTTCCCCCTGCATTTTCCTCATAAACAATGGCTGCGCCATCTATCCGGTGCGACCCTTTATCTGCCGATCATGGTCATCCTACAGCCGCCAGAGGTGCATGGATGCATTTAACACGGGGGACCACACGGCTGAAATCGAAACCTCGACCTCGAGCAACTTTGTCTTTTCCCTTGCCAGGCAGAGCATTCAAACGGCATGCCATAACCACGGGCTCGAATCCCAGCCCCTGGAACTGCCAAGGGCCATGGACTGCTGTCACACCAACACTGCCCCCTTTACCCATTGGCTTGGGGGAAAGCATCTGTTTGAAGGGATCTAACCACGAAAGGCACGAAAAAAACTATTCTTTAGTGTCATTCCGCCCAGTACCCAACACCCACAACCCAGCGCCCAGTAGCTTCTTTTTCATATAAAATGTAAAACAGGCAATGAAGGATACCTGTTCCAATATCTTGAACATTTTGACTTTTGGCTTGAATTTGGGTATGTTCGGGTCTGAAATTAAAGACACCTGACACCTGAAACACTATGATATGGTAAAAAAAAGACATGACCAGAGAGTTTGACAACAAAATAAAGACATTCAGGGACAGTATTGACCGGATCGACCGCCAGATCCTGGAACTGATATCCCAGAGGCTGGATCAGGTGGAAAAGGTGGTTGCCCTTAAAAAGACCCACAACATCCCCGTATACCACCCGGCAAGGGAAGAGGATCTGATCTCAAAGCTGCGCAGCCAGGCGTCAGGAACAGGTGTGGATCCTGAATTTATCGAAGAGATGTACCGGGTCATCCTGAGAAATTCCAGGCTCAGGCAGACCGGACAGATGAAGCAAAAGGGTATCAGGCCCGGTGCCAGGGTGCTCATGGTTGGAGGCGGCGGGCAGATGGGGCAGTTCTTCTCCGCCATGTTTTGTTCTTCGGGCTATGAGGTCACTATCCTCGGTGAAAACGACTGGGAAAATGCTGAGGAGTTGTGCAAAGGCACAGACCTGGTGCTGATCTGCGTTCCCATCAATGTAACCCTTGAAACCATTCAACGGATTGCCCCGTTTGTCCCGCCAACCGCCATCCTTGCCGACATAACAAGCATCAAGCAGGGGCCGGTGAATGAAATGCTCGAACAGTTCAAAGGTCCTGTAATGGGCCTGCACCCCCTGTTCGGTCCCTCCTGTTCAACCCTTGACAAGCAGCTCATTGCCGTTGTGCCTGGAAGGAATAACAATGCCTGCCAGTGGCTCCTGGACCAGCTGACCCTTTGGGGTGCCATAGTGGTCGGATCCACGGCCCGGGAGCACGATGAAATCATGGATATTGTCCAGGCCCTTCGCCATTTTGCCACCTTCTGCTTTGGTCAGTTCCTGTGCGAACGAAATATCAAACTTGAAAGAAGCCTGGAATTTTCAAGTCCGATTTACCGCCTGGAAATAGGCATGGTGGGCAGGCTTTTTGCCCAGAGCGGCAATCTTTACTCTGAAATAATATTTGCCACCCCGGATAGAAGACGCCTCTTAAAGGAGTATGTGGCTTCAATAAACGACCAGATTGCCCTGGTCGACAACAACGACAAGACTCTTTTTGAACAACGATTTGCTGAAATTGCCCATTGGTTCGGCCCGTTCAGTGAACAGGCCATGGGTGAGAGCGATTTCATCATCGACAAGCTCATCGAGAGGTTCTAAGGCTCCGGAGGTTTTACCATTAACGAACTAATGTGGCTTGCCATGCTTGCCGTCAATTTCAGCTTCATCATCATCATCTTTCGCCTGTTTGGAAAGACAGGTCTCTACGCCTGGATACCCATTGCCGCCATTGTGGCCAACATCCAGGTGATCAAACTCGTCGAAATCATGGGCATCACGGCGACCCTTGGCAACATTGTCTATGCATCTTCGTTCCTGGTGACCGACATACTGTCCGAACTCTACGGGAAAAAAGAGGCAAAAAAGGCCGTCTATCTGGGGCTTTTTTCCCTGGTGGCCATGACGATCCTCATGAACATGGCCCTGGTTTTTACCCCGGCGCCCGACGATTTTTCCCAGGAAAGCCTTAAAAACATCTTCTCGTTCATGCCAAGGATTGCAGGAGCCAGCCTTGTTGCCTACTTCATCTCCCAGTCCCATGACGTATGGGCCTTTGAATTCTGGAAAAATCGATCCCCGTCGGGCCGTCACCTGTGGTTGAGAAACAACGCCAGCACCATGGTAAGCCAGTTCATCGATTCAAGCCTGTTCACCCTTCTGGCCTTCTGGGGAGTTTTTCCAACAGCAGCCCTGTTTGAAATATTCTGGACAACCTACCTCTTGAAATGGGTGGTGGGGGTTGCGGACACGCCCTTTCTCTATATTGCAAAGGAATGGCATATGGGACAAAAAATCAAAGAGATATAGACTCCCAGAAGAATCTGAGGCTTGATAGTGAAGATCCCTATCATAAATAAAAAAAACGACGACCAGGTTTATAAGGCATTAAAAAGGCTTTAAGGTTAACTACCAAAAGGAAAGGGGGCTGATCTAACGGCTCAACCTCGTGCTCAAATAACCGTCGATCATGAGATGAACGATGTGGTGGATGACACACACAAGCAATGCCCCACCGAACTGGCTGAAATAGGTCACCTGGAGCATGACTGAAAGGGCCAGGGTTTTCTGGCAGCCCATGAACACAACGCTTTCATAGCGCCCCTTTTCCAGCTTACCAAGCTTCACCAGAACAAATGAGGCACCCAGCATCATGGTGTGGAACACGGTTACAAGCAGAACAATCGCCCAGAACGAAATCCCATGGCCCAGAATCGCCTCTTTTGCACCGCCAAGGGAGATGAAAACAATGCCGAGGATCATCCATTGATTGACCAGCTGAAATCTGCCCATATTCCTTTTGGCAAAAATCTTTGCCTTGAGAGTCATTCCAATGGCCAATGGCAGGAGTACGAGCAGAATAAGCTTGAGACATATAGCCACCTGGTCAATGGCAAGGCTCTTTTCCTGACCCAGCAGCGGCAATAAAAGGGAAAGGATAAAGGGGATGGAAAGGATAGACACAAAATTTGAAATGATGGTCACGAACAGGGCATGGGCCATGTTGCCGCCGGCCACCCCGGTCATCACAATGCCCGAAGAAAGGGTGGTTGGCATCACGGCCACGATAAAAAGCCCCAGGGCCACACCCGTTTCAAGGGGCAGCACCAGAAGGGCCAGGGCCATAAGGGGCGCAGCCACAAAGATCAAAACAAGGGCCAGAATGGTTGCTCGAACATCCCTGATACCGGCCCGTATCTGATGACCTTCGATCACCAGACCTGAGAAGACAAAGATCAGAAAAATCATCACCTCTGGCCCATGATTATCCTTCAGGGCAGTTCCAAGCCCGGCAAGTAAGTTTGAACGGTCAAGGATCACCGCAACAAAGAGAAGAACAAGGCAGATTAAAAACCATTGGCGCTTTATTATATTTGTCATAGCTTTTATAAGAAACAGCTCTTAGCTAACAGCTAAAAGCTAACCGCTAACAGCTATCGTGTTTCATTGTTCGTTGTGTCCCTGGGGACGTGTCGGTTATAAGAAACAGCTATTAGCTAACAGCTAAATGCTTTCCTTGAAATCCTTGAAGGGCCAGATACCAGGTTAAAACTTGTCGTAAAAGATCATATCGTCCTCCACCCCAAAGTCGTAGAGGGCAATGATGATGGCGTCGATCATGGGTGGTGGACCGCACAGGTAGTATTCAATTTCATCGGGGTCTTCATGAAGGGCGAGATAGTCATTACACAGAAAATTATGGATAAAGCCGGTGGGGCCGGTCCAGTTGTCTTCGGGGTCCGGGCTTGAAAGAGCTATGTGGTACTCAAAGTTTTCATGGCGCTCTGCAAGGTCTTCAAAGGTCTCGTGGTAGAACATCTCTTTTTTGGACCTTGCCCCGTACCAGAAGGTGATCTTCCTCTTGGTATGGATGCCTTCCAGCTGGTGGAGGATATGGCTCCTGAGGGGTGCCATGCCGGCGCCTCCGCCGATGAAGCACATTTCATTTTCGGTCTCTTTTGCCATGAAGTCACCATAGGGACCGCTCACCTGAACCTCGTCTCCGGGCTTCAGACTGAACACATAGGATGATCCAAATCCCGGGGGAATGCCCTGGGTGCCCGGCGGCGGGGTGGCGATCCTGACGTTGAGCATTATGGTCTTGTTGTCATGGGGAGGATTGGCAAGGGAATAGGCCCGGAACCCCGGTTTTATGCCCCTGGCCCTGAGTTCCAGGAGATTGTACTTTTTCCATTCGCTCACAAATCTGCTTTCAATCTGAAACTCTTTAAAGGCCAGGTCATACTCGGGCACGTCGATCTGGAAATAGGCTCCGGCCTCGAAATCGATGGGGGTTTCAGGCTTGAGCACCAGCTCTTTGATAAATGTTGCCACGTTATGGTTGGACACCACCTCTGCATTGACCTTTTTAATGCCGAAGATGGATTCAGGCAGACGGATCTCAATATCATTCTTGACCTTGAGCTGGCATGTGAGACGTTTGCCTTCGAGCTTTTCCTTGCGGCTCAGATGGCCAAGCTCGGTGGGCAGAATAGCTCCTCCCCCCTTTACCACCTCGCACTTGCACATGCCGCAGGAGCCGGAACCGCCGCAGGCCGACGGCAAAAAGATATCCTGGCTGGAAAGGGCGGACAGCAGCGTGGGCGTGCCCGTCACATGGATGGAATTTTCCCTGTCATTGTTGATCACGATCGCATGCTCACCCGTGGTGGTCACCTTGGCTTCCACAAAGAGCAGCACCATCACAAGGGCAAGGATGACACCCGTGAAGACCAGTATGCTGATGAGGTAGATCAATTGTCGCCTCCTTGGCTTTACTTACAGGGTGATACCTGAAAACATCATAAAGGTCATGGCCATGAGCCCTGCAACTATCATGGTGATACCGAACCCCTGGAGCCCGTCTGGAACATCTGAATACCGGATCTTCTTTCTGATCGCAGCCATGGATACAATGGCAAGCATCCAGCCCGTTCCTGAACCCGCCCCAAACACGGTGGATTCCACCAGGGTGTAGTTACGTTCCACCATAAAGAGGGAGACACCCAGGATGGCGCAGTTCACGGCGATCAGGGGCAGAAACACACCAAGGGCCGCATAAAGTGGCGGCGAATATTTATCAATGACCATTTCGATGGCCTGAACTATGGCTGCAATGACTGCAATAAAGGTGATGTACTTTAAAAAACTCAAATCCACATTGGGCAGTCCCGCCCAGGACAGTGCCCCGGGGGCAAGGAGCCCATGAAAAACCAGCCAGTTTACTGGGCTTGTGACGGTGAGGACAAAGATAACTGCAAAGCCCAGACCCGTTGCAGTTTCAATGTTTTTGGACACGGCAATGAACGAACACATCCCCAGGAAGTAGGCCAGAAGGATGTTTCCGATAAAAACCGAGTTAATAAAAAGACTGAACAAATCACCCATTATCTACTCCTTACCCTGTGCTGTATCTGGTTGCGAGACCTGGCTTAAAGCCCCCGTTGCAATATCTGGTTTCATGATTTGTTTCCATGGGAGACACCGGGCAGGCTGTTTTTAACCCATACCAGGAGCCCTATAACAAAAAAAGCGCCCGGGGCCAGCACCATCAGCCCCATGTTCTGATATCCGGCAGCGATCATGAATTCCGGGATCACGGAAAATCCGAAAATATTACCCGAACCCAGAAGTTCCCGGACAAAAGCCACGAACACAAGAATAAGCCCGTATCCCAGGCCGTTGGCAATTCCGTCCACAAACGAGTCCAGGGGTTTATTGGCAAGGGCAAAGGTCTCGGCCCTTCCAAGCACAATGCAGTTGGTGATGATAAGCCCGACAAATATGGAGAGCTGCTTTGAAATGTCGTAGAAAAAGGCCTTGAGCACCTCGTCCGTGATAATAACAAGCGAGGCTATCACGGCCAGTTCCACAATGATCCTTATGTTTGAAGGAATCTGTTTACGCAGGGAAGAGATGATAAGGCCGGAAAAGGCCGTGACAACGGTGAGGGCAACGGCCATCACAAGTGCCGTTGACATCTTGACCGTTACGGCAAGGGCCGAACAGATGCCCAGGACCTGGAAGGCCACGGGATTTTCCGTCCACACGCCCCGGATCAGTATGTCCAGGCGTTTTGATTTTTCTTGTGCCATGGAATTCCTTTTATCATTTTAATATTTTATATGAGACGCATATTTAGCTGTTAGCTGTTAGCTAAATAGAACACTTTACAATCGTTGTTTCGTTCCTCAACCCAACCTAGGGCCTGCCGGCACCCGGTGCAGATGTCCGGGGTTCCGAATTTTTTTCGGTCATCTCTTTTTCGGTCTTCTCTTTCCGGGTCATATCCTTGGGAATCAGCCCCCCCTGGCGAAAGGTAACGGAAACCGCATCGTACTTGACCAGGGTGGATTTGATGCCTTCGGCAAGGTATTGGCCGGTCAGGGTGGCCCCGCTGATGCCGTCGACATAGTTGTCCTTCTTGGATTCAGGCAGGTTTTCCACCTTGCCCTTGGCAATTCCCACGGAAACAAACTCATTCTGGGAGTTGACGATCTTTTTACCCTTGAAGTTTTTCTGAAACCAGGCGCTCTCTATCTCCCCGCCAAGTCCCGGGGTCTCTGAATGGCTGTACACGGAAAACCCTGAAACGGTCTGGCCGTCAGCCTTAAATGCAAGGTACCCCTGAATTTTTCCCCAGAGTCCCCGGCTGTTAAAAGGAAGGATATAACCCTCTATTTTTTCGTTCTGCCGATAAAGATAGACGTGCATGGCACTTGAAGCCCCTGGATCATCGGGATCAAGAATCTTTCCATTGGCATCCACAATGGTATCCTCGATATGGGCGTCGTAGAGGGTGTTGATCACTTCCCCAGGGGGCTTTTTCCCAGACTCAACCAGGTTGGCTGCCCGCAGGAGATTCACCCTCCGGTCAAGGGCAATATTGGCATTCTGACGATCCTTTAAGCCACTGGCAGATACAGAGATCAGGAGGCTGCAAACGAAAGAGATCACCAGGGCAAACCGAATCACATTTTTCCGGCTGTTTTTATCCGGTTTGGTTTCCGGTTTGATTCCAGATCTATTTTCCGGTTTGGTTTCAGACATTGGGAATCCTCTTTGATGATTTGTATTGGACCACCACATGGTCGAAAAGCGGCGCAAACACGTTCATGAAAAGGATGGCAAGCATGGTGCCCTCCACAAAGGCGGGGTTGACCACCCTGATCACCACGGTCAAGGAGCCGATGAGAAAACCAAACACCCAGCGGCCCGGATTGGTTCCCGGGGCAGACACAGGGTCCGTTGCCATGAAGCAGATGCCGAACAAAAATCCGCCCGCACAGAGATGATACAGGGGACCTGCATGACCCCAGCCGCCCTGGGTGCCGGGTACAAGATAGAGAAACAGCAGGGCCGTGGCAGCAAGCCCGGCAATTCCACCGGCTATAATGCGATAATTGGCTATCCGGGTGATTATAAGAAAGGCGCCCCCCAGGAGGCAGCACAGGGCCGAAGTCTCGCCGATGCTGCCCGGCACGGACCCCCAGAAGAGGTTGGACAGGGTGAAGCCGGCCTGGGACAGGGCCGTTGTGATGCTTCCCCCGTCTGCACCCGTGACGGCAAGGGCCGTGGCAGAGGAGAGAGCGTCCACGGGACTTAAACCTGCAACCCAGACATTTCCGGACATGGACACGGGGTATGAGAAGAAGACAAAGGCCCGGGCCGTCAGGGCCGGATTGAAGATGTTCCGGCCGGTACCGCCAAAAACCTCCTTACCCAGGACCACCCCAAATGAGATCCCAAGGGCCACCTGCCAGAGGGGAATGGTGGCCGGAAGGGTCAGGGGAAACAGAATCCCCGTGACCAGGAATCCCTCGCTGATCTTGTGCTTGCGAATCACGGCAAACAAAATTTCCCAGGAAAATCCCACCACGTAGGAGACAAGAATGATGGGCAGCACAAAGCGGCTGCCGAGAATAAACGCCGGGACCAGGCCCAGGTTCTCGTTCCTGGCAAAGCCTGCCTGAAATCCTGTATTGTAAATTCCGTAAAGAACCACGGGCAAAAGCGCCACAAGCACGAAGCTCATGTAACGCTTGAGATCCAGGTTGTCCCGGATAAAGGGCATCACCCGGTTGGCGGTCGAAGGCAAAAAGAAGAATGTCTTGGTGGCATCAAACAGGGGCTCAAGCTTACCAAAACGCCCGGAACCGGTAAAATGGGGCTCACTGAGATCGAATATTTTTTTTAAGGGATTCATGGTTTGTCCTTATTTATCGTTATCCTTGCTTGTCCTTGTAAAGGGCGTCCATTCCATCGGCCAGAATCCGGGCAAGCTCGATCTTGGACGGGCAGACATAGGAGCATAAACCGCATTGGCAGCAGTCCAGAAGACCGCAGGCCAGGGCATCTTCGATCCCATCGCTCAAGAGTTCCTTCATGATAAAGCTGGGCATTAGATCATTGGGACAAATGTTCTCACAATAGCTGCAGTTGATACAGGGCCTGAGTTCACCGTGGAGGGAAGCGTCAGTCTCCTTGGGTTCGGAAAAAAGGCAGGAGAGAAAGGCCCTTGAGGCGGTTGCCTTGGCCTTTCCCGGCCGCAGGAACCCGAACATCTCGTCCTGGTCCGGGGTGGCGACGATGTTCAGGGTGTTGTCAAAGAAACCCAGGTGGCTTTCAGGTTCAACCTTCCTGCCGTCAAACCTGCCCGTTGTCACAATCTCCCCCTCCTTGAAGTCGCCCAGTACCCTTTCCAGGCGAGCCCCCTGGCGAGTCAGCACGTGGGGCCGATGTTCCCTGCCCCTGGTGACTGTGATGATCTTTTCCGTTGGGTAGCAGCCGGTCATGAGAAATTTTGCCGCCATGATCAGGTGGTCTGCGGCAATGCACCAGGAGCTGTTCTCCCTTGAGTCTTTTTTGAGATGGTAGAGCACCGCCCCGGGATTCCAGGCAGGATAGATGTCCGGCACAGTGTGGGTAATCAGGGGTTTGACCCGGGGAAGACGATCAAGGCTCCCCGCCTTTACCGTTACAACCACCCGATCCGTGAATCGTTTGAGCACCTCAAGGCCGAATTCAAACGCCGCTGCATCCCTCTCAACAACAACCCCGGGATCCGGGGAAAAAATATCGCTGCCCCAGAGAGAAACAATGATCATAGCCGGAGTGTGGGCTGCATCGGCCGTATCTTTTTCCGGAAACTGGCGAAGGGCCTGCCAGAGTCCCCCCTGTTTAAGGCGGTTCACAAGATCATCCCTGGAAACAGCCGAAAGGTATGATTGGGAAAACGGCTCAAACTCGACAAATTCGTCCTGACCTTCAGGGCCGATAACAACCTCGTGCAGCTGCCTTCGTTCGCCAAACACGATTTTTTCGACAACCCCCGTGCCCGGCGAGACAAATTGAATGGAAGGATCACGCTTGTCAAAGAAAAGGGGGGTGCCGGTCTTGACCCTGTCACCCTCCTTGACCAGGAGTTTCGGCCGGATATAGGGAACATCCATGGCAGACAGACCAAGGGTTGGAGAATCAGAAAATTCGACAATACCGATATCGGGCATACCGGCAAGGGGTGTGTTAAATCCTTTGGAAATCTTGATCTGTTCCATCAATTCAATTCCATTTAAATATATTTAGAACTTTGTTAGAAGCACCTCCGAACTACAACTCTGTCTATATAATCCAGGGTATTTTATCAAAACAGCATTTAATATCAACCTTATTTTAAAAAGCTGCCGCGATTCTCATTTTTATTTTACTCCCAGGCGGCAACCTGGTACCCCCTTGCTGAACATTGAGCGCCAAGGGATGGGATTTGCGGGCAGGCAACCCCGATAAAACCGCAAAATGTCTAAAGGATACAGGGCCAAATTTTTACGGTTTGGGTTTGTCCTGGGCGGACAGACCCTCAAAGAACTACGGTTACGGTATGATCACCGCTGTTTTCTCTCAAACGGATTTCATTTTCCGGCATGGTTTCTCCATCCATCACAACCCGTGTAACCCCGCTCTGCCGATGTTGGGGGTTTTCAACTGTGATGTGATACGTGGATTGTCTGTAGCGGTAGGTTAAACAAAAAGAGTCCCACGTTTCAGGAATAACCGGGTCGATGCGCAAGATTTCACCTGTTTTTGCAAACCCCAGTATTCCTTCAATCCCAAGGCGGTAGTACCAAGATGAAGATCCTGTATACCAGGTCCAGCCTCCCCGGCGGATATAGGGCTCCTGGCTGTAGATATCGGCACATACAACATAGGGTTCCACCCGGTAGGTCTCTGCCTTTTCAGCTGTGTCCGCTTGATACACGGGATTGAGAAGATTAAACAGTTCACCGGTGCGGTTGCCGTCGCGCAGTTCTCGGAACGCCCAAGCCGTCCAGGTGGCAGCATGGGTGTACTGCGCACCGTTTTCACGAATCCCGGGCAGATAACCTTTGATATACCCTGGGTCCTGGGATGTCTGATCAAAAGGTGGCGTGAACAACAGCAAAAGTCGATCCTGCGGCAACACCAAACGATCCATAACAGATTTCATGGCGGTTCTTGAGCGCTCCTTATCGCCGCCCTTGCTAATGACTGCCCAGGATTGGGCAATGGCATCGATCTTCCCCTCAATGTTTTCATGGGAACCAAGGGGTGTACCGTTATCATAATAACCTCGGCGGTACCACTCGCCGTCCCAGGCGTGTTCTTCAACGGCCAGGGCATACATATTTGCTCTCTGCCGGAATTCCTCCGCTCTTGTCTGTTCGTTGCGAAGATCACAGATATCTGCAAACCGGTTGAGAACATCTATCAAAAACCACGCCAACCAGACGCTTTCGCCCCTGCCCTTTTCACCGACACGATTCATGCCGTCATTCCAGTCACCGCCGCCGATCAATGGCAGGCCATGCACTCCCTTGGTAGATCCTTTGTGTATGGCCCGCAAACAGTGCTCATACAACGAAAACACACTCTGACCAGATTGGTAATGACCGTAGCGTTCATCTTCTCCCTCCGCCAAGGGATCTCCCTGGAGGAACGGAATCTCCTCATCCAGAATACCGGAATCGCCGGTGACAGTTATGTATTGGGAGGTTACATAGGGCATCCACAACAGATCATCGCTGAAACGGGTACGTACCCCCCGGCCGGTAGGCGGATGCCACCAGTGCAGCACATCACCCTCTTCAAACTGGTGGGCCGCTGCCCGTAATATCTGCCGGCGCGCAATTTCCGGCTTTATTGCCAGGAGAGCCAGGACATCCTGCAACTGGTCACGTGCGCCATAGGCACCGCTGGACTGGTAAAATGCTGTCCGACCCCAGATGCGGCAGGAAAGCGCCTGGTAAAGGCTCCAGCGGTTGAGCATTACATTCATGGCCTTATCAGGCGTCTCTACCTCGATTGTATTCAGCAATTTATCCCAGTACGCATGGGTCTCCTCAAAAGCACGCTCCACCGATTCCGGCCGGCGGTATTTTTTAATCAGCTCAATCGCCTGGCTGCGGTCGCTACCCTGTCCAAGAACAAAATAAATTTCTTCGCTGGATTCAAGGGGCAGATCCATATGGACCTGCAACACCCCACACGGGTCCTCGCCAGGTGTAATCCGTTGCTCAACTCCCAGACGTTCCAGTTCAATCGGTGCCTTGTGTGTTCCGGCCCTGCCCAGGAATTGGGCGCGATCGGCTGTCATGCCGTGAATCGCTTTGCTGGCACTCAAGAAAGCGGTCCTCTGGTTAAATTCACCGTTATAAGGGTTGGTGGCCAGTAAACTTTCAGTCTCAAAATCATATTCAGGAATGATAAACGGGCTATTCTTTGCCCTGGTTGTACCCAATACCCATTCAACGTACTGAGAGGCCGTTAATCGACGATTGCGATCTGAAAGGTTTGTCACCTGCAGACGGATAATTTTTACCGGATCGGACGGGCTGGCATAGAGGGTTAACCTATGCTGAATACCATGGGACTGGTGCTCAAAAATTGTGTAGCCAGCCCCATGACGAACACGGTACGGTTGCCCGGCATTGGCGGGTTGTGGTGTTGGCGACCAAACCTCACCGGTCTCTTCATCCCGCAGGTACAGTGCTTCACCGGTGGGGTCGCGGACAGGATCGTTTGACCACGGAGTCAGCCGGTTTTCGCCGCTGTTTACTGCCCAGGTTGTCTGGCTGCCTGTTTCTGTGACCATAAATCCGAATTCGGGGTAACCTATTACGTTTACCCAGGGAGCAGGTGTTGCTTTACCTGGTTCAAGCAAAACATGATATTCAGATCCGTCTAAAAAAAAACCGCCGTATCCGTTAAAAAATTGCAAATCATCCGGTCTGGGCAATGTAAGGGTATGCTGTATTTCAGGTGCGAGTGATGGGGTGAATTTCGGCAAATGATAAACCGGAACGGAGTAATCAGGAAGCTGGCGGGCGAGTGGACCTTTTTCCCCCGCAAGAACGACCCTGGCAGCGCTTTGCAGGAGGATGGTCTCCTCATGTTTCATTTGATCATTAAAGAGTACGTAAATTCCACCGCGCAAATTCAGGAAATCCTCACTGTTGGTCCGGCGAATCAGACGGTGGATCCGCCCATTCAATTCTGCGGCATAATCGGTGGGTTGCTGGTTGAGGATGACAAGATCAATTTTGAAATCACGGCTGCGTAGATGTTTGAACACCAACAGGGCGTCATGGACGACATCGAGTTGCTTGTCATCATCCAGAGTAACCAACAGGATTGGAAGATCACCGGATATTCCAAAACGCCACAGTGCAGATTGTCCGAGTCGATTTGCAGCCAGTATTTCGGCTGGTGCACGTACATCCTTATAGGGGTAAAGCAGTGCTGAAAGAGTTTTCAGGGTATCCTTCAGCATGGTACCGTCAAATTTTTCTCTGTCGAGTTGAGCCTGGTTGTGGCTATCTGCCTGGTGGAACGTACGCTCAATTAATGGCCAGGTATGGTATCTTTCAGCCCGGGCGATCAACTCTTCCCTGCTTTCTCCGACAAAGGTTAAGAAGGCGAGCTGTTTATTTTCATGGGCGGCAACTGTAATTTCACACCCGAGGGCGAAGATGGGATCGAGGGTGGCACCGCTGGAACCTCGCAGGTATTCCCCAGAGAGCAGCGCCTGGGGGTCACGACTTCCATGTCCACGGCCGATAAAGACCCTCCGGTCTGCCTCGTGGCGCACATTAAGCTCACCGTTGTCTCCAAGGAGCATGTGACCCATCAAAAGGGGTATCTCTTTGCTTGAACGAGGGCGGCGGGAAAAGATCTGCAACCCCAGCTCCTTGACGTATTCACTTTCGATAAACAGCTTGTTGAACGCAGGGTGTTGGCCGTCATCTGCATGGGTTGAAAGGGACACCTCTCCATAGGATGTTATTTGTAACCTGCGAGGGCGGTCACTGTCGTTCTGCAGATTAATTCTGCGAATTTCCACAGGATCATCCGGGGAAACGGTAACTTCCATAACCGAGACCAGCTGGTCAACAACGCGGCGGTAGACGGCCATGTGCGCATGGAAATAAACCTGCATGTCTTCAGCACCTGTCGGCAAAGGCTGAGGGGCTGCTGACCACAATATATCGCCGGTCTCTTTGGAGTTATTCAGCTCCTGGATATATACCCAGGTTCCCCAGTTGTCCAGTACGGGATCAGGCTGCCATCGGGTTATATCCCGATCACTCCAACTGATATAACCACCACCCATGTTGGAGATAAGCACACGAAAACTGCCGTTGGAAAGCAGATGTACCTGGGGGATAGGAGTGCCAACGGGAACGTTCCAGGGATTGATGCCCGTAGGTGGTTTTTTCTGGTCCGAGAAGTCCTGGACTTCGTCCTCGTAAATGTCTTCGGCTGCACTGATCGCTGGAACCTGTTCCTGGAGCAGCAACTCTACGCTCTGGATACGTGCATCCTGATGCATCCGTTCTACCATTATGTCATTGCGCAGGTAATTGGCGAGCGCCATAAACAGCATACCCTGGTGATGGGCCATGTATTCTGCAACAATTGCCGGGTCCTGATTGATCAACAGGCGGCTACGGGTAAAATCGATGGATTCATACATTCCGTATGAACCAAACATTTTGAGCTCTATCAGGGAGCGCAGGTTTTTGATAACTGCCCGTGGGTTAATACCAACTGCGATGAGTGAGGCATAAGGGGCAATTACGAGATCCTTTGTCAAACCGCGTTTGAATCCGAGTCCAGGCACACCAAAAGCGTAGTATTGATAACTGCGGCTCGCATCAAATCGATGGAAACCTGATTCCGAGATACCCCAGGGAACATTTTTGCTTTTTGCGTAGGCGATCTGGTGTTGAACCGCACCTTTGGCACTGTCCGCCAATAAGGTTCCGGGATATGAACGTAAAAAAAGCGGTGGAAGTAAGTATTCGAACATGGTACCGCTCCAGGAAAGCAGGGTGTTGATGTTTTCCACCCGTGTAACCGGCCGGCCGAGGTAGATCCAGTGGGATTGCGGAACTTCCCCCTTGGCAATTGCAACAATGGAAGCAATCCGCGCTTCCGATGCCAGAAGATCGTAGTGGTTATTATCCAATAAACCGACATCACGGTTGAAACCGATATGAAAAACACGTTTCTGACGGTCATACAAGAAGCGAAAATCCATCTCTTCCACAAATCTATCGGCATCACTTGATATTTCCCGGTATTGATTGAAAATTTCCCGGGCGTTCTTTTGTGAGGCCAGCACTGCTTTTTCAAGTGTGTTGAGCCAATCCTCCGGTTTGGTTGAAATCTCGGCATGGCTCGATTGATGCGACAGCCGATATTCCTTTAGCAGGGCATGAATCAATGGAAGAGCCCGCTCTGTAACCACCTGGTGATCTTTTAATTTGAAATTGTTTGGCAGGTCTTCCACCAATTCCCTCAGCATGGCTGCAAACTCAGGTTTTTGGAGTTGCTCCGGTATTTTCCCAAGCAATGGCATCCACGGCAGGAGTTCTGCAATGCTGTAGTGTACGACTTGCTGGTGTTGGCGGATCTGTGAGTTAATTACTCTTAGCTCCGACAGTTTTTCATCGTCAAATGCCGTTCCAGAGACTTCAATCAAGCGCAACAGCTGCCCGGAGATTTCCGGATAGGACGTTTCTTCGATGTGTATGAAGATCGGATACCATTGATCGGGTTTGAATCTCGCAGCGTTTATCGCTGCCTGTATATCGGAAATCCGTGTGTTGATTATTTTGATTTCTTCGCGAATTTCAACGGTGCGGATTGTGGAAAGAACGTCGACCAGGTTTGTCAGTGAGTCAAGATACCCATGGAAGATGTCCCAACGGAAAACCGCCTCAGAGGGCATGTTTTGACACGCCTGGGAGACGACGATAAGGCACGCAGCCAGGTTGCCGCTATCCACAGTCGAAACATAATGCGGGGGCAAAGCCTCCCTGGTGAGTGTGTCGTACCAGTTAAAGAAATGACCGTTATAGCGCTCCATGTGTGTCATACTTTCCAGCGTCATTTTCAGACGGGTCGTCAAATCCGGATGACCGAGGTATCCAAGATCATAGGCCGCGAGTATGGATGTCAAGTACAAGCCAATATTGGTGGGAGACGTGCGATGGGCGATCTTGGCCTCCGGTTTTTCCTGGAAATGATCAGGCGGCAGCCAGTGATCGCCCGGACCGACAAAATGCTCGAAAAACCCCCATGTGCGGCGGGTTACCTGTCGGAGTAATGCAATCTCGTCATTGGTCAGCTGTTCACTATCCTCAACAATGGGGCGGTTTATCCAGTAGGCAACAAAGGGTGCAAAGAGCCACAGCAGGAGTACACCTCCGGATGCAAGCAATGAAAAGGAGACATAGCCCGTTGTCAGAAATGAAATCACTGGCACACCAATCGTTAAAACCAGTGCAACCAACATCGAAAAAATCATTTTCTGCCAGACTATATTGCTGCGTTTCTGGATGTTAAACACACGTGCCGTTTGCGCAGCAGTTGTCCATTGCAGTAAGTTTTTGTGGCTGACAAACATTCGGTAAAGTGTTGTGAGGACAGCATCAACGGTGATATAGGCCTCATATACCAGAAAGGAAATCGCCAGGATCCACCGCAAGAATATACGCCCGATTGGCCGTAAGGAAAGGCCTGCCTGTTCACCCCCAATAATCTGAAATGCGCTGCGGGTGATACTGGTCAACAGGGGAACACCGAGGGAAAGAACAAGTATCAACGTCCATTGACCGGCTAGGCCGGGTAAAAAAAGCAGACCAACAGAGAAAATAAACAGCAATGCTGGCGCCAATAATGAACGGCGCAAATTGTCAAAGATCTTCCAGTAGTCAATGGCATTAAACCCGTGGCTCTTGCTTTTCGGTTTGAATAGCCAGGGTAAAAGCTGCCAGTCACCGCGAATCCAGCGGCGTCGGCGCAACATCATCGCCATGTAACTGGAGGGGTAGTCCTCTACCATGGTGATATCAGTCACCAGACCGGCCCGGCCCATATTGCCTTCCAGTAAATCGTGACTGAGCACGGTGTTTTCAGGAATATGACCGTTTATACTTCTCTCAAATGCGTCAACATCGTAAATTCCCTTGCCTACATAAATACCTTCTCCAACAAGATCCATGTACGCATCGGATACTGCCAGGGTGTAAATATCCAGACCAGTATCTCCGGCAAAGAGACGGGTAAACCAGGATTGATTGGTACTTTTGGGATGAATCTCCATACGCGGCTGCAGAATGGTATAACCTGAGGTAACCATTTCGTTCTTCCCGGAGAAAACGGGCCGGTTAAGGGGATGGGCCATTGCTCCCACCAGCCGTTTGCCTGCACCGATTGGCAGGATACTATCGTCATCCAGGGTGATTACGTATTTGATGTGGCTCAGCACCTGGGGATTCCTGTTGAAATCATCTGGCAACGAAACAAATGAGTGCTGCCTGACTCCGCGTATGAGCTTGTTAAACTCATGCAATTTTCCACGCTTACGTTCCCACCCCATCCACTTTCCTTCGGATGGATTCCAGAGTCGTTTGCGATGCATAAAGAAAAACCGGTCTGTACTCTGAGCTCCATTACTATGCTCTTCATTGCTTTGAAGGGAAACATATTTCTGGTTGAGTTCCGCTATTTTTGATTGACCGTAGGATACAAGCTCAGCATCTTCTGGGGTTGTTTCCTGATCTGCATCACCAAAGTCGGTTAAAATCGCAAACTGAAAACCGGGCTCAGGATTGCGTAAATAGTGTTTCTCAATTTGAAACACAAGTGAGTCTATGTCCTTACGGGAGTCGATCATCCCGGGTATTACCACGATTGTACTGAAACCCCTAGGAATCCGGTGCTTGAACTCCATTTTTGGTAAAATCCGCGGCGGGATAACCAGGGTAATGACCCAGTTGACCAGACTGGTTGCTATGGTGAAAGCGGGTATACACATAGCCATTCCTAGAAGAACGGCCAGAATCCACAAAACAGGAGTTCCAACCAGATCCCGGGCAAAACCCCAGGAAGGGCTGGTATATTGAGCTACTTCGCTCTGGATCAGCTCCGGGAGATTTACAAGGCAGGCAAAAAGACCCAGAAGCAATAGGGTAAAAGGGAGTACAGCTCCAAGATATACCCCTTTGCCGTGTAGGAGCACCCAGTCTTTAACTGCCATCCCGAGCCCGGGGCGGTAGCCGATTTTCTTTGCAAACTCCTTGCGATGTTTGCCGATAAGGAACTCACCAATATGGAGACCATTCGTCAGCTCGGGATCTTGATTCTCTCGAGGCTTTACCTCCTCAGGAGTTTGTGGCTGTTTGTTTTCAGATGAGAACTGTCGGGAGAATTTCAACAGATAATCACCAAGGTCAATTTCTGTATATCCACTGTTACGGGCGAGTTTTTCGACCTTATTACGATACAGATCGCGGGTTTTGAAATCCATATGGGCATAAATACCAGCCGGATCCTGCCGTAATAATTTTTCAAGAACACTGACTGATTCAAAGAAATCGTTCCAGTCCAGCTCCGAGATTGACCGCATGCTATGAACAATATTTCCAACCCAATTGCCGACACTGCTTCCCTCGTCAATGGTTCCCTCATCTATTGCGGCAGAGTCTCTCAATGGATCATTGATTGCGGGAATCAGGCGACCCGGTGCTGGTAAAGATGGATCTGCCTGGGGTTTGATCAAAAAACATAAAGTCTCAGCCAGATATTCCAACAAGCTGAGACGCAAAAATATCGGCAATGCCCATATTTCGGCCGTTTTCAAAGGGATATCAGTTTGTAAATCAATCAATATCTGTTCAAAAGCCGCAGGATCAAACAATAAATCCTGGTGTGCCAGGATGTTTGTGGCGACGACGAAAATCCTCGGATAACCATCCAGCCGGCCACCTTCAAGTTTGGGTAAACTATGATAAAAATCGGCGGACAGATCTTCTTTGATTTGTCGGACAGTTCGCTTGATGATGTAGGAATTATCCAATACCCATTCAGAGGCATAGGTGAGGCCTATATCCGGGCTCTTTGTGTTCCTGAGAAATTGATACGCCGTTTCCATCCAGGCGTTAATACGATCCAGATCTTTAACCACCGACTCATAGGAAACAATACCGTTACGATGGGCAGCTCTGTTCCGGGGAGTTTCCGTTTTTACGCTCTGGATATTGACTGTTAGATGACGGATGAGCTCTTCCCTGCTTTCAATGGGGATTTGGAACTCAGCCGGTTGCTGTGCAGCGTCCATATTGAATTTGTTGTGTGATCTGTCATCAGCCATCAATCGCGACCCTCACTTTGTTGTGCCGCAATTTCTGAATCCGTGAGCTGGACGTGGCAACGTGGGATATCCTGAATGATCAGAATTGGCCTTGCACCGAATTCCAGCATCTCCCTGGCAACACTGCCATACGGATAATGGTACTGGCCGGTATACCCGTGGGCAGACATTATTATCAGATCGATATTCTCCTCTTTTACCAAGCGTTGCAGAGCTTCCGACACGCTGCGGTGCTCGATCGTTCTGGTTTCACTGGGTACATCAAACTGTAATTTAATCCTCGCAAGATATTTATGTACTGAATTCTGGCTGAGCAGCATAAATTGATCGATAAGTTTTTGAACGTCTTCTCCATGGGGTTTTGGGACAGGTATTTCCGGTGGACGAATCACAGTAGTCAGAAATAGGGCCGGTTCTACCGAGTTTTTTTTGGAATCTGTAGCATCCTGCCTGGCGGTTTCTTTCGTGGACAGGTCTATTTCTCCACGGATCAGCCGTATACCGGCCGAAAATGCACATTCAGACCGCGGCGAACTATCCAAAGGCATCAAAATTCGGCCATAGCGTATTTCACCATCAGGAGTTTCCTTTTCTTCATAGGTTCTTACCAACAGCAGGGGCAGGTAGATTCTTTTGATAACTTTCTGGGTAACACTGCTGATGTTCCAGCGGGTGAAACCTCCCCAACCGTGTGTACTGATGACCAGCAGATCGATAGCCTCGTTGTGGGCAAACCTGATAATATTCTCAGGTGGGTTCCCTTGGCGAATGACATATTCGACCCTGTGAGAATCGGTGACATCACTCTCTTCATCGGAGAAACTCTTGCTGATGCGTTCTGCTACCCGGTGTGAAATTCTCTGCATGTATTGTTCCGCTTTTTTTTCTCTAATTTGCCAGGTAATAGGGTCAACCGGGTGGGGTTCATCAATTTCCCCGATAGGATCCAAAACTCGCAACAGAACAATTTTAGAGTCAAACACACGTGCGAAAAACTCTGCGTGCGGTAATGCACGCTCTGCAAATCTTGATCCATCAAGAGGTACAAGTATGCGCTTAAACATAATTAGTTAGCACTCCTTACAGGTTATTTCCTGGTAAAAGGGGTGAGCGTCATGTTGTGCAATCTATGATCAAATAAATAGCGGAGTATTACCGGGAAACAGATATTTAAAAAAAAGACTATACTTTACAGCATAAACACAAAGTGAGTGCCAAAGCAAATTTTTGGTTAAAGATTTGATTCAGAAAAAAGATCGGTACTCAGGTATCTCTCGCCCGTGTCAGGCAGAATAACCACCATGAGCTTGCCCCGGTTTTCCTCATTTGAGGCAAGCTGAAGCGCCCCCTGAACAGCGGCACCAGATGAGATTCCGCAAAGAATCCCTTCCTCCCGGGCAAGCTGTTTTGCCATTTTAATGGCGTTGTCCGACGAGACCCGGACAATCTCATCCACAAGGCTTAAGTCAAGCACCCGGGGAACAAATCCTGCACCGATCCCCTGGATCTTGTGGGGTCCTGGTTTTCCTCCGGATAAAACCGGGGACTCTTCAGGCTCCACGGCAACGGCCCTGAACGACGGCCGCCGCTTTTTGATAGCCCTGGATACGCCAGTGATGGTGCCGCCGGTGCCCACCCCCGCCACAAGGATGTCGACCTTCCCATCTGTATCGATCCAGATCTCTTCGGCCGTGGTCCGTTCATGGACGGCGGGATTTGCGGGGTTGGAGAACTGATCGGGCATAAATGCGTTGTCAGTTTCAGCCAAAATTTCTTTGGCCCTTTCAATGGCCCCCTTCATACCAAGATTGCCCGGTGTCAGCACCAGGGTTGCCCCAAGGTGGGCCAGGAGTTTTTTGCGCTCCACGCTCATGGTTTCCGGCATGGTCAAAATAAGCTTCAGTCCTTTGACCGCAGCTGCAAAGGCAAGGGCGAGGCCGGTGTTGCCGCTGGTGGGCTCCACAATCACGCTGTCCTTGGAGATGAGTCCCTGTTTTTCAGCCTCCTCGATCATGGCTACACCAATTCTGTCCTTGATGCTTCCTATGGGATTGCGGGCCTCTAATTTCGCCAGGATCGTTACCCCATGCCTTGAACTCAGCGCCTTTAAATGGACAAGGGGTGTGCACCCCCAGCCCTTTGTCATGTCGGTTAGAATGTTCATCTATTTCCCTCCATTATATAAGAAACAGCTTTTAGCTGTTAGCATTTAGCTCTTAGCCAACAGCTAACCGCTAACTGCTAACCGCTATCGTGTTTGATGCTTCATTGTGTCCGCCAGGACCTGGGGGTTTTATCGGTAAATAAGCCTGGGGGTTTCAATAAAAACCTTGGTGTCCGGGGGAATGGATTCTGTGATCCAGACGTTTCCGCCAATGACCGATCCCCTGCCGATGATCGTATCTCCCCCGAGAATGGTGGCACCGGAATAGACTATCACATCGTCCTCGATGGTGGGGTGGCGCTTCCTGCCCTTGAGGCGTTCGCCCGAACCCGGCGGCAGGGAAAGTGCGCCGATGGTGACGTTCTGATAGATCCTGACATTATCACCGATTATGCAGGTCTCGCCGATCACCACCCCTGTTCCATGGTCAATCACAAAACGCCGGCCGATGCCGGCACCGGGATGGATATCAATACCCGTAAGACTGTGGGCATGCTCGGACATGATCCTGGGCAGCTGGGGAATCCCAAGCTGAAAGAGAATATGGGCTATCCTGTACACGGTAATGGCAAAAAGCCCGGGATAACTGAATATAACCTCATCATGGCTCTTGGCCGCAGGATCACCGTCATAGGCACTCCTGACGTCTTCGCCCAGGGCCAGCCTCAACTCCGGAACCTTTTCAATGACGGCCAGGGCCGCCTCCTGCCCACTTTTTTCACACTCACTGCAGGGCTGCCCATACCGGAGGCAGTCATGGCGCATTACGTGAACAATCTGTTCGGACAGAACATCGTGGAGTTCGGCAATATTCTGGCCCATGCTGTAGGTAAGGTTGGCCTTATCGAGCTTTTTTCTGGAAAAATAACCGGGAAAGAGAATCTCCCTGAACTTGTCCACCATCTCCTTGACCGAGGTGGAAAAATGAATCGGCTCGTCGCCAATGTGGGCAAAGCAGCGGTCATCATCCATACCGGCAAGAATGGTTTCAATCACACCCGGCAATTTTTTCCGGTGCTCGGATGTGAACTCGTTTTCGCTCCTGCATGATGGATTGTCCGGATTTATAATCTTCATTGTCGACTCCTTTGAAAAATGGCATAATGGCAATTACTATACCACAATGTAGCCATTGTCAAGAAGCGCCCTTGCCCACCGGATCAAAGCTGGGAAACAATGTCCTGCTGGGATCTGAATCTGGGGTCTGACCCCGCTAAGCTTCTATTATTAAACAACAATCCGTTAGAATAAACGCTATATTACTTCTTAAAATCCACTTTCAGGGGGCAAAAACAGCACTCTAAGGCTTTCAGTGGGGATCAAGCCTCTGTTGGAGCTCCTGGGATTCGCACCTGGAATTATTGATTTGCCTTGATATTGATGGCACCCTCATGTAAAAATAAATATTTTTATCAATTTCCATGAGGTGGTAGACCATGAGGCTATTTGACAGTCATTGTCATATTGACGATCCCTGCTTTGAAGACGATTTCAGCTCCATGCTTGAACGGGCCCATGATGCCGGGGTCGAGGCAGTGATGATTGCAGGGGTAACAGTTGAGACTTCCACAAAGGCGATTGGGCTAGCCCGGAAGCATCCCAATATTTACACCGCCGTGGGCATCCATCCCCACGATGCCGAGGGCTGCACAGCAGATACGATTCAGACCTTGAAAGATCTAACCCGGAATGACTGCGTACGGGCCTGGGGGGAGATCGGCCTTGATTTTAACCGCATGCACTCGCCTGCCAAAGTCCAGGAGACCTGGTTTGAAGCCCAGATGGCAGCGGCCGTCGAACTCGGGCTGCCCATGATATTCCATGAGCGGGACTCAGGAGGACGATTCCTGGAGATGATCAAAGATTTTCCCTTTACAGAACCAAGGGGGGTTGTCCACTGCTTTTCCGGGACAAAGGCCGAGATGTTCGCCTACCTTGATCTCGGCTTTCACATCGGCATCACCGGCATCCTTACCATCAAGAAAAGGGGGGCCGAACTTCGCGAGCTTGTTCAAATGATACCCGAAGATCGCATTCTAATCGAGACTGACGCACCCTACCTCACCCCTGCCCCGCAGAAGAACAAGGTGCGCCGCAACGAGCCTGCATTTGTGAAATCCGTGATGGAGCGGCTTGCCGAGGTAAGGAACGAGGATATCGAGGCCCTGTCTGAAACGGTGTGGAACAATACCTGGGAGCTTTTTGGCGTTTAATAAGGACTTATCGTCAATCATAAAGGGCACCCGCAAGGGGAGCCCCTACGTCGCCATCTCTTACCTGCCGGCCATTAGTCGAGCCACAGCATTTTCAAGCCCGTCCAGGGAGAGTTCAAACATGGGAAAGATTGAGGCTATGGCCATTATGGACTGGGTATACCTCCACATGGACTCCTGCACGGGATTGAGCCACACGGAATGGGCAAAGGTTTCGGAAATAAAGCGCAGCCGCTCAAGGCTGGGTTTGCCGCTCCTTTCTCCTATATGGATGGAGCCGTCGCTTGCCATGAGCTCATAGGGTGCCATGCTGGCGTCTCCCACAACGATGAACCGGGTATCTGGGTCACGCCGGATAAAGTCATCGACCCTCATGGGTTTTCGATAGCGCTGGGGATCTTCCCACACATGGTCATAGATGGTGTTGTGGAAGAAAACAGTCTTGACCTCCTTGAACTGGGCCCGGGCATAGTCAAACAGGGTCTGAACCACCGATATATAAGGATCCATGGACCACCCTCCATTGTCGATGGCAAGGATGATCTTGAGCCGGTCCCGCATGGATCGGTCGAATACAAGCTCGATTTCACCCGCGTTCTTCATGGTCTTGTAGATAGTTTCATCGATGTTGAGCTCATCCCTGGGACCTGTGGGCACCATGTTGCGCAGCCGCTTTAACGCCTCTCCCACCATGGCCTGGGTCAACGGACCCCTGGCCGAGTAGTCCCTGTAACGGCGCTCGTTGGCAACCTTTACAGCAGATCTATTCCGGGACTCTCCGCCCACCCGCATGCCGCCGGGGTGGTAACCCGAATGCCCCACGGGGGAAGTCCCTCCTGTGCCAATCCACTTGTTTCCGCCCTCATGGCGGCCCTTCTGGTCGTTGAGCCGCTGCTTGAAGTATTCGATGAGCTCTTCCGGAGTGAGATCTGCAAGCTTGGAAGGGTCGACCCCAAGGGCGCTGGCCAGCTGTTTGGGGTTTTTGAGCCACTCGTCAAGCATGGCCCTTGCCACCTCGTCTATTTCAAACCCCTGGCCGTCGGGAAGCGCCACCCCTTCAAAGTAAAAGGCAAACACCTGGTCGTAGAGATCAAAATAACGTTCGCTCTTCACCAGAATAGCCCTGGCCGTGGTGTAAAAATCGTCCAGGGTTGAGACTAGGCCCTTGTCCAGGGCCTTTTGAAGGGTTAAAAATGCCGTGGGCGAAACCGGCACCCCAACCTCCTTGAGCTTGTAAAAAAAAGATACAAACATAATAATTGATCCCCTGCATATTTGAGTTCCCAGGTTCCCGAAACTCAACAGAATTGCCGATCAAAAGTTAAATCTTCGAGTTCGGCCTAATACCCACTACCTAAAAGAGCCGTCGTCTAGGAGTCAAATTCTTCGCCCGGTCATAGTCCGGACTCTTCTTGAACAACACCCCTAGAAAGGGAAGTTCACCCTTGACAATGTCCCTTGAATTAAAATCAGGATCCGCATTCAATGCACGAATCCAGTTGATCAGCTCCCTTGTGGCGGGTTTTTTCTCCACCCCATCAAGCTCCCTCAGGGAAAAAAATGCGTTGATGGCATTTTCGGCAAGTTTTTTGTCAATCTCCGGGAAATGGATGTCAATGATCTTTCTCATCATCTTTGGATCGGGAAAGGCAATGTGGTGGAAGTTGCACCTGCCGAGGAAGGGATCGGAAAGGTCTTTTTTTGCGTTGGAGGTGATTATGATCACGGGGCGGTTCACAGCCTTGATGGTCTGGTCCGTCTCAATGATGTCAAACTGCATCTGATCCAGCACGTCCAGCATGTCATCCTGGAAATCGGTGTCTGCCTTGTCGATTTCGTCAATCAGGAGAACGCAGCGCATCTTGGCCGTAAATGCCTGGCCGATCTTGCCCATTTTGATGTAGTCGTCAATGTTGCTCACCTCCCGCATGGAGTCGCCGAAACGACTGTCGTTAAGGCGGGTCAGGGTGTCGTACTGGTAAAGGGCCTCAATGAGCTTCATGCTGGATTTGACATTGAGAACGATCAGGGGCATGGCAAGGCTTTCGGCAATGGCGTGGGCCAGCATGGTCTTGCCGGTTCCAGGCTCACCCTTCAGGAGAAGCGGCATCTCAAGGGCCATGGAGATGTTGACGATACCTGCAAGTTCGCTGTCAAGCACATATCTGGTTGCACCGGAAAATCTTGAATCCGTGGTTGTAGTGTGTGTCATGGAAACTCCTGTTAATGGTTTAAACTTGAAAACACCTTACCCAATTTTGCATTAAATCTCAAGGGATTCTGGGACCGTACCATTCACCCAGGGATAATTCATGAATTGTCCCTGGGTACCGGCCGAATTATCCTCATCCCCAGCCGGGCATAATTCTAAAACATTGACACGCCATAAACACAATGGTATTTATTTCTCTTAATTTTATGCGTTTTATGCAGCAGGCAACAAAAAATCATAAAAAGACAGGAGACGGTGATGATAGGTGGACTTGGAATGCCCGAACTGATAATTATCCTTGTTATTATCCTCATTATATTCGGAGCAGGAAAACTTCCTGAGATAGGCTCTGGAATAGGCAAGGGAATAAAAAACTTTAAAAAGGCTACCCGGGATGCCGAACTCGAAGAGGGAAACAAGGAAAAAGAGCCGGAAAAGCTGGACAAATAGCATATAGTTGACCAGCCCACGGGATTTTAACCTGTAGCCGCCTGTTTTTCTGCGGCTCCAGGTAATTTTCAGATCCTGACTTATTACACCTTTGTAAGCCTGAAGAATTCCAGAATTAAAAAATGCCTATAGGCTATTGCGCTCCTAAGCTTACACGATTCTCCAGGAAAACATGGACAACCTTTACTCCCATCAATTAATTCAAAAACGAAACAGCCTGATCAAGCAGTTTCTCAAGCAGAGAGAACCTCAATTCCTTGTCGGCCTGACAAGAATTATGGATGAATACTTCCAGGCGGTCTTTGCAGCGAGCGATACGGCCCGCACCATGGAGACCAGGGGAAATCCCTTTGCCCTCATAGCCCTTGGAGGATTCGGCCGCCAGGAGCAGTGCATACATTCGGACGTGGACCTGCTGATCCTGTTTGAACGGACCATACCCGAAAACGTAGAAGAGTTGATAAACGAGTTTGTCTACCCCCTGTGGGACGCCCGCCTCGAGACCGCCTATGCGGTCCGAACCATCAACGAATGTCTCTCCATGGCCTGGGAGAGATTTGACGTATTGACGACATTTCTTGATGCACGTTTCGTCTGCGGTTCCCACCGTGTCTTTCTGAAGCTCATGGAGCGGTTCAAACGCCAGCTGCACCAGCACCACCTTGCCCAGACCCTCACCCGCCTGGTGGAAAGCGGAGCAAAGCGCCACGCCGACTTTGGAGATTCCACCTATCTTCTTGAGCCCAACCTAAAATCCGGCCACGGCGGTTTAAGGGATTATCACACGCTACTCTGGTATGGACGGATCAAGGCGGACATAAAGAGCAGAAAAGAGCTTGAACACCATGGGATTCTTTCCCATGACGAGTTTGAGACCCTTGAGGAGTCCCTGAACTTTATCTGGCAGATCAGGAACATGCTCCACCATCTCACGGGCAGAAAGTGTGACCAGCTCCACTTTGACCACCAGGTGGAGATGGCAAAGCTTCTCGGCTATCGGGACAAACGGGGACTGGCAGGAGTCGAGCTGTTCCTTGGGGACCTTCACACCCGGACCGACTTCATCAAGCAGATCAACCAGATAGTGACTGAGGACATCTTCTATACCCGGTCACCCCGCTCCGGCAAACAGCAGGTAAAACCCACAAAGACCCCCGGCATTGTAATCCGCCAGCGGAGAATTTACTTTGAATCGGTTGAAGCCATCCCCTCCTCGCCTGAACTTCTCATGAAGATCTTTGTGGAGAGCGGACGCCTGAAGATTCCCATTTCCATGGAGTCGAGACGAATTATTGCCGAATTTGTTCATCTCGTGGACAGGAACTTCAAACAATCCCCAAGCAATGCCAGGGATTTTGAGCGGATACTCGGGTCTTCCCTTTGGGAGTTCAACGTTTTGTTTGTCATGCTGGCAACCGGGCTTCTGGAACGGTACATACCCGAAATGTCGGCCATCACCAACAAGATCCAGTACAACCAGTACCACCTTTACCCCGTGGATAAACACTCCATACGCTGCGTCCAGATAATTAACGGGTTCAAATGCCGGAGAAAAGATGCTGGAACTGATCTCTACTCGGCCGTTTTAAATGAAGTGCGGGACAGGAAGATCCTTCTCCTTGCAGCTCTTTTCCACGATATTGGCAAGGGAGACCCGACGTCCGAGCATTCCACAAAGGGAGCAGTGATCACTGCCGATATTTTAAAACGGCTGGGGTATAAACCCGGTGAGGTCAGGGAGGCAAGTTTCCTGGTTCAAAACCACCTGTTCCTGGTAAAGACAGCTACCCGAAGGGACATCAGCGACGAGGAGACGGCCGTGTTCTGTGCGAGCAGAATTCAAACGATCGGCAGGTTGAGAAAACTCTACCTCCTGAGCGTGGCAGACTCCATGGCAACCGGCCCCAAGGCCTGGAACGACTGGACGGAAAACCTTTTAAGGGATCTTTTCCTGAAGACCCTCAACGTTCTGAAGAAAGGAGAGCTTGCATCTAGAAAGGCCACCCGGATCATTGAAGGGAAAAAAGCCCAGGTCCTGGCACTCAAATCCGGGGAATGGGACAAAAACGAGCTCATCAAAGAGCTTGACTCCATGACCAACCGCTACCTGCTGCACATGGAACCTGCTGTAATTGTTGAGCATCTTGGGCTTTTCAAACAACTTGAGGACCGAAGTTTCGCCTGGAAGATCACCAAGGAAGCCGATTCCACGGTAAGAACTATTGCCATCTGCGGAAGGGACAGACCCGGGTTCTACTCCAAGATTGCCGGCGTCTTCTTCCTGAACAACCTCAATATTCTGGGGGCCCAGGCCTTTTCCTGGGGCGGGGATATCGTGCTGGACATATTCAAGGTAACCCCTCCCCTGGATCGGATATTTGAAACGGAGAAATGGGCAAAGGCTGAGCACGAACTTTACAGAGCCCTTGATGACGATACCTTTCTTTCCCGGCTCGAATCAAAGATTCCAAAGAATCTTGCCCAGCCCAAGGGTCGAATCCTCAAACCCAACATCGTCAAGATTGACAATACAGCCTCGAGTTTCTTTACCATCATCGAGGTCTTTGCCTATGATTTCCCCGGCCTTCTTTTTGCCATCACCAACACCCTTTACCGCCAGGGCCTGGATGTCCGCATGGCCATGGCTTCCACCAAGGTGGACCAGGTGGTGGATGTGTTTTACGTGTGCACGCTGGAGGGGGACAAGATTGACGCAGCTGAAAGGGTTGAACAGATCAAACAGGCGGTTTTAAATGCTCTTCCAACGGTAGGGTAGTAAGATAGTAGGTAGTAGGTAGTAGGTAGTAGGTAGCAGGTAGCAGGTAGTGGGGCTCTTTGGAATAAATTTCATATATCCCACATGTCCTGGAGAACACAAGAAACGATGAAACACGATAGCTGTTAGCTACAAGCTAATGGCTAACAGCTAAAAGCTGTTTCTTATAAAAAACCACACGGCAGGCTGTCCTGCCACAACGAACAATGAAAAAGCAGTTGCTGTTAGCACCCAGTACCCAAAACCCAGCACCTTCTTTTTCATATATAAAACAAAAATGAGGAGATTCCCGATGAAGAAAATCGAAGCAATAATAAAACCGTTTAAACTCGATGATGTCAAAGAGTCATTGAACGAGATCGGAATCCATGGAATGACCATTACCGAAGTCAAGGGATACGGCCGTCAAAAGGGTCACAAGGAGATCTATCGAGGCGCCGAGTATGTGGTGGATTTTGTGCCCAAGATCAAACTTGAAATCATTGTTGACAGTGAAAGGGCCGAAGAAGTGGTGCAAACCATATGCAGGGCCGCCAATACCGGCAAAATAGGCGACGGGAAAATTTTCATGGTGCCCGTTGAACAGGTCATCCGGGTAAGGACAGGGGAAACCGGGAACGAAGCCCTGTAATGACATTATTTCCGGGGACGAATTTAGTGGGGTGTCCCTGGAACTTCCCGGAACTCAAATACTTCAAATGTGGAAAATGTGGAGACAATAGATGAAAGCAACAGACGTGGTTAAAATGGTCAAAGAAAAAAACATCCGAGTGATCGACATCCGCTACATGGATTTCCCGGGTACCTGGCAGCACTTTACCGTTCCTGCCTGTGAATTCACAGAAGCCTCATTTGAGGACGGCTTTGGCTTTGACGGTTCGAGCATGAGGGGTTGGAAGAACATTGACAACAGCGACATGATCGTGGTTCCAGACCCTTCAACGGCGCTCATGGACCCCTTTTTCGAGGTCCCCACCCTGGTGGTGATCGGTGATGTCCTTGATCCCATTACCCACGAACCCTACTCCAGGGATCCCCGCTACATCGCAAAAAAGGTTGAACAGTACATCAAGAGCACGGGCCTTGCAGATACCATCTATGTGGGACCGGAGCCTGAATTCTTCATCTTTGACAATGTGCGGTACGCCTCGGAAAAAAATACCGCCTTTTACGAGATCGACTCCAGGGAGGCCATCTGGAACTCGGGCCGGGACGAGATGCCCAACACCGGCCACAAAATCCGCCACAAACAGGGCTACCTGCCCCTGCCCCCTTCGGATCAATACCAGAACATGAGAACCGAGATGATGCTCACCCTGGAGGACCTCGGCATTGTCATGGAATGCCAGCACCATGAGGCGGCAACGGCAGGCCAGTCAGAAATCGACCTGCGGTACAACACCCTTGTCAAGATGGGCGATCAGCTCGCCTGGTTCAAGTATGTGCTGAAGAATGTGGCCGCAAAACACAACCACTCGGTCACATTCATGCCCAAACCCCTGTTTGGGGACAACGGGTCTGGCATGCACACCCATCTCTCCCTGTGGAAGGAGGGCAAGCCGCTGTTTGCAGGCAACAGGTACGGGGGAGTGTCTGAGATGGCCCTGTTTGCGATCGGCGGCATCATGCACCACTGCAAGGCCCTGTGCGCCATCACCAACCCCACCACCAACTCCTACAAACGTCTCGTACCCGGATTTGAAGCACCGATCAACCTTGCCTACTCGAGCTGCAACCGGAGTGCAGCCATACGTCTTCCCATGTATTCCCTCAGCCCTTCGGCAAAGCGCATCGAATTCAGGACGCCTGATCCATCGTGCAACGGATATCTGGCCTTCGCCGCCATGACCATGGCCATGCTTGACGGTATCCAGAACAAAATGGACCCGGGTGATCCCATGGACAAGAACATCTACGACCTCCCGCCGGAAGAGCTTGCCGAAATGGGGGCTGCCCCGACATCCCTTGACGAAGCCCTGGACTCCCTTGAAAAGGACCACGATTTCCTGCTCAAGGGAGGGGTCTTTACCGAGGACGCCATTGAAAGCTGGATCAAGTACAAACGGGTGAACGAGGCAAAAGAGGTGAACAGCAGGCCCCACCCCCATGAGTTCTTTCTGTACTACGATATTTAGGACTGTATAGAAACTATGTACAACGCATCCTTCGGTTTTAAGGAAAAGCCCTTTAAGCTCGTGCCCAACCCAGACTTTCTGTTTCTGAGCAGGAGCCACGAGGAGGCACTTGCCCACCTCACCTATGCCACGACCCAGGGGGACGGGTTTGTGGAAATCACAGGCGAGGTGGGCACGGGCAAGACCACCCTGTGCCGTGTCTTTCTGGAGAACCTTGATCCAAGTGTGGATGCCGCATTTATATTCAACACAAGCCTTGACGCTCAGGGGCTTTTGAAGGCCATAAACAGGGAACTCTCCATCGATGCCTCGGCCGAAACCCCGACTGAACTCATCCATACCCTGAACAACTTTCTCGTTGAAAACAGCAGCCGGGGAAGATCGGTTATTCTGCTCATCGATGAGGCTCAGAATCTAGGCATAGAAACCCTGGAGCAGCTCAGGATGCTCTCCAATCTCGAGACCACAAAGAACAAGCTGATCCAGATCATCCTTGTGGGTCAGCCTGAACTGGAAACTCTGCTCGCATCCCATGCCCTTCGCCAGCTTGGCCAGCGGATCAACCTCAGCTGCCGTTTGCTGCCCATGACCCTGAACGAGACCCGAGAATATATCGACCACCGCATCAATGTGGCGTCCAGAAGAAGAGCAGAGATCTTCACACCGGGTGCCAAGCGGTCGATCTATAACTATTCCGGCGGGATTCCGAGGCTTGTCAACATTGCCTGCGACCGGGCCCTGGTTGTTGCCTACGGCCTGAACCGCCCCAGGGTCGATCGCTCCACGGCAAAGCTTGCCATCCGGGAGCTTTGCGCCCGCAGACAGGAACGGCCGGCGTCCCGGCCAACCCCCGGAAAATTCGTGATTCCCGGGCTTTTAATCCTGGTGATCCTGGTCATGACCGGTTACAGATTTTTTCCCATGACTCCCCTTTCGAGTTCTCTCTTTCCAACGTCTGATCGTTCAACGCATTCCCTTTCAGTCTCTCCTCCTCCAATGCCTCAACTACCGGCCCAGAGCGGGCTGAAAACCCTGGAGGAGGAAGCGGCTGGAAACACTTCCGTTCCAGCGCCCTCCCCAAAGACAGGGGCCCCTAAACCAGCTGCCCCTGGAAACCTGGAGGATGTTGGGCCTGCTCCGATCCAGCCGGCGGAAACCATCCAGGATTACCTTGCCCAGAATGCCCCAACAGCCACAAGGGAGAATGCCCTGGGCCGGACGATCTCAATCTGGCTACAGGCGGCCCCACCATCCATGCCCCCCACGCCCATGGTCAGTGACATCAGGGGGGAACATAACTTTTTCAAGATAGCTACGATCGAACAGGGATTTGATGTCATCCGCCTGTATGAGGATTTTCCAACGGTTAAAAAGCTCAACCTCCCCACCATCCTCCCCTTTACCCTGCCGGACCGGGGCGAGCCTGGCTATCTTATGATCGTCGGCATAACAGCGGACAACGAGTGGATAATTACGGCGGGAGAGGACACGGCCGAATACCAGGTGCTGCCCCACGATCTTGCGCCCTTTTTAACCGGGACGGCATATATCCCATACAGGGAGAGACCCGGGCAGGGTGGTATCATATCTGAACTTTCCCCGGGAACCCAGATCATCAAACTCAAGCTTCTCCTGCGACAGCTTGGATTTCAAGGCATCAACCTTAGCTCCGATTATGACGAAGACCTCAGACAGGCCATCATCCGCACCCAGTCGGAAAACGGGATCACGAAGGATGGGATTGCCGGCCCCATCACTAGAGCTCTTCTCTACAACCTGCTCGATTCCCCCTCAACACCCAGATTAACCAGACTGAGGAGCCAGGACGACCGGTGAGCAGCATATTAAAAGCCCTGAAAAAGCTTGAAAAGGAGACCCTGGAACAGCAGGATGAGCCCAGGCTCTCCATGGGGCTCAATATCAGATCGGAAAAAAACCGCAGGCAGGAAAAGTCCAGGGGCCTAAATAAAAGATCAATTCCATGGGTCTGGACAGCTCTACTGCTGCTTGTTTTTTTGGGAGCAGGCACATTCATCACCCTGGTCTCTAATGACAATGACAACCCGCCCCAGACACAGATGCCGCCCCCCCGTGGAGAAGAACCCCAGGAGATTGCCCAGACTAGGCCCGCCCCTGGTGAGACACAACAATCAAAAACTCCCATGGACCATGCTGCCCCACCCGAGCCCAGGGAATCGACACCCCCTGCCATGGCAAAGGCTTTGCCCCCGGCAATCGCTGAAGAACCACCAGAGCCGCCCCTTGATGCAACCCATGAAAATAAAAGCAATAAAATAAAAAAGCTCAATGAAATTGATGCCATCCATAACACCGATAAAATCCATGCCATCAATGAAATTCAAGAGCCCAACGAAATCCCACTCCTCAGCGACAACAGCCTCATAATCAACGCCATTGCCTGGTCAAATGATCCAACAAAACGCCTTGCCGTCATCAACAGCGCCATTGTCCGGCAGGGACAGACTATCGGAGGATTTCTTGTTGTCGATATAGAGGAAAACCAGGTGATAGTTCAGCAATCCGACAAAAAATGGCGGGTGATGTTCAGGCTGCGGTAGACAACGGCAACGCTATTGCAAATTATGGGCGATCAGAGTCGATACATAGTCCGCACTGGTCGAAGATATTTAATCTGCGGTCCTAATTTGTGAAAATCAAAGTTGACACTCCCCTGAATTTGATGATAGGAATTCTCACAATTTATTTTTCCGTAAAGGCTGCCCCAAAGGGCATTTAAGGGAACCCGGTGAAACTCCGGGACGGTCCCGCCGCTGTAAGCGAGTACCGGTTCATGCACAAGGCCACTGAAGGATGTTTTATAGTTCTTTGGGAAGGCGCATCCACCGGGTTGATCCGCAAGTCAGAAGACCTGCCTTATGGGAAAAAACCTAACCCAGGAGAGATGGTAAATCCCAGGGCTGACACCCGTCGGTTCCGGGATTTTTTTTCTGTAACCCGGGAGAAGGAGCGTTGCATGAAGAACTTAGAAAAAGCCATATCAGCCATAAGACCGCCCGACAATGAAGTTTATGAACAGGCCCTCGAACGCCTGGCCCGGCAGGCACGGCCTGCCGGAAGCCTGGGGATTCTGGAAGAGGTATCTGCAAGGCTTGCCTCAATCAAAGGCACCCTGGATGTTCGGCTGGACAAAAGAATGGTCATAACCTGCGCCGGGGACCACGGGGTTGTGGACGAAGGGGTGAGCCTCTTTCCCCGGGAGGTGACGCCCCAGATGGTCATGAACTTCGTCAATGACGGAGCGTCCGTGAATGTACTGGCCCGCCATGTGGGTGCTGAGGTCAAGGCTGCGGACCTGGGGGTGGATTTTGACTTTGATCCAGACCTTCCCATCTTTCACAAAAAGGTGAGAAAGGGTACGTCAAACTTCACCAGGGGACCTGCCATGGCAAGGGACGAGGCAATTGCTTCGATCAATGCCGGCATCGCCATCGTGGACGAGCTTTTTGAAAAGAGCCGGGTGGATCTTCTGGGCACGGGGGACATGGGGATCGGAAACACAACCCCGTCGGCCGCAGTAATCGCAGCCTTTTCAGGGATTGATCCTGAAAAACTCACGGGCCGGGGAACGGGCATTGACGATGCCATGCTCTCCAACAAGATCCGGGTGATTCGCAAGGGACTTGAGGTTAATCAACCAGACCCCGGGGACGCCATTGACGTTCTTGCAAAGGTGGGCGGATTTGAGATCGGCGGCCTTGCAGGGCTTGTGATCGGGGCTGCGGCCCACGGCATTCCCGTAGTTTGTGACGGCCTCATCTCCACGGCAGGGGCCCTGATTGCCTGTGAGCTTGCTCCTGGGGCAAAGGCGTATCTTTTTGCAGGCCACAGATCGGTGGAGGCCGGACACCGTTTCATGCACGAGCGGCTTAACCTGACCCCCCTTTTAGACGTCGGGTTCAGGCTGGGCGAAGGAACCGGAGCGGCCCTTGCCTTTCATCTCATGTGCGCATCCACCCGCATACTTGCCGAGATCAAAACCTTTGAGGAGGTGGCCATCAAGAACGCCAACCGTTAACAGGGTAGAGAGCCGATATGGAACCGGCCCCTACCAATTAATTTCGTCAGAAATTAATTGACCCTGGCGTCCTGGGGAAAGGCACAACATCCCTGATATTTGTAACGCCGGTAACGAGCATGAGGAAACGCTCAAACCCCATGCCGAAACCTGAGTGGGGAACGGTTCCGAATCGTCTTGAATCAAGATACCACCAGTAGTCCTGTTGGGCGAGACCCATCTCGTCCATTCTTTGTTCGAGATGACCGAGGCGCTCTTCACGCTGGCTGCCGCCGATGAGTTCCCCAATCCTCGGCACCAGGAGATCAACCGCTGCGACTGTTCTTCCATCGTCGTTCTGGCGCATGTAAAACGGTTTAATTCCCCTTGGGTAGTTGAAGAGGAACAACGGCTTTTTAAAGTATTCTTCGGCAAGGAAGCGCTCGTGCTCGGACTGGAGATCCATTCCGTTCTCCACAGGGAACTCGAACTTTCTACCTGATTTTTGAAGGATCTCCACGCCCTCATCATAGGTGACCCTTGCATAGCTCTGATTGACAAGGGTGTCGAGCACCTGTCCCAGACTTTTGTCGACAAACCTGGTGAAGAGTTCAAGGTCCTCGCCGCAGTTTTCCATGACGCGGCGAGTGAGGGTCTTGACCAGATCCTCACCGTGGTCCATGTTGCCTTCAAGGTCGCAAAAGGCCATCTCGGGCTCTAACATCCAGAATTCGGCCACATGACGGCTGGTGTTGGAATTTTCCGCCCTGAATGTGGGGCCAAAGGTGTAGACGTCCCCCAGGGCCAGGGCAAACATCTCGGCGGAGAGCTGGCCTGAGACGGTTAGGTTTGCCTCGGAACCGAAAAAATCTTCGCTAAAGTTCATCCGCCCCTGGCGGGCAACCTCGGCGGGGTCAAGGGCTGTTACCCGGAACATGTCTCCTGCCCCCTCGCAGTCGGAACCCGTGATCACCGGGGTTGAAAGACAGTAAAAGCCCCTGTCCCGGTAAAATTGATGGATGGCGTGAATAACTTCGGAACGAATGCGGAAAATGGCACCGAACTTATTGGTCCTGGGCCGCAGGTGGGCGATGGTGCGCAAGAACTCGTCCGTGTGCCGTTTCTTCTGAAGTGGGTAGTCCTCCGGGGCAAGGCTGATGATCTCCACCTCCCGGGCCTGGATCTCCCAGGTCTGGCCCTTGCCGGGTGATGCCACGAGCGGTCCTGTGACACTTATGGCAGAACCCGTTGTTATCAGTTCAACCTCAGCGTAATTGGAAAGGTTCGACTCTGCAATGACCTGCAGGTTTTTCAGGCAGGAACCGTCGTTGACCTCCATGAAGGAAAAATCCTTTGAGCTGCGCTTTGTCCTGACCCATCCCTTTACCACAACGCTGTCCATAACTGTTTTAGAGGCCAGGAGCCGGTCTATCTTCACTCTTCCCATATATTCATCCTTAATTAAGTATCAACTTATCGTTGCTTTATGGTGCTTAAAATGAGATAGTCCTCATTTGTCAAACTTATCATAAACTCACTGAAATCATATAATTATAGAAGATTATTACCATGAATAAAACAGATATTCAAGAACTCCTGCCCCTTGTGGAGATGCCCAGCCGTTACCTTGGAAACGAGGCTAACACCATTAGGAAAGAACGCTCATCCGTTGACCTGACCTTTGCCCTGGCCTTTCCGGATCTCTATGAGATCGGCACCTCCCACTTTGGCATGCAGATCCTTTACACCATTCTCAACCAGGAGCCAGAAATTGCGGCAGAGCGGGTATTCACACCGGCCCCGGACATGGAGGCGCTTCTTAAGACGACCAGGACACCACTCTGTTCCCTTGAATCGAGAACGCCCCTTGCCGACTTTGACATCATCGGGTTCAGCCTTCTTTACGAGCTCAACTTCACCAACATCCTCACCATGCTCGACCTTGCCGGAATCCCCTTCTATGCAGACCAGCGACCCGACACCTTTCCCCTTATAATTGCAGGAGGTCCCTGCGCCTTCAACCCGGAACCCCTTGCCGATTTTTTTGATCTTTTTGTGGTGGGTGACGGTGAGGAAGCCATTGTTGATATCTCAAAAATAGTGATCCAATGGAAGGCCGAACATGACCGGCAGAATGACCGACAGAGCAAACAGGCCCTGCTGAAACGCCTTGCCAGGGTCCAGGGCGTCTATGTCCCCTCTTTTTACCAGGCGGATTTCGACGACCGGGGCTTCCAGGTCCTCGAACCAATTTTTCCCGAACACGCCACGGTCAAGAGGGCAATTCTCACCGACCTCGCCAAGGTCGCCTTTCCCACGGAACCCATCGTTCCCTTTGGGAAGCCGGTCCACGACCGCCTCAGGCTTGAGATTGCCAGGGGATGCTCCAGGGGATGCAGGTTTTGCCAAGCCGGCATGATCTACAGGCCGGTGCGGGAAAGAAGCGTTCCAGACCTTGTGAAAATAACCAGGACGGCCATGGCTGCCACGGGTTACAGCGACGTATCCCTTCTGTCCCTCAGCACGGGGGACTACAGCGACCTTGCGACCCTCATGGAGGCCCTGCTCGCAATTAATTCCGACCATTGTACAGCCATATCCCTGCCCTCCATCCGGGCAGGCAGACTCACCCCGGAGCTGATGCGAATTATCAAACGGGTGAAAAAGACCGGTTTTACCATTGCGCCGGAGGCCGGCACCCAGAGACTCAGGGATGCTATCAATAAAAACATCACCGAACAGGATATCGTGGATACGGTGACCAACGCCTTTGACCTTGGATGGCGCATCATCAAGCTCTACTTCATGAACGGGCTGCCCACAGAGACCCAGGAGGATATCCAGGGTATCTGCGACCTTGCCCTCAGGCTTGCCTCCATCAAGTCCCCGGGCCAGGGCAAAGGGAAGTCCAGGGGCCGGGCAAAGGCCCACATAAACCTGAGCTTTGCCACCTTTATCCCCAAGGCCCACACCCCGTTCCAGCGCTCGGCCCAGATTTCGACTCAACACTCCATGGACAACCTCAACTTTCTGAAGCAAAATCTCAGACACCCGGGCATCAACCTCAAGTGGCAGAATCCCGAGATGAGCCTATTAGAGGGGGTCTGGGCCAGGGGAGACCGACGTCTTTCCAGAGTCCTTGTGAGTGCCTGGGCAAAAGGATGTCGTCTGGACGGCTGGTCGGACAAGTTCAACTTTGACCTATGGATGGAGGCGTTTAACGAAACCGGTGTGGACCCAGCATTTTTCACCACCAGGGAAAGATCCGTTGACGAGCCCCTTCCCTGGGGCCACATCGACTGCGGCGTATCCTCCGATTTCATGAACGAAGAGCTTAAAAAGGCAACGGCAGGCAAGACAACGGGGGACTGTCGAGAACAGGGGTGTATGGGCTGCGGCATCTGCGACTTTGAAACAGTTGAACCCGTTATTCACCCCCCCGCACCGACGTCTGGGACTCCTGACACCTCTGGCACCTCCGAACCATCCCATGCTCCAGATAAACTGGACAGGCCGAATGCACCAGCACCACGCCCCTCCGACAACACCCCCCTTGCCAAGTACCGGGTCTTTTACTCAAGGCTCGGGGATGCCCGGCACTTCGGCCATCTTGAACTTGCCAAGATCATCCGCAGAGCCATCCGCAGGGTGGGCATAAAAGTTGCCTACTCCAAGGGGTTCAACCCGGGCATGCTGCTCTCCTTTGACGACCCCCTCCCCATCGGCATGGAGAGCCAGGAGGAATTTTTCACCATAACAGCCGCAACCTCAACAAGCCCAAGGCAGGTTGTAACGGGGCTCAATCGGGTCCTGCCCGAAACCATCTCAATCACGGGCTGCTCACCCCTTGCGGCCATTCGCAGCAGCAGGCAAAAGGGAGGGGAGACAACCCGGTACAGCATCACCCTCAACGGGTTTTCCATCGATCAAAGGGAAATTGACGATTTTATGACCCTGTCCGAATTTCAGGTGGAAAAGACAAGCTTCAAGGGAAAGACACGCACCACAGACCTCAGAAAGGTGGTTCGACGCATAGATTTCCTTGATTCGTCCCGCATTGAGATGGTAATGGTAAAGGATAATGATCGAACCATCCGTCCGGCCGAGATTCTGACCACAGCCCTGGGACTTTCTGAAAGGGCGGTGCAGACGGCAAAGATCTTAAAACTGAAACAGGAAAACGCCATATGCTGAAAGAACTTGTCGTAAATGCCGCGGAACATGAAACCCGGGTGGCTCTGCTTGAAAACGGCACCATTGCCGAACTCTTTATCGAACAGGACGACGAGACAAACATCACGAGCAACATCTACAAGGGAAGAATCCAGCGGGTGCTTCCGGGAATGCAGGCCGCATTCGTAGATATCGGCCTTGCCCAGGCAGCCTTTCTCTACGTGGATGACATTTATGACGAAACAAGCCGCGAGCTTGCCCGGCAGTTTGAACAGGAAGGTGATGCATTTTCTGATGATCCAGACCACAATGGTTCAGGTCCAGATGCCCCAGACCCTGAGCCCCAGGATGACCCCCAGAAATCCCAGGAATGGGAACCATCATTTTCACCCGAGGTGAGGATTGAAGATCTTGTGACCGAAGGCCAGGAGATCCTTGTGCAGATCTCAAAATCCCCCATGGGCACTAAGGGCCCCAGGGTAACGGCCCACATCTCTCTGCCCGGCCGATTCATGGTGCTGATGCCCACGGTGGACCATGTGGGCATCTCCAAGAGAATAACGGCGGAAGCAGAACGGTCAAGACTCAAGGAGCTTCTCACCTGTGTGCGCCAGGACAACTTCGGCTATATCTTCCGCACCGCAGCCGAGGGCATAGACGAGGAGCACCTCAAGAAAGAGATTACCTTTCTCACCAAAACCTGGGAGAACATCCAGAAAAAGAACAAGACCTCGTCAGCCCCGGCCCTCTTATACCGGGACCTCACCGTCACCTTCCGGGCCGTGCGGGATCTTCTTACGGACGAGGCAGACAAGCTCGTGATCGACTCAAAGATCGGTTATGACAGCGTGCTGGCGTTTCTGGACAAGCTCATGCCCGACATCAAGGTTTCCGTGGAGCTCTACCAGGGCAGCGAACCCATATTTGACGCCTACAACATCGAGGGAGACATTACCCGAGCATTAAAGAAAAAGGTGTGGCTCAAATCCGGAGGCTACATCATCATCGATCCCACCGAAGCCCTGGTTGCCATCGACGTGAACACGGGCCGATACGTGGGGAAATACAACTTTGACGAAACCATCCTCAAAACCAACCTTGAGGCCGTGAAAGAAATTGCCTACCAGATACGGCTTCGAAACATCGGCGGCATCATCATCATCGACTTCATAGACATGAAAAAAAACCAGCACAAGGAAAAGGTTATGAACCTTTTGACCAAGACCCTCAAAAGGGACAAGGCCCAGACAAATGTGCTGCCCATCAGCGAGCTTGGCCTGGTTGAGATGACAAGAAAACGGGTGAGAAAGAATCTCACCCGCACCCTTTGTGAGCCATGCTTCTACTGCGGAGGCGACGGCATGCTCCTGTCCAAACGATCTATTTGCCACAAGATTCACAGGGATCTTTTAAACGAGGCCGACGACATCATGGGCAGCAGATTCACCCTCAAGGTCCATCCGGAAATCGCCCACCTCCTCCACGGCGAGCAGAAACACCTGATAATTTCCCTTGAACGTGAAATAAGACGCCCGATCATCATATACCCTGAACAACATTACCACATCGAGGAGTACCACATATTTGAGACCCTGGAGAAATAATCAACCTCTCCAATTAATGAAATCTTGACACCTGACAAATAATGGATTAAAGTTTCATGTTTATTATGGCAGTTTAGGTGGAAAAACCACCCGAATATTTTTTTGTCTTTTAACCTGTAAGGATTTACACCCCATGAAAAGAACATTTCAGCCCAGCAGAATCAAACGAGCCAGAAGACACGGTTTCAGAAAAAGAATGTCAACGGCAGCCGGCAGGCGCATTGTAAACAATAGAAGAGCCAAGGGAAGAAAAAAACTTTCCGCTTAAAAAAAGGCTTAGAAATTGGGCGACTATTCGTTCCCTAAAACTGAACGGCTCTTAGGTAGAGCCGACTTTTTAAAACTATCCAGATCTGGGCAAAAGAGACAGACACGATACTTTATTGCAGCCATGCTCAGGGACGAATCAGGCACTACACGCCTGGGCATTACTGTATCCAAAAGAGTGGGGAATGCGGTAGAGAGAAACAGAATAAAGCGGATTGTCAGAGAATATTACAGGCTGAACCGGGATTTGATCTCAGTAAAACGAGACATCAATATCATAGCAAGAAAATACGTGGCCTCCCTTTCCAACCAGGAGGTCAGAGATGAACTTGGCAAACTCTTTAAAAAGATTGTGGCATCTGATGGTTAAGCGATCAATACTGTTGCTCATCAAGGTATACCAATACTTTATTTCCCCCTTGACAGGGCCGACCTGCCGATTCTATCCAACGTGTTCCCAATATGCATCCGAGGCTGTCATGACTCATGGCAGCCTCAAGGGCTCCTGGCTTGCAATCCGGCGTATCCTGAAATGCCACCCGTTCCATCCCGGCGGTTTTGACCCTGTTCCCTGATCCGCCATCTTCTGATGATAAATGCCCTTTCTTCTTTTTCCAGTTAAGCTGAGTTGTAGCTTATTCTGGCTGGTTTTTATTGAACAACCTTTTATTCATGACATTCATCATTGGGAGACAAGATGGACGAGCAGAAACGGCTATTCACCGCCATTATCCTTTCAATCGTAGTTATTGTAGGGTGGAATTTCTTCTTTGTAGATTCAAAACCGGTACCGCAAAGACCGGGTAAAACGATTGAATCAAATGAGCGGTCCACGGCTGCCGGGAACGGAACAATGCCCCTACCCGGCACCGAGGCCCTGCAGACAACCGCAGAAACCACCCCCGATACAGCGGTGATCCCGACTCAAAAGGCAAGAACCATCCATGTGTCAAACCGGTATTACAACCTTGCCATTTCAGAGGATGGGGCAACGGTAAGAAGCCTGACCCTGAACGACTTCCGCGAGGAGGTAGAAAAGGATGCCCCGCTAAAAGAGATGGTTCCAGCAAGTCTTGCAGGCACGGGGCTGTTCGGCGTCACCCTTAACGGCAAAAGCATCCCCGGCCTCGACACAGCCCTTTTTACCGCCCAGACCGAAACCGACCAGATAAATGTGGGTCAGCAGGAGCGCAGCCTCACCTTTGCCTGGACCTCTGCCCAGGGAATTGTGGTTGAAAAGATTTTCACTTTTTCACCGGGCAGCTATCTGATTGGATTTGACCTGGTCCTTAAAAACAGCTCGGGCATACCCCTGAGGGACGACATCATGATAGCCGTTCCCGGTGTCGTTGACGAGAAAAGTGCACGCTTCTCCTTTGAAGGACCCACAAGCTTGATCAACGGGGAACTCGAAGAGATTAAGACCAAGAAGATCAAAGAAAAGGACACCTACGATGGAGTTGTGAAGTGGGCTGGATTTACCGACCGCTACTTCATGTCCTGCGTGATTCCCAAATCCCCGGCCAGTGCAAAGGTCAAACTCTCATTTAATGATCCCGTGGTAACGACCCGGTATGTTGAATCCATGGAACGGCTTGATCCCGGACATCAGATAATCTACTCGTTTTCTCTGTTCATGGGACCCAAGAGCCTTAAACTTTTGAGCAGCTTTGATAACGACCTTAAACGGGCGATCAATTTCGGCTGGTTCGACATCCTTGCCAAGCCCTGCCTCATTGGAATGAACCTCATCCACGGCCTCGTACCCAACTACGGCATCGCCATAATGCTTTTGACCCTGCTCATCAAGATCATCTTCTGGCCCCTTGGCACAAAGAGCTATAGATCCATGAACGACATGAAAAAACTCCAGCCCCTGATGATGGAGATAAGGGAAAAGTACAAAAACGACAAGCAGCAAATGAACAAGGAGGTGATGGGGCTCTACAAGACCTACAAGGTAAACCCCATGAGCGGATGCCTGCCCATGCTCGTTCAGATGCCCATCTTTTTTGCCCTGTACCGAATGCTATACCAGGCCATTGAACTCAGACACGCACCGTTCATGGGCTGGATTGTCGACCTTTCTGCTCCGGACCGGCTCTTTAATTTTGACTTTGCCATTCCCTTTATGCAGGCACCCTACGGCATTCCCGTGCTCACAATTATCATGGGTGCAACCATGTTCCTCCAGCAGAAGATGTCCCCATCCACGGGCGACCCCACCCAGGCAAAGATGATGATGCTCATGCCGTTGTTCATGACGTTCATCTTCATCAATTTCCCTGCAGGGCTTGTTCTTTACTGGCTTACCAACAACGTGCTTTCCATAGGACAGCAGTATTACATTCAAAAGAAATTTGCATGATCGAAACCGACATGGCCGGAAGGAACAACACCTTCCGGCTGCAGCGAACAATGGAACTCCTAGAATTCTAAACTGTCGGCCGGAGCTTCCCATAAAACCCTTGGAGGTAGAATGAAACAGACCCAGGAATTTGAAGGAAAAAATCTTGAACAGGCTATTGACAACGCCTGCAAATCCTTGAATCTTACCAGGAAAAAACTATCCTATGACGTGATCTCCTCCGGTTCCACCGGCATCTTTGGCATCGTTGGTGTCAAAAAGGCCAAAATACGCGTTTCCCTGCCGGACAAGAGGGAAAAAAAAGGAACAGGCAACGGTATTGGCTGGGATTCGTTTGAAGGCGACGACCTGAACGGCGTCATGTCCATTGTGGATGAGGCCTTTGCCGAGACCCCTGCTGCATCAGACGCCGCCCCGGATAAGGCCCCAGGTCAAAAACAGAGCCCCCCCCCCGGGAAAAAATCCGGCCATAAACCAAAGCAGAAATCAGACCAAAAGCCCCAGAAGGAACAGGCCCGTAAACCTGCACCGGCAAAGGAACCAGTGCCTGCAAAGGAAAAGGGCAAGACAACCCCCCAACCCATGGCCGCCGATGCTGCCAAAGCCCCCCAGCCTGGTGGAGAGAAGGCTGCCCAGCCGGAACCTGAAAAGACACCAGAGTCAGCAAAACCCCGGCAGCCCGGTACTGCCCCTGCATCTGGAACAGCTCCAGAATCAAAACCAGAGCAAAAATCGGAACAGAAACCAGAAAAAAAACATCAGGAACAGACTGCTGCCCTTCAGGATTCAGACGAACTGGCGGCTGACAGCGCTGAATTCAACGAAAACCTTGACGAGGAGATCGATGACCGGGACGAGGGATATCCTCCAAAGTACAAGGATGAAATCCCCGTGGATGTGTCCGAGGAATCCATTGCCCTTGGCGTTGAGACCCTCCAGCACATGGTTGATCTGATCACCAGCGACTCTACTGTTGTAGCCTCAACCGACCAGGATCGTCTGCTTTTAAGAATCGAAGGTGGCAATTCGGGTGTTCTAATCGGCCGAAGGGGTCAGACCCTTGAGGCCATGCAGTTTCTCACCGACAAAATAATCAATCGCAAGAGCGAATCCAGGGTCAGGCTCAAGGTCGACATCGAAGGATACATGGAGACCCGCAAGGCCAATCTCCAGAGTCTTGCCCACAAGATGGCAGACAAGGCAAAAAAGACCGGGAAACCATCAACCATCAACCAGATGACAGCCCAGGACCGACGCATTGTCCACATCGCCCTCAAGGATGATACACGGGTCAGGACCCAGAGCATGGGCGACGGTTATTACCGACGCCTCGTGATCTTTCCAAAAAAGGGAAGCTTCAAGAAGCAGAGGCCGCCCAGAAAGCAGCCATGACGCCTGATACTATAGCCGCCATTGCCACGGCATCAGGAAGGGGCGGGATTGGGGTAATACGTATATCCGGCCCCCTGGCCCTGGACCTTGTTCCCCATTTTTTCGGAACGACTCCAAAAGGCCCATCACCGGATTTGGCCCTCACCTCCCACACCATGGTTCACGGCTATATCTTTGAACTCGAAAGTAACCGGATGATCGACGAGGTGTTTCTGGTAGCCATGAAGGCACCCCGGTCCTACACGGCCGAAGATGTGGTTGAAATCCAGGCCCATGCAGGGTCACTTGTAATGGGAACCATCCTGAACCAGGTGATCACAGCAGGCGCAAGAATTGCCGAACCCGGAGAATTCACCAAGCGGGCCTTTTTAAACGGCCGCATTGACCTTACCCAGGCAGAGGCTGTGGCGGACATCATCGATGCCAAAACCACAAGTGCCCTTAAGATTGCTGCGGCCCAGGGAACTGGCGTATTAAAGGATGCAATCCATAGCTCAAGGCAGGAACTCATCGACCTTCTCTCCCTTTTGGAGGCAGCCATTGATTTTCCCGATGAACTAGAGGAGCTGATTCCCCAGGAGCTGGGACTTGAACGGGTACAGAGGGTTAAGGCAGCATGCAGGCGTTACATCCAGACCTACGAAGAGGCTCACTTTCTAAGGGACGGCGTCAAGCTCGCCATTTGCGGGCCTCCCAATGTGGGAAAATCGAGCCTGATGAACCAGTTCCTTGAAAAAGAACGATCCATTGTAACTGAATATCCCGGAACCACAAGGGATCTCATCGAGGAACCCCTGAACATAAACGGAATTACCTTCCTTGTTTCAGACACGGCAGGCATGCACCAGACCGATGACCTGGTGGAAAAGATCGGTATAGAGCGGGCCAAAAAGCACATTGCCGGGTCCGATATTGTTCTATTCATGAAGGATGCCACCCGAAAAATCTCCGAAAGCGAGCTCAAGGCCATTCTTCCCAGGGATAAAAAGATTATACTGGTCATCAACAAGATTGACCTTGTTGAAGGGAATGAGGCGGTTAAGAAAGGGAAGTACCAAAATGATGAGAATCTCCCCCCGAGCCTTGCCGCACTTCCCCAGGTTAGGATCTCAGCCCTGAAAAATCTGGGAATCGACAATCTTAGAAAAACCATCACCAGCCTCACCATGGAGGATATGGGCGAGACCTGTTCGGTGGTACCAAACTTAAGACACAGAAAGGCCCTGGAACGGGCCATGGAAAGCCTGGAAACGGCGGAAGCAGGCTTTTTAAATCTTCAGGATGAAGAGACCCTGGCCATGGATATAAGGCTGGCCGCCGATCTCCTCGGTGAAATAACCGGTGACACGGCGGGCATAGACATCCTTGACACCATCTTCAGCAAATTCTGCCTGGGAAAATAGAGGAAAGACAATGGAAATTGATTTTACAGAACATTTTGAAAAATATGAAGCCCTGGTCGCGACCGTTGACCAGATTTTTGCCCGGGTAAAAGAGGAATTTCCCAAGGAGGTATTCTGCAGGGAAAAGTGCAGCGACTGCTGCTACGCCATGTTCGATCTTTCCATCATCGAGGCGATCTATCTTAACCACAAGTTCAGGGAAAAATTCAAGGGCACAGAAAAAAAAGACCTGATCGACGAGGCGGCAAAGACGGACCGGGCCATTGTGAAGCTGAAAAGAGAAGCTTACAAGGAGTTCAAAAGCGGAAAAAACGAGGTGGATATCCTTGGTAAAATATCCATGGAAAGGGTAAGATGCCCCCTTCTCGGGGCCAACAACATGTGCATTCTCTACGAATCAAGGCCCATAACATGCAGAATTTACGGCATTCCCACCTCGAGTTCAGGCCTCAGCCACATCTGCGGCAGGACCAACTTCAAGGAGGGTGAAAAATATCCCACAGTGAACATGGACGTTATCTACTCGAAACTCCAGCTCATTTCAGCCGAGATGACCCTGGCCATCAACTCGGAGAACATCAAGATGTGTGAAATGCTCATCCCCGTTTCCATGGCCATGATCACCGATTTTGACGAAGAATACCTTGGCGTTAAAAAAAGGGATGCAAAAGAAAAGGAAGGAAAACCATGATGGAAGATTTCACCGCTGAAGAGATAGCCATTAGAAAAAAATACATCTACGACACCATGGGCAAACGGGGACGGCGTCAAATCGACAAGGTCGGGTACGAAAAATGGGACCCCACCCAGACCCCCAAGGACCCCATCGATATCCGGACGGACGGCACCAAACGAACCGCCCAGCAGCTCATCCGGGAGTTCCTCCAGCAGACAAGCTTTGATGGCTACTCCAACTCGTTTGCCGAAGGAGCCCTTGAGATGTGCCTTGGCATCATCAACGATGAGGAAAAGATCCGGGGCATGTACGAGTTCACCAAGTGGTACATGGAACTCTTAAAAAAAGAGGGCCATGGACCCCTGTGATGGACCTGGTGATGCCAGGATCAATCCAGGTGTAATAAAAAGAGCATTGGCGATTGTCACCGAGTCGGAAATAAGAATCACCCCCAGGGATCTTGCCCGCTGCCTGGCAAAGGATGCGGGCATTTCCACGAAAGAGGCAAAAAGGGTGCTCAAATACCTGGTTGATATCAACGAACTGTCCTACTCCTACGACCTTGGCGCAACCCAGGTTGAGCCCTCGTTTGCAAGACCGGTAAGGGTTACCGATCACCTTGTCCTTAGCCCCTGGGCAACAAACCCGGCGCCTCCGTCCATTGAGATTCTCCTCTCACCGGGCATCTCGTTCGGATCAGGAAAACATCCGACAACCAGACTCTGCCTTGAGGCCATCGACCTTTCCCTCCTGGGACCGGGGTTCCCGGAAACGACACCCCAGGTCCCGGCCGATATTTCACCCCCTGCCCCGTCCGAACGAACAGGGGCCCGCCATTACGCAAGAGCTGCGGATGTGGGAACCGGCTCCGGAGTTCTTGCCCTTGCCATGGTAAAGGCGGGATGCGACTCCTGCCTGGCCCTTGATACTGATCTTAACTCAGCGTCCGAGGCCATGCAGAATGTGATATTAAACGGCCTTGAACGCCAAATAGAGGTGACCACGGACCTCCTTGCCCCCTCCCACGGCACCTTCGACCTCATTGCAGCCAACCTGAGATTTCCCACCCTCAAGGGCCTTGCCCCCCTGTTGCAAACCCTTTTGGACAACCTGGGCTGCCTGATCTTTTCTGGAATCAAGCCCTATGAACTTCACGGTCTAATCCAGCACTACTCAGACCATGGCTTCACCCCTGCCTGGACAAAGGATGAAAAAGAGTGGTCGGCCCTTGTCCTCAAAAAAACTTGGAAGCCCTGACCCAGTACGGCCTTGCCGGACTTTTTCTAGCCTCCTTCGCCGCAGCCACAATTCTCCCCATGGGTTCCGAAGTTGTCCTGGGAGTGCTGCTTGCCAACGGCCATGACCCCGCCCTTTCAGTGATAGTTGCAACCATCGGCAATGTGCTCGGTTCGGTTGTAAACTACCTCATGGGACTGTGGGGCGCAAAGTTCACAATGGAAAAAATTCTCCGCATCCCAGAGCAGGAATTTACCCGGGCAACCCGCCAGTTCAAACGCTTTGGCCCACCCTGCCTCCTCTTTGCATGGGTGCCTGTAATCGGCGACCCCCTGACCATTGCCGCAGGTGTTTTAAGGGTCAACTTCCCCCTCTTTCTGATCCTCGTGACCATGGGCAAGGGCCTTCGCTATCTTGCCATTGCACTAGCCTTCACCGTTTGGTAATAAGCGGGCGGTAATAAGAGTTTCTGGAATGGAAACGGGAATTTTAATTGTCAAAACCACCATTGCCACGGCATCAGACTTAACCGTCAAGATTGAAAAGACCTGGTTTGACATTGACACCGTTGAGGACCTCAAGCTTTACCGCTGCCTTGTAAAAAAAGGAAAAGTGTTTGTCAAAACTAAGGACCTTCCTCTTTGAGTTGTTGAACAGCATTGTTTACCAGCGGGTATACCGCAATATCCATTGACAATAGGTCTGTTCAGTTCGATAGGCGTAATGATGGTATCGCAGAACCTCACGAACCTGGTCCATTAGTTTTAACTTTGGATTGGGATGAAAATTTGATTGACTTTCCATGTTAAGCAATTATAGCGTGATAAGGGGAAAAACAAAGCTTAAAATGCCATAAGTGGAAAATTTTTACACGTTTATTAGTTTCATATCCTAATATGTGGAAAATCAAGTTATCTATAGAATCAATAGCATGGAAAACTTCCACTTATTAACACTGTTATTTTTTGTTATCTAACACCAAAGCAATTCAAGGAAAAATAAATGTCTGAAAAAACAATCTGCTGCCCAAAGTGTAAATCTTCTCAAATAGCAACAAATGACAAAGGGTTCAGCATAGTTAAAGCGGCCGCAGGTGCAATGTTAATCGGAGGGGTTGGTCTTTTAGGTGGTGTGATTGGAAGCAAAAAAATAAGATTAAATTGTCTCAGTTGTGGACATTCATGGAGCTTGAAAAAAACAAAAGCATCTAACCAAAATCCGGGGCCTATAGACAAAGTTCCCGTTTATAATAGTTCTTCGACCAAAAATCTTTCTGCAAAATATAGCAAAAACCCATTGGCTACAATGAGTGAAAAAATCATCAAGGAACAAAGTGAAAGGTTAGTGTATAAACCTTTCTGTAAATTCATTTTAGCCGTCTATTCAGTCTCCAAGCCCAACCTCCAAAAAAATAGGGGTTGAAAAAGACTGGGTCATACTTTAAATTCCTTTATTTTTAGCGACC
>JAVEQI010000045.1:0-17520 GCA_034007745.1 Desulfobacterium sp.
GTAGAAAAAGCACAGACAGGACAGGAGGTCATGAACTTGGAGATTCAATGGCTGGGCACGGCAGGGTTTAAAATCAGCACCCGGGAGGCATGTTTTTTAACTGATCCCTACCTGAGCCGGAATGCCGATGCAAGCCCCTGCCAGCACCTTGCCCCGTCTGATCTCAGAGGTGCATCCCATATTTTTATATCCCACGGCCATTTTGATCACATCCTGGACATCCCGGCTGTTGTGGAAGAAACAGGGGCCTGTGTTGTGTGCAGCCCAACTGCAGCCCATACCCTGTCGGGTATGGGTGTGCCTGAAAAAAAGATCCGGCCCGTGGATAATGAAGATTTTGAAGTTGAATTCAACGGGATTAAGGCTGGCTGTTTTTACAGCCGCCATATTCGGTTTGACTTGAGATTGATGGTTTCTACTATTATCAGGGCCCGTGAAAAACTGTCTGAAATCATACCTTTGTTTTTGGATTTTCCCTGCGGACAGGTCCTGGGCTGGCGGTTTGAAATAGAAAACAGGTCCATCCTTTTTTTTGGTTCAGGAGGGTCAACCACCCGGGAACTTCAACGCCTGGGATTAAACTGGGACATTCTCCTCCTGCCCCTCCAGGGGCATTCCCGGATCTGTGACAAGGCCCTTACCTATGTTGACATCCTGAGACCCGGCCTTGTCATTCCCCATCACCAGGATGACTTTTTCCCGCCTCTTTCCCAGACCGTTGACATCACCCAGTTTACGGATCAGGTTGCCAAAAACTTCCCCGAAACAAAAGTTATACCCATGGATCTTAACGAAACAGTTTCTATCCTTTAAGCTCCCGCACCTCTGATTCGGTTAAATAGCGCCACTTGCCGACGCCGAGATCTCCAAGTCTGACATTACCCATCCTGACTCTCTTTAGCATTTTGACCCGATTGCCCACGGCCGTTACCATTCGACGGATCTGGCGGTTGAGTCCCTGTTTCAGCACAATGTTAAAGCTGTTATCAGACAGCCTTTTCACTCTGGCCTTCCGGGTCAGCCTGGCGTCAAGAAAAATCCCTTCGGCCATCTGGTCCAGAGCCTGATCCGTGATCGGAGCGGTTGTTTCAACCACATACTCCTTTTCATGGTCAAACGAAGGGTGGGAAAGGCGGTTGTGGAGGGTTCCGTCATCGGTCAAGAGCAGGAGACCCACGGAATCCTTGTCCAGCCGGCCGACGGGGTAGACCCTGTCCTTGATGTCAATGAGGTCAATCACAACCCTCTCTCCAGGATGGGAGCAGGAACTCACCACCCCCATGGGCTTGTTCAGGGCAATGTAGATCTTTTTCCTATCATCGGCCAATATAATTTTTTTCCCATCAACCTCCACAAGGTCAGCTTCAGGATCAACTTTTGTTCCAAGGGAGAGGATCACCTCCCGGTTAACCCTGACCCTTCCTTCAAGGATGTATGCCTCGCCCCTTCGTCTCGAACAGACCCCTGCGTGGGCCAGAAACTTCTGGAGCCTCATGATCTGTAATCTGCGTTGATTTTAACGTACTCTTCGGAAAAATCACAAAACAGATACCAGTCCCTGGCCTCACCCATTTTAAGATCCAGGACAATCTCTATTTCGCTCTCCTGCATCACCTTTGCGGCCTCTAACTCAGCCTCCTTTCCCTGCCAAACACCGTCCCTTACAAGAAATACATCACCGAACCTAAGATTCAGGGATTCGGTATTAATAGCAGCACCCGATCTTCCGGCAGCTGCGACGATCCTGCCCCAGTTGGGATCCTGTCCGTAAATAGCTGTCTTTACCAAATTAGACTGGGCAATGGTCTCGGCTATCTTCAGGGCATCCTCCCCGGTAACAGCCCCTTCAACCTCAATCTTGACAAGTTTCGTAGCCCCCTCACCGTCTTTAACGATCATCCTGGAGAGCTCAAGAAGCACCTCGTCAAGGCATCGCTGGAATTCAAAGGAATCGTCACTGTCCTCAAGAACTGTGTGGGACAGACCGTTTGCAAGGGCTACCACAGTGTCGTTGGTGCTGGTATCACCATCAACGCAGATCCGGTTAAACGACCGATCACACGCCTTTTTAAGGCATGACTGCAGCAAAAGAGACGATATGTCAAGATCGGTCATGACAAACGAGAGCATGGTGGCCATGTCGGGTTTAATCATGCCAGAACCCTTTGCAACACCGGTAATGGTGAAAGAACCTCCCTTTACCCTGCATTCCCTGGTTGCCATCTTGACCAAGGTATCCGTGGTTAAAATAGCCGTTGCAAAGGAAATTATTTTATCCGGGTCCATTGTTTGGACAAGGTCTGGAATCGACTGTTCGATCGTTTCCATGGGTAAGGGCGCTCCGATCACGCCGGTGGACGAAACCATGACAAGCTCGGGGGCAATATTTAAAGCCCTGGCGGCAAGGGCTGCGGTTTTGTTTGCATCCTCCAGCCCCTGTTTGCCGGTAAAGCAGTTGGCATTGCCGGAATTAACCACAATTGCCTGGCACAACCCCGACTTAATCCGTTCCCTGCCCAGGATGACGGGTGCTGCAACCACCCTGTTCTGTGTAAAAAGAGCTGCGGCCGCAGCAGGTCTCTCAGAGAAGATGATACCAAAATCCAAGGTATCTTTCTTTTTAATACCTGCCATAATCCCGTTAAATTTAAAGCCTTTCATCTGTATCTCCACTATTTGTATTTGAGCCTGACATCGACCTTTCGTCACAATCGTCGGACCGGCATTATAAGTTGGGTAAGCCCAGCGAAACCCAGCATTAATTGTTTTCCATTTTAATGAAGGATTATACACCCTGGCAAAAAAACTTTCACTTGTTTTTATTTTTATATGAAACTCACTCCGACCGGCAGACGGGGACGGGTGTTACCCTTCTCTCATGTATGCATGCGCATCTTTTCGAGCCTCGCAGGCCGTCCATGGCCTGCTCCGAGGGAAATGGCAACTCCTGGACCTCGTGTCCACCGTTGCCATTTAACCCGTTCAGGGAAACACCCGTCCCCGCCTGCCTTCTGCTATCGTTTTTCATGCTTCGTTGTGTCAGTAAGGACATGTGGGTTATAAGAGACTCCCACCGAGCTGGCCGTCACAAAATGCGGCCGCAGTATCGTCATCCACAGTGATCACACGGGTCGACAGCCGTGGTGCATAATATGCAAATTTGACTTTTACTTTTTTTGACATATTTTTGAGACTGTTTTTAACCTTAAATCTGGAAAGTATAGAAATGAAAAATATTGGAACACCACCCTGCCCCTCCTGCGGAGGCGCACTTTTAATCAAGCGCTCCTGAACCCGAATCGCCATCTGCTGCAAGTTCTGCGGCAACGAAATACCCCAGGAAAGTTACAAGGAGTTGATCGACGACTATTTTGAAGAAAAACTTGCCAACATTCCCTGCAACCGGCTATGAAAAAGAACTTCAAGCTCACCCTGGAGTATGACGGAACCGCATATTCGGGCTGGCAGGTACAGAACAAAAGCCGCACAATCCAGGGAGAGATCGAAAACGCTCTAAGCCTAATGCTTGATCAGCCCATAAGGATATGTGGATCCGGCAGGACCGACGCAGGAGTTCACGCCCTTGCCCAGGTGGCAAGCTTCCATGCCTGCACCTCCATGGGACAGAGTCAGCTGAAGAAAGGGTTGAACAGCCTGCTGAAAGGTCCCATTGTGATTCATGAATGCCTAGAGGTGGATGAAACTTTCCATGCAAGATACAATGCCAGGGAAAAGGAGTATCACTATTTTTTTCTGAACCGGGAGCTGCCCTGCGCAGTTGGCCGGGATTTTGTGTGGCATATTAGGCACCCCTTGAAACTGACTGCCATGGAGGAATGCTGCGGAATCATCACCGGGACCCACGATTTCAAGGCATTCGAGGGGGCTGGAAGTCCTCGTTCAACCACGGTGAGGACGCTGTTTCTGGCAGGGTTTGAGAGAACGGCAAAGGATCGTTTCTACTTCAAGATCAGGGGCAATGGTTTTTTACGATTCATGGTGAGAAACATCGTTGGCACCCTTGTGCTTGCAGGATCAGGAAAAATCACCCCGGTTGACTTCAGGAAAATCCTCGAAGGGAAAGACAGGAGTCTTGCAGGCCCTACTGCTCCGGCAAAGGGGTTGTTTCTGATGGAGGTTTCTTACTGATGCCCCTTAATTTCTTTCACGTATCGATTATAATGTGCAATAACATCCCGGCGATAAAGAAGCCCGAGAAGGACCTCATGGTCATCCTCCTTGACAACGGGAAGGGCATCAATATTTTTAAGGGTCAGCTTCTGGAGCACCGTATTGATATCTTCTGACGGGGTTGTCATGATCAGATCAGAGATCATGATATCCCGCATCACAACAAGATCCTCGATTGTATTGGAAAAAATCACCCCGCGGATATCTGTGCTGGAAAAAATTCCGCAAAACCGGTTGTGCCGATTCATCACGGGAAAGTAGTGCTGCTTTGTAGTTGAAAAGAGCCGTTTGAAGGCTGAAAAAGGCATGTCCTCCTTCACGCAAACGACCTTTTTTACAAGTCCCATCAGGTCTTGTACCTTGATGGTCTGTAAAATATCCATCATAAACTCACCTGCATGGGCCGGCGAATTAACCCTGCTCTTTACCTGATTGTGAAAGATTGTCCACGGTTTTGATAATAGATAACAAAGGGAACAGACCAGGAGAGAAGGAAGCAATAAATGGTAGGAATTGGTCATCTCACTGACAAAGATGATGGTTGAAATGGGTGTGTTTGATACGGCCGTAAAGAAGCCCGCCATCCCCACAATGACAAAGCTGCCGGGATTGGTGACAACCGATGGAATCAAAATATGAAACAATTTACCCACCACCCCGCCCATGGCGCCTCCAATGACAATGGATGGCCCGAAAACACCCCCGCTGCCGCCTGAACCTATGGAAAAGGAGGTGGTGAAAATCTTGCCGATGGCCAGGGCAAGAAGAATGGAAATGGAGAGCTCGTTAAAAATGGCCTGTTGGGCATATCCATAGCCAAAGGCAAGGGTGTAGGGAAGAAAAAAACCGACGATGCCTGTAGCAAGTCCGCCGATGGCCGGTTTCAAGAAGTTGGGAATTTTGAGACGGTGGAAAAAGCCGGCTATACCGTAAAAGGCCTTAATATAAAATATACCGGTCACCACAAGCACAAGGGCAAGTACGGTGTAAGGACCAAGTTCCAGGGGGTTCTGAAACCTGAACCCAGGTGAGTCAAACAATGACCCCCATCCAAATACAAGGCAGAAGATACAATAGGCGACCACAGACGAAATCCCGGCGGGAATGATCACATCCGACTCAAACTCGGGATCACGGTAGAGGACCTCTGCGGCAAACAAGGCTCCTGCCAGGGGAGCGCGGAAAATACTGCCCACACCTGCTCCCACACCTGCGGCCATCATGATGCGCCGTTCCCGGTCGGAGAGCTTCATGCGGGTGGCAAGAAACGACCCGAACCCGGCACCTATCTGGGCGATGGGGCCTTCCCTTCCACCGGACCCTCCGGTTGTCAGGGTTATTGCAGAAGCTATGGTTTTGATAAACGGAACCCTGCCCCGGATGAAGCCGCCCTTTGAATGGTAAGCCTCAATGGCGGCATCGGTGCCGTGGCCCTGAGCTTCCGGAGCAAAGGTATAAACAAGCCAGCCGCTGATAATGCCGCCGGCCGCCGGAAGGATCAGGAGTACCCACCGGTTGAAAACCGTGTTCGTGGGGGCAAAGAGATGCTGTTCACCTGCCGGGGCTTCCGGCCGATATCCTGCCATGAAATCCATGAAGAAATGAATACCCACCTGGCAGAGATAGTAGAACACCACAGATCCTAAACCGGCAATTATACCGATGAGGATAAAGTTAAAAAGCCAGCGGCCGGCAACGGCAATATCCGGGGATTTAACCCCCTTTATCATCCTTGAGAATAAGTTGTTTACATCCCATCCCACCTAAAAGTCTCATCCCCCTATGGTGTTGTAAGAACTCCAGTGCAGGGGCTTCCCCTGCGGGTGCCCTTTGTGGCTATTTCGTTCAACTTATTTAATCTGCAGCAGTAAGATCGTTAACTCCCCTGAGAATGGTATCAAACATCAAACCCATATCCCCCGGTTCAAGACAGGAGAATGCAACTCGAATGTTTTTTGAACCAATGGCGATCACACCTGTTCCATAGTTGTCGAGAAGATGAACCCGCAAGGTCTCGGCATCCACCGTTTTAAGACGGATACACATAAAATATCCTGAATTAAAGGGATACACGTCAAAAACCGGGGCGTACTTGGGGTCCTTGAGAACAGCCTTGATCTCCATGACCCTCTCCTTGAGGCGGTCAAACTTATCCTGCTTATAAGCCGGATAGTTTTCATCAGCCATGGATTTAAGGACAATGGACTGACTAAGATGGGAACAGTTGGATATGCTTCCCCTTATGCATCCCGCCGTCTTTTTTTCAAGGGCCTCGTAGAGAGCATCGCTCTTACCATTGTTTTTATTATCGGCAACCCTGGTTCCATAGGTGATAAATCCCACCCTGAGCCCCCACACGTAGTCCTCCTTGGTGGCTCCGTCAAGCTTGACTGCCAGTATCCTTTCATGGGTATCAACAAGCAGAGAGAACACGGATTCTTTCATAGTCTCATCTTCAAAGAACAGCCCGAAATAGGCGTCATCAAAAGCCGCAACCACATTGGCACCCGTGTCTGCAACATCCGTGAGTATCTGAGCGATTCTTTGTCCCTCTTCAACCGTTGGCGAGTAACCGCTGGGATTGTTGGGAAAATTTAAAACTACGATAACCTTGCCGTTTTTTTGTGCCTCTCTCCTGACTGTTGTTTCAAAGGAATCAAGGTCAAGGCCGGTGAGAGAATCGTTAAAGGTATTATAAAGCGTTATTTCAGCCCTGTTCCTCACGTGAAAGGTCAAGCTGTAGTTTCCCCACATCATGTCGGGAAGAATGACGCTGTCACCGGGATTAACAAAAAGATCGGCAAAGGTGGAAATGGCATGGGTGATGCCCGAAGTAACCACCGGAAGCCCTAGGGCCCTGTTTCTAAGCGAAGGGTTTTTAAGATAAAGTGACGATTTCCAGATTTTCCTGAGTTCAGGAATACCAAAAGAAGGGGCATAGGGAAGAAAATGTTCCGGATCAATACCGCTCACAAGACCTGCGATTGATGGAAGATTCATTACAACCCCGTCCTGCCTGGCTATGCCGATAGTTGCATTTATCTTGTCCGCCTTGAGCTTTGCTTCGGCACTCTGGGTCAGTATCCCCTTTGGGAAAAAAAGATTTTTACCCATATCCGACAGCATTTCAAAGACATGGGGATTAAGGTTCTGAATTAGAGTGTTAAGTTCCTGGGCAAGGGGATTCATCTTGATTATTCCTTTTGAAGTGCATGGAAAGGTGGGAAATCCTTGAACCTGGTATCACGAGTGAGCTGGATTCAGGTCCAAGGAGAGTCTTATTTACGACGTTTTGAAGCCTTCATGGGGTTGACTTTCTGCTTCTGGGCATCGGTAGCAGTCCCTTTTATATTGGTGGCAAAGTTGCAATTACCGTTTTTCCACTTGAGCGCTGGATCAGGTGCAGTGGTGCAGTAATTACCTGCCTCATAGGTTGCGACCTTCTGGCAGGCTTCACAGGCCTCCACAACAGGCTTGCAGGCCCCGCCGTTATAGTTGCAACCCCTGGTTGTCATGAAAACACACTCGTCACCTTTTCTAATTGTTGTACAGATCATTTTTAAAATCCCATCTATATTTCCCAAAAATAATGGAAACCATGGAAGGTTTCCGCCCTGTGCTTGATAACGCTTTTTTTTCGAATTTGTTACTATATCATTGTGCCCTGTTTTGTCAACACCCTTATTTTTTTACCAGCAGTTCTAATTTTGACTTCCTTCTTTAGGCGGCGGCCAGTATCACCTTGCTGAACGAAGAAAATCAGATCCCCATTGTTTCTTGATTTTCAGCAAGGTGATACTGGCCGCCGCCCCCAACGCAGACAATGCATAAATAGAATTTCTGTTTTTTTTACCAGCGGAATGTTACTGTTTTCCTGGGGTGTCCTAATTAGAAATCCCAGATTAGGCGCCTCTACAACAGCCTCTGCCGCTGTCAAATAAAATTACTGCAATCAGAATTAATGTTTTACGCCTTGCCAACGGGCATTTACAGTCCTATTATAAACGTTTTAGAAACGTTAATAAAAACTTGTTTCTTGATCTGGTTAGGACATAAATAAGACTCATGATAGGTAGAGAAATATGAAAGTAAACGGATATCCGGTGATTTCTAAAGAAGAAACAGTCTCACTGATAAAAGATGGGAACACCATTGCCTTTAGCGGGTTTACCGCAGCCGGAGCAGCAAAGGCAGTACCGGTAATACTGGCTGAGCATGCAAGACAGCAACACAACCAGGGTCGCAGCTTTCGGATCCGGGTTATCACCGGAGCTTCCAGCGGGAACTATATTGACAATGATCTGGCCAAGGCCAATGCCATCTCCTGGCGGGCCCCCTACCAGGGGGGTAAGACACTCAGGGATCAGATCAACCGCCAGGAAGTGGAGTATGTGGACATGCATCTGTCCCATGTAGCCCAGACCGTGGGGGCAGGTTTTTTCGGCCGGGTGGATGTGGCGGTTGTGGAAGCCACCCATATTACCCCGGACGGCAGGGTGTATCTTTCCGCCTCCATCGGGGCATCTCCCACCTGGCTTGCCTGTGCTGACAAGGTTATAATAGAATTGAACCATTGTCATTCCCATAGACTAAGTGAACTTGCCGATATTGTTATTATGCCGCCTCCGCCAAGACGCTATCCCATCAATATACACTCGCCCTTGGCCAAAATCGGGTGGCCCTATGCCCAGGTGGATCCCAAAAAGGTGGTGGGCATCATTGAAAACAATGAGCCAGATCAGGTAGCGGCCTATGATAAGGAGGATGATACCAGTAAAAAAATAGCAGACCATGTCATTGAATTCCTGCTCAAGGAAAAATTGGCCGGCCGGATTCCCCCTGATTTTTTCCCCCTCCAGGCCGGGGTGGGCAATACTGCAAATGCCGTTCTGGCAGGGTTGGGTCATCACCCGGACATCCCGCCTTTTTACATGTATTCGGAAGTTTTCCAGGATTCCATGATGGACCTGATTGATGCGGGCAAACTTTTAGGTGCCTCTGCAACCTCGTTAACAATAGTGCCGGAAAAGCTCAGACAGATCGGGGAGAACATGGATTTTTACAGCCGGAAAATTGTGCTCCGGCCCCAGGAGATATCCAATCATCCCGGCATTATACGGCGTTTGGGGGTGGTGGCCATGAATACGGCCCTTGAATTCGATATCTATGGCAATGTAAACTCTTCCCATGTCATGGGCACCCATGTGATGAACGGGGTAGGAGGAAGCGGCGAATTCGCCCGGAACAGTCACCTGTCGATCTTTATGACTCCTTCCACTGCAAAGGGAGGTAAAATTTCCTCGGTGGTTCCCATGGTTCCCCATGTAGACAACAATGAGCATTCGGTTCAGATTGTGGTAACAGAGCAGGGACTGGCCGATTTGCGGGGACTGGGACCCCTGGAGCGGGCCGAAAAAATAATCGACACCTGTGCCCATCCCTCATACCGGCCCTATTTAAAAGACTATATTGCCAAGGGAACCTGCGGCCATATCTGCCATGATCTCACCCGCTGTTTTGAACTCCACCGAAATTTTAAAGAGTATGGAACAATGCTGCCGAAGGTGGCATTGAATCTGTAACGGCTTACCTGATTTTCATGGATTTAAGTATGGCAGAGCAATAAACAGAAAAATTTAACTCTACAAAAGTGACAGCAAATGATATTACAAGAAGCAAAAGAAGTACTTAAAAAAGAGGCTGAAAGCATCCTTCATCTCATAGATAAGTTAGGCCCTGACTTTGAGCAGATGGTCGAGGCAATTCTGGATTTAAAGGGGCGGGTCATCATTTCTGGTATCGGGAAATCAGGCCTGATTGGTAAAAAAATAGTCGCCACCCTCACGAGCACCGGAACCAACGCAATGTTTCTACACCCGGTTGAAGCCATGCATGGAGATCTTGGCATGGTGCTTGAACAGGATCTGGTCATCGCCATTTCAAACAGCGGAGAAACCCGGGAGCTGAACCTGCTCCTACCCTCAATCAAGGCCCTTGGCTGCACAATGGTCGCCTTTACTGGAAATTGCGACTCGACCATGGCAAAGCTTTGCGACCTGGTCATTGACACGGGCGTTGAACGAGAAGCATGCCCCCTGGGGCTTGCCCCCACCTGCAGCACTACGGCCCAGCTTGCCATGGGAGATGCCCTGGCCGTAGTCCTGATTAAAAAGAAGAACTTCAAGGAGAGTGATTTCAAACGTTCCCATCCGGGCGGTGCACTTGGCCAGCGCCTCTCCTGCATGGTCAAGGAAATCATGAACCACGATACCCCTCCGCCGGTGGTTGCCCTGGAAGACAGCATGATCCGTGCCATCGGGGTAATGGAAGATTTCAAGCTTGGTGCGGTCCTTGTAACTGACATGGAGAATACGCTCCTCGGCATTATCACGGACGGGGACATCCGCCACAACATTGCCAATGGTCGTTTTGATTTTAAGAGTACAATGGTTCAGGATATTATGAGCTGGGAGCCCTACACTATTTTGCCTACTTCCCCGCTGTTTGACGCCCTGAACATGATGGAAAAACATGAGATAACGGCCCTGCCCGTAATCGATACGAACAAAAAGCTCATCGGAATCCTCCATCTCCACGACATTTTAGGCAAGGGGGCCTTTCAGTTCAATGGCTCATGAACCTTATCTGGAAGCCTCTATATGCGCCCAATCTGGGCACCCCAGGGAAATGTTATGATTCCGCCCTTTGATTTTCATTGTCCCGGTCAGGGTAACCCAAAGGGGCTCTGCCATCAATTTTTCACAAAACAGAAGTATTAGAACCATCTATACTTATTAGGAGAAGATCGCCATGGAAACTGACACAATCACCACCAGGATCGAAACCCTTGGAGAGGCCAAGGTCCTCTCTCCCCTTGGGAAAGACACCAAGGGCAGTTATATGGAAAGATTTGTACAAGATCAGGACCGGGTGCTCATCGACGTTGATCTTGAAAAGATTAAAAACGCCATTAAAAACGGTATCGAACCCCCAAGCTTTGAAAAGGCAGGGCCAAGGGAAAAGATCTACTTTGACCCGAGCAAGCTCAAATGTGCCATAGTAACCTGCGGCGGGCTTTGCCCCGGACTCAACGATATAATACGTTCCGTTGTACTGGAACTCTATCACTGCTATGGGGTGAAAAACATCTACGGCATCCGCCACGGCCTCCAGGGGTTTATCCCCGAGTACGGCCACGAGGTCATGGAGTTGACAGCGGCTTCAGTCACGAACATTCTTGATATGGGCGGCACAATACTGGGCAGTTCCAGGGGGACCCAGGACATCGACACCATTGTCGACTGCCTTGAACGTATGAACATAGGAATCCTGTTCATGGTTGGCGGAGACGGAACCCTCATGGCTGCAAACAAAATAACTGAGATCATCTCCGAACGGCGACTAAAGGTAAGCATCATTGTCATCCCCAAAACCATAGACAATGACATACATCTGGTTTCAAGAACCTTTGGATTTGACACGGCCGTGGACATCGCAACCATTGCTATCAAGGGCGCCCACAACGAGGCAAGGGGATACCCCAACGGCGTGGGTCTGATAAAACTCATGGGCCGCCATTCGGGATTTCTGGCTGCCACGGCGGCCCTTGCCCAGCAGGATGCAAATTTTGTTCTGATTCCGGAAATAGAGATCAATCTTACGGGTGAATATGGGTTTCTTACAGCCCTTGAACAAAGGCTCAAGGCAAGAAAACATGCGGTCATCGTGGTTGCCGAGGGAGCGGGACAACACTTCTTTGAAAATCAGACCCCCGAGTATGATCCTTCGGGCAATATCAAACTTAAAGACATCGGCACATTTTTAAAGGAAAAGATAACCGAATGGTTTAAACAACGAGGCACACCCGTGACCCTCAAATACATTGATCCAAGTTACATAATCAGAAGCCTTCCCGCGAATTCAAACGACAGCGTATTCTGCGGATTTCTTGGAAGGGACGCCGTGCATGCGGGAATGGCCGGCAAGACAAAGCTTTTGATCAGCAGCTGGAACAACCACTATGTCCACATTCCCATGGAGGCATCGGCCGGGCAGCGCAAAACCGTAGATCCCAAGGGAAAACTGTGGCAGTCGGTCCTGGAAGCTACTGGCCAGGGTGCCTTGATCAACGGTCAATCTCGTGAAACGCCCCCCGCTTGATAGTTATAAATACAAGCTCCTTCTGGACATTACCGTCCGGGTCGAACATGGTTCGACCCGTAACTCCCTCAAAGATTCTCTGTCCGGCCAGGGCTTTTTTGAGGTCAGCCCTTGAGTTGACCCCAGACTCCATGGAGGTCTGAACCAGTATTGTCAGAGTATCATAGGCCACAGCCTCTATAAAACCGGGGGCTTGACCAAACAGAGATTCAAAACGCCTGGCAAAATCCCTTGCCCTTTGATTTGAGCCCCTGGCAAAAAAACCATCGGTGATCACGGCTTTTCTGGCATATTTTTCTGCCCCCCTGATCAACGACTCATCATGCCAGAGGTTTGTTCCAAGCAAATAACAACCTGTAACGTCATTGTAGGCAAGCTGGGGAAGAATCATTCCCACCTTAGAGGGTGAGTCAGGGATAAAAAAGGCGGTGGAATCGAAGTCTGGCGATTTATCCTTCATGGGGTGGTTATCTAATTTTGCACCCATATTCTGATTAAATTCCCGGACCTTCACCTTTTCCAGGAGAAATTTCCCGGCAAGTTTTTTAATGGCTTCTGAAAAATCGGTTTGATCCTTTCCATAGGATTCAACTCCCACAATTTCCCCACCCAGCTCATTTACCCTGTCCCGAAAAAAACCCATATGGGTTATGCCGTATCTATCGTCCGGGTAAAGAATGGCAAACCTCTCGACATTGAGCATGCGCACGGCATAGAAGGCAAGGGCCTGGGTCTGGATTTCAGGCGTTAAAAAATTAGAAAACACATAATCTCCTATTTTTGCAACCTGGCTCTTCTGAGTCATGGCTATAAGGGGAATTCCCCAGCGCTGGGCTTCCTCTGCCGCAGCCTCGGAGGTGATGATCGCCCCTGCCAGGCCTGCAACTTTTTGAGCGGCTAACTCTTGAACCAGGGTTACAGCCCGGGCATCATCCGACTGAGTATCTTTGATGATCACGGTGATTTCCTGGTCATACTGGGCGGAGAGATCCTTAACGGCAATCTCCATACCCTTGAGGGCGCGTTCTCCAAAAATGCTGAATCTTCCGGACAGGGGAAGAAGGCACCCTACCGTGTTCTTCCTGAACAGATGCTCCTGCACAAGCAAAAGAACCTCCCTTGCATTTTGAGCATTCAGGTGGTCGGGATACTCCTTGATAAATTGACCAAGGATATCAATGGCAGATTGGTTTTTACCCTGGGCACCGTAATTCAGGCCAAGCCTGTACATGGTCTCTGCCCTTGGAATTTCTAGGGATTCAGATGCCGATAAACGCTCAAGCTCAGCATCATCAACAGTGGCAAGAAATCTGTTAAGATATCCTCTTACCCTCTCCTCTTCCCCTTGATCTGCGAGTTCAAGGGCTTTGCCATAAAGGCGCAGCACCTCAACAATACTCGCACCCTGCTCAAGATCCCGGGCAAGCTCAAGCAAAGTTTCAACCTCGCTTCTTTCAGGCTCAACGACCTGAACCATTTGATCCTCCGAACCGGGAACTTTCCCATCCTGCTCCATGGTCGGAGCAAGGGGTGGTTTAGCTATGCACGAGAAAAGAATCATTGCCATCATTACCATCAGAAGTGCTATAACCGGCCCGTTTTTTTGTTTTTGCATCTAAATAGCCCTTTGTATTTCATTCTTCGTTGTGTCCGCCAGGACGTGTGGGTTATAGGAAATCTGCAGTAAGGGAATAGGCCCGCTCTATCTCATGGGGCATCAGCCATATCATATCCTTATCCTGCCTGAACCAGGTGAGCTGACGTTTTGCATATCGCCTGGTGTCACGCTTCAATTGGGTAACCATCTCTTCAAATCCTGTCTCACCTTGCAAATACTGGCCAACGTGCCTGTAACCAATGGACTGCATGGATTTTAAACCCAACCCATACCCTCGATCTAAAAGGGCTTTAACCTCCTCAATAAGCCCCTGATCAAGCATCATATCCACCCGTTTTTCTATTCTCTGGTACAGGTTTTCACGATCCATGTAAAGCCCGAATTTCAAAGTTCTGTACCGCTCACCCTTAAAACCATGGGCCTGTCTCAGCTGTGAAATGGGGGTCCCATGGGTTGTTGCCACCTCAAGGGCACGGATAATCCTGAACAGATCATTGGGATGAATCTTTGCCGCAGATTCAGGATCAACAGTTAAAAGCCTGGCATGGAGGTCCACACCCCTTGCTACCTCCTTTTCCAAGGCTCGAACAACAGTCGGGTTGGCCTTTGTTGTCCTGAAAAGCCCGTGAACAAGGACCTTGAAATAAAAGCCGGTACCCCCCGCCACAATTGCCGCCCTGCCCGTCTGAAGGAGTTGATCAATGGCAGCGTCGGCCAGGCTTGCAAAACGGGCCACATCAAAATCCTCGTCCGGGTCAACCACATCCACAAGGTGGTGAAAAACCATGGCGCGTTCACCATGATCGGGTTTTGCCGTACCAACGTCCATATACCGATATATCTGCATGGAATCTGCCCCGATGATCTCTCCATTAACCCGCAAAGCAAGATCGATTGCAAACCCGGTTTTTCCTATGCCCGTAGGCCCACAGACAAGGACAATTTTTTTCTTGTTCACCAATACCCCATTTTTTATGAAAATCCGCCAATAATATCGCTTTGGAGTGAGTTTCTTACAAAATTCATTGACATCGTATTTTTTAAACTTTAAGTACCATATAATAAATCACATTGCAATTTGGTGCCACCCGCAACCCTGGGCACCTCAATTTTTTATATAATGCAGGTAACATAGTATAAAAACAGACGAAATAAAAGAATTTTAGTTCTCTATAGGTAAATTAAGTGATGAACAGCTTTCATCAACTTTTCATATGGGAGAAAAAAAATGACAGACAAAGTAACAGGCTCGGTAGCGGTAATCGGAGGAGGCATCTCAGGTATGCTGTCTGCCCTTGACCTTGCCAATTCCGGATATTATGTCCACTTGGTTGAAAAAAGCCCGTCCATTGGCGGGGTCATGTCCCAGCTAGACAAGACCTTCCCCACCAATGACTGTGCCATGTGAATTATCTCACCAACACTGGTCGAGGTCGGCCGGCATTTAAACATAGAACTACACACCCTTAGTGAACCTAAAGCCATAACGGGCACCGCAGGTAATTTTCAGATCACCCTGGACAGGACCCCGAGATTCATAGACCTGGCAAAATGCACCGGTTGCAACGATTGCGCCGATGTCTGTCCTGTGAGTCTTCCAAGTCTTTTTGAAGAGGGACTTGCAACAAGGCAGGCTGCCTACAAACCCTATGCCCAGGCTGTACCCGGGGCTTATTCCATCACAAAAAAAGATCGTTCCCCCTGCACCAACGCCTGTCCCAACAGTGTCAACGCCCATGCCTACGTGGCCCTTGCACGCAACAAGAAATACAAGGAGGCCCTTGAAGTCATCCTGAGGAACCTTCCCCTGCCCGGCACCATCGGCAGGATCTGCCCCCATCCCTGTGAGGATGCCTGTCGCAGGGAGCTGGTGGAATCCCCACTGTCCATCTGTACCCTTAAGCGCTTCATTGCCGATCAAGTCAACATCAAGGATATGCCCATTCCCGAAATTACCCCGAGGAAAGAGCGGGTGGCAATCGTGGGGGCGGGACCTGCAGGACTTACCGCAGCGGCCTTTCTTGCCAGTAAGGGTGTACAGACAACCATCTTTGAGGCCCTTCCAGTATCGGGAGGCATGCTGAGAGTCGGTATTCCAGACTACAGGCTCCCCCCTAAAATTCTTGATGATGAGGTCTCCTATATTACCGATAACCTTGGCGTAAAGATCCAGTACAACAAGGCCCTTGGCCGTGATTTTACCGTCAATTCCCTGTTTGACGACGGGTTCTCATCGGTCTATCTGGCCATCGGCTGTCACAAGGGCATGGAGCTCGGCATTCCGGGCGAGGCCTTTGACGGGGTGATCTCCGGGGTTGAGCTTCTCAAGGAGGCGGCCCTTGGAACCCTCAAACCGCTGAACGGCAAGGTGGTTATCATCGGCGGCGGCGACGTGGCCATCGATGCTGCAAGGACTGCTCTGAGAGTCGGAGCCACAAAGGTGAGCATCCTCTACCGCAGGACCGAAAAAGAGATGCCGGCCCTGGATGAAGAAATCGAAGACGCCCTTGAAGAGGGAGTTGAAATACAGTTTTTAACGGCTCCCAAGGAAGTTGTTGTAGACGATGGCAAGACCATCGGCATCCGCTGCTTTCGCATGGAGCTTGGAGAACCAGACAAAAGCGGTCGTCGTCGACCGGTTCCGGTGGAGGGCAGCGATTTTGTCATAGATACCGACTACATCATCCCGGCAATCGGCCAGCGCACCGACACCTCATGCATTAATGAAAAAGAGGGAATTACCCTCAACCGCTGGGGCAACATAGAGGTTGACCCCATCACCTTTGAGACAAAAAGAAAAGGGGTGTTTGCAGGCGGCGACGCCGAGACCGGTGCCTCCATAGCCATCAATGCGATTGCCGCAGGCAACGAGGCAGGCATCTCCATCCTCAGATTCCTTGACAATGAGGACCTGGCGCTTGGCCGGGAACCCGTGGAATACGCCCAGAAGAACTTCAACCCCATTCCAGACAAAATCAAAAAATCCCAGCGCCGAATTATGGAAAGAATCCCCATGGAACAGCGCCTGGCAGGCTTTGACGAGATAGAGCTTGGATTCACCGAAGAGCAGGCAGTTGCCGAGGCAAGCCGCTGCCTTGACTGCATGGTCTGCTGCGAATGTTATGAGTGCGTCAAGGCCTGCGGTGCAGGAGCCCTGACCCTTGAGACCCACCTTGAACAACCGGCAACCGAAACCATAGACGCCGGTGCAGTGATCCTTGCTCCCGGCTTTAGGGCCTTTGATCCTGCGGGTCTTGACTACTATCAGTATGCGAGCCACCCCAACGTAATGACGGCAATGGAGTTTGAGAGAATCCTCTCAGCATCCGGTCCCACCCAAGGTCACCTCACACGATTCTCCGACAACAGGGAACCGAAAAAGATCGCCTGGTTCCAGTGTGTGGGATCAAGGGACATGAATCGTTGTGACCATCGCTACTGCTCGTCGGTCTGCTGCATGTACGCCCTGAAAGAGGCGGTCATTGCAAAGGAACATGCAGGAGACAGCCTTGAGTGCACCATCTTCTTCATGGACATGCGAACCCATGGAA